>NZ_QZMV01000012.1:0-234823 GCF_003957705.1 Bradyrhizobium sp. LVM 105 | reverse complement strand
GAATCGACCAATCCAGCCCATTTTGATGTGTCAGCTATGTCTCCGAACACCCGTCAGTGATCTGTCCGGGCTAAACACTTCGCGGGCGATGACAGTTGAAGGTGGAGCGACGACGTCGTCGCCTACTCCCGCACCCGCTGCTGCAACCGCGCCATCGCGATCCCGTCACGCGCGAGCTGATCGGCGCGTTCGTTCTCGGGATGGCCGGCGTGGCCCTTGACCCAGTGCCAGCGGATCTCATGCTGCTTCAGCGCGGCGTCGAGGCGCTGCCATAGCTCGACATTCTTCACCGGCTTCTTGTCGGCGGTGCGCCAGCCGTTGCGCTTCCAGCCGAAGATCCAGCCGGTGATGCCCTGCCGGACGTACTGGCTGTCCGTGTAGAGATCGACGATGCACGGCTTCTTCAGCGCTTCGAGCGCCGAGATCGCCGCCATCAGCTCCATCTGGTTGTTGGTGGTGTGGCGCTCGCCGCCGTTCAGCTCTTTTTCCTTGTCGCCGAACCTCAGGATCGCGCCCCAGCCGCCCGGCCCGGGATTTCCCGAGCAGGCGCCGTCGGTATAGATCGTGACATTGGGACGCTCGCTCACGCCACCAGCCCCGACGGCATCAGTCCATAGTCGCGCACGCTGCCGACGCTCTGATGGAAGCGCAGCTTGCGGACATATTCCAGCGGATCCTTCGGCTTCACCAACGCACCGGGCGGGACGTTGAGCCAGTCGACCAGCCGCGTCAGCAGGAAACGGATCGCCGCGCCGCGCGCCAGCAGCGGCAGCGCGGCCTCTTCCGCCTCGGAGAGCTTTCGCACCCGGCCATAGGCGTTGAGAAAGGCCCGCGCCTTGGTGACGTTGAAGGAATGATCCGGCTCGAAGCACCAGGCGTTGAGGCAGATCGCGACGTCGTAGGCCAGCATGTCGTTGCAGGCGAAGGTGAAGTCGATGATCCCGGAGAGCTTGTCGCCGAGGAAGAAGACATTGTCGTTGAAGAGGTCGGCGTGGATCACGCCTTCCGGCAGATCGGTCGGCCAGATTCCACTCGAGAGATGATCGAGCTCGGCCGCGAGGAACGCGCGCAGTCCCGGCTGCACCTCGTCGGCGCGGTTCGACGCCGCATCGAACAGCGGCCGCCAGCCCGAGACCGACAGCGCGTTGGCGCGCTTGATCCCGAAGTTCGCGCCGGCCAGATGCATCTTCGCCAGCCCCTCGCCGACGCCGGCGCAATGCGCCACGGTCGGCTTGCGCGGCCACATGCCTTCGAGAAAGGTGATAATCGCCGCAGGCCGTCCCGACAGCTCGCGCAGCGCCTCGCCGTCGCGTCCCTTCACCGGCAGCGGGCAGTTGACGCCGTGCTCGGCCAGATGCGCCATCAGCGCGAGGAAGAACGGCAAATCGTTCTTCGCCACCCGCTTCTCGTAGAGCGTGAGGATGAACGACCCCTGGCTGGTATGCAGCAGGAAGTTGGTGTTCTCGACGCCCTCGGCGATGCCCTTGTAGGAAAGCAATTCGCCGAGATCATATTGCTTCAGGAAATCCGCAAGCTCGTCGGCGGCGACGTCGGTGTAGACCGCCATCAAGGTCTACTCGGCGGCAGCTTCGGGACGCACCTGACGCGGCAGCGGGAAGAACTCGTTCTCTTCCGCGGCCGAGACCGTCTCCACATGCAGCGTGTAGCGCTCGGCGAAGGCGTCCATGATCTCCTCGACGATCACCTCCGGCGCGGAGGCGCCGGCGGTGATGCCGAGGCTCGTGAGGTTGCCGAACTTGTCCCAGTCGATGTCGGCGGCGCGCTGCGCCAGCACCGCGATCTTGCAGCCCTCGCGCTCGGCAACCTCGCGCAGTCGCTGCGAGTTCGACGAATTGGGGGCACCGACGACGATGAGCGCGTCCACCACCGGCGCCACCTTCTTCACCGCGAGCTGGCGGTTGGTGGTGGCGTAGCAGATGTCTTCCTTGTGCGGGCCGTTGATGTTGGGGAAGCGCTCCTTCAAGAGCGCCACGATCTCCGCGGTGTCGTCGATCGACAGCGTGGTCTGGGTCACGAAGGCGAGGTTGTTGGGGTCCTGCGGGGCGATGGTCTTGGCGTCCTCGGCGGTCTCGATCAGGGTCACCGCGCCGGCCGGAAGCTGGCCGAGCGTGCCGACCACCTCGGGGTGATGGGAGTGGCCGATCAGGAAGATCTCGCGGCCACGCTTGAAATGGATCGCGGCCTCGCGATGGACCTTGGTCACCAGCGGGCAGGTTGCATCCAGCGAGAACAGATTGCGGGACTGCGCGTCGGCCGGAACCGATTTCGGCACGCCATGGGCCGAGAAGACCACCGGCGCGGTGGTGTTCTCCGGGATTTCGGCGAGCTCCTCGACGAAGATGGCGCCCTTCTTCTTCAACCCGTCGACGACGTATTTGTTATGCACAATCTCATGGCGAACATAGACGGGGGCGCCGTATTTATCGAGCGCCCGTTCCACGGTGTCGATCGCCCGGACCACCCCGGCACAGAAGCCGCGGGGAGAACAAAGCACGATCTTGAGGTCTGGTTTGGCTGACATTGAGCGATCTCGGGACCGAATCACCCGTTTCGCCTTCCGGCGGGGGCGGTCGATGGATGGAATAGGGCTTAAAACGGTCGGGTTGAACTATACCGCGATTTCCAAGGGAATTGGGCCCCCTTTCGGGCGCTGTCAAGGCACTATCTATAGCAGAACCATTGCGTGGCCAGCCCCTCCGGGCTTATATAGCGCGAATTCCCTGTCATCGCTGATGACCACCGGTTTCGCCTCCAGAGGGGTGGGCGAAGCACAAAGGAGATTTGCCATGAGCAACGCACCTCTGATGCCCAAGGCGACCGCCGTCTGGCTGCTCGACAACACCGCGCTGACCTTCGACCAGGTCGCCGATTTCACCAAGATGCATCCCCTCGAGGTGCGCGCGATCGCCGATGGCGATGCGGCCCAGGGCATCAAGGGCATGGATCCCCTCTCCAACGGCCAGCTCACCCGCGAGGAGATCGAGAAGGGCGAGAAGAACCCGGATTACCGGCTCCGCCTCCAGGAGAGCAAGGTGGTGCTGCCGCCGCAGCCCAAGCGCAAGGGCCCGCGCTACACCCCGGTGTCGCGCCGCCACGAGCGTCCGAGCGCCATCCTCTGGCTGCTGCGCAGCCATCCCGAGCTCAAGGACGCCCAGATCATGCGTCTGGTCGGCACCACCAAGAGCACCATTGCCAGCGTGCGTGACCGCACCCACTGGAACACGTCCCAGCTCACCCCGATCGATCCCGTCACCCTCGGCCTCTGCTCGCAGATCGAGCTCGATTTCGAGGTGCAGCGCGCCGCCAAGGAAAAGCCGGTCGACGCCGCCTATGGCGGCGCCACGCTGCTGCCGGCCTCCGAGACCACCCGCAAGGACGAATACGAATCCGCGGAGAAGTCCAGCGACGACCTCAACGTCGACGCCGTGTTCGCCAAGCTGAAGACGCTCGGCGGCAAGAAGCAGGACGCCGAGGAGGAGTAGTTCCTCCTTCTTCGCTCGCTTCAAACGCAAAAAGCGCGGCAGGGAAGCCTGCCGCGCTTTTTGTTTTGTGAAGACGGGCTGAGCGCGTGTGACGCGTGTCGCCACACGCACACTGCGTCCCCTCCCCCCTTGCGGGGGAGGGTTAGGGAGAGGGGTACCCCACGGGGACTCCCTCCATCACCTCGAAGCGGTGCGACTCTTGCACACCGCTTGCTGAGCTACCCCTCTCCCCCGCCCTCCCCGGCAAGGGGGGAGGGAGCGCAGGGTCGGCTGTGGTCACAGCTCGTCTCCAAGCAACAATCTCAGAACTTGTACGTCACGCCGGCGCCGACCAGCCACGGATCGATATGCGCGGTGCCGGTGACCGGCAGGCCGGAGACGGTGGCGCTGTAATCCGGGCGCAGCCAGAGCTTCTTGACGTCGACGTTGAGACCCCAGTGCCGGTCGATCATGTAGTCGAAGCCGAACTGCACGGCGCCGCCCCATGCGTTGCTGACATGCAGGTTGGTGGTGGTGGCGACGATCGCGGGCGGACCGGCGATCGCGGCGGGCGCGTTGGCCGCCGAATTGTTGAAGAACACGGTGTAGTTCACGCCGGCGCCGACATAGGGCTTGAACGCGCCGAACTGGTCGAAGTGATATTGCAGCGTCAGCGTCGGCGGCAGCAGCGTGGTCTTGCCGATCGGCAGGTTCGCGAGCGAGCCGGTGCCGGTGATCGAATGCCGGGTCACGCCGAGGATCAGCTCGGCCGCGATGTTCTTGGTGAAGAAATAGCTGATGTCGAGCTCGGGGACGACCTGGTCGCTGATCGATAGGCCGGAGTTCGGCGAGGACAGCGAGGGCACGCCCGCCACATTGACGGTCGAGCCGCCGCCATCCGGCAACACGCCGAGCACGCGCAGGCGCACCATCCACGGATTGAATGCCTCCACCGGCGGCGGCGCCTTCTTGTAGACAGGCAAATCGGCCGCTTGCACCGATGCAAACGTGCCCGCCAGCATCGCGCCAAAAGTCGCAAGCCGCGCCAGGTTTCTTGTCGTTCTCTGCATTTCAATCCCCTTCAGCCATCTCTCGCGCATCGTTGCGCGCCATGAGCGTCAGAGCAGAAAGGGGACGCTGGAGGATTTGATCTCGATCAATTCAGGCGGACGCCGCCACGATTTGGCCACGGCGTTGCATATGTGTCACGAAAACCAGGCAGGCGAGACGCGCTGGCGGCAACATAGTGCCGCCCCACACGTCAGGGCCGCTCGGGATGGTTCAGCATGTATTCGCCGAGATCGCGCTGGCGGCGGTCGGCGCGCGCGGTGGCGGCGTTGCGCTGGACGTCGCGGTCCTTGCGGCAGGCCACGTATTCCGGCGAGCCCTGCGCATAGCCCCGGCCCTGGCACACCGCGTCGTCATCGTCACCGCCCACCGCCACCGTATTCTGGTAGCGCGCGGAGCAGGCGGAAACGGCGGTGGCGAGCAGCACAGCTGCAAGCAGGCGCGGCGCGGCGGCGAGTGGCATCGAGGGTCCCTTGTTGACCGACCCTGTTTAGCGGGGAATGAGGAGAATGTAAGTCCCTGGACGCCGTCCCACGCTCGCTGTCATTCCCCGCGCAGGCGGGGAATCCAGTACTCCGCGGCGGTCATTGGCTCACACAATCGCCGCGGAGTACTGGATCACCCGCTTCCGCGGGTGATGACAGTTGAGGTTGGAGAGACGGTCCCGCGTCTCACTGGCGAGACTGCCAGCGAGAACCTCACACCCGCCCCTTCAGCGCCTCCCCGATTTCGTCGAGCGCCTTGGGATCCTCGATCGTCGCCGGCATGGTCCAGGACTCGCCGTCGGCGATCTTCTTGATGGTGCCGCGCAGAATCTTGCCGGAGCGCGTCTTGGGCAGGCGGCCGACGGTGATCGCGAGCTTGAAGGCGGCGACCGGGCCGAGCTTGTCGCGCACCAGCGCGATGATCTCCTTCTCGATCTCGGCCGGCGCCCGTTTCACGCCGGCCTTGAGCACCAGGAAGCCGCAGGGCACCTCGCCCTTGATCGCGTCCTTGACGCCGAGCACGGCGCATTCGGCGACATCGGGATGCGAGGCCAGGATCTCCTCCATGCCGCCGGTGGAGAGCCGATGGCCGGCGACGTTGATGATGTCGTCGGTGCGGCCCATGACGAAGACGTAGCCGTCCTCGTCCTTGTAGCCGGCATCCGAGGTTTTGTAATAGCCGGGAAATTCGCTCAAATACGCTTCCTTGAAGCGCGTATCCTGATTCCACAGCGTCGGCAGGCAGCCCGGCGGCATCGGCAGCTTGATGACGATCGAGCCCATCGTGTTGGGCCCCACCGGCTTCGCCGCCTCGTCGACAACGTCGACCTGGTAGCCCGGCATCGGCACCGTCGGCGAGCCGTGCTTCACCGGCAGCATGCCGAGCCCGACCGGGTTGCCGGCGATGCACCAGCCGGTCTCGGTCTGCCACCAATGGTCGATTACCGGCACCTTGAGCTGCGCTTCCGCCCATTCGACCGTCGGCGGATCGGCGCGCTCGCCGGCGAGGAACAGGGTGCGGAATTTCGAGAGATCGTATTGCCGGATGAACTTTCCTTCCGGATCCTCTTTCCGGATCGCGCGGAACGCGGTCGGCGCAGTGAACAACGCAACCGCCTTGTGCTCCGAGATCACGCGCCAGAACGCGCCGGCGTCGGGTGTGCCGACCGGCTTGCCCTCGTACATGATCGTCGTCGCGCCGTGCAGCAGCGGGCCGTAGACGATGTAGCTGTGGCCGACCACCCAGCCGATGTCGGAGCCGCACCACCACACCTCGCCCGGCTTGACGCCATAGAGGTTGAACATCGACCATTTCACCGCGACGAGATGGCCGCCATTGTCGCGCACGACGCCCTTCGGGATGCCCGTGGTGCCCGAGGTGTAGAGGATGTAGAGCGGATCGGTCGCGGCTACAGGCGCGCAAGCTGCCTTCTTGCCGTCATTCAGCGCCTTGCGGCGCAGGCTCGCCCAATCGTAGTCTCGGCCCGGCGTCAGATCGCAGGTAAGCTGCGGACGTTGCAGGATGATGCAGGCTTTCGGCTTGCTGCCGGCAAGCTTGACCGCCTCGTCGAGCAGCGGCTTGTACTGCACGATGCGGCCCGGCTCGATGCCGCAGCTTGCGGAGAGAATGAGTTTCGGCTGCGCGTCGTCGATGCGGGTGGCGAGCTCCTTCGCTGCAAAGCCGCCGAACACCACGGAATGCACCGCCCCGATCCGCGCGCAGGCGAGCATCGCGACCACGGCCTCCGGCACCATCGGCATATAGAGGATGACACGATCGCCCTTGGCGACGCCGAAATCCTGCATGATCGCGGCGAGCGCCTGCACCTCGTTCAGCAGCTCGGCATAGGTCAATTTGGTGACGCTGCCGGTCAGCGGCGAATCGTGGATCAGCGCGATCTGGTCGGCGCGGCCGCCTGCGACATGGCGGTCGAGCGCGTTGTAGCAGGTATTGACAACACCGCCCGTGAACCAACGGCCGTAGGTTCCTTGGCTTGGATCGAAGATCGACTTGGGCGGCTCGATCCAGTCGATGTCTTTGGCGGCCTCGGCCCAGAAGCCTTCGGGGTCGGCGAGCGAGCGCGCATGGACCTCGTGATAGAGACTCTTGCCCTGGATGTTCATTCCCGCGCTCCCGTTCCCTTTATTCGGCTGGCCCCGAACCTCGCGGCAGGACAGACGCCCCGCCATGACCAGGATCAATGCCGGCCTTGTTTGAGGGCTATTTTCCCGGGAACGGGCCGCGGTTCAAGCTGAAAAGGATGCATCTTCTCCCTCTCCCCGTTCTTACGGGTCGCAACGAGCTCCGCTCGCGCCGAGAGGGTCGGGGCTGCATCCGCGGTCACGGTGAGGGTTGGACGCGCGCAGAGCCCCTCACCCGGAATTTGCTGTCGCGAATTCCGGCCTCTCCCGCAGGCGGGGAGAGGCGAAGGGGCGCTCAGCTCTCCATCGCATTCAGCCGCAGCAAGCGATCCTGCATGACCTTCTTCAGATCATAGCCGGGCCGACGGAAACTCGCATCGCGCGTGACGAGGAAATCGCGCTGGGACTTGCGCAGGCCTTCCGCCGCGCGCTTGCTTGCGGATTTCAGCACACGCGCGTAAGCCTCGGCGATCTGGCGGTCAAGCACGCCAAGCTGCGGATCGGCGCAGATCACTTGCTCGACCTCGCGCTTCGCGTTGGCGCAATCGAATGACGGACCGCGATCATCGGCCGAGCGCGCATGAATAGGGCCCGGGGACGCCGCGCCGAATTTCGCGATCTCGGCGATCGTGGCCCGGCGGCCATTCGCGGCGTTCTCGTTGCCGGGATCGAGCTTCAGCGCCATCTCGTAGTCCGCCAGCGCCTTCTTACGCTCGCCCATCTTCTTGTAGAGCACGGCGCGGTTGTTGTAGGTCTTCGCGAAATTCGGATCGAGCTTCAGCGCCGCCTCGTAGTCGCTCAGTGCGGCCCCGAGCTCGCCCTTGAATTGATAGGAATCGCCGCGGTTGGTCAGGAAGTTGGCGCGCGGCTCCCGCCGGATCGCCAGGTCGTAATCGGCAATGGCCTTGTCGTACTCGCCCATGGCCGCATAGATCAGGCCGCGGTTGTCGTAATATTCCGGCACCTTAGGATCGAGCCTGATCGCCTCGCCGTCATCGGCGAGCGCCTTGTCGAGCTGGCCGAGCTTCTTATAGGCCGCCCCACGATTGGTATAGGTGCGGGGCCGGTCGGGGTCGAGCCGCAGGGCCTCGTCGAAATTCCGGATCGCCTTTTCGTTGTCGCCGCCGAGATAGTGGGCAACGCCGCGATCGGACCAGGCCTGCGCAAAGTCCGGCTTCAGCTTGATCGCCTGGTCGTAGTCGGCGAGCGCGCGGTCGAGCCGGCGCTGATTGGTGTAGACGATACCGCGCAGCTCGTAGGCCTCTGCGTCCGCGGGATCGAGCTCGATCGCCTTGCTGAGGTCGGCTGCGGCGCGGTTGAGATCCCCGCCGGCCTCGCGCAACAGGTCGCCGCGCAGGCGCCAGGCCTTCGCATTCCTGCCGTCGAGCGCAATGGCGCGGTCGATGTCCCGTAACGCCTGGGTGAGGCCGCCCGAAGTCCGGGCATGGGCGTCGGCGCGAACCAGCAGGGCCGCGGCACGATCGGAGGCGGGATTGGCGGTCTGGTCGATGATAGCCGTGCAGGCGGGCATCAGCTCCGCTGGAGCAGCCTTGCTGCCCATCACGCAGTCGGTACCGGCCGAGGCCGGCGCAGCGAGGACAAGGCTCATGGCAGCGCTGAGAAGGAAGGCGCGAAACGAGCTCTTGGCAAGCGCAAGCGCTTGCGCGGAAGGATGCGTGCCGCACATGGCAGATTGCTCCGTGACGTCAGGTTTTCACCATTGTCGCGTCGGGCACGGAATGGGTTCAATTCGGGCTAACTGGGAGCGCCCCGCTGCATCGCTCCCTCGCCCCGCTTGCGGGAGGGGCGAACAGGCCTCAATACCCATCCACCCCTTTGATCTGCTGCAGCCGCTCCTGCATCGCCTTCTTCAGATCAAAGCCCGGCCGGCCGTACGCCGCATTGCGGCGGGCGATGAACGCGTCCTGCTCGCGCTGGAGCCTCTTGGCCTCCGCCGGATTGGGCGCCTCCCGGACCGCACGCGCGTTCGACCCGAAAATCTCGCGGTCGAGATCGGCCAGCTCGCGATTTCTGCAGATCGCCTTCTCCACGGCCCGGACCGCATTCCGGCAGTTGAAGCTGGGCTTGCCGGCGACGGCCATCTGCGCGCCGATGCGCTCGAGCTCGCGCGCCATCGCCTTGTGATTGGCCTTGGCCTTCTCGTGGTTCGGATCGATCTTCAGGGCCGCGCCGAAATCCTGCACCGCCTTGGGCTTGTCGCCCTTCCTGAGCCAGAGCTCGCCGCGCGCATTGAAGATGTCGGCAAGCGTGGGATCGAGCAGGAGAACGCGGCTGTCGTCGGCGATGGCGCGGTCGACCTGATCGTGCCGCGCATAGAGCGCCGCGCGCGCGACCAAAGCCTTGATCAGATCCTCCTTGGCGGTCTTCTCGTTGTCGATCACGGCGGCGCAGGCCGTGGCGGCCCTGTCCATATCGTCGGCCGCGGCCGCCGCGAGACATGATTCGACATCGACCTTGATCACCGCAGCCGGCTCGCCGCCGGTCGCAGCCCGGGCGGCGCCGAGCGAGAGCGCGCAAAGCACTACGGCACCTGACGATTGGATGAGTTTTTGAAAACGCATGCTCGTTGCAGTCGGAAGCTTGCTTTGGGCCTTGCTCTCGGTCTTGCCTTACGCCTTGCCTCGGGGCCGTACAATCCATCGTACGGCCGGATTGGTGCTAGCTTGTGGTGCCGCCCACATCGGTTTCGGGGATCATCGTGTCGACATTCGAATGGATCATCGTGCTCCTGCTCGGCGCCGTTGCCTTATCGGCGCTGGCGCGGCGGATCAAGGTCCCCTACCCGACCTTTCTCGCCATCGGCGGCGCGCTGATCGCCTTCGTGCCGTCCAGTCCGTCCTGGACGCTGGAGCCCGACCTCGCACTGGCCCTTTTTGTCGCACCGGTCCTGCTCGACGCCGCGTTCGACACCTCGCTGCGCGATCTGCGCAACAATTGGGTTCCGGTCTCGACCCTGGTCGTCGCCGCGGTCGGCCTGACCACGGCCGCCGTGGCCTTCGTCGCGCACCGGCTGATGCCTGACATGCCCTGGGCCGCCGCGGTCGCGCTCGGCGCCATCGTGGCGCCGCCCGATGCGGCCGCCGCGGTCGCGATCCTGAGCCAGGTGAAGCTGCCCCACCGCATGGTGAAGGTCCTGGAGGGCGAAAGCCTGCTCAACGATGCGAGCGCGCTTCTGATCTATCGCATCGCGGTCGGCGCGGTCGCCACCGAACATCTGACGTGGAGCCAGGTTGCGCCGACCATGGCGCTGGCCCTGGTCGGCAGCGTCGTCGCCGGCCTTGTCGCAGCCCGCCTCATCTCGCCCATCATGGAGCGCATGACGGAGGCGCCGAGCGCGATCATCGTTCAGTTCGCCACCACCTTCATGGTCTGGATCGCCGCCGAGCATCTCGGCCTCTCCGGCATCCTCACCATCGTCGTCTACGCCATCACCCTGGCGCGCACCGCGCCCGCGCGCATGCCGGCGCGGCTGCGGGTGCCATCCTATGCGGTCTGGGAGACCACGGTGTTCGTGCTCAACGTGCTCGCCTTCATGCTGATCGGCATGCAGATGCGGCCGATCTGGACGCGGCTGGATGCGGACGTCCGCTGGGAATATTGCGTGGCCGCCGCCTGGATCCTGCTCACCGTGATTATGGTGCGCCTGTTCTGGGTCACGTTCTATCGCACGACGCTCCGGGTGCTGATCGCGCGCGGGCTCTATCATCCCAAGGATCCGAAACAGGTGGCCTCGCCCAAGGGCGGGCTCATCATCTCCTGGTGCGGCATGCGCGGCCTTGTCACGCTCGCCACCGCCTTTGCCCTGCCGGAGAATTTCCCCTATCGCGATTTCATCGTCTTCATCGCCTTCGCGGTGGTGCTGGGGACGCTGGTGATCCAGGGCCTGACGCTGCGGCCGCTGATCCTCGCCTTCCGCCTCGAAGACGACGATCCCGTCGGCATCGAGGTCGCGCGCGGACGTGCCGTCGCGTATCGCGCTGCGCTCGAGGCGATCGAGAGCGATCCGTCGGAGGAGGCGGAGATCCTGCGGCTCGAATATCGCGCCATCCTGATGCAGGCCGAGAACGATCCCAATGGCGGCATCGCCAACGGCGAACTGCCGGCCGATCCGCTGCGCCGCCGTGCCATCGAGGCCGCGCGCAAGGCGATCTTCGGCCTGCGCGCCACCGAGGTGATCGGTGACGATGCCTTCCACCGCATCGAAGAGGAGCTCGATCGCGCAGAATTGAGCGCGGGGGGATAGACCGACGGGGACCGTGGGGTTTGAACCAAATTGCCCTTCCTCAGACTCACTCCAGATGACGACCCTGACCGACGACCGTCGTGTACGCGCGCGTGATGCGTCGCCTGCACGATATTTTTATCTGCACATGGCCCTGGCCTGCGCGGCCACCGCGTTTCTCGGTTTCGCGCCGACCTATTGGGTGCCGCTCGCCCACCGGACGCTGTCCGCAAGCCCGGTGATTCATTTTCACGGCTTCTTGTTCTTCACCTGGTCGCTCTATTTCGTGCTGCAGACCTGGCTCGCGGCCTCGGGCCGCGTGGTCAATCACCGTTCGCTCGGCATTGCCGGCGTGTCGCTCGCCACCGCAATGACGATATTTGGCTTCCTCGCCTCGGTGCACGTGATGCAGCATTCCGCCGCGCTCGGCCAGCGCGAGGCCGGCATCGGCTTCTCGATCGTGCCGATGAGCGGGATCGCGTTCTTCGCGATCGTGTTCGTGCTCGCGATCATGAACACGCGCAGGCCCGAGGTTCACAAGCGGCTGATGCTGCTGGCCGCGGTCTCGATCCTCGATGCCGCCATCGCGCGCTGGTTCCTGACCTTCCTGGCGCCTCCCGGACCGCCCGGCCCGCCGCCGGTGCCGGTGACGATCGCGCCGGCCGTCGTCGCCTCGCTCCTGCTCGTCGTCGCCATGGTGCGCGACTGGCGCGCCGAAGGCCGCGTGCATCCGGTCTACATCTACGGCACGCTGGCGCTGCTGGCGGTGAAGGTGCTGAACTGGCCGGTCAGCGAGAGTGCGGCGTGGCATTCGTTCGCCGGCGGGATCCTGGCGCTGGCGCAGTAGTCACCCGCTGTCGTCCCGAGCATCAATTTCAATCCGTCACCCTGAGGCGGCCGCTTCTTCAGCGGCCCTCGAAGGGCGACGGCCCGGCTGCATCGGGGCCGTCTATCCTTCGAGGCTCCCCGCGCTCCGCGTTGCGCCGCGCGGCTCGCACCTCAGGATGACGGGACTGGTTGAAGTAATTTACGCCCCCGCCTTGCAGGTGATCCCGCCGTCGACCACGAGCTCGATCCCGGTCACGTATTTCGATTCGTCCGACGCCAGGAACAGCGCGGCGTTGGCGACGTCGAAGGCATCGCCCATGTGCCCCATCGGCACCTGCGCATCGCGGGCGCGCCACATCGCCTCGACGTCGCCCTTGGCGTAGCTGGCGGCCAGGCCTGCGGAATGCTCAACCATCGGCGTCTTCATCAGGCCGGGCAGGATCGCATTGACGCGCACATGCTGGCGCGCGAACTCGATCGCGGTGGTGCGCGTCATCTGGTTCATCGCTGCCTTCGAGCTGCCGTAGGTGACGTAGGAGATGCCCATGTGGCGGATCGAGGCGATCGAGGAGATGTTGATGATCGAGCCGCCGCCCTGCTTCACCATCACGGGAATGACGTGCTTCATGGCGAAATAGGCGCTCTTGAGGTTGACGCTGAAGACGCGGTCCCAGCTCTCCTCGGTCACCTCGACCACGCTGCCCATCTCGGCGATGCCGACATTGTTGTCGAGCACGTCGATGCGGCCATAGGCCTTCAGGCACGCCGCCACCATGGCTTCGATCTCGGCGGGACGCGCGACGTCGGCGGTGAACGCCGTCGCCTTGCCGCCCTCGCCGGTGATGATGTTCGCGGTCTCCTCGGCCGCGGCGCCGTTGCGGTCGACGCAAAACACCTGGGCGCCCTCGCGCGCAAACGTCACCGCGGTCGCCTTGCCGTTGCCCCAGCCGGGCCCGATCGAGCCTGCCCCCACCACCATCGCAACCTTGCCCTTGAGCCGATCCATCGTGATCTCCCTTATTTCTTTTGTTGTTCGCAGATGCTCATTGTGGTGACGTTAGCACCGATCGGATGGCCGACAATCTCGGACAGCGTCCGGCACGTCCCGTCATGGCACAACCGCCACTCCCCGGCCGCACCGGAATTGCCGAGCACGACCTGTTGCATCGGCGCCCGCTTCGGCTGCCATTGAAACCAGCCGTCGACCAGCCGTGCCTCCGGCGGCGGCTCCATGCCGGGGCCGGTGCCCTTGACGCGGGCCTGCACCAGCTCGAGGCCGGCGGGGGTGACGCGCCAATCCTCCTGCCATTCGACCTTCGCGACCGAATGCGTCCAGGCCAGCGTAAAGGCGGACAGCGCCAGCGCCTTCACGCCGAAAGCTGTTGCGAAGCAGAGGCTCACACCGCCTCGACCGGCGCCGGCGGGCGCTGCCGCCATTGCCACAGCGCGAGCGCTGCAGCGAGCACGAAGCCGGCGGTGTCGCTGAACGGGAATTCGCCGAGCAGGCAGAACGCGGCACCGAGCGCGACCAGGCGCTCGATCAGGCTCAAGCGCGTGAACAGGAAGCCGATCGCGACCATGCCGAACAGGCCGATCGCCACCAATGCCTTGGTGGCGGCCAGTGCCACCGCGCCGTAGAAGCCGAGCTTGGCCGCCATGGGATCGCCCGTCTGCAACAGCAGCGCCGGCGAATAGACGAAGATGAAGGGGATGACGTAGCCGGCGAGCGCGATGCGCATCGCCTCCCAGCCGATCTTGTCCGGGTTCTCCTTGGCGATCGGGGCTGCCGCGAGCGCAGCCAGCGCCACCGGCGGCGAAAGGTCGGCCATGATTCCGTAATAGAACGCGAACATGTGGCTCGCGATCAGCGGCACGCCGAGCTTGGCGAGCGCCGGCGCGGCGAGCGCGGCGGTGATGATGTAGGTCGGGATGGTCGGGATGCCGGTGCCGAGCAGGATCGACAGCAGCATGGTCATGATCAGCGCCAGGAACAGGCTCTTCTCGCCGAGCCCGATCACCCAGCCGCCGAAGATGGTGCCGACGCCGGTCTGCGACATCATGCCGATGATGACGCCGACGATGGCGCAGGCCATGCCGACGGTGATGGCGGATTTGGCGCTCTCGGCCAGCGCGTCGCGGCAGGCACGCAGCGCCGCAAAGCCGCCGCGGACGAAGGCGGTGATCACGATCAGGCCGACGACGACGCTCGCGACCGGCACGATCTGCAAGCCATCGCGCGAGAGCGCGGCGACCACGAGCGCGAGTCCGATCCAGAAGATGTACCGAATGGCGGTTGCGGAGACGCCGGCCGTGATGGCAGCGCCAAGGATCAGCGTCACGGTCAGCGCGAGGCCCATGCTGCCGGCATAGAGCGGCGTGAAGCCCTCGAACAGCATGTAGACGAGGGCAGCGAGCGGCAGCACGAGATACCAGCGCGTCACCAGCGCCTTCCAGGCGCTCGGAATTTCCGAGCGCTTCATGCCGACGAGCCCGTGCTTGCCTGCTTCCAGATGCACCATCCAGAAGGCCGACGCGAAATACAGGATCGCAGGGATCGCCGCCGCCTTGACGATCTCCGAATATTGCACGCCGAGCGTCTCGGCCATGATGAAGGCGACCGCGCCCATCACCGGCGGCATGATCTGCCCACCCATCGAGGCCGTGGCCTCGACGCCGGCGGCGAAGGCGCGGCGATATCCGAACCTGATCATCAGCGGAATGGTGAACTGGCCGACGGTCACCACATTGGCGACGCCCGAGCCGGAGATCGTGCCCATCATGCCCGAGGCGAACACCGCGACCTTGGCGGGGCCGCCGCGGGTGCGGCCGAACAGGCCGAGCGAGACGTCGGTGAACAGCTGGATCATGCCGGCGCGCTCCAGGAACGAGCCGAACAGGATGAACAGGAAGATGTAGGTGGCCGAGACGTAGATCGGCACGCCGTAGAAGCCTTCGGTACCGAACGACAGATGCGTGACGATCTGGTCGAAGTCGTAGCCGCGATGGTTGAGCGGCGACGGCAGATATTGGCCGAAGAACCAGTAGACGAGGCACGCGCCGCACATCAGCGGCAGCGCCGCGCCCATCAGGCGCCGCGTGCCCTCGAAGATCAGCACCGCCAGCAGCGTGCCGACCACGAGATCGAGCCGCGTCGGGTCGCCGTCGCGCGCGATCAGGTCGGCATAGAAGATCCACTGGTAGAGCCCGCAGAGGAAGCCGGCGCCGCCGATCACCCAGCCGAGCGCGCGGCCGGCAGTGCTCCTCGCCGTGAAGTTGGCGATCAGGCCGAACGTGAGCAGAACGAGGAAGCCGACATGGACGCCGCGCACCACCTGGCTCGGCAGATAGTTGAAGGCGGCGACATAGAGCTGGAAGGTCGCGAAGGCGATGCCGATCCAGTACGCAAGCGCGCCCCACACGCCCGGGCCGAAGCCTTCCGGGAAACCGTGCTCGAAATTGTCGAACTCTACCTTGATGGGGGCAGCGTCAGTGCCCTCTGCCTTTTCCAGCATTTCAATCCGTCCCCAACCGTCCAGCGCTTATAACATTGCACAGCGTCTCCAGACCGTCATGCCCGGCATACGCGAGTACGTCGTTCCGGGGCGATGCGAAGCATCGAACCCGGAATCTCGAGATTCCGGGTACGGCTCTGACGAGCCGCCCCGGAATGACACCGGATGGAGTTACTTGATCAGCCCTTTTTCCTTGTAATAGCGGATCGCGCCGGGGTGCAGCGGAACCGGGCTGCCTGTCGCGGCGGTCTCGAGCTTGATCTCCTTGCCGGCCGCATGCGCGGTCTGCAATTCCGGCAGCGATTCGTAGACCAGCTTGGTCATCTGATAGGCGAGATCGTCCGACACGGCGGAGCTCGTGACGAGATAGTTGATCACGGCCGCCGTCGGCACGTCCTTGTCCTGGCCGGTATAGGTGTTGGCCGGAATGATCGCCGAGACGAAGGGCGGGCCGATCTTGTCGACGGTCTCCTTCGGCACCGACACCACCGTGATCGGGCTCGAGGTCGACAGGTCCTTCAGCGAGGCGACGCCAAGCCCGGCCGATTGCAGCGTCGCGTTGAGCTGCCGGTTCTTCATGAGGTCGACGGATTCGGCGAACGGCAGATACTCGACCTTGCCGAGATCCTTGTAGCTCATGCCGGCGGCGGCCAGGATCGCGCGCGAGTTCAGCTCGGTGCCCGACTTCGGCGCACCGACCGAGAGGCTCTTGCCCTTGAGGTCGGCCAGCGTCTTGATGCCGCTGTCGGCGGTCGCGACGATCTGGATGTAGTTCGGATAGATCGCGCCGATGGTGCGGAGCTTGTCGAGCTTGGTCTTGAAGCCGGCTTCCTCCTCGCCGTTCCAGGCGGCTTTCAGCGAGTCGCCCAGCGTGAAGGCCAGCTCGCCACGACCCTGCTGCAGCAGAATGAGATTCTCGACCGACGCCTTGGTGGCCTGCACCTGCGTCTTCACGTTCGGGATCTTGTCGCCGTAGATCTTTCCGATCGCGACCCCGAGCGGATAATACACGCCGGAGGTACCCCCGGTCAGCACGTTGATGAAGGATTGCGCCTGCGCGCAAGGTGCCGACGCCGCCAGAGCAAGAGCCGCGGCAACGCCGAAAATGGTCCGTTTCATGGTTGTTGTTCTCCCCAAACCGGGCGCGAAATTGGCTGGATGAGGCATGCGGGTCAACCCATCCAAAAGGCAAAACAGGACTGCGGCGAACGGCCGATCCGACTGGACTTTGGGAACCGGTGGGTGCGGCGAGGTGGCGCAGCGTGAGGCTCAATCGCACGCGCCGCGGGCTCGGTCACCTCTCCCGCTCGCGGGAGAGGTCGCGCCGAAGGCGCGGGTGAGGGCTTTCTCCTCCAGGGGATTGTCCCGATGCCGAGACACCCTCTCCCCGACCCTCCCCCGCAGGCGGGGGAGGGAGTGCACCGCCTATGAGGCGATCGAGCGCGTTCTCACTGGAACGTCATGTCCAGGCACTTGGAGATGTCGGAGCCGAGGCCGGAGGAGATGGTGATGCAGCCGCGCACCTTCTGAGCGCCGACGTCGGCGGCCCAGACCGAATAGCCGCCGGGGCCGAAGAACGAGTTGGTGTTCGGCGGCTCGGTCTCGGTCGCATCGAAATCATACTTCCCGTCGGTCTCGAAGATGCGCGGCTTCTTGGTGCAGCCGCCATCGGTCTGGACGTTGATGACTTCCTTGTTGTCGCGGGTCAGCGCCAGCGAAACCTGGCAGCGGAAATATTCCGAGGTCCTGGTGTTGAAGAGATAGGTGTAGGACTTGCAGGTCGCCGTGTTCAGCTTGCCCGGGGCAAGGCCGCGGCTGCACGAAATGCGCTGGTTGTGGCTGAGCTGGTAATCGTTGGCCCGGGCGGCCGGCACCAGCGCCGTCAACGACAATGCAGCAGCCCAGCAAAGTTTGATCACATGGCGCATCCGAATCATCCCCACCAATAATTTTGTCGAGTTGCGTTCTAGACGGAAAGCGGAACATAGTCGCGAGGGGACGGAGGGAAAATCACAAACTGCTGGACAAGACGTGATGCGCTGCGGCGCTTTCGCAAATTGACCCGGGTGCACCGTTCGTGATTTGTTCAAGCCCGATGCCCACGACGGGGAGGATGGGATCATGGCATTTTCAACGAAGACATTTGCGCTGGTTTCGGTCGCATGCGTAACGCTGCTCGGCGGGTTCGCCGCGCCCGCATGCGCGCAATCGACGGCAACGCCCTGGGAGCTCAAGTCCGACATGGGCTATGCGTATGACAGGGACGGCAAGACCTATTCCTACAAGATGGGCACCAGCAATGCCGGCGAGCTGCTGAAGGGCGCCAAGAAGGTGCCGAAGGGCACGCTGTTCTTCATCGGCCAGAACGGCCAGCTCTACATGCGCAGCGGCCCCTATCTCGAAGGCGACGGCAAGTTCAAGTTCGGGCCGGATCAGTAGGAGCTGCGGCGGGCGGGACGATGCGCGGCCACACTCTCGGTGTCATCACCCGCGAAGGCGGGTGATCCAGTATTCCAGAGCCGTCGTGATTGAATCGAGAGGCCGCTGCGTACTGGATGCCCGGTCGAGCCGGGGCATGACAGCGGAGGATGCGGCAGCGCGAAGGGGCTAAAACGCCGCCGCCAATTCCCGGGCGCCGGGTTTGCCGCTGTTCACGTCCATCCGATCGTCCGTGACCGCCAGCAGCTTGGCCACCGTGTTGTGGCGGATCGCGACCGGGTTGCGCTCGTAGCCGCCGCGCTGGAAGAAGTTCGAGGTCGGCACCTGCTCGCGCATGGCCTGCGGCATCGTCACCATGTCGAGCCCGGTGCCGTCGCCGGTGAGGTTCATCATCTCGAGCTCGGCCGCGGTGAGCGGACGGGTGTGGCCCTTGGCGCGGGCGAACAGCACCGAGGTCAGCAGCTTGTGCGTCTGCAGCATCGGCCCGATATCGATGTCGAGCACCATCGCATGCATGGCCCAGCCCTGCGCGGTATTGCCGATCTTCTCGTGCTCCGACCAGGTGTCGGGCACCGACTTGGCATGCGCGACCATCTTCTTCAGCACGACGAGCTTGTGCTCGAGCGCTTGGCGCGCCGGTCCTGACGACCGCGCCACTTTCTCGGAGAGCGCGCGAATAAGTTCGTGTCCCTGCTCCGCCAGCAGCTCGACGCTGTTGGTGGTCAGGAGCTGGTTGTAACCCATCGCGGTCGAGATCGCGCGCTTGCCGCCGTGCTCGATTCCCGCCTGCACGTCGTGGCTGCCGGTGCCGCCAGTCTCGAAGGCGTAAACCCGCACGGCCTGCTCGCGCGTCAGCCCCGAGGCGAGCGCGTAGCGCGCATAAGCGCGCTTGAACTCGACCTCGCTGGACGGGCGCTGCGGCGTGAACTGGTAGAGCTCCTGCGCCGCGCGCAGGAAATCGGCGACGACGGGGATAGGCTTGCGGGGCGGCCGGTCCGGCGTTTCCTCCGGCTCCGGATTCACCGGCTTCTTCGGCCCGTTATAGAGCGGCGGATGCTCCAGCACGTAGTCGTCGAGCGTCACCTGCTGCCCGCTGCGCCGCTTGGCGTTGCGACCTTTCCGCTTCTCCGAGATCTGGCTCCAATAGGCGCCGGCCTCGGCGTCGAAGGCCGCGCGCGCCGCCTGATATTCGGCGAGCTTGCGGCGATATTCGAGCACGGCGGGCGAAGCCCCCGCGCCTTGCGCAAAAAACTGCGACAGCAGCTGGGCGTTGGCGTCGCGCACGGACGGCGACAATGCGTCGGCCTCGCCGCCACGTACGGCGGGTGTGATCAGGACAAGCGCAAGTGGAACCAGCGCCAATGTGTTTCGAATCGATCGATGCATGCCGCCCTCTTAGCAGGCATCCGGTAACCGTCACGTTAACGTGCCGTTTACCATCACTTCCAGGCGAATACCGGCTGTTCCAGCTCGGTGACGCGGGTGTGCCGTCCCGCCAGCACCTCACGGAACTGGTAGATCAGGGCCGCCGTCGGCGCGTGGATCAGGCTCATCTGGTGATGGAACCGAATCACGCGGCGGGTGCTTTCGGGGATCGCGGCGAAATCGAAGGCCTCGTCGCGTTCGATCGTGTCGAGCGCGATGCGATGGACGGAGGCGACCTCGTCCGGGTTCGGAACGATCGCGGCACTGTCGGCCGCCCAAACCACGACCGGCGTGATCAGATAGCCGGAGCGGGTCGGATAATCGTCGAGCAGGCCGAGCACCGCCTCGGCTGGAAGCTTGAGCGCGAGCTCCTCGTCGAGCTCGCGCAGCGCCGCCGCGACCGGCGTCTCGCCGGCATCGCAGCGTCCGCCGGGCAACGCCCATTGGCCGCGATGCGCACGCAGGTGTGAGGCACGCCGGGTGAGCAGGAAGGCGGTGTCGTCGCCGTCGCTGGATTCGGTTAGCGCCAGCACCACCGCGGCGCGCTTCAGCGCCGACGGCTCAGCCTCGTCAGGCAGCCGCGCGAAGGAGGCGCAGGCCTCGGCGATATTCCGCCGGGTGGCATCGTCGAAAGGTCTCATGGTGCTTGACTACACCAGGACCGCATCTGATGAAACGAGGCGAGACAGCGTTGCAGGAATGGACGGAGCGATGACGAGCAGGGCCGCGACAAGGCTGAAATCAGAGGGCTGGAGCATTCTCGAGACCACCGGCTTCGTGCACCTGGTCGGCCCGTTGTGGGAGCGCAAGGTCGACGGCCTTTACGAATTCGCGCTCGCGACCGAGGACAAGCACCACAACCGCCGCGGCATGGTCCAGGGCGGCGTGATGATGACCTTCGCCGACCGCACCTGCGGCATGACCGCCCGCTACGTCTCCGGCAAGGAGTTCATGGCGACCGTGCAGCTCGACACTCATTTCGTCGAGGCCGGCCAGATCGGCGACATCCTGATCTCGCGCCCGCGCGTGGTGCGCTCGACCCGCAGCCTGATCTTCATGAGCACGGAGGTGACGGTCGACGACCGCTGCATCGTGATGGCGAACGGCGTGTTCAAGATCTTGAAGGGGCCGGGATAGAGACGCACAGTCGAACTGCCACCGCGCTCTCCTCGTCATTGCGAGAAGCCCTTGCGACGAAGCAATCCACGATCTTTCCGCGGACGCATCTCTGGATTGCTTCGCTGCGCTCGCAATGACGGAACTGGGCGGCTATGCTCCTACAGAGGAAGCAGCAAGGATAGCCCATGCAATACCGCCAGCTCGGCCGCTCCGGCCTGAAAGTGTCGCCCATCTGCCTGGGCACCATGATGTTCGGCGGGCCGACCGATCAAGCCGCGTCGAAGCGGATCATCGACAAGGCGCACGCGGCCGGCATCAACTTCATCGATACGGCCGACGCCTATTCGAAAGGCGCATCCGAAGAGGTCGTCGGCCGCGCCATTGCCGACGACCGGCATGCCTGGGTGCTCGCGACCAAACTCGCCAACCCGATGGGCGATGATCCCAACCGTGTCGGCCTGTCACGGCGCTGGGTGCTGCAGGCCGCAGACGAGAGCCTGAAGCGGCTCGGCACCGATCACATCGACATCTACTATCTGCACAAGGAAGACCATGCGACGCCGCTGGAGGAGACGGTGCGCGCGATGGGCGATCTGATCCGCGCCGGCAAGGTGCGCTATTTCGGCGTCTCCAACTACCGCGCCTGGCGCGTCGCCGAGATCTGCAACATCTGCGACCGGCTCGGCATCGACCGTCCCGCGGTGAGCCAGCCCTATTACAACGCCATGAACCGCATGCCCGAGGTCGAGCACTTCCCGGCCTGCGCCTATTACGGCCTCGGCATCGTCCCCTACAGCCCGCTGGCGCGCGGCGTGCTCACCGGCAAGTACAAGCCGGACGCCGCCCCCGACAAGGAGACGCGCGCGGGGCGCAACGACACCCGCATGATGCAGACCGAATGGCGGCCGGAATCGCTTCAGCTGGCGCAGGAGATCAAGGCGCACGCGGAGAGGAAGGGCATCACCGCCGGCCAGTTCGCGGTTGCCTGGGTGCTCAACTCCGCCTTCGTCTCCTCGATCATCGCCGGCCCGCGCACCGAGGAGCAATGGGACGGCTACATCAGCGCGCTCGACTATCGTTTCACCGCGGAGGACGAGGCACTGGTCGACCGGCTGGTCACCCCGGGCCATCCCTCGACGCCGGGCTACAACGATCCCGCCTACCCGATCGAAGGCCGTCGCGCCCGGACGGCGTGACCTCTCGGAGACGACGATGGCGCATCAAGATCGCTACGGCCTGCCGCTCTCCACCGCGTCCGATGCGGCTGCTGACGCCTATCGCGACGGCGTCGACCTCATGCTCTCGGGGTGGACCGGCATGGCCGAGACGCTGGAGCGCGCGATTGCCGCCGATCCCGACTTCGCGCTGCCTCATATCGCCCGTGCCCGCGTGCACGCCTTCTACCAGCAAGGCGATCTGGCACGGAGCAAGGCGGCGCTGGCACGCGAGCTGGTCGCCCGGCGCGGCACGGAGCGCGAGCGCTCGCATGTCGAGACGCTGGCGCTGTCGATCGAGGGCCGGCTGCACGAGGCGATCGCATCGACGCTGAAGCACATCGAGAGCTGGCCGCGCGATGCCCTGGTGTTGTCGCTGCCGCTCGGTGCATTCGGCCTGTTCGCCTTCTCCGGCATGGCCGATCACAACCGCGCGCGGCATGAGCTGTGCGAGCGCGTCGCGCAGCATTACGGCGAGGACTGGTGGTTCCTGACCATGGCCGGCTGGGCCATGACCGAGAACGGCGATGTCGCCCGCGGCCGCAGCGTGACCGAGCGCGGCTTCAATTTGCGCCGGGCGAACGCCCATGCGGCGCATGCGGTGCTGCACGCGATGTTCGAGGACGGCTCGATCGAGGCGGCCGATCGCCTCGTCGACGACTGGATTCCGACTTACGACCGCGCCGGCATCCTGCACGGCCATATCCGCTGGCACCAGGCGCTCGGCGCGCTCGAGCGGGACGATTCGGCGCGCGCGCTCGCGATCTATGCCGACGTGCTTCAGCCGGCGGTCACGCAGGCGCCGCCGCTCAACGTCGTCACCGACGCCGCCTCGCTGCTCTGGCGCCTGTCGGCGTACGGCCACACCGTGCCGAAGACGCTGTGGCAGGAGGCCGACGCCGCCGCGCAAAAAATGTTTCCGAAGTCGAGCCTGCCCTTCGCCGACGTTCACATGGCGCTGTTCGCGGCGGCGACGCAAAACCACGCGGCGCTCACCGCGCGCCTTGCGACGATCGAGCAGCGGCTCGCCGAGGGCAAGCTGCCGGCCGGCCCGGTCGTGCCGGCGATCGTCCGCGCGCTGGCGGCCTTTGCCGGCGAGGATTACGCCTCATGCGTGCAAATGCTCGCGCCTGTTCTCGCCGAGGTCGTGCGGATCGGCGGCAGCCACGCCCAGCGCGAGCTGATCGAGGACACCTACATCGTCGCGCTCATGCGCAGCGGCGAGCTGCCCCGCGCCCGCGCCCTGCTGGACGCCCGCCTGCACCGTCGGCCATCGCTTCGCGACACGCGCTGGCAGGCGGCCACGGGCTAGCTCCGCCACGAAAAAAACACCGGCCTGGCGGCAAGTGCCGGGCGGACGGGTTGGGCGATGTGGACGAATCGCCGTGGGGGTGGCGCGGTGGTATTCCAGGCGGGTGTTGCAGAACAAACGGGATCGCAACCAATTTGCGGTTCGATGGTTATGGTGCGGAACTTTTCCTCCGCCGTCACGACCCTCTGGCACACGAGCCCGACGATGCGCTTCTGCCGACCGGTTCTCGCCGCCTTGACCATGGCTTTGGCAAGTCCTTGTTTTGCCGAGACTTCCAGCCCTATCCCGGTCAACAATCCGCCGGCGCAGCAGAATGGTCTCATCGACCTGTTGGCGCTGATGTCCGGCCAATGCAAGACGTTCAAGGTCGCCGGCCGCGCCTTTGCCTGCAAGACGGTCGCCTACGCCCATGGCGACAAAGGCCGGGTCAATTTCGCGGTCGCGGTCGACGATCCCGCCGACGACAGCCACGTCGTGTCGTTCTCCGGCGAGAACGGCAAGCGTGCCGACGACAATTCCTACGAGCTGCGGATCGACCGCATGCTGCTCAACTCCAAGCACCGCCCCAAGGTCGACGGCCTGCCGGTGCCGGCCGAGCAGACCTCCACCGGCCTCTGCCGCCAGACCGGCAATTTCGCCGCCAGGAAGGTGAACGACGTCATCTGCTCGGCCACCGACAGCGAGGGCCGGCGCTACGAATTGCTGTTCGTCTCCGACGGCACGCCGGTCAGCGTGCGCCGCATCCGGCAGTCCTCGCCCTCGATCCAGGATCCGTTCAAGTAGCTCTTCTCGCCTCTCCCCGCTTGCGGGGAGAGGCCGAAATTTGCGCCAGCAAATTCCGGGTGAGGGGGGAGCCTCCGCGAGTCCATCTGCCACCGTATTTGTGGAGAAAGCCCCTCACCCCACCCCTCTCCCCGTAATAACGGGGCGAGGGAGAAACAGCTTCACGCGAACGCCTTTTCCAGCGTCGCGAAGATCACCGCGAGCGACTTGTCGTGCCGCGTCACCGGCGGCACCGGGCGGTCGATCTTCATCAGCTGATAGACCGCCATCTGCGCCGCCCGCACCGAATATTCGACGGTGAACACGACGTCGTCGGGGATCTCGACGAACTGGCTGACGAAGGCGAGGTTGACCGAGTTCTTCGGCACCGGCAGCGGCCGGTCGGCCAGATGGCGCGGCATGAACATGCTGGTGATATAGGGCATGCGGCAGGGAATGCAGATCGCGTCGTCGAACACGCTCGCATCGAAATTCAGGTGACCGCGCAGCTCCTTCAGGATATCCGCGCCGCCGCAATCGGACATCGGCTTGGCGACGAAATTGCCGACGCGATCGGGATGCAGCGCATAGCCCCAGAACACCTGCACGTTGTTCGGCTGTCCGACGAAATGCGGCTGGTGATAGAGCACGACCGACATCAGCCAGTTGGAATCCTTGAACGTCACCAGGCCGCCGGTGCCGGCCCGGTTGCCGGAGAACGCCTCCATCCGGTCGAAGAACAGCGGATCGCGGCAGGTGACGGTGAAGGACAGCCAGTAGGATTCCGGGATCGACGTGTTGAAGGCGGCCGGATTGCCGAATTCGGGACGGCCCCGCGCGATCATCTCCCACAGCGCCCAGCCCTGGCTGTCCTTCCTGGTCAGGCGCGGCGGCGGTTCGGCCATCGTGCCCAGGCTCGAGGCGTCCGTCATCGAGCCGTTCTGGAAAAAGACGATGTTGTCGTCCTCGAGCCGGACGTTGGCCGTGCGGCCGTCGCGGTCGAGCGTCAGCTGGCGCACGCGCAAGCGCGCGCCCTCGGCCTCGAACGCCATGTCGGTGACGCGCGTGCCGCGCACGAACTGCACGCCCTGGCGCTTCAGCCAGTCGGCGAGCGGCCGCACGATCGCGTCGTATTGATTGTAGACGGTGCGCTTGACGCCGGCGAGCGTCTCGATGCGCGGAAACTCGTTCATGAAGCGATGCAGATAACGCTTCAGCTCGACCGCGCTGTGCCAGGGTTGGAAGGCGAAGGTGGTCTGCCACATGTACCAGAAATTGGACTCGAAGAATCCGGGTGACAGCCAGTCGGTGATGCGGCTGTTGCCGAGCGCCTCTTCCGAGGCCTCGGTGAGCCGCAGCAGCTCCAGCCGGTCGCGCGCGGAGAAGCCCATATGCGAGACGTCGACCTTGAAGCGGTTGCGGTCGACCAGCCGCGCCTGCGAGTGCGCCGGATTCTCCACGTTGAAGGCGATGGTCTCGTCGCGCACGCTGAGGCCCGGATGCTCCAGCGAGGGGATGCTCGAGAGCAGGTCCCAGGTGCATTCGTAGTGGTCGGTGGTGAGCATGCGGCCGCCGCGCAGCGAATAGGCGCCGTTCGCGAGCTGGGCGCCGTCGAGGCTGCCGCCGACCAGCGGCTGCGCCTCGTAGATCACGATGTCACGCCCCGCCTGGTGTGCGTCGCGGATCAGGAACGCCGCGCCCGCGAGCGATCCTATGCCGCCGCCGATGAAATACGCCTTCATGACTTGCCTCGATTGCCGTACGAAGTTTCGGCGGCGACATTGCATGCGGAGGCCGCGCTGCAAGTTGCGCTGGATCAAGCGCGTCGGACGCAGCGTTCAAGAGGATGTGAGCGCCCGCGGAGGAAGAGGCGAAACATTCGCCTTCCTCGCATAGATGTGCTCGATCTCGTCCGCGAAGCGACGTTCGAGCGCCGGCCGCTTGTTCTTCAGCGTCGGCGTGAGCAGGCCCGCCGCAATGGTCCACGGATCCAGCGTCCACCACACCGCGCGCGGCGTCGCGTAGGACGGATAGGCCTTCACGGCCGCGGCGATCCTGGCCAGCAGCGCCGCCCGCTCCGCCGCGCCGCCTTGCTGGCCGCGCGCCGCCAGCCGTTCCTTCTCCTCGACCCAGGCCTTGGCATTCAGCACGACCAATGCGGCGAGGTACGGCCGCTGTTCGCCGACCACCAGCACCTGCTCGAACAAGGGATCGGCGAGGATCGCGGTCTCCAGATCCACCGGCGCGATCTTCTCGCCGGTGGAGGTGACAAGGATGTCCTTGATGCGACCGGTAATGGTGATGCGCCCATTCTCGATGCGGGCCTGGTCGCCGGTGTGCAGCCAGCCGTCGGCGTCCTTGGCGCGCCGCGTTTCCTCCGGCTTGCGCCAGTAGCCCAGCATCACGCTGGGGCCGCGCACCAGCAATTCGTCGTTCTCACCCAGCCTGACCTCGACGCCGTCGAGGACGTGGCCGACCGAATGCGGATCGTTGTCGTCGGGAATATTGACGGAGACCACCGGCGAGGTCTCCGTCATGCCGTAGCCCTGGAGCACGTCGAGCCCGAGCGCGAGAAACAGGCCGATGACGGGCTCCGCGATCGGCGCGCCGCCGGAGACCGCGACGCGCAGGCGGCCGCCGAGCTGCGCCAGCACCTTGTCGGCGACGAGGCGCTTCAGCAGCGGCCAGGCCAGCCGGTCCAGCAGCGACGGCACGCCATGCCGCTGCCGCGCGTCGAAGCGTCGCCGGCCGACGGCGATGGTGAGGTCGAGCAATGAGCGTTCGATCCACCCCGCTGATGCGCGATGCTGCATGATCAGCGCGTAGATCCGTTCGTAGATCCGCGGCACCGAGACCAGCACCGTCGGCCGCACATGCTTCAGATCCTCCGAGAGTTGCGGCACCGAGCGCGCATAAGCGACACAGGCGCCGACCGCGATCGGATAGTAATAGCCGCCGGTGCGCTCGAAGGTGTGCGAGAGCGGCAGGAAGGACAGGAAGACGTCGTGCGGCTCGGCTTTGAGGCGGCGCGCGATCGCCTTCACATTGGCGACCACGTTGCCATGCGACAGCATCACCCCCTTCGGCCTTCCGGTGGTGCCCGAGGTGTAGACGATGGCGGCGAGATCGTCCGGTTCGATCGCGACATCGGGCAGCGGCGCGGTCGCGCCAGGTGCTTGCGTGAGCCAGTGGTCGAGCCCGACGATGCGTGCATCCGGCGTGATGAGCCCGCCCGCATCCGCGCAGACGACTCGCTTGAGATGGTCGAGCGGCTGGCCGGTCGCCACGATTGCCTGCCAGCGCTCCAGCGTATCGATGAACAAGAGCAGCGCGCCGGAATCGACCAGGACGTAGGCGATGCTGTCGGGGTTGTCGACAGCGTGCATCGGCACCGGCACCAGGCCGCGCGACAGTGCCGCCTGGTCCATGGCGATATGCGCAACGCCGTTCGGCGTCAGGATCGCGATACGTTCGCCCGGCGCGAGGGCCTCCGCGGCGAGCGCCCGCCGCCATAGCTCGAATTCCGCATCGATCTCGCGCCAGGACTGGCTGACCCAGCGCCGCGAGCTCGCGTCGAAATGGCGATAGGCCTCCGCCGCCGGCGTCGCCTCGACGCGCCAGCGCAGCAGCTGCGGCAGCGTCCTGATCCCGGCAAGGCCGTCCGGTTGACTCGTCGGCCCCGGCATGGCGTTCTCTCGCATCGCATCGATTCCCAACCATTTGGTGTCTCGACACTAGGCCGGCCAGTCCTTGCCGCTTTGATCCTCAGCAAGGCGGCCATGCTTTGGAGCGACCCATGACGCGCGACCGCCTGTTTCTGCTGCGCCCGGGTTTCGGGGACCCGGCTTTTCCGGGGCGCCTGTTCTATTGCTGGCATTGCGCGCTGATCGAGGGCGTGCTGGCCTCGTTCCCGCAACTTGCCGCAAAGCTCGACGTCGAGCGCATTCCGTGGCCGCGCCCGCGGCAGCCGGTGATCACACTGGTCGGCGAGCAGAACCAGTCGCTGCCGCTGCTGGTGCTTGCAGACGGAGCGACATCGCCGCATCAGACCGGCAGCCATCAGGGCCGCGCCTTGATCGCCGACAAGGACGCGATCCTCGCCGCACTCTCCGAACGGCACGGCTTTCCCGATCCGCATCCGTGAGCACATGGCTCGCGCAATTTTCGTATTCCGGAGGCCAACAACGGCGAGTTCGCCCGCATCGTGAAGACCAGTGAGATGATCGCGTCATTCGTCGCGGCGTAAGACCTGGGGCGATACTAAGGCAAGGCGGCGCGACGATCGATCGCGCGAGTTGAATCGTTCCACGAACGTGAACGTACGTTCATCGGAACCAGCGTCTGCGTCGTTTCGACGCCGGAACGCAGCCGGCGCGTATTTGTTGTCTCGCGACATTCAACTGGAGTGATGACATGAAGTATCTCATTGTCGCGATGGCGGTCGGAGCTGCGGCGCTTGGCGGCGGATCGGCGGCGAACGCGGCCGGCAGTTCAAGCGCGAAGCAGAGCGCGCAGGAAAGCCAGACCACCGACATCAGCGCGCACCGCAGGCACCATCGCTGGCATGGTCACCATCATCATTGGCGGCACGGCTACCGGCCTTATTACCAAAGCTACGGCTATTACCCCCGCCATCACGGCTATTACGGCGGCGGACCGTACGGATATTATGGCGGCGGCCCCGGCGTGACGTTCAGCTTTGGCGGCGGACGCTGGTGAGACACGAGGCCCGCAGCGATTGAGACAGGGGGCCCGCAGCGATGCGGGCCTCTCTCTATTTCCGCAGGATCATCCCCGCCGTCTCCAGGCCGCTCGCCAGCGCCGCTTCCACCGTGCCCATGTCGGGTCCGCGATAGAGCGCTTCACCGGAGAACAGCAACCTTCCGTCGGCGCGCGCCAGAATCGCCTGCGCCGCGCGCGTCCGCGGGGTCGCCCAGGAATAGGCGCCGCGGGCAAAGGGATCGTGCGCCCAGTTGGTGGCCGCCGCCGCCACCAGCTCGCCCGCGACGTCCTCGCGCGGCAGCCTGAAGATGGCGGCGAGCGAATCGAGCCCGGCCTCGATCAATCCTGGCGGATCGAGGCTGTCCAGCTCCACCGTGCGCGGGCCGCCGAACCAGCCGGTGAGCATCGCATGCCGGCTCGGATATTGCGTCCACCACACCGGGATCTTCTCTTCGGACAACAGGAAGGTCATGCCTGCGAGATCCATTTGCCGCTCGCGCCACCATGGCCGCGCGAAGCGCAGCAGGATCTTGATGACGTTGCCGAAGCCGATGTCGCCGGTGGCGGCAAGCTTCGCACGCGCGCTCGTCGGCAGGGCGATTTCGCGCAGCAGAGGCAGCGGCACGGTGAGGATCACACGGCCGCAGCCATATCCGTCGCCGCCGGCGCAGCGAACGACAGCCCCGCGGCCGTCCTCCTCGATCGCCGACACCACGCAGCCGAGACGGACGGTGACCCCATGCCTGCGGCAGTCCGCCGCCAGGAAGTCGACCAGCGCGCCATAGCCGCCATCGATGCGCGCCTGCGGTGCGTGCCCGCCATCCATCCATTCCTCGCGCAGCGCCAGCGTCGAGGCGCGCTCGGGGTCGGCCGCGTCGTAGCCCTCGACCATCCGCTCGATCGAACGGCGCATCGGCGCATAATCGTCCCCGGCAAAATGCCGGCGCAGGAATTCGGCAACGGGGAGATCGTCCTGCAAATCCCTCAGCACGGCTTGCAGCCTGGCCTCGTGGGCATCGCCGCGCCGTTCGCGCGAGAGCCTTGTCCCGTCAAAGCTCCACTGCTCGCCTTCGATCTCGCGAAGCGACAGCCCGGCCTCGCGCAGCAATCCGCGCGTGACCGGCGCCTCGCCATGGACGAATTCGGCGCCGCCCTCGGCGGGATAGCCGAACTCCGAAGCCGGCAACGGATGGATGCGGCCGCCGCAGCGCGTGCGCGCCTCCAGGACCGTCACCTTCCGGCCGGCACGCGCCAGCTCGCGCGCCGCCATCAGGCCCGCCGCGCCGGCACCGACGATGACGATGTGCTCCGACGTCTCGGACATGGCGGGCTTCACCGGCCTGCGGCGGACGGATCGTTCTTGATCAGATAGCGCAGCAGCAGGACGCCGCCGCCAAGCGGGCGCGTGCTCTCCAGCGTCATCGCCGCGATCGGCGCGCGCTTGTCGCTGTCCGCCTCCGTCGACGAGAACACGAAGGGCGCGCCGCTGGCGCCGTCGATCGCGGGACTGAGGATCAGGTTGAATTCGTCGATCAGGCCGGCGCGCAGGAACGCGCCATTGGCGACGCCGCCGCCCTCGACCAGGAGGCGCTTCACGCCGAGCTCGCGGTTGAGGATGTCCAGCGTCAGCGCCAGGTCGATTTCCGACTTGCCGGCAAAGATGTAGGACACGCCCTCGCCGCGGAGCCCCGCGAGATGCGAATCCGGCACACTCTCGGTCAGCACGACGACGATCGGATCGCCGCCGATGTCCGAGCGCCCCCAGCCGATCTTGCCTTGCGCATCGAGCACGACGCCATAGGTTTTCGCGTCGCGCCGCGCGAACCAGTCTTCGCGCGGAAACTTCATGTCTGTCGCAGGATAGGGCTGGCCCTTGGCGAACTCCGACCCGGTGACGCGGCCGATCACCCAGGCATCGCCGCCGAGCTCCTCATGGATCTTCTCGAACCAGTCGGTGCCCGCTCCCTTCGGACGCCAGCGGCTGGGATGCGTGCGGCCGTCGAGGCTGGAGTGCATCAAACAGATCACGTAGGGCTTCATGCAACTCTCCGGAATGCGCTTTACACCGTCGGCTCAACGCCGCTCTCATCGCCCTTGGCGCGATCGTTGACGATCATTGCGAGCGGATTGAGCTTTGGCGGCGCGACCAGCTGCAGCGTGTTGGTGTCGCGATGATTGAACGGCGCGCCGCGCACGAACAACTCGGTCTGGATCAGATAGGTCCAGCTGCCGTCGTCGTTGAAGGTGATGTCGCAGCGATAGGAATCGGTGCGGAACGCCTGTTCCAGAAAATCGGTCGAGCAGATGCCGTAGGCGGTGTCGCCGCGCTTGGCGGTGACCGAGATGGTCCTGTCGTCAGGCCCCGCCTTGCCCGAGGCCAGCAGCACCTGCCCGCGCGGAATCGCCAGCGTCTGCATGATCAGCCCGGTCGCGGGCTCCCACAGCCAGTAACCGACCTGGTCGTGGAAGGTGATGTCTTCCTCCGGCGTGTTGATGTGGATGTGATAGCGCAGCCCGTAGAGCAGCTGCGGGCCGTTGGCCTGCGGATCGATCGGGTCCATGCGGATGCGCTCGATGAAGCTCCGCCGTTCCGGCCCCTCCGCCTTCGGATTGATGTCGATGCCCTTGTCCGCCTGCCAACGGCCTGCGAGGCGGCGCAGCGGACCGAGATTGGCAAGCCCGTCGGGCGAGACGTCCTCGGGCTCGGTGAAGATGTCGGCGGGAATGGGAAGCATGGAAGCCCTCGCGGAAAGTTGCGCGAACAGCCATAGCATGGCGGCGCCAACCTGGCGCGTGCTCAGGCCTCACAATCGCGAATGGACATCGGCGATTGTCGGGCTTTTAAGGAAGACCGTGCATTGCCTGTCGCGGTAGCGATGCGTCGATCTCGCCAGGCGCGGCATCGCTGCCGCTCCCGACGTCACCGAAGGCTGCTCTCAAGCCGCTTCCGACAGCGATTTCGCGCGGCGCTCGAGCACACCGATGGTGGCGACCAGATTGTCCCGCCGCGCGCGAAGGTTAAGCGCAAGCAGCGGATAGGTCGGCTGCTGGGCGTCGAACACCCCGGCTTTGGCTTCCACTTCGAGAATATCGGTATTCAACAGCCGAACGCGCCACCACAGATCGGCGATCAACGCATCGAGCCGGAGTTCGCCGGCAGTACCAGTACGGGACACTTCTTGCATCGCTTGCCTCAACCTGAAACGGGCCTCTCTGCCGAGGCCCGGCTTTGGTCATGACTGAGCAAGCAGAGTGCCAGGAATGGGGGGCGCGTTCCGGCCCCGGAATCAACCCGCAATGCACGGGCGGTGGAGAGCTGACGTCATGGCCCTCTCCGAGCCCTTGCGAAGGCTCGTCAAGTCCGGCCAACAAGCTGTTGGTGCTCAGGGCGATGCGCGGTCGCTGGCGAGTACGGCCTCACCCGGGAGCCGGAACGCCTCACGCCACCGCCTGCCGTCCCCGCTGCGGTGCGTGGCCTTGCCATGACAGGTCGGCCAAGGGCACAGGCTTGCTGAAGAGAAAGCCCTGGCCGAGCGGGATACCGAGGGCGCGGAGCCGTGCGGCCTGTTCGGAAGCCTCGACGCCCTCGGCAACGATCGAGAGCTTAAGGGTCTTGGCAAGCTGCACGATGGATTTCAGCACGGCGACGGTTTCGCTGCGATCAATCCGGTCGATGAAGGACTTGTCGATCTTGACCTTGTCGAATGGAAACGCCGTCAGATAGGACAAGGACGAGTAACCGACACCGAAATCGTCGAGCGCAATGGAAACGCCGAGCGCCTTGAGGCGCTGAAGCGTCCTGAGGTTTTCCTGCGTGTCGGCCAGGAACACGCTCTCGGTAATCTCGAGCTCGAGCCGGCTTTGCGCCAGCCCGCTCTGCGCCAGCGCGAACCTCACCGTATCGACGAGATCGGTGCCGGCGAACTGCAGGGCGGAGAGATTGACCGCGACCCTGACATCGACCGGCATGGTCATCGCATCTCGACAGGCCTTGGACAGCACCTGATTGCCGAGCTCGACGATCAGCCCGCCAGCCTCCGCGACTGCGATGAACTCGGCCGGTGGAATGAAGCCCCTGGTCGCGTGCTGCCAGCGCGCCAGCGCCTCGACCGACTTCACGCGGCCGGTGCCGAGCTCGATCACGGGCTGATAGAACACCTCGATCTCCTCGCGCCAGATCGCCTCACGCAGCTCGATCTCGAGTACGTTGCGCTGATCGGCCTCGGCCTTGAGCTCCGCCGAGTAGACTTGGAAGCAGTTTCGGCCGGCGTTCTTCGAGCTGTACAGCGCCAGATCGGCATTGCGAAGAATCTCATCGACGCGCGTGCCGTGCTCGGGCACGAGAGCAAGTCCGATGCTGCAGCCGATCACGACGGGATGGCCGTCGATGTGACAAGGCTCGGCGATGGCCTTGACCAGCCGCGCGGCGAGGCTGGCGGCCCCGTCCTGCATCGCGGGCCGGCCCGGTGCGAAGATTACGGCAAACTCGTCGCCGCCAATCCGCGCCGCCGTGTCGGTGTCGCATATCTGCGCCTTGATCCGGTCCGCGACCTGCTTCAGCAACGCATCGCCACATTGGTGACCGAGCGCGTCGTTGACCGACTTGAACTTGTCGAGATCCAGCAGGAGCACGGCGAAGGGAGCTTCCGAGGCGCCGGACTTCGCGAGCGCCTGGTCGATGCGCTCCTTGAACAGATTGCGATTGCAAAGTCCGGTCAAGCTGTCGTAATGCGCCAGCCTTTCGATGCGATCCTCGGATGCCTTGCGTTCGGTGATGTCTTCATGGGTGGCGACCCACCCGCCATCCTCGCGCCGTCCGTAGGAAATATAGACAACCCGCCCATCCGGAAACTGCACGGTGTTCGAGGTGTGCTCCGACTGGGTGAGCCGTTGCTTCAGATCGGCCAGGTAAGCCTCGACGTCGAGGACGGCGGTCTGTCTCGCAAACACTTCGCGGAAATCCATGCCGATTCGAATCTCCTCGGGCGCGAGGCCGTAAAGCTCGATCCATTGCCGATTGAATGCGATCAGGCGGTCGCCGCCGTCGAACATGCTCAACCCCTGGGGAAGGTTTCTGAGCGCATCTTCGAACTTGCTGGCAAATTCGCGCAGCTCTCGCTGAGCGCGATCGAGCGCCAACTGGCGCCGCCAGTAGAACAGCATCGCAGTCAGAATGATGAACGTGAGCAGCAGCGCGCCGCCGAGATAGACCTTCTGCCTGGCGTCCGCGCGCGAATAGATCTCGCGCTCCGAGATACCTACCGTGAAGATGAGCGGAAAGAGCCGCGATCTGCGTGCGGTCACCAGCCTGTCAGGGCGGCTGGGGTGGTTTTCGTTCCAGTATTGGGCGTAGAAGCCATCCCCCAGCTCGCCTCCGACGCGGTTCGGCGAACGTTGCCCCAACACGGAGCCCGCATCGATGCCGCGCGCGGCGAGTACGACCTGGTCTGCGTTTCTGAGCACCAGCGTTCCGCCGGCGCCGAGCTTTGCGGTGTCGTAGAACCGGCCGACCATCTCGATGCTGATCGAGCCGACGACCACGCCTGCCGGATTCCTTGCGAGGTCGAAGATCCTCCTTGCGAGCTGTATGGTCCATTTGTTGGACGCGCGGCCCAGCACCGGCTTGCCCACGTAGAGGCGATCCTCGGACTGCGACATGGTACGAATGAAGTGTTCGCGATCGCCGAGGTAGAGGGGCGGGCCGGAATAGCCCGCCGTCGTCTCGATCATGTACCCGTCCAACCCGATCAGGGCGAACTGGACGACGTCACCGGTGGCGATGCGGGCCTTGTCGGACCAGAACTTCAGGCTGAAGGTCATCGGATCCTGGGCGTAGAGCGCTCGCACCACCAGCAACGACTGATCCACCCGCTCGAAGATGCGCTCGGTGTTCTCCTCGAACAATTCGGCGACGCTGTTGCCGTGCGACCGCGCCTGCTCGACCGCATCCGTGCGTTCCGATGACGTGATCGCGAAATAGCCGATCCAGATCAGGGGCAGGAAGAACAATGCGATCTGCAGCGGAGCATTCCGCAGGATCGTCCTTCCGGCTTTGCGGACTGACCTTGCCGGAATCACGAAATGCGCCCTCGCCTCGGCCGCCAGGGCAGAACTGCGCTCACCGCCAGTAGTGGCATCGCCCGTCTCTGCCTCGATTGCCCCGGGGACCAGCGCGGCCGAAAGCGGCGCGCGGACCGGTTCATAGCCCAAAGCTAGGCATCACAGCCTTAAGTTTCGGTTCGGGCCGAGGTCAATTCTTTAACTTTCGATCTCCGTATGATCACGGAGGTCCGCTGTTAACCACGCGGTATTGGTAAAATGGGAGACGATATTTCAACTCTGTACCGGTTTCTCACATCGCGCGTGCCAGGACGATCATACCGGACAGGACGAGGATCGCGCCCGCCGCATGACTCAATCGTCGGCCGAACGGCAGCAGTTTCTCAGCGGCGACATAGAGCGCGATGCCGATGATCCAGGTCAGATTCATCACGCCGCCGACGAACAGCAATACCATCAGAAACCAGCAGCAGCCGATGCAGTAGCTGCCGTGGCGAAGTCCCATCCGGAATGCTCCGAGCGTGCCGGGCAGCCAGTGCCGGCTGAGAAACAACAACGGACTCTCACAATAGCGCAGGCAGGAATGTTTGAGCGGCGTGAACTGATAGAGCCCCGCGGCAACCAGGATGCCGCCGCCCAGGATCGCGCTGGTGCTTGCCATCGCCATCGACAACAGCCCGTAGCGTTCGAGCGCCCCTTGCGCCAGGACCGCAGCGAGGCTGAACCCGGCCCATGCCACGAGGTAGCCGGCAAGGAAGATCCAGGCATCGATCGCGGCGCGGGACTCGGTCTCCTGCTTGCGCTTGACGGTCGCATACAACAGCACGGTGGGCGCTGCACTCGGCGCCATCATCGCGATCATCATCACCCACCACATCACGAACAGCAGCGCGGCATAGAGCGGCGTCCAAGGCATCGGCGCCATGTCCGGCATGTCCGCCATCATCTCGGTATCCATGCCGGCACCGCTCGCAAGATAGGCCCAGGCGAGCGCCGCCACTGCGGCGGTCCCGATCGCGACGACCAGCCGGTCGCGACGGAGCAGATGTTCCAGCATCAAGCGCCCCTGCATGGACTTGTCCGGGATCGCGATGAGGAGCCGACATCGAGATCTCGTCCCGATGTCGGCGCTGCATCATGCCGCAACGCCCTCGGGCGTCTGCACGACATTGGCGAGCGAGCTGTGCGTGCCCTTGGTCTCGAACGGGATCGCGCCGGTCGAGCGGATGTTGGCGGACGCAACCTCGGCGGCCCTGTGCTCGAAGCCCTCCGGCATGACCACCTGGATGCGGTGCGATTGACCCGTCACCGGATTCTTGATCGGCTCGACATCGGTCTCGAGCACGCCCTTGGCCACGAGCTTGGCGACGCGCCCGTCCTTGTCGAAGGAAAACTCGAACGGCGCAAACACCGGATCGTGGATCTTGGTGACGATCATGCTGACGATCTGGAACAGCGTGCCCTCGGCTGAATGCTTGCCGGAAAAGACCTCGAACAGCGCCTGACGCTGCTCCGCCGTGGCGCGTTCGTCGATGATGGGCTGGATTGTCCCGTTGCCCTCATGCAGCGCCCCGGGGAAATCGACCGTGATCGCAAAGCAGAGACCGTCGAGCCTGGTCGCCCCGAAATGCCCTTTGGCAATCCGCATGCCGACCATGCCCTTACAATAGCCCTTGGTAGGCGGCGCGTTGAAATCGCAGGGGCAGCCAAACGCGCAGGTGCAATTCTTCATCCATTCGCCTTCGAGACGCCAATCCGATGCAGCCATGGCACAACTCCCAGTGTGAGCGAGGACGCGGCAGCTGTTGACGAACTTGTTCAGCGTTGTTGTCGAGGCAATGCAAAGCGGCGCGAGCGGGATCGAGGTCCGATCAGAAGGCCGGCATCGCAGAAAAGTATGGTGGCGAGCTGCCGTTTACCGTCTTACGATCATATCAGTCGCGGCCGGACACGTACAGCGACCGAAGGTCGTAGTACATCTCGGAAATGACCGACGCCAGGAACACGGTGCGCCACTCCGAACAAACCTGCGAACTCGTATGTCATTGAATGTACTTACGATTTATCATGACGCCGACGACGGAGCGGTCGTAGGGCTTTTCGCCACGACTCCGCGCGCCTTGACCGCTCGGAGTGGTAAGATCAGGTGCCGAGGGCAGATTTCGCGGCGCCGGATCGCGGTCAAGATGACGGCGCTCGAAGTGATGAACTCCAGAAGCAAGCTGATGATCGCGATTGCGATCGGAAGCTGCGAGAGATGGAGGACGTTATGGAAGCGTGGCGCGACGACAAGGCCCGGTCGACCCTCATTCGCGATGCAGCGGGAAGCGTACAGCTAGGCAACACGCCCCGGACTTTCGCCGAACTCCTGTTCGGCCACACCAACAGCGAGGATCTCGCCAACCACGACGCCGCTTCGCTGGCCTTCCTGGCCGAGCAGGCCTGGGAGCACGTACAGCGGCGCACGGCGGGTCACGCCGATATTCGCATCGTCAATCCGATGATGCCGGATGGCCGCGAGATCTCCGTGCTCGAAATTCTCAACGACAATATGCCGTTCCTGTTCGATTCCACCCTGGCGGAGCTTGCCGAGCAGGGTATCGAGGTCACCCTGGTCGCTCATCCGATCATCGCGGTAGAGCGCGACGAGCAAGGCAAGCTGATGCGCTTCCATGGCGAAGCCCTGGAGGGAGCAAAGGGCGCCCGCGAAAGCCTCATTCATCTGCACATCGCCCGCATGGACGTCGACGCCGACCGCCAAAAGCTGGTTGATGAGCTGACCATGACGTTGAATGACGTGCGCGCCTGCGTCACCGACTGGAAGCCCATGCGTGCCCGCATTGAGCAGGCGATCAAGACCTTCGCGACCGATCCGCCTCCACTGCCGATCGACGAGATCGCCGAAGCCAGCCAGTTCCTGCAATGGCTGTGCTTAGACAATTTTACCTTTCTGGGCGTGCGCGAATATCGTTTCTCGCCCGACAGCGATGCGTCGGACGACATCACGACCGGTGAGGGCCTCGGCATCCTGCGCGATCCCGAGGTGAAGGTCCTGCGCCGCGGTCACGAAATGGTGGTGATGACGTCGGAAATTCGCGAGTTCATGCGGGAGCCGAGCCTCCTCATCGTCATCAAGGCCAACGTCTCCAGCCGCGTTCATCGCCGCATCCGGATGGATTATGTGGGCATCAAGCTCTACACACCCGACGGCGGGCTCGAAGGGGAATTGCGCCTCGTCGGTCTGTTCACCTCCGGCGCCTATACCCGCTCGGTCAAGCAAATCCCTTATGCCCGCCACAAAGTGGTGCAGGTGCTGCAGCGTGCCGGCTTCGACCCGAATAGCCATTCGGGCAAGGCGCTGACGCATATTCTCGAGGATTATCCGCGCGACGATCTGTTTCAGATCGACGTCGACACGCTCTACAATTTCGTCGTGGAGATCCTGATCCTCTATGAGCGCCCCCGCGTCCGGGTGCTGGCACGCGTGGACAAGTTCGATCGCTTCGTCTCCATCCTCTGCTTCATTCCGCGCGACAAATACGACACCGACGTGCGCACGCGCGTCGGCGCCTTCCTGTCGCAGGTCTACAAGGGGATCCTGTCGGCCTCCTACGTATCCTTCCCGGAAGGTTCGCTTGCGCGCGTCCACTACATCATCGGCCGATATGAAGGTAAAACTCCGGTGGTCGAACGCCCGACCCTCGAAGCCGGGATCAGCGCCATTGCCGAGACCTGGGCCGACAAGTTGAAGGTCGCGCTGGCTGCGTCTGCAGATGGCATGCGGGCGCGCATGCTCGCAAGCCGTTATGCCCAGGCCTTTTCCGCCGGCTACACCGAGATATTCAGCGCCGAACAGGCGCTCGCCGACATCGCAACCATCGAAAAGCTCTCCTCAGCCAGACCGGTGACGATTTCGGTTTACCGCCTCGAGGGGGACGACGATCCCAGACGATTCGGCCTGAAGGTCTTCTCGGACGCCACGCCGCTGTCGCTATCCTATCGCGTGCCGGTGATTGAAAATCACGGCCTGAACGTGGTCAACGAACGCACCTATCAGATCGTGCCGCGCACCTGGCAGTCGCCGGCATGGCTGCACGATATGACAATCGAGACCAGCGACGGAAAGCCGATCGCAATCAACGATGAATTCAACCATCGTCTGGAAGCCTCGATCATGGCAGTGGTCCGCGATCGCGCCGAATCCGACGGATTCAACGCACTGATCCTGCGCACGGCCCTGAGCTGGCGGGAAGTATCGACGATCCGCGCGCTGTCGCGCTACCTCCATCAGATCCGCGCTCCGTTCACCCAGGACTATATGTGGGAGACACTGCGCAAGAATGCCGCGATTACCGCCAACATCGTTGCCCTGTTCCAGGGCCGCCTCGATCCGCGCCTTGGACTCACGATTGCGGAGCGATCGTCGCGCGAGATGGCGCTCGTCGCCGAGATCGAGGAGCAGCTCAATTCCGTCGCCTCGCTCGATGAAGACCGCATCCTGCGCCGCTTCACCAATCTGGTGCAGGCAACCATACGCACCAATTTGTGGCAGGTCGGTCAGGACGGGCACCCGCATCCGGTGATCTCCTTCAAGTTCGACGCGCGCAAGATCGAGGCCCTGCCGGCTCCGCGACCACTGTACGAGATTTTCGTCTACTCGCCCCGCGTCGAAGGCATTCATCTGCGCTTCGGCAAGGTCGCGCGGGGCGGTCTGCGCTGGTCCGACCGGCCGCAGGATTTCCGTACCGAGATCCTGGGCCTCGTGAAGGCACAACAGGTGAAGAACGCCGTGATCGTGCCGGTCGGCGCGAAGGGCGGCTTCGTGCCCAAGCGCCTGCCGTCGCCCTCGAGTCGCGACCACTTCATGGCGGAAGGCACCGAAGCCTATCGTATCTTCGTTCGCACGCTGCTCGAACTCACTGACAATCTTGACCGCGACACCATAGTGCCGCCCGACTCGACCGTGCGGCATGACGGTGACGACCCCTACCTGGTCGTCGCAGCCGACAAGGGCACCGCCACCTTCTCCGACATCGCCAACGCGATCTCGACCGAGAAGCACCATTGGCTCGGCGATGCCTTCGCCTCCGGCGGCAGCCAGGGCTACGACCACAAGAAGATGGGGATCACGGCACGAGGCGCATGGGAGGCGGTCAAGCGTCACTTCCGCGAGTTTGGCACCGACATCCAGACCAAGCCGTTCACGGTTGCCGGCGTCGGCGACATGTCGGGCGATGTCTTCGGTAATGGCCTGCTGCTCTCGCCGGCGACGAAGCTCGTCGCGGCGTTCGATCACCGCGACATCTTCATCGATCCATCGCCTGAACCGGCGATCAGCCTCGCCGAACGCAAGCGCCTGTTCGGCCTGCTGCGATCGAGCTGGCAGGACTATGACAAGTCCCTGATCTCGCAAGGCGGTGGCGTGTTCTCGCGCTCGCTCAAGGCGATCCCGCTTGCACCGGAAGTGCGCGCACTGCTTGATCTCGACAAGCCGCAGGCCACGCCGTTCGAGGTGATGACAGCGATCCTCAAGGCCCGCGTGGACCTCCTGTGGTTTGGCGGCATCGGCACCTATATTCGCTCGTCCTCGGAAAGCGATGATCAGGCCGGCGACCGCGCCAACGATCCGATCCGCATCGCGGGCGCCGATGTCCGTGCGCGGGTGATCGGCGAAGGCGCCAATCTCGGCGTCACCCAGCGCGGCCGTATCGAGGCGGCGCAGAAGGGCGTCAAGCTCAACACCGACGCCATCGACAATTCGGCCGGCGTGAACACGTCCGACGTCGAGGTCAACATCAAGATCGCGCTGGCGCGCCCCGAGCGCGAGGGACACCTCAGTCCTGGCGACCGTAACAGCCTGCTCGCCGCGATGACCGAGGAGGTTGGCGCACTCGTGCTGCGCAACAATTATCTTCAGACGCTGGCGCTGTCGCTGGCCGAACGGAAGGGCGTGGCCGAGATCGGCTTCCTCACCCGCCTGATGCAATCGCTCGAGCAGCGCGGCCTACTCAGCCGCGCCGTGGAGTTCTTGCCCGACGACGCGGCGATCACCGAGCGCACCAGGCGCGGCCAGCTCCTGACACGGCCCGAGCTTGCCGTGTTGCTCGCTTACGCCAAGCTGACGCTCTACGACGACCTGCTCGCGACCGGCGTGCCTGACGATCCCTATCTCGCCCGCGAACTATCCCAGTATTTTCCGCGCCAGGTGCAGGAGAAATTCCCCACGGCGGTGCAGTTGCATCGGTTGCGGCGGGAGATCATCGCCACCAGTCTCGCCAATGCCGTGATCAACCGGGGCGGTCCGGCCTGTGTCGTGCGCCTGGCCGACGAGACCGATGCCGATGTCGCCACCATCGTCATGGCTTTCGTCGCGGTCAATGAATCCTACAGCCTCCAGCGGCTCAATGCCGCGATCGATGCACTCGACACCCGCATCGACGGGCAATTGCAACTCGGCCTCTACGCGACGATCCAGGATCTCCTGCTCTCACGCATGGTGTGGTACGTGCGCAATGCTGATTTCAAAGCCGGTCTGGACGCCGTGATCGCGCACTTCAGTCCCGGAATTCGGGAGGTCGCCGCCGGGCTCGACAAGACCCTGCCGCAGGACTTGCAGGCTGGGCGCACCAAGCGGCGGCAGGATCTGATCGGTGCCGGCGTCCCAGCAGGACTTGCCGCAGAGCTCGCCGATCTCGACGTGCTCGTCTCCGCACCGGATATCGTCACCGTCGCGGAGCGCACCAGCCGGGCCATCGGTGACGCCGCCACGACCTTCTTCGCCGTCGAGGCCGATTTCAGGCTCGATCGGATCATCGCCGCCGCGCGCAGTGTGCCGGCAAACGACAATTATGAACGTCTCGCGATCGATCGCGCCGTCGACCAGATCGCGGCCGCGGAAAGAAGACTGGTCGCCAACATGCTGGCAAACGGCGAGTCCGGCCAAGAGGCCGCCGGCAACTGGCTTGCGGCTCATCCTGAGGCGACGCGCATCCGCCGCTCGGTCGAGGAAATCGCGGCCAGCGGCCTGACGCTCGCCAAGCTGACGGTGGCGGCCAATTTGCTGGGGGACTTGGTCAAGGGCTGATGCACGACGGAAAGGGACCCAATGATCCACGCGACCTGCCATACCGCCGACAACGTCCTCTGCCTCGAGTTCGATGCCACACCATGGTTCAGTGCGGCTGACGCGCCAAGCATTGTCGAGTTGGCCCGACAAGGCTGGTCCAGCGCCGCGATCGCGGAATCCCTCGAGGGCCGACCAGGATATGCGCGCTTGCATGACCTCGTTGAGTATGCCGCGCAGCGCCTGCAATCAGAATCGCTGGAGGACCCAACCTGGGAAACCTTCGAGTGTGTCGTCGATGGTTCGGAGGCTATGGCCTGGCTGGAGAAGAACCGGCCTGATGTCGCCGCAAGTATCTCGCGGGCGCCCGGCGATCGTTAGCGTTGGAATGGTGCGCCACTACGGACATAAATACGAACTTGTATGTCATTGAAATCATGATGTAATTGAGCAGCGATGACGTTCTAAAACTGGCAATGCCGTTCGTGACGTGGAGCGGACATCTAAGTCGTCAATTCTCGATCCCATTGCCTAACTTTGGCGCAGATGAACTCGCTAGCTCGCGCGCCAGAGCGAGGAACGCTTTCAACCCTGCCGACGGATTTCTACGTCCGGGGTAATACAGGCACAGTCCGGGAAAAGGGGGCGTCCAATCGTCCAGCAGGCGCACGAAGCGCTTTGCCTTGATGTCGGCCAATACGCTTTGCTCCATAAAACAGCCAATACCGATATTCTCGGCGACGGCAACGCGAGCAAGAGTCACTTCGTCGAGCACAATTGGGCCGGGCGGATCGATTTGAATCGCTTCTCCGTCCCGTTCAAACCGCCAGCGGAACAACGCTCCATCCGGCAGCCGGACCCGGATGCATCGGTGGTTCAAAAGGTCGGGGGGCACGCGCGGGCGGCCATGATTCTTCAGATATTCCGGCGACGCCACAATGGCATATCGCTGCGCGCGGCCAAGCGACACAGTGATCATGTCGCTGGGCACAAGGTTGGCGACCCGAACGCCGAGATCGAAGCCGTCGGCAACGACATCGACCAGTCGACCTTCGGTGACCAGATCGACATTCATGTCCGGATAGCGGCGCAGAAATTCGATGACGAGCGGGGATATGATTTCCCGGGCGGCGAACGGGGCCGCATTGATCCTGATCGTGCCCGACGGGGTCTCGCGCTGGGATCGCACCGCGTCCAATGCCCCCTGGAGATTTTGGAGTGCGGGGCCAACCTGCTCCACGAACAACCGCCCTGCATCGGTCACCGATACGCTGCGGGTCGTCCGGTTGAACAGGCGGACACCGAGGCGTTCCTCGAATTTCGCGATCGCATGGCTCAGCGCAGTGGTGGACATGCCAAGGTCAATCGCGGCAGCCCGAAAACTTCCCCGCCGCGCAATGGCGATGACCGCTTCCAGATCGTTCAGCCCCGCACGCTCCATTATCCCAAACCATTCAATTCCTCATCCCGATTTATCCCACTTATTGCAGCAATGGTCGAGTGCTAGCTGAGGGCAGGTTCATGCACTGGAGGATCGAGATGTTGAATTTGCCCCGCATAATCGAAGCGTTTTTTGACGCGGATACTCGCAACGATCCAGACGCCCTAGTCGCAGCGTTCTCTCGCAACGGATCGGTGACGGACGAAGGCGTTGTTCACCAGGGGAGCGACGCAGTCCGGATTTGGTGGAGAGCCGCCAAGGACAAATATCACCACGTCGCCGTACCGGTCGAGGTCGCAAGCGCGGGCGATAAATTGAGAGTGAGAGCAACAGTGACGGGCCGCTTTCCCGGGAGCCCTGCCGTGCTCAATTACACCTTCACGATTGCGAACGGTGAAATCGCCGGCCTGGAGATCGGGTAATGGCCGAATTTCTCACATTGAAAGGAAAGCGCGCGCTGATCACCGCCGGAACCAAGGGCGCCGGCGCCGCGACTTTGAAGATGTTCCGCGAGCTGGGCGCGCAAGTGATGACATGCGCGCGTAGCCGTACGGAAACGTTGCCTGAGGCACTTTTCGTCGCGGCCGATCTCACCACGGAGGAGGGTTGCTCGACCGTTGCCGAAGCCGTCGGTGAGCGACTTGGCGGCGTGGACATTATCGTGCACATGCTCGGCGGATCGTCAGCGCCCGGAGGCGGCTTCATGGCGATCACCGACGCCGGTTGGCACGAGGAACTCCATCTCAATCTTTTCCCGGCCGTCCGCCTCGACAAGCATCTTCTGCCGGGCATGATCGCTCAGGGAAGCGGCGTCGTTATTCATGTATCCTCCATTCAAAGGCAACTTCCTCTGCCGGAATCGACGACGGCCTATGCCGCCGCAAAGGCTGCGCTTTCGACCTATAGCAAGGCGCTCTCGAAGGAAGTTGCGGCCAAGGGCGTCCGCGTCGTGCGGGTCTCGCCAGGGTGGATCGAAACGGAAGCGTCGGCGGCGCTTGCCCATCGGTTGGCCGAGCATGCCGGCACCGACTACGAGGGCGGCAAAAAAATCATCATGGAGTCGCTCGGCGGCATCCCGCTAGGCCGCCCGACGACTCCGGACGAGGTCGCCAGCCTCATCGCCTTCCTTGCGTCCGATCGTGCTTCGGCAATAACCGGCGCTGAATACACCATCGACGGCGGAACCGTGCCAACGGCGTAGCGAAGGCGATGCTACCCCAGATGGGGTATCCCGCTCGATGCGGAGCGGCAACGCGTGCCGCTCCCGATTGTCATTGTTTCTCGTCCCGATCGCGGCCGGCAGAAGGCGTCAGGCGAGCGTCTCACTGTTGCTGTGGGTTCAACAACCCCACCGATAGCAAGCGGACGTCGAACGCAGTTGACCGTGATGAATGGCGGCAGATCCCATCGCGCCTCCCGCAACTGAGGCATTCGGACCGACACATCACGAAATCGTTTGAAAGCAACGGGCCCAGGCTCGATTTCCTAGAGCTTTGGCGAGTCGGTCACAAAAACCGCGTCGTATCAATCGCTTGCCATGATGCTCGGCACCAAATTTCGGCGAGTCAAAAATTGCTGAAATTGATAAATTTGTTGAATTTGAAATCTGATCCATCTATCAGGCACGCCTCGTCACTCGAACTCATCGACAGAGGTCAACCAGATGAACGACGCATCCCAAGCCTTTCGGCGCCACGAGGCAGCATCAAACGGCGTCTCCTGTGCGGGAGAGAGCGGTACCGAATTCGACTTCATCGTCTGCGGGGCTGGATCCAGCGGATCGGTTGTTGCGGCCAGGCTCGCCGAAGACGGAAGGGCACGCGTTCTGCTTCTCGAAGCCGGCGGCGACGACAATTGCACCTCCGTCTCCGATCCGTCGCAGTGGCCAGTCAACCTCGGCAGTGCGCGGGATTGGGGATTCGTCGGTGAGCCCGCATCCGGGCTCGGCGGCCGAAGACTGCCGCTCAGCATGGGCAGAGGGCTCGGGGGAGGCTCAAGCATCAACGTGATGGTGTGGGCACGTGGCCACAAGGAAGATTGGAATCACTTCGCGGCGGAAGCGGGCGACGATGCGTGGGGCTACGAGTCGGTGCTGGGCTACTATCGCCGGATCGAAGATTGGCGCGGTGCGCCCGATGCAGTTCGACGCGGAAGCGGCGGCCCGGTCTATGTTGCGCAACCGGACGCACCTCAGGCTGTCGCACGCGCATTGGTGAATGCCGCCGGCCTCATGGGCATTCCGGTTTTCGACAGCGCCAACGGCGAGATGATGGAAGGTCCGGGAGGGGCGTCGATCGCGGAACTCAGGATTCGTGACGGCAAGCGGGAGTCGGTTTTCCGTTCCTATGCTCACCCGGCGATGGGGCGGCCGAATCTCACCGTTCTCACCGATGCGCTGGTCACGCGTCTGCTGTTCGACGGCAAGACGGTCACGGGCATCGAAGCTCTGGTCAATGGCGCGCGCCGTCGGTTTCGCGCAACGTGCGAGACGGTGCTGTCGCTGGGGGCCGTCCAGACGCCCAAGGTTCTCATGCAGTCAGGTATCGGCTCGAGCGACGAGCTGAAGCTCCACGGCATCCCGGTCGTTCAGCATCTGCCGGGGGTCGGTCGCAATCATCAGGATCATCTCGCCTTTGGGTGCACCTGGGCCTACCGCAAGCCGGAGGCTGTCGGTGGCGGGGGGTGCGAAGCGACGCTCTATTGGAAAAGCGATTCCCGGCTGCTTCAGCCGGACATCCTGCAGTGCCAGCTCGAATTTGCGGTGCCGGCGCCTGCGGAAGCGGAGATCGCCACGCCGGAACATGGCTGGACGATGTTCACCGGGCTTGCACAACCGAAAAGCCGGGGTTGGCTGCGTCTTTCCGGGCCGGACCATAGCGATCGCATTCTCATCGAGCCGAACTCCCTGAGCGAGCCGGAAGATCTGGCGGCTGCTTTGGCAGCGGTGGAATTGTGTCGGGAGGTCGGCAACAGCGAGGCCTTCGCTCCGCTCGTCAGCGGCGAGGCAGCGCCAGGTCGACGCGATCGTCCGGGTCTGATCGATTTCATACGCAAGTCAGCGGTCACCTATTGGCATCAGTCCTGCACTGCCAAGATGGGACGCGACAGCATGTCCGTGGTGGACAGCCGGCTCAAGGTCTACGGCATCGAGGGCCTTCGGGTCGCCGACGCATCGATCATGCCGCGCATCACGACGGGAAACACGATGGCGCCGTGCGTCGTCATCGGAGAGCGGGCTGCAGACCTGATCCGGGCACAGCACGGCTTGTCCCATGCGCAAGGCCTCGAAGCCACTCACCACGCCTGATTCCGGCGAGGCATCCAACATAACCGCGAGGCGTGCACGCAAGCACGCCACGACTTACCTCATCAGCGTGACCAGCCCGTTCGCCTGTCGTCGGGCCGGCGCAGTGTGCAGAAAATGGACATGCCAACAACAACTCTCAAAGTCAAAACCTCTCATGGAACGATCGCTGTCGAAACGAGAGGAGCCGGCTTTCCCGTCGTCTTCATTCATGGAAATTCGGCATGCCGGGCGGTATTTCAGAAGCAGATGTTGTCACCGCTGCTGGATAGCTACCATCTGATCAGCTTCGATCTGCCCGGCCATGGCGATTCGGAAGATGCCAAGGATCGCGCGCGAACCTACTCGCGTCCTGGACTGGCGGATCTTGTCATCGAGCTTCTTGGTGAGCTTGGCATCGACCATGCAGCGATCGTCGGCGCCTCGCTCGGCGGACATATCGCCATCGAGATGCTGTCACGCTCTAATATCTCGCGCGGACAGTTTCTGATGGGGACGCCAGCAGTGGGTTCAAATTTTTCGGAAGGGTTCGTGTCGAAGCCATTGAACGGCCTGGCATCGAGGGGAGAGCTCACGTCAGAAGAGGCACGGGAATTCGCGGAGTTGGTATACGGCAGCGATTTTGAGCCGTTCATGCAGCGGGCCATCGAGCGAGCCGATCGCGAGTTCAGGGGCAATCTTTTCAGTGCCGCAAGAAGCGGTGCAGGCGTCAATCAACGCGCGGTACTCGAACTGACGACCGTCCCGACCGCAATCGTGAATGGCGAGAACGACGCAATCATCAACCTCGATTATGTCGACAGCGTTCGCTACGCGAACCTCTGGAGGGGAAAATGCTTCCGCATTCCGAATGCGACGCATTCCCCCTTCTGGGAAGTCCCGCACATCGTCAATCACCTGCTGTCGGAGTTTTTGAAGGAGCTCACAGGAAGGCGGAGCAATTGATCGGTGTCCGCTGGGAGACGAGGCTTCGGTAGCTTCTCATCGTGCCTCACGGCCTGAATTGTAGCGGCAGCCGGATCGATCACCGAGCGGCGATCTCCGTCGCATCTGCTCGCAACGCCTGAAATGCGAAAGCTCGAAGAGAGCTCCGCTGAAATCAATCAATATCGGACGATGAAATGCGTATACTTATCGTAGGAGCCGGCATCGCCGGGCTCGCGACCTGCCGAGCTTTGTCTCAAAGGGGTTTCCAGCCCCGCATTGTCGAGCGAAACAATCTGGCCGGCGTCGGTGGCGCTGCGCTGTTTCTTCCCGGCAACGGCGTCAGGGCACTCGGCGAGCTGGGACTGCGCGACGCGCTCATGGAGATCTCATATCCAATCTCTCACCAGCGGTTCTTCGATGAGGAGGGCCGCCTGCTCAGCGAGATCGACGCGGATGAATTTTGGCGCGGTGTCGCGCCGTGCAGAAGCATGAAGCGCTCAGCCCTCTGGGAATTACTCAAGGACGGGGTGAGCGACGGCGTCATTCAGCACCGACACATCCTCGACATCAGCAGCGGTCGCTACTGCAGTCGCGTGACATTTCAGGATGGCGAAACAGAGGAGTATGATCTGGTCATTGGTGCCGACGGCGTGAATTCCACGGTGAGGCGGTCTGTCTTCCCGGAGGCGCCGGCGCCTCAATATGTGGGAAACGTATGCTGGCGGTCCATCGTGCCGAATATCTGTCACATCAAGCAATGGACCTTGATGCTCGGAACTACGAAGAGCCTTCTCTTCGAACCCGTGTCATCCTCTGAACTCTACGTCTACGCCGACAAGTCGGCTGACGAAAAGCATCGCAAGTCTTACTCACCAGCGACACCCTTGAGGCCGCTATTCGAGGACATCGCGGGTCCGCTTTGTCCAGTCCTCGAGCTGTGCGCGCAGGCGCAGGTTCACTATGGAGAGCTGATGAGCCTCCAATTGGACAGCTGGTGCCGGAACCGGGTCGTGCTCGTGGGAGACGCTGCGCACGCATCTCCACCGAGCATGGCTCAGGGCGCGAGCATGGCAGTCGAAGATGCCATCGTTCTGGCCAACGAACTTGCGGATGCGCTGTGCGTGGATACGGCGCTCTTGCGATACCAGACACGGCGAAAAAAACGGGTAGATTGGGTTCACCGCCAATGTGTGTCTCGGGACAAGATGCGTCGCTTCCCCCGCAGACTGAGAAACGTCCTCCTGCGCTTTGCGGGCACGCATTTTTACCAGCGGTCTTATGGCCCCCTGACAGCCCAGATTTGAGCCTTTTGTGCAGAGGCCCGACACGAGTTTTCCGACGAGCGCTGCATCTAGGGCCGCTCGCCGGGAGACCAGGCGCCGAGGGTCGGTCGATCCAGCACGCGAATATGGGCCGAACGCAACGTTTTGCCAGCTATCTTCCCTTTATTGCGAATTCGGCGCTATCCATTATGTAAGTTCACACATTGGATGATCGTGTGAAAGACATTTTGACGACCGCCGAGGCGGCACATCTGCTGGGCATTTCGACCCGTACCGCCCAACTCTGGGTGGAGAGCGGGCAGCTTCCATCGTGGAAAACGCCGGGGGGACATCGACGGATACCGCGAGAGGCTGTGCTCAGCCTGATCGAGCGTCCTGCGCAACAGCAATCGGGGGTCAGAGCCCACGCAATCGTATTGGCGGACAAGGGGCGCGGCGCCGATTGGCTCAACGCTGGTCTTCCGGGCTTGGGCCTGCTCCTTCATGTGACGGAAGATGTCCAGCAGGTCCGAGAGTGGCTTGCACTCACGCCGCCCATGCTGATCGTTGTCGAAAATGCAGACGAGGGCGAGCGCAGACGGCTGGTCTCATTGCTGTACCGGGACGTCAATCTCGCGCAAACGGCGATCGTCAGTCTCACCAAGTCAGGCCGTGATGATCCTGTCCCGCAAGGGTCAAATCGTGTTCAACTCGGAATGTTGCCTGATGTCCCTGCGACAAGCGCAGTCGTCGTCAAGGAATTGATGAAGACCAGGCGCAAAGATGTCACGTCAGCCTTTCGAACGCCTTGGAACGAGCGCGCACGATTGGCAGCCGTCAAGGAATCGGGGCTGCTTGGATCTCCCCCCGATCCGGATTTCGACAGGCTCGTCCGATTGGCGGCGCATGCGATTCGGGCCCCGATTGCGATGTTCACGCTCATCACGCAGCGCGAACAGTGGTTCAAATCGCGGACGGGTTTTGATGGATCAACGACGCCTCGCGATTGGGCGTTTTGCAACGAAACGCTCGTCGCCAACGAATTGACCGTCATCGAAGATCTTTCGAAGGCACCTCAGTTTTCGCAGAACCCCACACTGGCTCAGCCGTACGGCTTTCGCTTCTATGCGGGCGCCCCCGTCCGCGACCCCCTCGGTTTTGCTTTGGGGTCAACATGCGTGATCGATGTGAAGCCGAGAAAGTTGAGCGCAAATGAACGCGAGGCGCTCGGCACCATTGCCGATGCCGCATCGAACTTGATCCGGTTGCGAGCGCTGGAGCGCGAGATAAGCTAGTCAGAGCGCAAACGCGCAAGCTGCGGCAAAACTCACGATCTGATCATTTCTGGAAACTTCGCGATCGACCGGCTTGTCCCGGTCGGCTTTGAGCGCTCGCGTCTGACATTCAAGAATGGCCGTTCCGCCGCGAAGCTGACGTGGCATATCTCGGGCAATTCGCAACTTTGCTCGGATTGCCTGTAAATGGTGCCCAGGGGCGGAATCGAACCACCGACACTGCGATTTTCAGTCGCATGCTCTACCAACTGAGCTACCTGGGCGTGCTCCAAGAGAGGGGCCAAAGCCCATCGAGCGGGCGGGTTATAGTGGGCCGGAAGCGGCCTGTCCACCCGGCTTCGCCAAGAGGCTTCGGCGGGGCTCCGCCGGGCGCGGCCCGGCTGTGCATAAGGTGGGGCGGCTGGCGCGCGGCGGGGCGGACTGTTAACTATCTAATTGATATTCCTTCTTATTCGACGTCATCGACGTCGTCGTCGCGGCCGGGGATGACGTAGGTGCCTTTGAGCCAGCGGTTCAGGTCGACGTCGCGGCAGCGCGAGGAGCAGAACGGGCGGGTGGCTTCCGATTGCGGCTTGCCGCAGATCGGGCAGGTCTTGAGTGGGCTGGCGGGCTTTTTGACCTGGTCGTCCATGATGTCGGCAGCTTGCGCGGGGTGAAAGGGTTCAAGAGCCTGTCGGCAAACGGGTTCCCGGGGCGACGGTGCATGCGCCCCGTCGGGCCATTCTACTGTGCATGGGGTTGTTTTCGCGATTCTGTCGGGCCGCGGCCTGCCGGCTCACACGGCGGTGGAATTGAGCCAGCCGAAGCGGATCGGAAAGCCCTCGCCGCCGAGCAGCGTGGTGGTCTCGTAGAGCGGCAGGCCGACGACGTTGGTGTAGGACCCGACCATCTTCACCACGAACGAGCCGGCGATGCCCTGCACGGCGTAGCCGCCGGCTTTGCCGCGCCATTCGCCGGAGCCGATATAGGCCTGGATGTCGTCTTCCGAGAGGCGCTTGAAGCGGACGCGAGTCTCGACCAGGCGCTGGCGGAAGGCTTCGCGCGGCGTGACCAGGCAGATCGCGGTGTAGACGCGGTGGTTGCGGCCCGACAGCAGGCGCAGGCACTGCGCCGCCTCGTCGACCAGATTCGCCTTGGGCAGGATGCGGCGGCCGACCGCGACCACCGTGTCGGCGGCGAGGATGAAGGCGCCGCGCAGCTCGTCGTCGAGCTGCACCGATTTCAGCGCCGCATCGGCCTTGGCCCGCGCCAGCCGATTGGCGCAGGCGCGCGGCAGCTCGCCCCGCCGCGGCGTCTCGTCGACGTCGGCCGGCCGGAGCGCATCCGGCTCGATGCCGGCCTGGTTGAGCAGCGACAGGCGCCGCGGCGAACCGGAGGCAAGTACGAATTTGGGGCGGCCAAGCATCAGGTGATTTGGGGGATGAAGCGGGGGTGAATTGCGCGCGGAACCTATCGGAAGGGGGCCGATTTCACAACCCGGGAACCCGGGGTTTGGTGATTCGAGATTGCCGAGATGGCTGTGCCCGCGGTCTGTGACGCGGGTGTTACGGCTGTTCGCCTCTCCCCGCTTGCGGGGAGAGGCCGGAATTCAAGCGTGCTTGAATTCCGGGTGAGGGGGAATCTCCGCGGGTCTCACTGTCACCGTCCTCGCGGAGACTCCCCCTCACCCCGGCCCTCTCCCCGCAAGCGGGGCGAGGGGGAAGAGCCGCTGCGTCCGGGGCACGCGAGCTACCCGCTGGCAGCCCCGACCTTCGCGAAACGTCGGCGGATGCGCATCAACAGCTGGTCGCAGACGTCGCGATAGGCTGCGAGCTTCTGGTCGCGGCTGCCCTCGATGGTGGTGGGATCCTGTGTCGGCCAGTACTCGACGTCGGCCGCGAGCGTCCGCGTCAGCTCCAGCGCCTTGTGGTGCGCCTCGGGCGAGAGCGTGATGATGAGGTCGAAATTCAGCCCCTCCCAGTCCTCGAGCTCCTCGAAGGTCTGCGGCTTGTGGGCGGAGATGTCCTGGCCGAGTTCGGCCATCACGGCGACGGCGAACGGATCGAGCTCGCCTTTTCTGGTGCCTGCGGACTTCACGTAGAGCCCCTGCGGAAACATGTGCTGCAGCAGGCTTTCGGCCATCGGCGAGCGCACGCTGTTCATCGCGCAGGCGAACAGCACCGATTGCGGATCGCGTGCGCGTGGCGGCGCCGCCATCGCGCCTAGCCTCTGTCGATGGAGGGCATGGCCTTGTCGGAAAACCGCTGCACACTTTTCCGGGCCATGCCCTAACCCTTCCAGTGCAGGACGGTAATGAGCGTGAACAGCCGGCGCGAGGTCTCGAAATCCACCCGCACCTTGCCCTTCAGCCGCTCCTGCAGCGTGCGCGATCCCTCGTCATGGATGCCGCGACGACCCATGTCGATGGCCTCGATCTTGTCGGGCGTCGCGGTGCGGATCGCCTGGTAATAGCTGTCGCAGATCATGAAATAGTCCTTCACGATCCGCCGGAACGGCGTCAGCGACAACAGATGCGCGACGACGGGCGTGCCATCCTCGCGGCGAATGTCGAACATCAGACGGTTGCCGGTGATGCCGATGTGCAGCGTGAACGGGCCCTTCCCCTCCGCGCCCTCGGGCGCGAACAGGTTCTGCTCGATCAGGTCGTAGATCGCGATCGCCCGCTCGTGCTCGATGTCGGGCCCGGAACGGCCGATCGACTCCTCGTCGAGCGTGACGCCGACGATGCGATTGTTGGAGTCGTCCTGTTCGGGCGGCTTTGTCATGACAGATTGAGGCGCAATCCAATCGAGCGCGAATGAGCGTCCAGCCCCTCCGCCTTGCCGAGCGTCATCGCGGCAGGCCCCAGCGCGCGGAGCTGATCCGGGCCGCATTTCAGGATCGAGGTGCGCTTCATGAAGTCGTGCACCGACAGGCCTGAGGAGAATCGCGCCGAACGCGCGGTCGGCAGCACGTGGTTGGAGCCGCCAACGTAATCGCCGATCGCCTCGGGCGTATGCGGCCCGAGGAACACGGCGCCGGCGTTGCGGATCTCTGAGGCGAGCGCATCGGGATCGACAGTCATGATCTCGAGATGCTCGGCGGCGATCGCATTGGCGAGCGGAATGCTGTCGGCAAGGCTCTTCACCATGATGATGGCGCCGAAATCAGCCCAGGACGCGCTGGCGATCGCGGCGCGCGGCAGCGTCTTCAATTGCGCCTCGACCGCCTTTTCGACGTCGGCGGCAAGGCGCGCCGAATCGGTGATCAGGATCGACTGCGCGCTGGCATCATGCTCGGCCTGCGCCAGCAGGTCGGCGGCGATCCAGTCGGCATTGCCGGTGTCGTCGGCGATCACGAGCACTTCGGACGGGCCGGCGATCATGTCGATGCCGACCTTGCCGAACACCAGCCGCTTGGCGGCGGCGACGTAGGCATTGCCGGGGCCGACGATCTTGGCGACCGGCGCGATGGTCGCGGTGCCGTGCGCCAGCGCGGCCACGGCCTGCGCCCCGCCGACGCGGTAGATCTCGGTGACGCCGCCGAGATGCGCGGCCGCCAGCACCAGCGGATTGAGCTTGCCGTCGGGCGAGGGCACCACCATCACGAGGCGCGAGACGCCGGCGACCTTGGCAGGCACCGCGTTCATCAGCACCGAGGACGGATAGGCCGCGGTGCCGCCGGGCACGTAGAGGCCGGCCGATTCGATCGCGGTGTAGCGCCAGCCGAGCTCGACGCCGAGCGCGTCGGTGAAGCGCTCGTCCTGCGGCAATTGCCGCCGGTGATAGGTCTCGATGCGGTCCCGCGCCAGCTTGAGCGCATCCAGCGTCGCGACATCGCAAGCCTTGGTGGCGGCCTCGATCTCGGCGGCGGTGACGCGCAGGCCGGATGCATCCAGCTTCAGGCGGTCGAACTTTGCGGTGGCCTCGAGCAGGGCGGCGTCGCCGCGCCTGGCCACGTCGTCGACGATGGCGCGCGCGGCGGCCTCGACGTCGGCCGAGGCCTCGCGTTTGGCGGCGAGGAAGGCCGCGAATCGCTGGTCAAAATCGGCGCTGCTGCGGTCGAGGCGAACGGGCATGTCTGGCTTGGCTTCTGGCTGGTCTTGGGGCGGATTGGCGCACCAGGTCCCATGCTCAATGGCGCGGCGGGGAAGCGGCGTCAACCCTTGCAGGGTGCCGTTCTGGCTCAGGCCTGGGGCGGTGCGGCTGGTATACCGGCTGCTTCACGTCTCGCCCTCGATCTCCACCCCCGTTCCCAGCGCGTCCGCCCCGAGGTCGGTCAGCTCGCATTCCAGGCACTCGACATCGAGCCGGATGGCGCCGCCTTGGGCGAACAACAGCAGGGCACTGCCGGCGGGCTCCTCGTCGCGCCCGCCCCTCGGGTGAAATTCGATGCCGACGAGGTCCAGCACCGTGTCGGGAGCAGCCAGATCGATGTTGCGCGACTTGCAGGCGAGCACGCGGTCGAAGCGGAGCGCGGCGACCAGCCGGCGCGGCTCGGCCTCGCCCTCCAGCGTCTGCTCCCAATCCAGCCGGCTCATTCCGACCACAAGCCGTTTCTCGCTTTGTCGCCAGATGATGTCGGAGGCCTGGACTCGGGCGTCCTGGACGTGGGTCGAGATCACGGCGAGATCGTCGGCGTCGAGTGCGATCAGTTTGAGCTGGGGCGACATCGCCGACGCTTCTCCTTCGGAATGGGCAGGCCTCAACGCGCGCGGGCCGTGAAATTTCCGCACAAACTAACGGGCCGACCGGCTAGAGGCTATTGATATCCTCCATCTCCAGCACCTTGCGCGGATACCCTTCCCGGGCGACGCGGATCATGGCGCGGCCGATCTGCTCGGTCGAGGTGACGAGCCGCGGCGAGAGCCGTCGCAGCACCGACCAGAGCGGCCAGGTTACCGTATAGACCGCCTGCACCCAGGCGGTCTTGGAACGGGCACCATGCAGGGGCTGGATCGCGCCGGGCCGGAACATGTAGGCGGCCCTGAACGGCAGCTTGAGCAGATCGTTCTCGGTCTTGCCCTTGATCCGCGCCCACATCCGCGATCCCTGCTCGGTGGAATCGGTGCCGGCGCCGGTGACATAGGTGAAGACCATCTGCGGGTTGAGGCGCGCCAGCGTCGTCGCTGCCGCAAGCGTGAGATCATAGGTGAGGTGGCGGTAGCGCTGCTCGCTCATGCCGATCGAGGAGACGCCGAGGCAGAAAAAGCAGGCATCGAAGCCGGTCAGCTGCGTTTCGATCGCCGAATAATCCAGAAAATCGTCGTGGATGATCTCGACGAGCTTGGCGTTGCGCACGCCGGTCGGGCTGCGGCCGACCACGAGCACATTGTCGATTCCGGGGTCGACCAGGCATTCGCGCAAGACGCCCTGTCCGACCATGCCGGTCGCGCCGAAGATGATGACTTGCATCGGGATGTCCTCTGACGGACTCGCGGCTCGCCGCTACGCGGCGAGCCACCCTCTCCCGCAAGGGGAGAGGGGAAGGGTCGCGCTCCCTCACTCCCTGAAAAACGCCAGCAAATCCGCGTTGATGGTCTCGGCGTGGGTGGTCGGCATGCCGTGCGGGAAACCCTTGTAGGTCTTCAGGATGCCCTTCTTCAGCAGCTTGGCCGAGAGCGGCGCGGAATCGGCGTAAGGCACGATCTGGTCGTCGTCGCCGTGCATCACCAGCACGGGCACGTTGATCTTCTTCAGGTCTTCGGTGAAGTCGGTCTGCGAGAACGCGACGATGCCGTCGTAATGCGCTTTCGCGCCGCCCATCATGCCCTGGCGCCACCAGTTCTGGATCACCGCTTCCGACGGCTTTGCGCCGTCGCGGTTGTAGCCGTAGAACGGGCCGGCCGCGATGTCGCGGTAAAACACCGAGCGGCCGGCGGCGAGCTGCTTCTGGAGATCGTCGAACACGCTCTTCGGCAGGCCGCCGGGATTGGCGGGGGTCTGCACCATCAGCGGCGGCACCGCCGACAGGATCGCCGCCTTCGCCACCCGGCTCTCGCCATGGCGCGCGATGTAGTGCACGACCTCGCCGCCGCCGGTGGAATGGCCGACATGGATGGCGTTCTTGAGGTCGAGATGCGCGGTGACGGCGGCGAGGTCGTCGGCATAATGATCCATGTCGTGACCGTCGGCGACCTGCGCCGAGCGGCCGTGGCCGCGGCGGTCATGGGCAACGACGCGGTAGCCGCGCGTGACGAAGTACAACATCTGCGCGTCCCAGTCGTCCGACGACAACGGCCAGCCGTGGCTGAACACGATCGGCTGGCCACTGCCCCAGTCCTTGTAGAAGATCTCGACGCCGTCCTTGGTGGTGATGGTAGGCATTGTGGGGCTCCTTAAGTGTCATTCCGGGGCGCGCGTCCGCGCGAACCCGGAATCCAGAGATTGTTGAACGAGATTCTCAGGCGCGCGATTGCGCACCGGAGTTCGATGCTTCACCTCGCCCCGGAATGACGAGGGGGGGACCGATCAGGCAAACGCCATCGGCTTGAAGCGACGCCAGGCGCCGACGGTGAGCACGACGAAGAATACCAGCACGATGCCCTGCACCACCGCGAACACCGGACCCGACGGCGGCGCCGGCGGCACGGCAGGTGCGAGCGCGGCCAGCGCCGGCACCTTGAGGAACGACTGGATCACCAGCACGAAGCAGTTGAAATAGAGCGAGATCATCGCGGTCACGATATAGACCGGACGCCACACGCCGGCGAGCTTCATGCCGTAAAGCGCGATACAGGCGATCGCGAGCAGCAGCAGCGAGATGATGCCGATGATGTGCGACGGCAGCAGTTTCTCGAACGGAAACAGGAAGCCGGTGGCGCTGGTGAGGATGGTGAAAGCCAGGAAGATCGCGGTGAGACCCGGCATCGGCTTCGAGCCGAGCAGACCGAACATCACGACGAGGCCGGCGGCGATGGCGATCAGGCTGATGATGACATGGACCATCGTTAAGGCGGGCAGGCTCAAGCCAAGGACCATGACATCTCTCCTACGCTCCATTGAGATTCAGGAGAGTCGTATTACGGTCCTCATCGGATTACCACCTGCGTTGTCGTCGCATGGATGTGCCAAGCCATGCGTCATCGTGCGAATCGACAAACGCATGGCTGAATTTTTTGCATCGCTGTCACAAAATGCGAGCAGCTTTCAACCAAAGTTGAGTCGAAGTCTCACACTTCCTTGGTGTCGAAGATCAAGAGGTCGGCGCCGCCGCTGGCGAATTTCGGCACATCTGCGCCCGTCGCCTTGCCTTCCGGGCTGCCGAATGCCGCCTGGATATCGGCCACGCTGTCGAAGGTGAGAATGGCGACGAGATGGATTCCGGAAGGCCCGGTCGGGGATGCGACCGGTCCCTTGCTGACGGCGTACTTCTTCAGGCCGGGAAGTTTCTTGGCAAGCGGAATGTGCGTCTCGGCATAATACTTGTCGAAGGCGGCAGCATCCTTGGGCGTTTTGTAGAGCACGACAACTTCAGCCATTTAGTCCTCCCGTTAAGCGCTTTATTGATCCGTCTTAGGTCCTCATGGTGGGAAGGCGCGTGAGCGCCCCTGCGGACGATGCTTGCGCATCGCCGCGCGAACCATGCAGGCCCGGCCATATCCGGGCCTTCATCCTTCGAGACGCCGCTTCGCGGCCCCTCAGGACGAGGGGATAGTCTGTAGTTGCCTGCACGATGGCAAGCCACATTCGACTTACCATTCTCTTGACTTGTCGTTGCCTAAAGCGCCGGTTTTGCGGCGTCGCCGAGATAGCCGTGCAGGGAGGCCACGACCTGGGCACCCTCGCCGATGGCGCCGCCGACGCGTTTGACCGAGCCGGAGCGGACGTCGCCGACGGCATAGACGCCAGGCACAGAGGTCTCCAGCGGCGCGACGAGGCGGCCCTGGTTCTGCTCGGACTGCGCGCCGGTCACGACGAAGCCGCCGCGATCGAGCGTCACGCCGCAGCCGTCGAGCCAGGCGGTGGCGGGATCGGCGCCGACGAACAGAAACAGATTGCGGATGTCGGCGGAATCCACGTCGTCGGACAGCCGGCTCTTCCAATGGATACGCCGCAGCAGCGAGGCCTCGTCGCCCTCGAGCGCGGTGATCTCGCTGTTGAACATCAATTCGATGTTCGGCGTCGCTTCGATGCGCTCGATGAGATAACGCGACATGCTGGCCCCGAGCCCGCCGCCGCGGATGATCATCAAGACCTTCCTGGCATGACCGGACAGGAACACGGCCGCCTGTCCTGCCGAATTGCCGGCACCGACGAGGGCGACCTCCTCGCCGGCGCAGAGCCGCGCCTCGACCGGCGAGGCCCAGTACCAGACGCCGCGTCCCTCGAACTTGTCGAGGTTTGCGATGTCGGGCCGGCGATAGCGCGCGCCGCTCGCGACCACCACCGCGCGCGAACGCAGGGGATCGCAGCCCTCGAGCGCCACCGAGAATGCGCCGTCCGTGCGCGTGCAGTCGAGCGACTTCACCGTGACGGGGATCATGATGTCGGCGCCGAATTTTTGCGCCTGGGTGAAGGCGCGCGCGGTCAGCGCCTGGCCGGAAATGCCGGTGGGAAAGCCCAGGTAGTTCTCGATGCGCGCGCTGGCGCCGGCCTGGCCGCCGAAGGCGCGGATGTCGAGCACGGCGACCGACAGCCCCTCGGACGCCGCATAAACGGCGGTGGCAAGCCCGGCCGGTCCGCAGCCGACGACGGCAACGTCGTAGATGCGATCATCCTTGGCGCCGCCGATCATGCCGATGGCGCGCGCAAGCTCGGTCTCGCTGGGATTGCGCAGCACCGTGCCATCGGCCGCGACGACCAGCGGCCAGTCCTCGGGCCTGGGCGAATAACGCGCGATCACTTCGGCGGCGTCGCGATCGCGCTCGGGATCGAGCAGATGATGCGGCTGGCCGTTGCGGGTGAGAAAGCCCTGCAACCGCACCACGCCGGCCGAATGCGGCGGCCCGATCAGCACCGGGCCGCCGATGCCAACCTGAATCAGATTGACCCGGCGCAGGATCAGCGCGCGCATGATGCGCTCGCCGAGCTCGGCCTCGGCGACCAGCAGCGCGCGCAGCCGGTCCGGCGGCAGCAGCAAGGTCTCGACATCGCCCTCGGCGCGGCCGTCGACCAGCGCCGGCTGGCCCGAGAGCTGGCTGAGCTCGGCCAAAAATTGCCCCGGCCCCTGGTCGATGATCGGCGTGACGTGACCAAGCCCGTCGCGCTGGGTGATAGCGACGTGACCTTTCAGCACCACGAACATGCCGGGTCCGGGCTTGCCGGTCTCGAACAGGAACTCGCCGTCCTCGTAGCTGCGGACTTCGCCGAAATGCCTGATCCGCTCGATCTCGGCCGGCGTCAGCGTGGGAAAGGTCTGTTCGGGCCGGGTGAACCGCGACATCAGCGCGTCACCATTGGTTGGTTGCCGTCCGTCCTGCCCCATCGTCATTCTCACCATTCCAATGTCTCACGTGCCGGCCTTCCCGGCGGTCCCCTCATTGAGGGAACCATCGTCGTTTAAGGAGGGCTCAGCGCCTGCGGCGCGTTCGCGCGCCTGCAGCTTCCGCCGCTTCAAATTTTCGCGCAGCGCCGATTTCAGCCGGTCGTCCCGGGACGTCTTCGCCTGGCGCGCGCTCTTCTCGTTCTCGTCGATCATTGGGGATCCGATACCGGCCATCGGCGATAGCATGCCCAGAGATTGCGGCAGCTCAAGAGGTGCCTCGCGATCCGATCGTGCGAAACTCGAAATGGACCGGATCCGATCGCCTGGTCACCTGGCCAGTTGGTGGGGATGAGCCGACCTCGAATCGGCGGAAAGCCGACGGTTTCGGGCCAAAACGAGCATTTTGGCCCCGATATCGGCCCGATTTTCTCGTTTTGACGGGCCGAGCGAGCTTGCGCGGGAGGGGGGCTTGTGGCAGATATCGGCCCGCTTGGCAGGGCCCCTCGGGCGCCCGATTCTTCACCAGCACATGCTGCCGTAGCTCAGTGGTAGAGCACTCCATTGGTAATGGAGAGGTCGACAGTTCAATCCTGTCTGGCAGCACCATCCATCCTGCTGTGAACGTTGATTTTATCGAACATTCGGGCCCGAGCCAGGGTTATGGCTCTGGAACACCGCTGCGTGCTCACGCCATGGCGGGGCGGCGGACGGCCTCACCGCGCACCGGCAGCAACGCGGCACGGATCAGCCGCTGCGCCGGTTCTTCGAAATAGCGATAGGTGAAATGCGACGCCAGCAGCGTGATGCCGATAAAGGTTGCGAAGAATGCGTCGTCATAGAGCGGGATCGGGGCCTGCATCAAGGAAAAGCCCAGCACCATCGCCAGCTGGATCGGGAAATGCAGCAGATAACTTGAATAGGTCACGTTGCCGGCCGCCTCGACAATTCGTTGAAGCCGGGCCGGCAAAACGATGTCGCGCGAGAGACTATAGAGCAGCAGCGGCGTACAGATCAGAAGCAGCAGCAAGCCGATCGATCGCAGCTGGCCGCCCATCAGCCAATATCCGCAGACCGCGGACACGACAGCGAGCCAGGCGGTGCCTTCGGCTGCCAGCGCATGAGCGGGCGACGACTGCAAGGATTGGCGCGCCATCGCCGCGAGCCCGCCGACGTAAAAGTAGGTAAAGCAGTCCGCGACCTCTCCGGGAATCGTCAGGCTGATGGCGATCAGCGCCACATTGAGCCACCAGGAACGGCTCGCCAGCAACAGCACGAAGAAGACAAAATAGACCAGCACTTCGACCGAGACCGACCAGATCGGACCGTTGAAGCTCAGCGCATCCTGCGACGTCGCAGTGCCGGCCATCAGGAGCTGCAGCGCGAAATGGGTGAGATCGTTGTTCTGATACACGAAAGACGATCCATGGAGCCCGACATAGAGGGGCTGCAACAGGGCCACGAGCAGGAGCGTGGCGAGGTGCAACGGGTAGAGCCGCGAGAAGCGCAGGACGAAAAACTTCCAGCCGTCGAGCACCCGATCGGCGATCGCGTCGCGATACTTCCAAAAAAAGATGAAGCCGCTGATGCACCAGAACATGCGGACTGCATAGGGCCCGCTCCCGTAGAGCGGGGCGAGCAGCCAATAAAGCGGCAGATGATCCTGGAGAAGCCCCACTTCCCTGTCGCCAACGAAGAATTGGCGATAGTGAAACACCAGAATCGCGAACGCCGTCAGGAAGCGCAACAGCTCCAATCCGAGGAGCTTGTTCGCCCGGGCAGGAGCAACCGACGCTGTCAGCTCGCCCTGCATGCGACGGATGCTCCCTGCAAGACGGCTTGATTCCACTGCTGATACCCGGCGGCGTTCAGGTGCACCCCGTCGATCGTGTGCGGCACCGGCATGGGCGGCAGCGCGGCAAAGGTCGCGCCGCCACGGCTGGCGAGTTCAGGCAAGGCGGAATTATAGCTCTCGATCAGGCGCATCGCTTTCGTCTGCGCTTCGGCGGCCAGACGAGGTGAAACCTCGAGTGGAGGGACCGCCAGCACGACAATGCGGGCTTTCGTCGCGGACAGCTGCGCCATCAATGCGCTGTAGTTCGCCTTGAACTCCGACAAATCGCGCGCGGCTCCGAGCGCGTCGTTGATACCCAGTGCCATCACGATCGCAGCGGCAGGTCTGCCGTCGAGCACATCCATCAACCAATTACCCAAGTCGCTGGTCGTGGAGGCACCGTCCAGGCCGGCATTGACGATGGCATGACCACAGAGCTCGCGCGGCAGCGCCGAGGCTTCGACCACACTGTCACCGAGAACGATGATGGGATCGTCGACCCGGGCCAGCGTATAGTGAAGGATGACTTGACGGCTCCACCGATGCGATTCGAAGAACGCCTGCTTCTTGGCGACAGAGGTTCCCGCCGCAACAGCGCCGATCAGCACGACGGCAAAGCCGATAAGCATCCTGTTCATGTACCGGCTCGAAACGTACCCAAGTGTTACGTACCCAAGTGTTGAACTTCAAAGTGCTGGATTGCATCGACCAAGGCATCGCCTGCTCCTCGACGTCAACGGCACCGCGCAAGAGTGCCACACAAGATCACATCGCCGGCCGAATAAAATGCGATCAAATTGATGCAAAATGGAATGATTGTGTGCATCTGTCTGGCAGCATCATTCTCCCCGCGTCGATCACGCATGGATCGGCGTTCTCGCGGCCTGAAGCGCCCGAGTTTTGCTCTTCTGTTTCGCCCTCTCTTGTGAAGAGGGCGCAGGGAAGGCCGGGTGCCGGCTGGCACCCGCGGTCCGCTGCGCGAAAGAATTTGCACACGCAAATGCGCAGGCGGAAAACAGGTGGGCCGGAAAACACCCGGCCTTCCCTGCGCGATGGGTTGACGGCTTATGCCTGCTCTCCCCGGAGCCGAGTTCCTTCTGGCCTCCGTCACCTCGCGAAAACCGATGCACCGCGTCCGGTTGGCCGATGCATCTTCGCGAAAGCTTGGCTGTAGCAACGACAGCCAGGACGACATGGTTTTGCCGTACGCGACAGCCCGGCTTGGCCCAAAGGGCTTCGCCGGACACTGCGCCGTTCGTCGCACGGAGAAGAACCTCACGAGCTTCACCCGCCCTGGTCCGCCTTGCCGTGCCCGACGCAGCCGCGTCCACCGCAGCCCGGCCCACGTTCGTTGCGACGTACGATCGCCCCTCTCCCTGGGCCGGGATGGCGGAAATATGCCGTAATTCCGAATTTCGGTAAAGTGGAATATTTTTGCGGAAGGGGGTTGACGGAGGTTTGGGTGTTTTGCCCGACGGGTCGCCGCCCCCTTGCAGGGCAATTGCAAATAGCGCTCCGCGGGACCTGCGCGCGCGCCTCGTCCTTCGAGACGCTTGCTGCGCAAGCTCCTCAGGATGAGGCTAAGCAGCATTGGTGCTTGTTGGACTCTTGCCGCGCACCCGGCCCTCATCCTGAGGGCCCGCCAACGGCGGGCGTCTCGAAGGATGGCCACGGGCGCGATCGCTCCCATATGCGATTGCCTGCCTGCGGATGGAAGGCCCGTTATTCGTAGGACGTATAGAGCGACTAGTCCGCCCTGGCTCAAGGAGCGATGGCGGACGCACTCCACACGATCAACCGTCACTCGCCAGCCGCGCGGCGAACCGCTCGTCCGACCGGCGCAGCCGTCGGCACAGCTCGCGGTTGATGTTCTGAAGGACGATCACATAGGCGTGGATGTCGGCCTTGTAGCAGGTGTAGAGACTTTGGGCGGTCAGCTCGTACAGCACCGTCGGGACCTCCGCGACCACATTGGCCGAGCGGTTCTGCATTTCGATCAGCGTCATCTCGCCGAAGAAGTCTCCACGCTCGAGAACGGAAATCGGGACGTCGCGGCCCGAGCTCGCCCGCTTGCTCACCGCGAGCCGGCCGGATTTGACGATGAACATCGATCGTCCCGGCTCGCCTTCCGCGACGATTGTCGCGCCGGGCTCGAAGCGGCGCTCGGCCAGCATCGACACCAGGAGGTCGAGGCCTGGGTCCGACAGGCCGCCGAAGAACGGCGTCGCGAGCAGGAACGCTTTCAGATCTGGGGCCGTGGCGTTCATGGCGCGAGGTTACGCCCCGTCACCATTCGGGACAAGCAGAGCGGCATGGCCCGGACGGAGCGCAAGCGTAATCCAGGCCCTCGCCGCAGACGCGCTTGTCCCGGATTCGCTTCGCTGCATCCGGGCTACGGGCCTTCCCCGCGCAGCGTCCTCCGCTTTCGCCACACCTGCAGATCCATCATGGCTTTCGCGGCCGCCGCGAGAACAGCTGCGCACAGCACGGCCTTCGAAAACGTCTCCATCGTTCCCTCGATCAGGAGGCAATGGACCACGCTGCCCACGACGATGATGATCGCCAGCGGCATGTGAATGAAGCGCCAGGTGCGCGGCCGCAGCTCTAACCGCCGGCGCAGCAGGGCCAGGACTGCGACAATGAAGATCGCCCACATCGCGGTCACGCCGAACGGCGAGAACGGCGTCGGCGACGAATAGGTCAGCGCGTCGATCATGTCAGGCGGGCTGGTGATCCAGAGGCCGGCGACGTGGATCATTACGGCCAGCACCAGCGCGCCGCCGATCCAGTGATGGGCCCGCCGTCCGCGATAGACCGACAGCGGCGCCAGATATCCGCCGATCAGCAGCGGCTGCACCAGCACGAGGCCGAGCGCGATGATCCCGGCGAAGCCGGCGAGGATGTAGACCGGATCGCGCCAGGCGAGCTGCTCGCTGGTCGCAGCAAGCGCAGTCGGCACGCCGATGGCCAAGGCCAGGGCGACCCAGATCAGGATCGCCCGAGCCGATCTCCATCCCGCCATTGGCGCGCCCGATCAGGCCGGCTGCAGCACGAAATGCGCCTCGAGGCTGGTGTCCTTGGCGCTCCGCATCACCGGCCGCAGGAACACGGTCTTGAACTCGCCGCTGTCATAGGCGAGATGGCCGTGCGGCTGGCCAAAGATCGGAATGATCTGCGGCATCTCGAGCCGGAACTTGCCGTCCTTGTCGGTGAGCGTGGCGCCGTGGCTGTGCGGCTCGTGCTCCCGGCCTTCGACCGTGTGCGCCCAGATCTGGATGCGCTGGCCGGCGAGCGGCGCGCCGTCGCCGGCGCGGCGGACGGTGCCGCTCATCCAGAAGCCGCCCTTGCCGATGCGATCGACGATCGCCGCGCCCTTGCGGTAATTGTTCGCCCCGCCCGACATCGATTCAGTGGGCGCGAGGCCATTCGCACGGGCGGGTAACAGCAGGCCGGAAACGCCGGTCGCGAAAACCCCGCTCGCCAGGACGGAGCCGCCGGCGACTAGCAGGCTGCGGCGGTTGAGTGCGACCATGGTCATGTCGGTTCCTCCTGGCGACGGGTGCGACACCGTACGATGAACTCACGTGCCCCGGACGCGGTGCAGCACGCAGTGATGCGCCGCAGAGCCGGGGCCCACAATCGCGGCTGGGTCCCGGCTCTGCGGTGCAGCGTTTCACGCTGTACCGCGTCCGGGGACACGCGACCGCCGTATGATCGCGGCGCCAAAGATACAACAACAGGTCTGGAACGCCCAGTTGAGAAGACCGGCGCAACGGGTCGCAATAACAGTGTTGTGAACGGGAGCGAGGGCCGCTCGAACAGTCTCGCTGGATGGGTCGAGCGAAGCCCAGCCCATCCGGCTCGTTCGACGAGACGACAGGTTTCGCAAGTGCCCTACCCATCCTGCGCACCGACACTACATGTGATGGCGCAGCCCTCCACCCGGTACCCCCGCATGATCCCCTTCTCCGTGCTCGACCTCGCGCCGATTTGCCAGGGCGGCGATGCCGCGCAGGCGTTCCGCAATTCGCTCGACCTCGCCCGGCATGCGGAAGGCTGGGGCTACAAGCGGTTCTGGCTCGCCGAGCATCACAACATGACGGGGATCGCCAGCGCGGCGACATCCGTGGTGATCGGGCACATCGCCGGCGGCACCAGGACGATCCGCGTCGGCTCCGGCGGCATCATGCTGCCGAACCATTCGCCGCTGGTGATCGCCGAGCAGTTCGGCACGCTGGAATCGCTCTATCCCGGGCGGATCGATCTCGGGCTCGGCCGGGCGCCGGGCACCGACCAGTTCACCGCACGGGCGCTGCGGCGCGACCTCGCGACCACGTCCGAGAATTTTCCGCAGGACGTTCTGGAGCTGCAGGCGCTGCTCGGCGAGGTGCAGCCGAACCAGGCGATCCGCGCCGTGCCCGGCATGGGCACCAAGGTGCCGCTGTGGATTTTGGGATCGAGCACGTTCGGCGCGCAGCTGGCGGCGATGCTCGGGCTGCCGTTCGCCTTCGCCTCGCATTTCGCGCCGCAGATGATGATGCCGGCGCTGCGCGAATATCGCGCGCGGTTCGAGCCGTCGGCGCAGCTCGCCCGGCCCTATGCGATGGTCGGCGTCAACGTGTTCGCTGCCGACAGCGACGCGGAGGCGCAGCGGATGTTCTCCTCGCTGCAACAGCAGTTCATCAATCTGCGCCGCGGCACGCCCGGCCCGCTGCCGCCGCCGGTGGACGACATGGACGCGCTGTGGTCACCGGCGGAGAAGGCGGGCGTCGGTCAAGCGCTGTCGTGCTCCGCGGTCGGCTCGCCCGATGTGGTGGAAGAGAGATTGAAGGCGCTGATCGCCGAGACCGGCGCGGACGAATTGATCACCACCGGGCAGATCTACGACCATGCCGCACGGCTGCGCTCGTTCGAGATCGCGGCCGAGGTGCGGGAGAGATTGGCGGCGCAGCCGGCGGTGTGAGCAGGCGCGACTTTTGCGACGACGGAGGTGCGCTCCCTCCCCCGCTCGCGGGGCGCGACGAGCTTCGCTCGCGCTGAGAGGGTTGGGGAGAGGGTGTCTCCGCAATGGGACAATCCCCTGGAGGAGAGAGCCCTCACCCCAGCCCTCTCCCGCACGCGGGAGAGGGAGCGGACCGTCTTCCGAGCGAGCTTAGGGCTCTCTAATCCGCAAAGCCGAACAGCTTGGCTGGATTGTGCACCAAGATCTTCTCCAGCTCCGCCTGGTCCGGCGCGTAGCGGTACATCAGCTCGAGCAGGTCGGCATCGTTCGGCGGCTGCTTGACCGAGACCGGGTGCGGCCAGTCGCTGGCCCAGACGCAGCGATCGACGGCGGCCTCGATATAGGCGCGCGCGATCGGGATCACGTCGTCGTAGGGCGGGCCGGCCTTCGAGGTCTTCTCGCCGAGCGACAGCATCACCCAGAAATTGCCCTTGCCGAGCAGCTCGAGCATCTTGCGCAGGTTGGGATCGCTCTTGCCGGCCTCCGGGTCAGGCCGGGCCATGTGGTCGATCAGCACGGGCACGTCGAGGTTCTCGTATTTGGCGACGCTCGACATGATGCCGTCCTTCTCGGGCTGGATCTTGACGTACCAGCCAAGCTCGCGGATGCGCGCAATCGCGCGGGCGAAATCGGCATCCGACAGCACGGCGCCGAGCTCCTGGCGGAAGCTGAAGCGCGCGCCGCGCACGCCGGCATCGTGCAGCCTGGAGAGGTACGCATCGCTTGCCTCGGCGAATACCAGCGCGTTGGCGCAGCCGCGATAGTTCGGCCCCATCGCTTTGAGCCCGTCGAGCACGACGGCATGATCGGCGCCGTAGGTCGTGGTCTGCACGATGATGCCGCGCTCGATGCCGAGCGCCCTGTGCATGCGTAGCGCCGCTTCCCAGGTCGCACTCGGCATCCGATAGGCGGCCCCGGGGCGTTCCGGATATTTCTCGATCGGACCCAGCACGTGAAACTGGCTGTCGACGGTCTTTGGCGGCGGCGCCTTGCTCGGCCGGCGCGGATCGGGATCGAACGGCAGATAGGTCGGCATGCAAGCGCTCCTTCAGTCGATCACGGCGGTGAAGTCGCACTGCACCAGCGCGCCGCCATCCATATTGTCCATCGGCAGCGCGTGGCGCGCCGGGCGCGAATGCTCGTCCGGAAACATCTTGAGCCATTCGACATTCACAGGCCCGCGGTTGCTGCGGTCCTTCAGCCAGACCGTCATCTTGATGATGTCGTCGGTGGTGCCGCCCGCGGCCTCCACCGTCGCCTTCATGTGCGCGAACATGTTGGCGCATTGCGCCTCGAGACTTTCGGGCATGACCCCAGCCGCATCGCGGCCGAGGATGACGCCCGACATCACGAGATTGCCGATACGGCAGGCGTTCGGAATCGGATTGACGTGCTTGAAGCCGCCGATGTGGATGCTTTTGCGCCGCTTCTGACTTGTCATGGTGCGCTCCCTCTTATTGTTGGTTCAGACGAACTGGCACGACACCGAGCCGAACGGGCCGTAGTCGGCGTGGAACGTGTCGCCGCGGCGGATGTCGACGGGCCGCGTGAACGATCCCGCCAGCACCACTTCGCCGGCGGCGAGATGCTCGTCATGCGGCGCGAGGCGGTTGGCGAGCCAGGCGATGCCGTTGGCGGGATGATTGAGCACGCCGGCGGCAAGCCCGGTCTCCTCGACCTCGCCGTTGCGGAACAGCAGCGCGCCGATCCAGCGCAGATCGGCATCCATCGGGCGGATCGGCCGGCCGCCGAGCACCAGCGCGGCATTGGCCGCATTGTCCGAGATGGTGTCCATGACCTTTCGCGTCTTGCCCGTCTCGGGATCGACGCGATGCATGCGCGTTTCCAGGATCTCCAGCGCGGGCGTGACGTAGTCGGTGGCGTTGAGCACGTCGAAGATGGTGCAATCGGGCCCGCGCAGCGGCGCCTTCAGCACGAAGGCGAGCTCGACCTCGATGCGCGGCGCGTGGAAGCGAGCGAACGGGATCGGCGTCGCATCGGCATAGAACATGTCGGCGAACAGCACGCCGTAGTCCGGCTCGGAGATGCCGACCGCGTTCTGCATCGCCTTCGAGGTCAGGCCGATCTTGTGGCCCTTGACGATGCGACCGCGGCCGAGCTGAAGCCTGGTCCAGGCGCGCTGGACGGCGTAGGCATCCTCGATGCTGAAATCCGGATAGTCCTTCGTGAACATCGGAATCAACGTCTTGGTGCGCTCGGCCTCATCTAGGCGCGCGGCAAGGCGCTCGATCGTCGCAGTGTCCAGCATGATCTAGCTCTCCGCGGCGACTTTGTTGCACAGCACGCCGATGCGGCTCGACTCGACCTCGACCACGTCGCCGACCTTCAGCCAGCGCGGCGGATCGAAGCGCGCGCCCGCCCCGGTCGGCGTGCCCGTGACGATCATGTCGCCGGGCTTCAGCGTTGCAAAGGTGGAGAGGTAGGAGATCAGGACATCGAACGGGAACATCAGCCGCTCGGTCGTGTCCTGCTGCCGCACCTCGCCGTTGACGCGCGTGACGATGTCGTGCGGTCCGCGCGGGTCGAGCTCGTCCGACGTGACGATCCACGGGCCGATGCTGCCGGAGCGATCGAAATTCTTGCCCTGCGTGACGTTGAACTTGCCGTGCCGCAGCCAGTCGCGGATCGTGCCCTCGTTGCAAAGCGTCATGCCGAAGATGTGCGACCACGCCTGGTCGCGCGGGATGTGACGGCCGCCCTGCCCGATCACGATGACGAGTTCGCCCTCATAATCGAGCTGCTCCGAGACCTTCGGCTTCTCCAGCGGCTGGCCGGAACCGGTCATCGACGACATGCTGCGCACGAACAGGCTGGGATATTTGGGCAGGTCCGAATTATCCCTGTATTCGGCGTTGCGCTCGGCGTAGTTGACGCCGATGCACCAGAGCTTTTCCGGCGCCAGCACCGGCGGCAGCAGGACGAGCTGATCCAGCGCGTAGTCGGGCTTTTGCCCGGCGACGGCTTCCTGCGCGTCGGCAAGCGCGTTGGCCGCGATCAGCGCCTTCACATCCGAATAGTCGCGGCCGATCCGCTTGGTGAGATCGACGACGCCGCCTTCGACGGCCGCGCCGTAACGCGGCTCTCCGTCCAAGAGATAGCTCAGGAGTCGCATTGTGATTCCTCCGATGATGTCGAGGCGGCCTGGCCGGCGACCGGCCCGCGCGCTCAGTCTTTCGATTTGGGCGTCTGGAACACCGTGTTCAGCGTCACGATCTCGCCGAGGCGGGCGTAGCGGGGACCGCCGATGCGCGCGATCGGATCGAGCGCCCTGGTTTCGACCTTGCCGTCGTTCACGAGGCCGTCGCGCAGATGGAACATCACGACTTCGCCGACGATCAGCCGGCTCTTGGCATCGCCGAACTCCAGGCATTGCCGAAAGCGGCATTCCATCGCGACCGGCGCGGCAGCGAGCCGCCGCACCTTGATGCGCTCGCAGGGCAGCGTCTCCAGGCCGAGATGCTCGACCTCGCTGATCTCAGGCGGATGCTCGACCGACGAGTCGTGCACCGCCGACATCAGCGGGGTATCGGCGATGTGGATGACGTATTCCTCGGTGTCGAGGATGTTGTGCGCGGTGTCCTTGTAGTCGGCGCCCTTGCGGCCGACGCTGATGGCGAGCATCGGCGGCTTCTGCGAGACGAAGGTGAAGGCGCTGAACGGGGCGAGGTTGAGCACGCCCTTGCTCGACAGGCTCGTGACCCAGGCGATCGGGCGCGGCACCACGATGCCGGTCATCAGCCGGTAGATGCGTTCGGCGCCGAGCTCGCTGGGATCGATCCGCATCGGTCAATCCGCCCTGATGTTGGCCTTGCGCACGACCGGAATCCACTTGGCATCCTCGCGCTCGAGATAGGCCCTGAACGCATCCGGCGTCATCGGCGTGGCTTCGCCGCCGAGCTTCTCGAACTTGTCGACCACGCCAGGGTCTTTCAGGATCGCAACCAGCGTCTCGTGCAGCTTGTCGATGACGGGCGCGGGCGTGCCCGCGGGCGCGAACAGGCCGGTAAAGGTCTGGCCGTCGAAATCCTTGTAGCCGAGCTCGGCGAAGGTCGGCACGTCGGGCAGCGATTTCAGGCGATGCGGGCTGGTGACGGCCAGGGCGCGGAACAGGCCGGCCTTGATGTGCTGCAGGCTGACCGTGAGCTGGTCGAACGCGAACTGCACCTGGCCGCCGAGCAGGTCGTTGATCGCCGGTGCATTGCCGCGATAATGCGCGGTGACCCATTGCAGCTCGAGGTTCGACTGCATCAGCTCGCTGAGCAGATGGTTGGTGGTGCCGGGGCCGGGCGAGGCCATGGTCAACTTGCCGGGCTCGCGCTTGGCGAGCTCGACGAACTCCTTGAAGGTGTTGGCCTGCACCGACGGATGCACTTCGAGCACCAGCGGCGTCATCGAGATGGTCGAGATCGGCAGGAAGTCCTTCTTCCAATTATAGGCCTCGCGCTTGTTGATCTCGGTCGCGAACAGCACCGGGCCGTTGGCGCCGACGAACAGCGTGTAGCCGTCGGGCGCGGACTTGGCGAAGGCTTCGCCCGCGATCATGCCGCCGGCGCCGGCCTTGTTCTCGATGATGAAGGGCTGGCCGAGCTTTTCCTGCAGCTTGTCGGCGACGATGCGCGCGGCGCTGTCGACATTGCCGCCGGCGGGATAAGGCACGATCAGCTTGACGCTGCGTGCCGGCCATTGCTGGCCCGAGGCGGGCCCCGCCAGCATCGCGGCCGCGGCAGCTATGGCAATCCAGATTAATCTCATGTTAACCTCCCGGCAGCGCTTCAATTCCATGTCGAGTGCCCCGCAGGGCAACTCGATTCGGCGGCAATCTCCAGATGCGCGCTTTACCTGTCGAGTGAATTGTGGCGTTGTTGTCCATATTATGGACAGAACCAAGATCGCTCGCAACGCGGCAACACCGCGGCAGGGCGCGCAGGCGATCCGGCGCGCGCTCGCCGTGCTGCGCATTCTTGCCGCCGGCCGCGAGGCCGGTGTGCCATTGGCCGAGGTCGTGCAGGCGACCGGCCTCACCCGCCCGACCGTGCATCGCATCGTCCACGTGCTGATCGAGGAAGGCATCGTCGAGCGGAGCGCGCGCAGCGGCCGCTACGCGATCGGCAACCAGGTGCCGGAGCTGGCGCTGGCGCGGCCGCGCCCCTCGCGGCTGCTGGTCGCCGCCAATCCGTCGCTGCGGCGTGCCTCCGCCGAGATCGGCGACACGCTGTTCCTGACCGTGCGCACCGGCAACGACACGCTGTGCGTCGACCGCAGGATCGGCGTCTATCCGATCCAGGTGCTGTCGATCGAGGTCGGCGCGCGCCGGCCGCTCGGCGTCTCCAGCGCGGGCGTCGCCATCCTCGCCGCGATGCCGGCGCCGGAGGCGCGAAAGATCGTCGCGGCCAACGAGAAGCGGTTCGAGACTTACCGGACCGATACGGCGACGGTCCTCGGCGAGATCACCGCCGCGCGGCGGCTCGGATACGGCATGAGAGAGATCGGCCTCGTGCAGGGCACGAAGTCGATCTCGACCTGGATCAAGACCCCGGACGGCCGCCCCGCCGCGGCCATGACCGTCTCCGCGGTGCGAACGCGGCTCGGCCCCCGCCGCGAGCAGGAGGTCGCGGAGATTCTGTTGCGGGAGGCGCGGATCATCGAGCAGGCGATCGGGGGTTAGTCTCGCAGAGCACGCAGGCGGCGCTGCTTCGCCTCTCCCCGCTTGCGGGGAGAGGCCGGAATTCGAGCGAAGCTTGAATTCCGGGTGAGGGGGAGCCTCCGCGAGTCCGACTCTCACCGTCCTCGCGGAGACTCCCCCTCGCCCCAACCCTCTCCCCGCAAGCGGGGCGAGGGGGCGCACCGGCGATGCGGCGCTGTCAATGGGCTGACGCGGCGCGCCGTTTTATGGCACAAGAGCCGCCATCGCCGACCGACCAACGAGGCCATGCATGCCCGCGCCCAAACCGCCTGCCTTCGAGACCCTGAGCCTGCATGCGGGCCAGCATCCGGATCCCGTGACCGGCGCCCGCGCGGTGCCGATCTATCAGACCACGTCCTATGTGTTCCAGGATTCCGACCACGCCGCTGCACTGTTCAATCTGGAGCGCGCCGGCCACATCTATACGCGCATCTCCAATCCGACCACCGGCGTGCTGGAGGAGCGGCTCGCCGCGCTCGAAGGCGGCGTCGGTGCGATCTGCACCGCGAGCGGCATGGCCGCGCTGCATCTGGCGATCGCGACGCTGCTCAATGCCGGCGACCACATCGTGGCGTCGAGCTCGCTCTATGGCGGCACCATCAACCTGCTGGCGCATACGCTGCCGCGCTTCGGCATCACGACCACGTTCGTCAAGCCGCGCGACCTCGACGCGTTCCGCAGCGCCATCAAGCCGAACACGAAACTCGTGATCGGCGAGACCATCGGCAATCCCGGGCTGGAAGTGCTCGACATCCCCAAGGTCGCGCAGATCGCGCATGACGCGAAGATTCCGCTGCTGATCGACAACACCTTCGCCACGCCCTATCTCAGCCGGCCGATCGAGCTCGGCGCCGACATCGTCATGCATTCGGCGACCAAATGGATCGGCGGCCACGGCATCGCGATCGGCGGCGCGATCATCGACGGCGGCCGCTTCGACTGGCGCTCTTCCGGAAAGTTCGGCGTGCTGACCGAGCCCTATGGCGGCTATCACGGCATCGTTTTCGACGAGCAATTCGGCACGGCGGCCTTCATCATGCGCGCGCGCACCGAAGGCCTGCGCGATTTCGGCGCCTGCCTGTCGCCGACCAACGCATTCCAGCTGCTGCAGGGCGTCGAGACACTGGGCGTGCGCATGGACCGCCACATGCAGAACACCCACCTCGTGCTGGAAGCATTGAAGTCCAACAAGGCGGTCGACTGGGTGCTGCATCCCTCTCTGGAGACGCACACGGATTATCAGCTCGCCAAGCAGCTCCTGCCGCGCGGCGCCGGCTCGATCATCTCCTTCGGCATCAAGGGCGGACGGCCCGCCGGGCGCAAATTCATCGAGAGCCTGCGCATGATCAGCCATCTCGCCAATGTCGGCGACGCCAAGACGCTGGTGATCCACCCGGCCTCGACCACGCATCAGCAGATGGACGCCGAGCAGCTCAGGGACGCCGGCATCGGCGAGGAGCTGGTGCGGCTCTCGGTCGGCATCGAGACCGCGAGCGACATCATCGACGATCTGGCGCAGGCGCTGCGCATCTCGCAAAAGGTCTGACACCATGAAGCTCTCCATCAACGGCGCTGATGTGTTCGTCGCAACCGGCGGCCGCGACTTCGACAAGTCGCTACCTGCGGTCGTGTTCATCCATGGCGCCGGCTTCGATCATTCGACCTGGGCGCTGCATACGCGCTGGTTCGCTCATCACGGCTTTGGCGTGCTGGCGCCTGATCTGCCCGGTCACGGCCGCTCGGCTGGGCCTTCGCTGTCGAGCATCGCCGAGATGGCGGACTGGACCGCGGCGCTGCTCGATGCGGCAGGAAGCGTAAAGGCGCATCTGATCGGCCATTCCATGGGATCGCTGATCTCGCTGGAGACCGCGGCCCGGCATCCCGACAAGGTCTCGGCGCTGAGCCTGATCGGCACCGCCGCGACCATGACGGTCGGCCCGGATCTGCTGAAGGCCGCCGAGGCCAACTCGCAGGATGCCAACGACATGGTCTCGATCTGGGGCCTCGGCTTCAACGCCGAGCTCGGCGGCAGCCTGGCGCCGGGCCTGTGGATGCATGGCGGCGCGCAGGCGGTGCTGAAGGCGTGCGAGCCTGGCGTGCTGTTCAAGGATCTGTCGGCCTGCAATTCCTATACGAATGCGCTTCAGGCCGCGGCGAGCGTCAAGGTGCCGACAACGCTGATCCTGGGCGAGCGGGACATGATGACGCCGGCGAAAGCCGGCAAGGCGCTCGCCGCGGCAATCCCGCATGCAAAGACCGTGGTGGTGCCGGGCGCGGGACACATGATCATGGCAGAACGTCCGGATGAGCTGCTGGCGGCGCTGAGGAACTGACTGGATCGATCTTCTGCCTTGCGCGTTGCGGTGAGATATCCCTCTCAATCAAGAAGGGAACTCGACCATGCCAAGACAAGAGATCATTCGTAAAGCGAGGCAGGACAAGCGCGCCGGAAAGTCGCCGAGCACGCAGGCCGGCGAATTCGTCAAGGACGAGATCGACAGGATCCGCAAAGGCAAGCACGGCGCCCGCTCGACGAAACAGGCCATCGCGATCGGCCTCTCCGAGGCACGCCGCGCCGGCGTCGACCTGCCGCCACCGCGCAAGGGACGCACCAAAAAGGCGACGCGCCGCAGCGCCCAATATGCCTATGAGGTCGGTCAGGGCAAGCGCACCGCGAAGCGGCGCCCGAAGGTGTCACGCGCGGTCGCAGGCGTGTTGAAGAAGGAGCCGCGCTCAACCGCATCGCGCAGCGCGCTGTCGAAGCAGGGCAAGCGCGCCGCGAGCAGGCGATCCGCAGCATCGCGTTCCGCCGCGGCGCGCAAGGCCAGCCGGACCAAGGGCGCCAAGGTTCGCTCCACTGCGGCAAAGAAGGCGGCACGCACCAGGGCGCGCCGCCGCAGTTGATCAGCTCGGCGGTTCCGCTCCGACAATACCGCGCGTTCGTCCTCGCGCGCGGGGCGGAACCGGCGGCCTTCGAGACTGTCGAACAGACTTCGACGCTCCTGTCTTTGGGATTCTCGGTGCCGTAGGGTGGGCAAAGCGACTTGTCCGCCGTAGCTCGGAGAGCGAAGGCGGAAGCGTGCCCACCATTTGCGTGTAACCGGTGAGAGTTCGTGGGCACGGCGCAAGTGCGCCTTTGCCCACCCTACGATTCCTGAGGGCGGGATGGCGTTTAATTGGATGGGAGCGAAAGCGGCAATCTCCACTTTCCTTCTCCCTTTGTGGGAGAAGGTGGCGCGAAGCGCCGGATGAGGGGTATCTCTCCGCGCTCAGCGCTCCTCGTGAGGATGGATACCCCTCACCCGTCTCGCCGCTAGCGCGGCGAGCCACCCTCTCCCACAAGGGGAGAGGGAAAAAGATCACCACATCGTCGCTGCCGCACGCGCCGGCCACGCGTGATCGTATTCCGCGCCGCCGACCTTGTTGTCGCTCATCTCGGCGAGGATCTGGCCGGGGGTCGGCAGCATCTTGGGGTCGATGCGCTTGTCGGGATTCCAGAGATCGGAGCGGACGATGGCGCGGGCGCATTGGAAGTAGATCTCGTCGACATGCATCACCATGACGCTGCGTGGCGCCTTGCCTTCGACCTCGAACGAGGCCAGGAGCTCGGGATCGACCGAGAGATGAGCGCGGCCGTTGGCACGGACCGCGTTGCCGGAGCCGGGAATCAGGAACATCAGCGACACCCTGGGATCGCGCACGATGTTGCGCAGCGAATCGACACGGTTGTTGCCGCGACGGTCCGGCAGCATCAGCGTCCTGGGATCGTGAACACGGACGAAGCCGGGCAGGTCGCCGCGCGGCGAGCAGTCGATGCCCTCGGGGCCGATGGTGGCGAGCGCGGCGAACGGGGCCTTCTCGACGAAGACGCGATAGAGCGGCGTGACGTGGTCGGCGACTTTCACGGTCGAGGCGTCGTTGGTGACGCCGTAGATGGCCTCTAGCTGCTCGACCGTTTCGATCACCGACATTCCGTTCTCTCCGTGGTGGACCGGCTATTCTCGCCGGCCTTCGTTCCTGACGACGCGCACGAGCTCGCGGCTGTGATCCTCCGCGCTGCCGGCGTTGAGGATGGTGACATCGGCCTGCGCTGTCGCGTCGTCGATGCTGCGGGTGAGACGTTGTGCGATGTTGCCATCGCTCTGCCGCGCCCGCGCGGCAAGTCGCCGTGCCAGCACCTCCGGCGGCGCCGTGATCGCGACCACTAAGACATTTGCGTAAGCTTGGCGCAACGCGCCGATCACCGTGCGCGAGACGTTGGCGACGACCGTTCGTCCGGCGCGGATATGGTCGTTGATCTCGCGCGGCAGCGCATAGGAATGTCCGTGCGCGTCCCAGTGCACGGCGAAGTCACCATGATCCCGCGCACGGTCGAATTCGTCGGGACTTATCGCGATATTGTCTTCATCGGGCGATGACGCACGCGTCACGATACGGCGCGGAAACAAAACGCTGGGATCATCGGCGCAGGCCGCCTGCGCCAGGCGCAGCAGCGTGTCCTTGCCGGCGCCGCTGGGGCCGACCACGAGCACGAGCCGGCCGGGGCCGATCGCGCCCGCCTCGCCCTCGGCCGTGGTCGCCGTCTCGCTCATGCGACGCGGTGTCCCTCGCGCCAGACGCTGCGGACGACGGGAATGTGGCCTGCAACATGCACGCGGATCAGATCGGCGCGCTTGCCGGTCGCGACCTCGCCGCGATCGGTGAGGCCGACCGCCTCGGCGGGCGCCTTCGTCACCGTGCGGATCGCCGCCGGAAGGCTGATGCCGGGCACATGCTCGGGCAATTGCAGCGCGCCCATCAGGAGGCTCGACGGGATGTAGTCCGACGACAGGATGTCGAGCAGGCCTTCCCGGGCGAGATCGACCGCGGCGATGTTGCCGGAATGCGAGCCGCCGCGCACGACGTTCGGCGCGCCCATCAGGATGTCGATACCGGCCTGATGCAGGGCACGCGCGGCTTCCAGCGTGGTCGGGAATTCCGCGACCGAGATGCGGTCGCGCACGGCATCCGCGACGTTCTCCTCGGTGGTGTCGTCGTGGCTCGCGAGCGGGATGTTGTACCGATGCGCCAGCGCCACGATCTCGCGCATATTGGTTGCGGCGTATTGCTTCTGGTACTCGAAGCGCTTGGCGAACAGCTCGTCGAGCTCGGCATCGGTCTTGCCGCCGCCCTTGCCGCGATAATAATCGCGCAGCTTGACCTCGTCGCGGAACTGGCGCTGGCCGGGGGTGTGATCCATCAGCGACATCAGCTTGACGTCGGGGCGGTCGATCAGCTCCCTGGCCTCCTCCACCACGCTCGGCATCGGGATCTCGCAGCGCAGGTGCAGGAAGTGGTCGGCGCGCAGCAGGCTGGCATCGCGCGCGGTCGTGATCGCGGCGGCCAGCACGCCGGCGCGGCCGTCGACCTCCTCGGCGCCGTCCTCGCGCCAGACCCGGAGCGAGTCGAACACGGTGGTGATGCCTGATGTGGCGAGCTGACCGTCATAGGAGACCACGGCGGCGACCGGATTCCAGAACACCTTTGGCCGCGGCACGTAATGGGCTTCGAGATGGTCGGTGTGAAGCTCGATCAGGCCCGGCATGATGAGGTCGCCGCCGACATCCTCGGCCCCTGCGGGCGCCCGGCCCTCGCCGATCTCGGCAATGCGGCCATCGGCAAGAGCAAGCCAGCCCTGCTCGATCACCCGGTCGGCCAGCACGATCCTGGCGTTGGCGATCACAATGTCCTTCGGCTTGGCGTTCATTTCCATGTCCCTCAGGCCGCCGCGGCAAAGCTGGTGACGTCGACGATGCGGTCGGCAATCAGATGACGGATTTCGTCGTCATGGACAATGGCAACCATGGCGACGCCCCGGCGCTTCTTCTCGGCGATCAGCTCGACCACCACGGTGCGGTTGGCGGCGTCGAGCGAGGCGGTCGGCTCGTCCAGCAGCAGGATCGGCAGATCCGAGATGAAGCCGCGCGCGATGTTGACGCGCTGCTGCTCGCCGCCGGAGAAGGTCGCGGGCGGCAGCCGCCACAGCCGCTCGGGGATGTTGAGGCGATGCAGCAACTCGCCGGCGCGAGCCTGCGCGTCGGCGCGGGCCGTGCCGTTCACGATCAGCGGCTCGGCGACGACGTCGATGGTGGCAACGCGCGGCACCGCCCGCAGGAACTGGCTGACATAGCCGATGGTGGCGCGGCGGACGTTGAGCACCTGGCGCGGCTCGGCGCTGGCGAGATCGATCAGCGCGCCGCGATGGCGGATGCCGATCCGGCCGCTGTCGCAGCGGTAATTGCCGAAGATCATCTTCAGGATCGACGACTTGCCGGCGCCCGACGGACCCGACAGCACGACGCACTCGCCCGGATTGACCTTGAAGGTCACGCCGCGCACGACCGGCAGCTCGATGCCGCCCTGCAGGTGCATCGTGAAGGTCTTGTTGGCGTCGGCGATATCGATCATGGCGGTCATTGCAGAACTCATATCGAAAGGCTCATGGCGGCAGAATCGAGGAGACGAGGAGTTGTGTATAGGGCTCGCGGGGGTCGTCGAGCACCTGGTCGGTGAGACCGGTCTCGATAACCCTGCCGCCCTTCATCACCATCACCCTGTGAGACAGGAGCCGCGCGACCGCAAGATCGTGGGTGACGATGATGACGGCCAAGTGGAGCTCGGCGACGAGGCTACGCAGGAGATCAAGCAGGCGGGCCTGCACGGAGACATCGAGGCCGCCGGTCGGCTCGTCCATGAACACCAGCCGCGGCTCGGTGACGAGGTTGCGTGCGATCTGGAGGCGCTGGCGCATGCCGCCGGAATAGGTGCGCGGCGCATCGTCGATGCGTGCGACGTCGATCTCGACGCGGGTCAGCCAGTCCGACGCGGTATCGCGGATGCGGCCATAATGGTTCCAACCCACCGCCATCAGGCGCTCGCCGACATTGGCGCCGGCCGAGACCGCCATGCGCAGGCCCTGCGCGGGATCCTGGTGCACGAAGCCCCAATCGGTGCGGAACAGGAAGCGGCGCTCGGCCTCGCCCAGCGTGGCGAGATCGCGCGTGACACCGTCGCGCATGCGGTAGGAGACGTGGCCGCCGCTGGCCGCGAGCTGGCCCGACAGGAGCTGAAGCAGCGTCGACTTGCCCGAGCCGGATTCGCCGACGATCGCCAGCACCTCGCCGGGATAGAGCGCGAACGAGACGTCGCGGCACGCGGCGATGCGGCCGAAGGACTTGCTGAGGGACGTCGCGACCAGCAGCGGCTCGTCGTTCTCGTGCAGGTCTGGATCAGCCATTCGCGCCTCCTTGCGCCTTGTCCTTGTACGGCGCGGCGCTGAGGCTGCCGTGGTGGCCCGCGGCCTGCCGGCCCTCGCAATAATCGGTGTCCGAGCAGACGAACATGCGGCTGCCCTTGTCGTCGGTGACGATCTCGTCGAGATAGGAATTCTCTGCGCCGCACAGCGCGCAGGGCGCGTTGAAGCGATAGGGCTCGAACGGGTGATCCTCGAAATCGAGCGACACCACCTGCGTATAAGGCGGAATCGCATAGATGCGCTTCTCGCGGCCGGCCCCGAACAATTGCAGCGCCGGGCAATTGTCCATCTTGGGATTGTCGAATTTCGGCGTCGGCGACGGGTCCATTACGTAGCGCGCGTTCACCTTCACCGGATAGGCATAGGCGGTCGCGATGTGGCCGAAGCGGGCGATGTCCTCATAGAGCTTCACATGCATCAGGCCGTATTCGGCCAGCGCGTGCATGCGCCGCGTCTCGGTCTCGCGCGGCTCGAGGAAGCGCAGCGGCTCCGGAATCGGCACCTGATAGACCAGCACCTGGTTCTCGCTCAGCGCCGCCTCCGGGATGCGGTGACGGGTCTGGATCACGGTCGCCTCCTCCGTCGCGGTCGTGGTGGCGACGCCCGCGGTCTTGGCGAAGAATTTGCGGATCGAGATCGCGTTGGTGGTGTCGTCGGAACCCTGGTCGATCACCTTCAGCACGTCGGCAGGACCGAGGATCGCGGCGGTGACCTGCACGCCGCCGGTGCCCCAGCCATAGGGCATCGGCATTTCGCGGCTGGCGAACGGCACCTGATAGCCGGGGATCGCGATCGCCTTGAGGATGGCGCGGCGGATCATCCGCTTGGTCTGCTCGTCGAGATAGGCGAAATTGTAGGCCGGCGCGTTCATTCCGCGGCCTCCTTCATGGCTTCGGGCGCTTGGGCATCCGCGAACTCCCGACGCAGCTTGCGCAGCAGGCCGAGCTCGGACTGGAAGTCGACATAATGCGGCAGCTTGAGGTGCTCGACGAAGCCCGTCGCCTGGACGTTGTCCGAATGCGACATCACGAACTCCTCGTCCTGCGCCGGGGCACGCACCTCCTCACCGAGCTCGCGGGCGCGCAATGCGCGATCGACCAGGGCCATCGACATGGTCTTGCGCTCGCTCTGGCCGAAGGCGAGGCCATAGCCGCGGGTGAAGCACGGCGCTTCGGTCGCGGAGCCCTTGAACTGGTTGACCATCTGGCATTCGGTGAGCTCGATCGCGCCCAGCGGCACGGCGAAGCCGGCGTCCTCCGCGAAGAACTCCACCTCGACCTCGCCGAAGCGGATTTCGCCGGCGAACGGATGGTTGCGGCCATAGCCGCGCTGGGTGGAATAGCCCATCGCCAACAGAAACCCTTCGTCGCCGCGCGCCAGATTCTGCAGCCGCAGGTCGCGGTTCGCCGGAAAATTCAGCGGCTCGCGGGTGAGATCGCCGACGCTGGCGCCGTCCTCGGCCTGGGGCGAGGATTCGATCAAGCCGTCGCGGCCGAGAATGTCCGTCACGCGCGGCGTCGGCGCCGTGGAGGCATCGGCCGTGGCCGGCGCCTCCGGCGCAAAGCCTTGCGCGAGCGAGGGATCGAGCAGGCGGTGGGTATAGTCGAAGGTCGGCCCGAGAATTTGGCCACCGGGAATGTCCTTGAAGGTCGAGGACACCCGCCGCTGCACCCGCATGGCGCCGGTGTCGACCGGCTCGCTGGCGCCGAAACGCGGCAGCGTGGCGCGGAAGGCGCGGACCAGGAAGATCGCCTCGATCAGATCGCCGCGCGCCTGCTTGATCGCAAGCGCCGCGAGCTCGCGATCGTACAGCGAGCCTTCGCTCATGACGCGGTCCACGGCGAGGCCGAGCTGTTCCGAGATCTGGTCGAGCGTGACCTCCGGAACGCCGTGGTCGCCGCGCCGCTTGTGGGCGAGCAGGCGATGGGCGTTCTCGATGGCGCGTTCGCCGCCCTTGACTGCGACATACATGCTTCAGCTTCCCTTGCTCACGACACGCGTGGTGCGGGGGATCGCGACCACGGCGTCATCGGCGACCAGCACGACATCGATGCCGCGCGGAAACAGCGGCTCGTTGAACCGCAGGCGCTCGAACAGGTCGAACGGCTTGATCGACGCCTGGAGCGTCGCGGCACCGTCGATGCCGGGCCCGCGCAGCTCGAAGCTGCGACCCGCGTCGAGGCTCTCCACCTGGAGGATGATAGTGGTGGAGCGATCCGGATATTCGCTGGTGCCGAGCGCGAAGCGTTCGAGCGGCGGAAGCGCGGCGCCGTCGCCAATCAGCGCAAAGCTCGCGATCGAGCTATCCTGCACCACCGGCGCGCCGGTGTGGAATTTCAGCCATTTGACCACGTCCGGGCTCGCCGCCATCCGCGCATCGAGCCAGAGCGGCGTGTCGTGGTCGAACAGCGTCAGCGCGATCGCGGCGGTGCCGCGCATCATCGGACCGGGCGCCCCCGCGCCCGGCACGATGGGCCGGACCGAGCCCGGCCGCGCCATCGCGTCCATCACCGAGCGAAAGGTCGATTGCGCCGACAGCACCTTGTCGGCGAACCCCGGCGGCAATTCCGCAATCGTGGTCATGATCTCACCCCTCACCGCGCACCATGGTGTAGAAATCAACCTTAGTCGCGGCGGTCTCGGCCGCGGCCTGCTGGCGGCGAATCATAAGCTGCTCGCGCAACGGCGCGATTACATCCCGCTCCACCGCGCCGCCGAAATCACGGGACTGCACCAGCGCATCGCACAGCGCGATCAGCCGCGCCTTCTCACTGTTCCGCCCGAGCGTATAGCCGAACCCGACCTCGCCGCTCGCAAGCCGCACGGCCGCGCGCGACACCGTGGCCTCGCCGAGATTGAACGGCGCACCGTCGCCGCCGACCCGGCCGCGCAGCATGACGAGGCCGTTCTCCGGCGCGCGCAGATCCTGATGCTCCGGAAGAGCGAAGTCGCGGAGGCGGGCGGCGATCTCGCCCGCCTCCGCGTGCGCCAGCACGGCCATGGCGGCCTTGCGCTGGGCTTGCTGGTTGTCGTGCTGGGTCACCCGATTCACCGAACCTTTGGACAGAACTTGCCCGCGCCGAAGTTGTCTATGATAATAGACAACTTCATACGGGAGCGCCATGACTGTTTCGTGACAAAGCCGTGATTTCTGGGCTAGGCTGACCGGCGATATGAGCATGCAAGACACTGCATCGTCCGGCGTCGCGCTGTGGCGCCTCGTTGCCGACGGCATCGAGCGCGGCATCGCCGACGGCCGCTTCGCGGCCGGCGACAAATTGCCGGGCGAGATGGAGATCGCCGAAACCTATCGCGTCAACCGCCACACCGTGCGGCGCGCGCTGGCAGCCCTCGCCGAGCGCGGCCTGGTGCGCGCCGAGCGCGGCAGCGGCACCTATGTCGAAGCGCAGAAGCTCGCCTACCCCCTACGCTCGCGCACCCGTTTCTCGGAGATCGTCGGGGCCGGCGGCCGCGAGCCGCGCGGCCAGTTGATCGAGGCTTCCGAGGATGTCGCCACCCGCGAGCTGGCGCGCGAGCTGGGCTTGAAAGCCGGCGCGCCCCTGGTGCGGATCGAGGCGATCCGCCTTGCCGACCGCACCCCGATCTGCGTCTCCACCACCTGGCTGTCGGCCGAGCTGTTTCCGGATGCGGGCGCCGTGTTCGCGGCGACGCGCTCGATGACGAAGCTGCTCGCGCATTACGGCGTGCGCGACTATCGCCGCGGCGCGACCCGGATCACCGCCGGCATCGTGGACGCAACCGACGCGGCACGGCTGGATCTCGCGCTGGGACGCCCGATCCTGGTGGTGGACGCCACCGACCACGATCTCCAGGGCCAGCCGCTGATGACCAAGCACTCGCGCTTCGCGGCGGAGCGGGTGGAGTTTCTGGTGGAGTCGTAGGGGCCCTCTCCGAGAAACGGGACTCGTAGGGTGGGCAAAGCGCAGCGTGCCCACGACTTTGATCATGTCGGAGAAAGTTCGTGGGCACGGCGCTGACGCGCCTTTGCCCACCAGACGGCGCTACGGCACCGACGGTCAGGCGACAGCTCGCTTGCCAATGATCGCAAAGCGCAGCTTGCCCGAGATGAAATCGATCGCGGCGACCGCGACCAGGATCATCAGGATCAGGAACGACACTCTCTGCCATTCCAGCACGCGGATCTGCTCGGCGAGCTGGAGGCCGATGCCGCCGGCGCCGACGATGCCGATGATGGTGGCCGAACGCGTGTTGGATTCGATGAAATAGAGCACCTGGCCGGCGATGACGGGCAGCACCTGCGGCAACAGGCCGAAGCGGATCTCGTGCAGCGCGCTGCCGCCGGAGGCGCGGATGCCCTCGACCTGCTTCTGGTCAGCGCCTTCGATCGCTTCCGAGAACAGCTTGCCGAAGGCGCCGAAATCCGACACCGCGATGGCGAGCACGCCGGCGAACGGGCCGAGCCCGACCACGTTGATCCACACCAGCGCCCAGATCAGGGTGTCGACGCCGCGGATCGAATCCAGCACGCGGCGAATGGGAAAACGCAGGATGCTCGACGGCACCACGTTGCGCGCGGCGAGCAGGCTGACCGGAAGCGCGAACAGTGCGGCGAGGGTCGTGCCCAGCAGCGCGATCGACAGCGTCTCGCCGAGCGCCTTGAGATAGACCGGCAGCGAGGAGCCGGGATCGGGCGGGATCATCATCAATGTGATCCAGCCCAGCTGGCTGAGGCCGGCCAAGAACCGCGACGGCGAGAAGTCGAGATCGACGAGGCCGTAGATCAGGATCGCGAACGCTGCGACGATCATCGCCGGCATCGCGAGCCGCGCTGAGGCCGGCCGGTCGAACACGTCGGGGTAGCGCGCGCGAAGCTCTCGCGGATCGACCTCGTGCGGCGTCACGTCCGCGCCTCCTTGCCGAACAGGCGGCCGCGCAGCCAGCCCGTGGTGATGTCGATGATGAAGACGGTGATTATGATGGTGAGCAGGATGGCGCTGACGTCCGAATAGTAGAATTTGCGAATGGCGACGACGAGCTCCTGGCCGATGCCGCCGGCGCCGACGAATCCCATCACCGAGGCTTCGCGCACATTGATCTCGAAGCGCAGCAGCGCGTAGCTGGCATAGCCCGCGGTCACCTGCGGCACGACGGCGAAGCGCATGCAGGCGAGCCAGCTTGCGCCGGTCGATCGGATGCCCTCGACCGGCTTCATGTCGGCGTTCTCGACGATCTCCGAGAACAGCTTGCCGAGCGCGCCGGTGGAATGGATCGCGATCGCGAGCACGCCGGCCATCGGACCCAGCCCGAACGCGATCACGAACACCAGCGCGAACACGATGCCGGGAACGGTGCGTGCGAATTCAAGCAGGCGCCGGACGACGAAGCGCAGCCAGGGTGCGGGCGAGGTATTCTCGGCGGCGAAGAAGTTCAGGCCAAATGCGAGCGTCGCGCCGATCAGCGTGCCGACGTAGCTGATTAGCAGGGTCTCTCCCAGCATCTTCAGCCATTTGCGCCAGCCCCACATCCACTCGCCGACATCGGTCCAGACCCGCTGGCCGCTGTCGAGCGTGAAAATGCGGTCGAAATAGCTGACGAAATTGCCGAAATAGCTGAACAGCGTGCGCAGATTCACTTCGGCGCCGATCGCGGCGAGAACCAGCGCCGCGGCGAAGACCGCGGCTCCGAACAGGAGGCGGAGCCGCCTGCGGGCCACCGCCTGGCGATAGGCGGCGTTGAGCACGGCGAGCTGCTGCTCGGGAAGGATCGAAACCGCTGTTGTCATGGGCTCGAGATCAGGTCCCGTCAAAGAAAGAGCCGGGTCGTTCGACCCGGCTCCAGTGGCATTGTCCTGATACTCAGGACGCCTTCTTCTTACGCAGGGCGTCGACGAACTTGATCAGCTCGATCGTGCCATCCCAATCCTTGGTGGTGGCGGGATGAAAGCCCTTCTTCTGGCCGTCGGAGAGGCGATCGAACGCGGCCTTGTCCTTGGCCGGCGCGTCGAAGAAAGCTTTCACAATGGCGGCCTTGGCGTCTTCCGGCAGGTCGGAGTTGAAAGCATAAGGGCCGTTGATGATCGGCGCCGATTTGTGGACGATGCGGAAGTCGTCCTTCTTCATCGCCGAGCCGTCGGCATTCTTCAGCATGCCCTTCGTCAGCATCTGCGCCAGCGTGGAATCGTCGTCGCTGGTCCACTGGTTGGCGGCGACGTCGACCGTGCCCTGCGACAACGCCAGCATCGCGTTCTCGTGGCTGCCGGTGAAGACGACCTTGCTGAAATAGGTGTCGGCATCGTGGATGCCCATCTTGTCGAGCTCGAAGCGCGGCACGTTGTTGCCGGAGGTCGAGTTCGGATCGACCAGGCCAAGGTTCTTGCCCTTGAGCTGATCGAGGGTCTTGTAGGGGCTGCTCGCCTTGACGAAGAACACCGAATAATAGCCGGTCGAGCCGTCGGCGTTGACGTCGTTGGCGAAGGCCTCGGACTTGACGCCGGTCAGGCGGGCGCGGGCGAACGCAGCCGAGCCGTAGCTGGCAATGTGGATGTTGCCGGCGCGCTGGCCTTCGATCACGGCGGCGTAGTCATTGGCGATGCGCAGCGTCACCTTCACGCCCAGCTCCTTGGAGAGATAGCTCATGAACGGCGCCCAGCGCTCGGTGACGCCGGAGGCGTTCTCGGCCGGCACGACCGCGAAGGTCAGCTCGGGATATTTCGCTTTCCAGTCGGCGGCCAGGGCTGAAGTCGTGAACGCGAGCGCGGCGGCGCCGGCAAGGACCAGTCTGCGAGTAATCATGATACCCTCTTCATCGGTTGGGGTCGGTTGACGCAAAGACTTGCAACGAAGACTTGCAACGAAACAGATTTCGCTCAGGCGGCCGCGGCCGTTCCGAGCGCGGGGACGCCCGCGGGCGCCGGCACAGGCATGGCACCCATGACATCGGCGGCTTCGAGATCGTAGAGCTCGCGTGCGACGTGATCTGTCAGCGCGGCCGGCGCGCCGTCGAACACCACGCGGCCCTGCGCCATGCCGATCAGGCGATCGCAATAGCTGCGGGCGAGATCGAGCGAATGCAGGTTACAGAGCACGGTGATGCCGAAATGCTTGTTGATGCGCAAAAGCGCATCCATCACGATCTTGGTGTTGCGCGGGTCGAGCGAAGCGATCGGCTCGTCGGCGAGGATGATGTCGGGCTGCTGCACCAATGCGCGCGCGATCGCGACGCGCTGCTGCTGACCGCCGGAGAGCTGGTCGGCGCGCTGCGCGGCGAGCGAAGCGATGTCGAACTGTTCGAGCGCCGACATCGCCAGCGCCTTGTCCTGCTCCGGCCACACTTGCGACAGCGAACGCCAGGCCGGCATCGTCGCAAGCCGTCCCATCAGGACGTTGGTGAGGACATCGAGCCGGCCGACCAGGTTGAACTGCTGGAAGATCATCGCCGAGCGCGCCCGCCATTGCCGCAGCTCCTTGCCGCGCAGCGCGGTGACGTCGATCCCGCCGAACAGGATGCGTCCCTCGGTCGGGGTCACCAGGCGGTTGATGCTCCGCAGCAGGGTCGATTTGCCGGCGCCGGACCGTCCGATCACACCGACGAAGCCGCCGGGGGAAATTTGAAACGAGGCACCGTCCACCGCGGCTTTCGCGCCGAAGCGACACGTCAGACCTTCCACAACCAGCATGCAGGGCTCCAGATTAACTGGAGCCAATCGCTAACGCCGGCGCTTAACACTTGTGTGACAGGGACGTTGCGGTGCGGCGATCCTGCACAGCTCATCCCCTGTCATCATGGTGTCATGACATCGTCATCAAGCCGCTCGAAGAGATACGCCCGTCCCCAGACTTCGGATTCGACATGGCCGCCAAAGCTCTTTCAGTTCAGCCGACCATCGATCCCTCGGCCAAGCTGCATGAGGTCAGGCTCGGCGCCTATACCGAGGTCGGCGCGCGCACCATCCTGCACGAAGTGGCGATGGGCGATTACTCCTATGTCGTGAACGATTCGCAGATCACCTACAGTACGATCGGAAAATTCTGCTCGATCGCGGCGATGACGCGCATCAATCCCGGCAACCATCCGATGCACCGCGCGACGCAGGCGCATTTCACCTATCGCTCCAGCGCTTACTTCGAAGGCGAGAGCGACGATACCGAGTTCTTCGACTGGCGGCGCCAGCATCACGTCCATATCGGCCACGACGTCTGGATCGGCCACGGCGCGATCGTGCTGCCGGGCCGCAACATCGGCACCGGCGCGGTGATCGCGGCCGGCGCCATCGTCACCAGGGACGTGCCGGCCTACACCATCGTCGCCGGCAATCCGGCCCGAATCGTGCGGCGACGGTTCTCCGAGGAGATTGCCGGGCGGCTTGCGCGGCTGGCCTGGTGGGACTGGGATCACGACAAATTGCGCGAGGCCCTGCCCGATTTCCGCAAGCTCGGGATTGAAGATTTTCTTGCGGCATATGAAGCACGAGCGAGATCTCTCGCCAATCCTCCCAGTGAACGAAGCGCGGTCGCGTGACAGACATCTTCCTTGAAGGCGGCCGGACCCTGATCGGCGCCGAACTCGTCGAAACGTCATTGGCGGTGTCCGGGCAGGACATCACTGCGATGGACGCTGCGCGCGGCCGGGCGCGGCTGGCGATCGACGCGCGGGGCCTGCTGGTGCTGCCCGGCATCGTCGATCTGCATGGCGATGCGTTCGAGCGGCAGATGATGCCGCGTGCCGGTGTCGACTTCCCGATCGACGTCGCGCTCGCCGACAGCGACCGCCAGGCCATCAGCAACGGCATCACCACGGTGTTCCACGCCACCACCTGCTCCTGGGAGCCGGGCTTGCGCAGCGCCGACAATGCGCGCGGCCTGATGGAGGCGATCGAACGGCAGCGTCCGCAATTCGCCGCCGACACCCGCTTCCATCTGCGGCACGAGACCTACAATCTCGAGGCCGAAGCCGAGATCGCGCAATGGCTCATGGAAGGCCGCGTCGACCTGTTCGCCTTCAACGACCACATGGACGGCACGGTCGCCGACATGGCCAAGCCGCGCAAGCGCAACCGCATGGTGGAGCGCACCGGACTGTCGGGCGAGGAATTCGATCGCCTGGTTGAACGCGTGACGTCGCGCGCCGACGAGGTGCCGGCTTCCGTTGCGCGTCTGGCCGCCGCGGCCCGCGCCGCCGAGGTGCGGATGCTCTCGCACGACGACGCGACGCCGGCGATGCGCCGAGAGTTTCGCGAGCTCGGCGCTGACATCGCGGAGTTTCCGATCAACGAGGAGACGGCGCGGGCGGCGGCAAGCCACGGCGACGCCATCGTCTATGGCGCGCCGAACGTCGTGCGCGGCGGCAGCCACACCGGCTGGACCAAGGCCTCCGACATGATCGCCAAGGGGCTCTGCTCGGTGCTGGCCTCGGATTATTATTATCCCGCGCAGCTGCTCGCCGCGTTCCGGCTCGCCGCCGATGGCGTGCTGCCGCTGACGGAGGCCTGGAATCTGGTCTCCGCCGGCCCTGCGCGCGCGACCGGCCTCACCGATCGCGGCGTGCTCGCGCAAGGCCGCCGCGCCGACATTCTGCTGGTCGACGACACTGCACCGCTGCGGCCGCGGCTGATCGCGGTGATATCAGGCGGCAAGCTCGTCCATCTCACCGATGCCACACGGCTGCTCGCCGCGGCAGCGATGCCGCGCGAAGCTGTCGTCGCGGCCTAAACCGGCTATGCTCGGGCGATGACAGATCTTCCCCGCTACGCGATCTATTTTGCCGCCGGCAGCGACAGCCCCCTCTCCCGCTTCGGCGCCGAGCTGCTCGGCTACGATGCCTATACCGGCAACGAACTGCCGTTTCCGCGCGAGGCGCTGGAGGTCGCGCCCGATTGGCGCGACCTTAGCGCCGATCCCCGCAAATACGGCTTTCATGCCACGCTGAAGGCGCCGATGGCGCTGGCATCGGGCAAGACCGAAGCCGGGCTGATGGAAGCCTGCGCGACCTTCGCCGGCAAGACGCGGCCGCATCCCGTGATCCGGCCTGTCGTCGATGCCATCAGCGGTTTCATCGCCGTCATTCCAGCCGAGCCGGTCGATACGCTTCAAGAGCTCGCCGCCGATTGCGTCCGCGATTTCGATCTGTTTCGCCCCGCCCTGACCGCGGAAGATCGCGCGCGGCGTAAGCCGGAGAAGCTGAGCGAACGGCAGCGCGACTATCTCGACCGCTGGGGCTATCCTTACGTGATGGAAGAATTCCGCTTCCACATGACGCTGACCGGACGGCTGGATGCGGAGCGGCGCGGGCCGATCCTGGAGATGCTGCGCGCGCGGTTTGCGACGCTGAGGATCGAGACACTCGAGATCGACCGCATCGCGCTGTTCAGGCAGGATGACGCAAGGGCCCGGTTTCGCATCATCGGCGAGTGGGGATTGGCGCGGGTGGACTTCAGCGCCAGCTCAAGAGATTGAAGGCGAGCGCCACCGCGCCAACCAGGACGAGGCTGGTCGCCCAGACTGCGTCAAGATTGAACCAGCTTCGCGAGACGAACTTCAACCCCAGATAACGGTAGACCAGCCACGCCAGACACCCGCCGGCGCTGACCATGGCGGCAACGTGCACCACGGACACCAGCACCGCCATCCCGAGACTTGCCTTCATCAGCTCGCCCGCCGCCTCGTGGCCGGCATCGAGCTCGAAAGCCCGGCAGAGCCCGAGATAGATCGGCACGAGCATCAGGGCGGCGCCGTGGGCAATGGCGACGGCAAATGACCAGAGCGCCAATTGCGTCGGCGGAATTCGTGCCAGCGCGCGCGGATGGCGCCGGTCGATCAGCCGATAGACGCCGAAGCCGATGACGAGAAGGCTCGCACCGATCTGGATCGGACGCTGCCACTCGGCCAGCACGAGCAGGAACGCGAATGGCAGCAGCACGAGAAATGTTGCCAGGAGATGCCCGGCCGCCAAGGCCCACAATGCACGGAAGAGCGCGCGCGGGCTCTTGTCCATGAGCCCGGCAGACACGGCGAGCGGCCATCCCATTCCCGGATTGATCCCGTGGTAGAGACCGCTCGCGGCAAGCGCGAGCCACAGCCAGCCGAGCGCCGGGTTCGCATGGGTCCCATCTAGACCGACGGGTAGCAAAAGGAGTCCGTCGAACAGTCGCCGCCCTCGAGCCTGATCTGGTGCGCACGATATCCGTCGGGGAAGCTCACGAAATAATCCTTGTCGAGCTCGAGGCCGCCGTTGCGACCGACATTGGCCATGACTTCCACGCCCGGAACCCCGTCGGGATAGAACTGGTCGTCCCAGGTGGAATAGAGCGAATTGGTCCAATACACGCGCCTGCCGTCACGGCTGATCTCGACCATTTGCGGGCCCGCCGCAAAGGCCTTGCCATTCGGATGGGGGGTGCGGCGCGCGATACCGCCGATATGGACGGAGCCCGCAAGCTTCGGTTTGCGCGGATCACTGACGTCGTACTGGCGCATTTCGCCCGTACCCCAGCACGAGACATAGAGAAACCGGTCGTCCATCGACAGATCGATGTCGGTCACCAGCGGCGGCACAGCACCAAACCCCTGAAGCAGCGGCGGGAGCTGCTCCTTTGGCGCGGGCTCGGGTGGGATCGTCGCCGTCTTCTCCGCATGGAATTTCCCGCCTTCTCGCCACCAGGTCCAGATCGATGCTTCGAGATTCGTGGTGTCGACCACGACGCCGACGAAGCCGTACTCGCGAACCGGATCGTGCGCCGGCCGCACCTCCAGGGCCATCTGATGATTGGCACCGAGGTCGATGGTCTGGACGTTGCGACGGGCGCGAAGATCCCAGAAGTGCAGACGATGGCCATATTTGTTCGCAAGCAGATCTTCCGGAACGATCCCGTTCTCGAACTGCGGCGGCAAGGCCCATTCGCTCGTCACCATGTAGTCGCGCGGCAGATTCCACCAGAAATCATAGTGCAGCGTCTGCGGACCGCGGTCGATCTCCCATCGTCCCAGGACCTCGAAGGTCTCGCAATCCATGATGAAGACACCGGGAGGACCGTTGGTGCCGTCCTTGCCGCCGCCGCCCAGCGTGCTGACGTAAATGCCGTCCGGTCCGCAATGGATCGTGTGTGGCCGCGAGTAGCCGGTCTTCTTGAAGACTTCCTCTGGCTCGATGATCTTGTGGATCTTGGCTTGGGTCGGATCTGGCTTGGTATCGATGACGTAGATGCGCGACGAGCGCAGCCCGGGGATGATGAGATAGCGCCGCTCGATGAAGGCGTGTCCCGCGAGCGGCGACAAGGCGGAGGAGCAGGCATTCCAGCCGAAGTGGTGAAACTCATCGCCCTTGTTGGGCATCGTCACGGTGTGGACGATCCGGCTATAGGTCGGCGATCCCGGCTTGACGTCGATGACCGCGAGAGCATCCGGCTTCGAGAAGTCCGGACTGAGCAGCAACGTGTAGGCAAAGTTCTCCGCAGGTGCTTCCATCGCAAGCTTGGGCGATGCGTGAAAGGTGGGATCGGGCCTCATCGTCATGGCACTGCCTCCCTATTCTGTCGGTTCGCTCCAACCTGGCTCGGGATAACGGCATAATGAAGAGGTGTTACGCGATGTCTTGAGATGCTCCAGACCAGTTGGCGAACGTACAATATGTCATCGCCGTGCCGGGGGAAACTGGTCGAGCCGCGCTAATTCGACGCCCTCGGGTCGAATGCATGCCGGTGGGATCGGGCGGAACGCACGCGTCCTATTCAGTGTCGTCCCGGCGCAGGGACCCATAACCAGAGGGACGAGTGTGCGGCAAAGCCCCACTCCGAGTCGTCGTCAAACCGCTCCCTGGGGGTATGGATCCCGGATCTGCGCGCGCTTTCGGCGCGCTTGTCCGGGACGACAGCGGACAATGTCCCATGAGCTTTCGTAGGGTGGGCAAAGCGGAGCGTGCCCACCGCCTGTCGCTATAGATAACGGTGGTGGGCACGGCGCTTCGCGCCTTTGCCCACCCTACGGCAGCGGAACGTTGCGCACTACTTCCCCCAGCGCAAGGCCAGCGCATCGCGCTCTTTCGCCAGCTCCAGCAATCCCGCCCGCGTCGCCGGATGGAGCGGCTGGAGCGGGTGCCGCACGGCGTCCGACTTGATGACGCCGCCGGCCTGCATCATGACCTTGCACGCGATCAGGCCGCATTGACGGTTCTCGTAGTTGATCAGCGGCAGCCAGCGTTCGTATGCCGCCTTCGCCTTTTCGCGGTCACCGGCGAAATAGGGATCGACGATCTGGCGGATGCCGTCGGGATAGCCGCCGCCGGTCATCGCGCCGGTGGCACCGGCATCGAGATCGGCGAGCAGCGTGATCGCCTCCTCGCCATCCCAGGGGCCTTCAATGTCCTTGCCGCCCGCCTCGATCAGGCCGCGCAGCTTTGAGGCCGCACCCGCGACCTCGATCTTGAAATAGCGGATGTTCGAGAATTCGCGCGCCAGCCGCGCCAGCAGCTCGACCGAGAGCGGCGTGCCGGCCACCGGCGCGTCCTGGATCATGATCGGAATGTCGATCGCGCCCGAGAGCACCTTGAAGAATTCGACGATGCCCTTCTCGGGAACCCGGAAGGTCGCGCCGTGATAGGGCGGCATCACCATCACCATGGCCGCGCCCGCCGCCTCGGCCTGCTTGCTGCGCGCCGCGCAGACGGCCGAGCTGAAATGGGTGGTGGTGACGATCACGGGAACCCGTCCCGCGACTTGTTCCAGCACCGCATGCATCACCGTCTCGCGCTCGGCATCGGTGAGCACGAACTGCTCGGAGAAATTGGCGAGGATGCAGATGCCGTGCGAGCCGGCATCGATCATGAAATCGATGCAGCGGCGCTGTCCCTCGAGGTCGAGCTCACCGCGCTCGTCGAAGATGGTGGGCGCGACCGGGAACACGCCGCGATAGGGGCGCTGGGCCTTGTGTGGGGTGACCGGCATCGAACTCTCCATCCCTGATGTGTCTTGCGTCTGGCGCTGCGCTCAAGGCGCGCGGCGGCACAGATGTAGCCGCCGCGCGGACCGGCGGCAATGGCCGCTCGACATCAGACGGAGAGAACTGAGAGAGAGTTCGCCTGCGGCCGTCCTTCGCGATGCCCGCCTCCGGCGGCCCTCAGAATGAGGTCTCGGTCCGCGGCAAGATATCGGACCCTCATGGCGAGGAGCCCGCCAAAGCGGGCGTCTCGAACCATGCAGGCCGACGATTGCCTCAGGGGATTACGCGGTCTTCACCGCTCCCAAGAAGCCCTCGACCGCGACGCGGAGCCGATCGGCGTCGGCGGACATTTTCTTGACGGATTCCGACAGCACCGTGCCGGCATTGCCGGTCTGCTGGTTGAGCCTGGCGACGCTGCCGATCGTGTCGGTGACCTCGCGGGTGCCTTGCGCCGCCTGCTGGAAGTTGCGGGAGATCTCGGTGGTGGCGGCGCGCTGCTGCTCGACGGCGGCGGCAATCGCCGTCATCTTCTCGTCGATGCCGCTGATGGCGCCGCCGATCGAGCGGATGGCGGCAACCGCCTGGCCCGTCGCGGCCTGGATCTCCTCGACCTGGCGCGAGATCTCTTCGGTCGCGGTCGCCGTCTGGGAGGCGAGACTCTTGACCTCACCGGCGACCACGGCGAAGCCGCGGCCGGCCTCGCCCGCGCGCGCGGCTTCGATGGTGGCGTTCAGCGCCAGAAGGTTGGTCTGGCCGGCGATGGCGTTGATCATCTTGACCACTTCGCCGATGCGGCTTGCGGTCTGGTCGAGGATCTCGACCGTCGCATTGGTCTGCTCGGCCTGCGAGACGGCTTCGCGGGCCTCGCGGGCGCTGGACTGCACCTGCGCCGATATCTCGCCGACGGATGCGGAGAGCTCTTCGGTCGCGGCCGCGATGGTCTCGAGATTGTTGGTGGCCTGTTCGGCGGCGGAAGAGACCGCCGCGGTCTGGCTGCTCGACTGCGACACCAGCGAGCGCACGCCGGTCGCGGTGGCATCGAGCTCACGCGTCGAGGCCGCAACACTCTGGATGACGGCCTGCACGGTGTCGTCAAAGCTGCGGCATGCAGAATCGACAGTGCCGGAGCGCGCGAGCTGGAGCGCCTGCTGCGATTCGCGCTCCTGGCCCAGCCGTTCCGCGGTTGCCGCGCTCTCGCGCAAGCTTTCCAGTGTGGCGGCCATGGTGCCGAACTCGTCGGGATGCCGGGATTGCGGCACCGGCGTCGCATAGTCGCGGGCGCTGATGCGGGCGATGGCATCGAGGATGGCGCGTACCGGCCGCATCAGCCGATTGCGCACCACGAACACGCCGGCCAGCGTCACGGCCAGCGCGAGCAGGAAGGCGAGCGACTGCACGATGAGGTTGGTGAGGGCTTTGGCCTGGACGGCTTCCGCACGCGCGATCGACTGGTCGAGAGCCTTGTTGGCGACCGCGACGATCGGCGCGAAGGGCGACTGACACAGCGCATTCCATTCCGAGGCGGGCATTGCCGGCTTGCCGCTGCCGTCGAGATTCCTGGTGAGATCGCCGATCTGCTTGAGCACACCGTCCGTCTTGGCCCGCGCCTCCTTCGCGGCATTGACAAGGTCCGCCGTCACGTCGGGCGCGGCCAGCAATTCCTCCATGCCGGTCCAGCCGGCGGTGACGATGCCGTTCCATCCGGCCACGGTCTGCTTCTGGGTCTCGTCGAGCGGCTTTGAGGTGTTGACGTTGGGACGGAGGGTCGAGCACTGGATGCCGTAACGGTCGCGCACCTGCCAGGCCAAGCGGCGGGCCTGGATCATGCGCGCGATGAAGGGATCGTTGGTCCAGGCGCGGTTGGACACCGCGGTGGACGCCAGATTCGCGGTCTCGATCACCTTGGTGACGCCATCGTACCAGGGCGCGGTGCGCTCGATCTTGCGCTCGGCACGCGGCAGCTTGGCCTCGTCGTAGAACAGCTGGAACTTCGGAGCAGCCTCGCTCCAGCGCTGCTTCAGCGTGCTGGCGAGCTCGTCGCGGCGGGCGAACTCGACGGAGGAGAGCGCCGCGGCGATGGCATCATAGCCGGCCTGCTCGGCCTTCTCGGCGACGCCGAGCTTGGCGCGCGGATCGTCCTCGCCGAGCAGCGCGCTCTGCGCATCGCCGCGATTGCTGCGCAAGGCCAGCACGCCGTGGAAGATCGCCTTGTCGGCAGCCGCAAGCCGCTCGGTCTCCAGACTTTCGCTGTAGCGGCCGAATGCCCCGAGCATCTGGAACGCGGTGCTGGCCAGCGCGCCGGCGGCGAGCAGCGCCATCAGCGTCAGGAGAAGCGAGCTTACCGATTTGTTAAACATCGTCATGGGTTCGGGGGCCTACTCTTCACGAGAGGCCACCTTGCGTGGCGACATGCCAAGGTTTGGTTAAGACTTTAATCGAATACCTGCGGTTGTGCCCGCCGTTTCCTCCCGCCAGGCCGCGTCCGATCACGCCACCTTGTTGAAGTCAGGCGGCCGGCGCTCGGCGAAAGCAGTGAATGCTTCGCGCGCTTCGGCGGTGCGCAGGCGCTGGGCGAACTGCTCGCCTTCGGCCTGCATCTGCGCGACCAGCGCCTCGCCGTTGCGCATCAAGCGCTTGGTGGCGGTGAGGGCGCCGGCCGGTTGCCGGGCAAGGCGCTGCGCGAGCGCGAGCGCCTCGGCGTCGAGCTTGTCGAGCGGCACCACACGGTTGGCGATGCCCCATTGCAGCGCGGCCTGCGCCGGCACCGTCTCGCCCAGCGCGAACATCTCGTAGGCGCGGGCATGGCCGATGCGCGCCGGCATCAGCAGGCTGGAGGCCGCTTCCGGCACCAGCGCGAGGCTGACGAAGGGCGTCGACAATTGCGCGTTGTCCGCGAGCACCACGAGGTCGCAATGCAGCAGCATCGTGGTGCCGACGCCGACGGCACGGCCCTGCACCGCCGCGACCAGCGGCCGGGTGCAGCGGGCCAGCGACTGGATGAAGCGGATGACATTGCGGCTGCCTTCGGACTTGCCGGCTGCGACCGCGGCGAATTCGCCGACGTCGTTGCCGGCGGTGAACATGTCGCCCTCGCCGCGGATCAGGATCACGCGGACGGACGCATCGTGCTCGGCGGATTCGATGGCGTCGGCAAGCTTGCCGTACATCGCATCGGTGAGCGCGTTCTTCTTGTCGGGACGTGCCAGCGTGAGGGTGAGAATGCCGCCGTTGGTCTCGATGCGGACGTGCTCGGTCATGGGTTCGCTCCTTCTATTCGTCTGAATGCCTTATCGTCCGAAGGCCTTGGAAACTTGTCCTGAATGCTGGTCAGCCAGCGCGCGACGATGTCGATTTCCGCGGCCGTGAATCCGTCCGTCAACGCCGCGTTGATCTCGGCCGCGCCAGCCTTCGCTTGCGCCAGCGCGGTGCGTCCCTTCGGCGTCAGAAAGATGCGCCAGGCACGTCCGTCCTCGCGGTCGGCCCGTCGCTCGATCAACTTCGCAGCCTCGGTGCGGTCGACGAGGCCGGAAATGCCGGCCGGCCCCATGTCGAGAGCCGCGCCCGCCTCGCCCATCAGCACGCCGTCCTGCTTGCCGAGGATGAACAACAACCCCGCCTGCGCCGGCGTCACCTCGCTCTCCGGCCGCGCCGCCATCCAGCGCTGCAAGCGGCGCTGCGCGACGCTGAGCAGGTAGATCAGCCGGTGATGCCGCGCGTCAGCGCCATTATTTCGCATGCGAAATAAATAGCTGAGTGCGGACTCGTTGTCAAACGAGCCGTTTGGCTACGGCGCGCAGGTGAAGCTCGCCGCTTCCGTCACGGGTCCCGATTTGTAATGCGGCCAGGACGGCCAGCGGCACAGCGGCAGGGCGCGCAGCGTCGCGAACGACGGCGCCTCGACTTTCTGCTCGGCCACTTCGAGGTCGCCGGGCGCCTTGCCCTTCTCGACCCAGTCGACCAGCACGCTGAGCATGTCGACATTGGCCGGCGCGCCGGAACCGACATGGTCGACGCCCGGCGCGGTGTAGAGCCGCGCGAACTCGGCCGTTTCAGCCTTGCCGAGCTTGCGCTCGACGCTCTCGAAATAGCGGATGCCGGCATAGGGACTCTGGGCGTAATCGGCCATGTGCTCGAGCATGACGAGACGGCCGCCGCGCGCACGGAAGCGGCTGAGATCGGGATCGGTCGAATCCATCAGCTTCGACACTTCGAGCAGCCGCGCCTTGTGCTCCTCCACCTTGTAGGTGGTGACGTCGAGCTTGGGATCGCGCGCGAACACATATTGAATGCCGCCGGCCCCGTAGATCCAGGCGATGCCGTTGTTCGGCGCAGGCGGCTGCGCAGGCGGCGCGGTGCCGAGCCACCACGAGACCCAGCCGCCGGTCGGGCCAACCGCGGGGATGTCCTCGCCGGAGACGCCCCAACCCGGATAATCGTCGAGACCGTTGGCGAGCGCGAAGGGGAATTTGTAGGTGGCGTGCAGCGTCTCGATCGCCTTGACCTGCGCATCGGTGAGACACTGATCGCCGCTTTGGCCGGCCGCGCAACGCAGCGTGTCGACCTTGAAGGCCGCCTTGCAGGCAACGGGGTTCTGCACCAGCGCATCGTCGGAGCCGTCGGCCTTGTCGCAGGCCGCCCGCACCGCCTCGCCGACGAGCTTCACCTGCGCCGGATTGATCCAGCCCGCCCCCATTGTAACGAGACCCGAACGCGTGCCGGCGTGCTGCAGGCCGACCCAGTTGATGACAGGCACGCGGGCAAAGATTCCGTCGAAATCATCGGGGTAACGCTGCGCCATGGTGAGGCCTTCGCGGCCGCCCTCGGACGAGCCCATGAAGTACATCCTGTCGGGCTTCTTGCCGTAGGCGCGCTCCATCAGCGCAACCGCAACGTCGCGCACTCTCTTGTAGGAGCGGTGGGCGAAATTCTCGAAGGCTTCATCGTTCAGCGCAAAGACCTGCGGCGGCTCGCCCGGCCTGGTCTCGTGGCCGGAATCGGTGCCGTAGGTGACGAAGCCGCGCGCCAGCGGCGACGGCTTGTCGAAGGGATAGGCCGGCGGCAGCGCAAGGCCGGTGATCAGCACGCCGTTGAAACCGCCGCCGCCATATTGCAGCGAGCGCCCGTTCCATTCGACCGGAAGGTTGACCTGGAACCTGATCGGCGGCGCCTTGGGATCGGTGGGGTCGATATGGCCGAGTACCTTGCAGAAAGCCGGGTTGGCCGGCGTGATGCGCCCGGACGGCGTCGGCCCGCGTTCGGCGACAGTGAGCTGTGAGGGCGACTGCAGCGTTGCGGAATCGATCTTCACGGCGTCGGCGCCGCCAATGAGGCCCTTGCAGACCGTCTCTGCATCCGCTGTCAGGGTCGCGGCCAACGCAACGTTCGCGCTCAGGGCCGCCGCCGTACCCACGAGCCACGCGCACAGCTTCGCTCTTGTCAGCGTCATCGTTTCCACCCGGTTTGTGTTCTCGTTCAATCCACCAGAGGCCGCATTGAATGCGACCTTCTGCCGGCCGTCAACCGAGCGCTGCAGCCTGTTTCGATGGAATCGGAACAGGCTGCAATTTGTTGTTCTTTACGCCGACCGGGGTCCACTTCGCTGGAAAACGCTTTAGTGCTCGAACACCAGCCGCGCGCCGATCGTGCCGTCGAGGCTGCGGATCTGCTGCAGCAGCGCGGCGGAATCTTGCCCCGCGAGATCGGCGTCGAGCACGACATAGCCGAGATCGCCGGCGGTCTCCAGATATTGCGCGGCGATGTTGATGTCGCGCTGCAGGAAGACCTCGTTGAGCCGCCGCAGCATGCCGGGCACGTTGCGATGGACGTGGCTGAAGCGCGCGCCGGAGGGACGCAAATGCAGCTGCACTTCCGGAAAATTCACCGCGCCCATGGTCGAGCCCGTGATGAAATAGTCGACCAGCTTGCGCGCGACCTCGCCGCCGATGCGCTCCTGCGCCTCCTCGGTCGAGCCGCCGATATGCGGGGTGAGAATGACGTTCTCGAGGCCCTGCACCGGGCTCTTGAAGCGATCCGCGTTCGACGACGGCTCGACCGGAAACACGTCGATGGCGGCGCCGGCGAGGTGACCGTCGCGCAAGGCGCGCGCCAGCGCATCGAGATCGACCACGGTGCCGCGGCTGTTGTTGATCAGGAACGAGCCCGGCTTCATCGCCCGCAGCTCCTTCTCGCCGATCATGCCTGACGTCTCCGGCGTCTCCGGCACGTGCAGGCTGACGACGTCGCTCTGCGCCAGCAGCTCGTCCAGTCGCTCGACCGGCTCGGTGTTGCCGTGGCGGAGCTTGTCGGTGCGATCGAAATAGATCACGCGCATGCCCATGGCTTCGGCGAGCGTCGAGAGCTGCGAGCCGATATTGCCGTAGCCGACGATGCCGAGCGTGCGGCCGCGCACCTCGCGGCTGCCGGTCGCCGACTTGTCCCAGCCGCCGCCATGGGCCGATACCGAGCGCGGGAAGATCCGCCGCAGCAGCATCACGATCTCGCCGATCACGAGCTCGGCGACGCTGCGCGTGTTGGAGAACGGGGCGTTGAAGACGGGAATGCCGCGCTTGCGCGCCGCCGCGAGATCGACCTGATTGGTGCCGACGCTGAAGCAGCCGACCGCGAGCAGCTGGTCGGTCGCCCCGAGCACCTCATCGGTGATCTGGGTGCGCGAGCGGATGCCGAGCAACGACACGCCGTCGAGCGCCCGGCGCAGATCCCCGCCGTCGAGCGCCTTGGTCAGCCGCTCGACATTGGTGAAGCCCGCGCCCCTGAAAAGGTCGACAGCGCTATCATTGACGCCTTCGAGCAGCAGCGCCTTGGCGCTCCGCTCCGGGCCTTGGCCTGGGGCTGACATGGTGTCTCCGTAGATGATGAGCTTTGCCTGAGCACATAGACCGTGGAGGATGCGCAGCACAATAGGGGGCGGATACGGGAAGAAGATGGCGCTGCCGTGAGATGCGCTTGGCATCCCACAGCGTGCTCACAATAGCAGTCCCGTCATCCTGAGGTGCGAGACGTGGGACGCAACGCGTCCCACGGGGAGCCTCGAAGGATGAACGGCCCCGATGCCGCTAGCAGCCGGGCCGTCGCCCTTCGAGGGCCGCTAAGAAGCGGCCGCCTCCAGCGACAACGGCTTCGCCGTTGCGCAGGGGTGACGGTGATAAAGGAGCGCCAAGTAGGACGTACACCTGTCCATCTCTCAAATCACGTAAAACCCGTGTGTGCCGTCGCGGCGGAGCTGCTCGACGAGGCCGTATTCCCAATCGAGATAGGCCTGCATCGCGGCTTGCGCGACGTCAGTGCCTTCATAGGGCCGGCGGTAGCGGTGTGCCGGATCCGGCTTCGGCAGGATCTGCGGCGGGCCGACCTCGAGCGCACCGTCATAGCCGCCTTCGAGCACATAGACTTCCCAGCCCATCTGCGCCAGCCAGGACGCCGTCATGTCGGCACGAACGCTCCTGTCGTCGGTCAGAAGAATGCGCGCCCCGCGCACCGGCGCGGCCATGTCGGTTTCCTGCACGAGCTGGCCGCCCGGATAATGCCGGAAGCCCGGGAGGTGGCCGGCTGCATATTCCTCGGCATCGCGCACGTCGAAGCGATACAGCGTGCGATCCGTCTGCGCGATAAGCGCCGCCATCTCGCGCGCCCCGATGTGGCGAACGCCGGCGCGATAGGCGACATCGCGCGCATTGGCAGGACCGCCCGCGAACGGCCCGACCTCCCCGCGCCTGTCAGCACCGTGGTCGAGCCTGTGCCGCGCCAGCGTCCAGCCGATGGTGCCGTTGCGCAGCGCGCGCACCTTGTTGGGCACGCCGGCATTGATCAGCGACTGGGTGCCGATGATGGAGCGGGTGCGGCCGGCGCAATTGACGATGATGGTGGTGTCAGGATCGGGCGCGGCCTGCCCTGCGCGCAGCACCAGCTCGGCGCCGGGCACGCTAACCGAGCCCGGAATGTTCATGGTCGCATATTCGTCGAAGCGGCGGACGTCGAGGATGGCAATGTCGGCCTTGTCGGCGATCAGCTTGGCCACCTCGTCGGCGCTGAGCGATGGCGTATGCCTGCGCGATTCGACCAGTTCGCCGAACGCTTTCGAATAGGAATTGACGTCCTCGAACACCTCATAGCCCGCCGCGCGCCACGCCTTCAGCCCGCCATCGAGCGCGCTGATGTTGGTGTAGCCGAGCGCGGCAAGCCGCTCGGCGCCGGTCGGGACCAAGCCGTCGCCGTCATCATAGAGCACGATCGGCACGTCCCTGCGCGGCAGCCGGGTCTCGGCCTCTATCGCAATCCGGTCGACGGCCATGTTGGCCGCGAACAGCGGATGCCCGGTCGCAAAGCCCGCCTCGTACCGGAGATCGAGCAGCGCGATCTCCTCGCGCAGCAGCAGCGCGCGGCGGATGTCGGCGGGGGTGACGGTGGGAAGCTTCATTGTGCGGCCTTGCAAAGTGAACAGGGACCTTTTGAACCATTGCGGTAGCGTTGGCCAGCAATAAGCCAGAAGCACATGCGGAGATCAGTCTAGTCGCATTGGTATGTTGCGACGACCTGCGAGAAATCGCCTTGAGCAAGCGCATCGGGATCGATCCAGAAATGAAGCACGCCGCCGATATCCGAGTGCCAATTGAAAAAGGCAAGATCGCCCTCGATCTGAAGCAGCAAGATATCCTCCAGATGCTCCTCGGTCGCATCCTGCCATGAGCTGCCATACCCCAGCATCTGATGAATCGCCGTGTGGAAATGGCGGCGTTGCCCCTCCTTTGCCGTCGGCGCCATCCAACGATTTTGCCGCACGAGATTTGCAACGTAACTCAATGGAGCGTCATCGACAGTGTCGACATCGTGCGTCGCCATACAACGGATGGTATGGTTGATGGCGTTGCCAAGGTCTTCCGTGATTTGGCCGACACTAGTGGTTACCTGCCCGTCCAAGTTCTCGTAGCCCTGCACGATGTCGAACCACCAAGACCTGAACGCTGCCTTCGCGCCGGCATCGACATCATCCAGTGGAGTCAGATCCCGACACCGTTCGAGCCACCCTATGGCCCCGGTACGAAAACGCTTCAGCTCCACGATTGCTTCTTCGGTGGCCGGCTTGCCGTAATATCCGTCCGTCAGGTCGCGCTGAATATTTGATAAGACCGACCGAACCACGCAAGCGATCAGCAGCCAATTGAACGGCCAATCGTCGTCCTTCCGATAGTTGTCCACGCGTCGGAACTGAAGCAGATCATTCTGTTGCGGCTCGCCTGGACCTAGCGCTTTACATAATTCCTTGATCATGAGTTCGCCTCCGACGGCATCTTCCAGGAAGTAGAAGTCACGGAACTGCCGGAAGGAAACCGGGTATTTGAATTCGACCTTGGAATGGAAATCGACGTCGGGATCGAGCCATCTGACTTGGTAGTCACCGTCGCTGCCAGCCAACGGCATCAGATCCGGCGGTGGCTGGCGGTCGGGATACGCATTGCCGTCGGTTGGGCTGTAGAGGACGCGACAGGGTGGGTGTCCCTCGCCAACGAACACAGAGCTACAGAAGAAATAAAGCGTACCCCGCGTCGGAAGCGGCGACCAACCTCCCCCTGGCACTTCGGCCAAGTCGATCTGGGCCACGAATGTCAGTGCAACGGTCTCTGGTGATTTGTAGGCCGTGACGTCTGCGATCGGCCAATCGAAACGCGGAGGCAATTTGGGAAGCCCCCCGAAGAAACTTCGTGCCGGGTGCGCCAATGGCACGGGCAGATCGCTGCGCCTGACCAGCATGGCAGGCAGGGCCGTCTCCTCAAGTTCGTCTCGTTCAGACATTGCTGAAGGGCTCCAGTACACGACCTCAACGTGTGGAGGGAACCATTCTCTAATGCCCGAGACAAGAATTTCCTTGCTTGGCTGTGATGACGACGCTTGGAGTAACTGGCCTCGGCCCAAGAGACCAAGTTGTCATCAGGCCTCTCGGCGACCGCCTCGTCCGCTCACTCGCCGGGAACGAGCCGCCCGAGCGGCGTCTGTGCCGCGCGCCGCAGCTTGCGGCGTGACAGATAGAGCAGGATGCCGGTGACCGAAAAAAGAGGCATCAGGATTGCCGCCATCATGAAGGCGAGCTTGCCCGGCCATCCCAGGATGGCGCCGCGATGGATGTCGTAGATGGCCGCGATGATCTTCTCGCCGAACGTCTTATCGGTAAAGCGCTCCGCGGAAGCCAGCTGGCCGGTGACGGCATCGATGCGGAATTCATCGCGCGTGGTTTCGAGCAACGAGGCCTTCCCCCACGACCGGATGCGGATCGTCGTACCCGGTCCGCCCGGCAGCGTCAGCAAGGCTCTGGAGAAGCGGCCGCCTTCCTCGCGCTGGAACGTGGTCCATGCCGGATCGAAGCCGATTGACGGCACCGGCCCGGAGTTGGCCAAGCGCGGCGGCTTTGCAGGCATCTTCGCTGCGGTGACGTGAGGACGCGCCAACAGCCAGGTCACGCCGTCCTTGTACCATTCGAAGGAGAAGTACAGCCCGGTGAGCGTCATCGTCAGATAGACCGGAAGCACCCAGGTGCCGATCACAGTGTGCAGCGAGCGATGCAATCCGCGGCCGCTGAGCCCGAGATTGGGCTTCAGCCACATCTTCACGCTGCCTGCCCGACGCGGCCAGCGCAGCACCAGTCCCGACACCAGCATGACGATCAGGCCGAGCGCGATGGTGCCGGTAATGGGGCGTCCCCAGCCCTTGCCGTCGTCGGGGATGAGGAGCCAGCGATGCAGCCGGCGCACCGTCGCGAAGAACGCCTCGCCGCGCGGCGAGCCCAGCACGCGCGCGTCATAGGGGTCGACATAGAGCGAGGTCGGCCGGTCGCCCCGTTCGTCACGCGCAAAGCGGACATGGACCGCCGCCGACGGATCGCTCGACAACGTGACCGCCGAGACCTTGCCGAGATCCTGCGCCGCCTTCAGCCGCGCCACCAGCTCGTCCGGCATCAGCGCCGGCGCCTGACGCGGCGCGACCTGCATGATGCCGGCATTGAGATGATCGACGATCTCGTCCTCGAAGCTCATGATCGCGCCGGTCAGCGCGACCAGAGACAGCAGCAGCGCGAGGACCAGGCCCGCGATGGAATGGACCTGGAACAGGACCGCCTTGATCGTGCGTCCCAGCCGCGCCGCCATGGCTAGAACTTCACCGTCGCCGACAGCGAGAACCGCCGGGCATCGCCGATGGCGACGTTCAAGGCGCTCCCGGTGCTGGACGTATAGTAGAGCTTGTCGAACAGGTTCTTGACGTTGAACTGATAAGTCACGGGCAGATGATCGATCTTCGTGTCGTACGTGGCAAAAATGTCCGCCACGGTATAGGCCGGCATAAAGAACGTGTTGATAGAGTCGCCCGCCCGATCGCCGACATAGTGCGCGCCGCCGCCCAGCCGCAGGCGTCCGGGGAGCCTGTCGCCGAAATCGTAGACGAGATAGAGCGAAGCCGTGTTCATTGGAACATTGAACAGCTTGGCATTGCCGACAACGGGGTCGTCGATCAGGCGTGCGTCGGTATAGCCGTAACTTGCGATCATGCTCCATTCGTCGGTCAGCCTGCCGGTCACGTCCAGTTCGACGCCGCGTGACCTGGCCGCACCGGACGTGCGCGCCGCCGACTTGCCGCCGCCGATGTCGTCCAGCACCAGCACGTTCTTCTTCTGGATGTCGTAGACCGCCAGAGTGCCCGACAGCCGCTTGTTGACGTCGAATTTTAGACCGGTCTCCCACTGCGTTCCCTCTTCGGGCGCAATGGTGGAATCGACGACGAAGCCGGCCGTGAACGGCGGGATGACCGAGGTCGGCTTCAGCGACTGCGTATAGCTCACGTAATAAGAGAGCTGGTCGTTCAGCTTGACGATGACGCCGCCGAGCGGCAGCACCTTGTCGCCCGAAAGATTGGTGGCAGTGACAAAGAGGGGCCGGCCCTTTCCGGCGAGCTGCTCGTATTCCATCCAGCGCACACCGCCGACCAAGGACAGCCAGTTGGTCAGGTGAAACGTGTCCTGGGCGAAGAAGCTGCGGGTGCCGAGCTTGTCGGTCTGCTCGCTGTCGGTTGCCGAAACGGTCGTGCCCGGCGTGATCCGTCCGTAGACGGGGTTATAGAAATTGAAGCTCGGGGTCGCCTGGCGAATCAAATCGTGGCGATCGATCGTGCGATACAGCGCCTCGCCGCCGAACAGGATCTCGTTGCGGAAGGCGCCTACCCAGACGTCGCCTTGCAGATAGGAGGTGCCGTAGCTGGCGTTGCTCAGCGAGTTGCGCGTACCGTCGTTGCTGCGGGTTTCAACGCCGGTCGTGGCGTTGACGCTGGTGATACGAAGCTGGTTCGCGCTGAAAGTCTCGGTGTTGTAGCTGTAGGCCGCCGTGACCTTCCAATTGTCGTCGAGCTTCTGCTCGACGGAAGCCTGCACCAGGTCGGACGTACCCCACATGTTGTTGAAGGGCTCGTCGAGCCGGCGCGTCTTCGGGATCGCCAGCGGAGCGCCTTTGACGAAAGCCGTACCGCGGTCGAACGGAGTGATGAACTCGCGGTGCTCATAGGTGAGCTGCACCGTCGTTGTGTCGCCGTACCAGGCCAGCGACGGATTCACCAGCATTTCGCGGTGGCGGCCGAAGTTGCGCCAATAGTCCTCGCTGACGCCATAACCGATGAAGCGATAGGCGAGACCGCCGTCGCCGATCGGACCGGTGATGTCGAGCGTGCCGTCGGCGCCGCTGCGGTTGTTCGCATAGGTCGAGCCGAGCAGCGTGACCGAACCGTGCTGATAGAGCTCCGGCCGCTTGCTGATGGTGTTGACGATGCCGCCGGGATCCATGATGCCGTAGAGCAGCGAGGCCGGCCCCTTCAGCACCTCGACGCTCTCGACCGCGGCATTGAGGCTGCGGCCCTGCACCAGCGGCATGCCGTTGCGCATGATCGAGCCGTCGCGGTTGTCGCCGAAGCCGCGGCGGATCACGGCGTCCTGAGTGCCTGCAAGCGTGTTGGTCTGCGTGATCCCGCTGATGTTGACCAGCGCATCGTCGATGTTTCGCGGCAACTGGTCTTTCAGCACCTGCGCGGGCACGACGTTGACGGTCTGCGAGGTATCGAGCGGCGAGGCGCCGCTGCGCAGCGTGGTGGCGCTCGGCATCGCACGGTAGCCGAGCTTGGCGGCCTGTTGCGCGGCAGCTTCCGCGGCGGCGCGCTCCGAGGGCGTCGGCGCTGCGGGCGCAGAATTGCGATTCGACTGGCGCCGCGCCGCAGTTTGCGCGCGGCGTGAGGATTGATCCGCGGCGCGCGCCGGCTTCGACCGCGCTGTTGGAGCCTCCACCGTCACAGGCGGCAGGGCCGATTGCGCCTGCGCGGTCGTCGTGTTGGAGTGGCATTCGACGAGCAGCACGGCTGCTCCAATGAGAAGACCTGCACGGCGCTTGCCGGCACGGTGACGATGGCTGCTGACGCGTTGGCCATCCAGATGAGCACGCACGTTCGATTCACTTCCAAGTCAGACACGGCATTGAAGCTCGCGCGTCTAACAGCCACCGTGCGCGAAGAGAACCGTAGCCGGAGTTGAATCGCTCTAGTGTTGAATCATTCTAAGAAGAGAGCGACCGTGAACGGCAATCTCCAATTGCCATCGTGCCACCCACGACACGTCGCACGCGAACTCGCGGCGACGTATCAAGTTTCGTGCGGTCTCACGCGATGGCAGGCGCGGTCAGCTCGTCGAGCTTTCGCTTCAACGCAGCGCCGTCGGACGCGGCGCGGAGCGGCGGGCGCACGCGCAGCCAGGCTGCATCGCCGGTCTGCGCCGCAAGGATCGCCTTCAGCGTCGCGGTGAACGACGGCGTCTTCAGCACGATATCGATCGCGGCCTGCATGCGCGCTTCGACGTCCTTGCCGTCGACCATGCCCTTGACCAGCTCGGGCACGACATTGGCCATGCCGCAGATGGTGCCGGCGCCGCCCGCCGTCATCGCGCGGGCGATATCGGCTTCGTTGCCGACGGTGATGGCGAGTTCGGGAGCTGCGGCACGGAAGGCCTGGAACTGCTTGAAGTCACCGCTGGAGTCCTTCAGGCCCGCCACCACCCTGCCGTAGCGCTTGCGCAAGCTCGCAGCCACGGTGGTGGGGATCGCAACGCCCGAGGTCTGCGGGATATGATAGAGATAGGCGCGCAACCGATCATGGGCGACGCCGTCGACAATCGCGGCAAAGGCATCCTCGATGCCTTCGCTCGTGACGCTGCGATCGAAATAGGGCGGCAGCAACAGCACGTGACGCAGGCCGAGGCCGAGCACGGCGCGCGTGAGCGCGATGCTGTCGGTGATGGCGGGGAAGCCGCCGCCGATGCCGATGCGCTCCGGCGCAATGCCGGCCTTGAGCACGGCTTCGATGGTCGCGACGCGCTCGGCGACATTGAAGGAGGTGCCCTCTCCGGTGGTGCCGAACAACACGACCCCATCGACGCCCTTGCTGAACAGCTGCCTGGCGTGAGCCGTAAGCTTTGCCGAATCCACGCTACCGTCGGCCGCCAGCGGCGTCGCCGATGCCACCCAGAACCCGCGAATTGCCTCGGTCATCACACTGCCCTTTGCTTCAACCCCGAACTAAGCCTCTGATCTTCAACGATCTTCCGCGGCTTCCTCAGGCCTTGTTTTTGCTTTACTTTTCGTCTTGTACCTTACATACAAGACATACGCAAACCCTTTCCACCGCGAAGGCGCGCATGAGGCGCGGCCAGCTTCCGAGGAGGTCTCGCATGAACATGGTGACCCCCATCGGGCGACCCGAGCAATTGCTCGGTGCGCTGCGCGACAAGCTCGGCGCGGCTGCCGTGTTGATCGGCACCGACGTGCCGGCGCGCAATTGCAACGACTGGAGCGCGAGCCTGCCGCAGACGCCGCTCGCGGTGATCCGCCCCGTCGATGCGCAAGGCGTGGCCGACGCGGTTGCCACCTGCCGGCAGGCACATCTGCCGTTCGTGCCGCAGGGCGGACTGACCGGACTGTGCCGCGGCGCCTCGCCCGAAGCCGGCTGGGTCGCGATCTCGCTGGAGCGCATGACCGGCATCGAGGAGATCGATGCGGCCTCCGCAACGATGACGGTGAAAGCGGGAACGCCGCTGGAGACGATCCAGAGGGCCGCGGACGAGGCCGGCTTCTTCTTTCCGCTCGACCTCGGCTCGCGCGGCTCCTGCGCGATCGGCGGCAATCTCTCCACCAATGCCGGCGGCAACCGCGTGATCCGCTACGGCATGACGCGCGAGCTGGTGCTCGGGCTCGAAGTCGTGCTGCCCGACGGCAGCATCATCACCGGCCTCAACAAGCTGATGAAGAACAACGCCGGCTATGACCTCAAGCACCTCTTCATCGGCTCCGAAGGCACGCTCGGCATCATCACCCGCGTGGTGCTAAAACTGTTCCCGAAGCCGCGCTCGACCATGGCCGCGCTCTGCGCTCTGAACGACTATGCCGCGGTGGTCGCGCTGCTCGGCGCGGCGCGCAGCGGGCTCGGCCCGCTGCTGTCGGCTTTCGAGGTGATGTGGCCGAACTATTGGGACGTGATCACAAATCGCGCCGGGGTAAAGCCGCCCGTCACCGCCGGCCACGGTCTCTACGTGCTGGTGGAGGCGCAGGGCACCGACGAGAGCCTGGATGCTCCGCGCTTCCAGGCCTGGCTCGAAGAGCTGATGGAGCGCGGGCTGCTGGCCGATGCCGCCGTGGCGCAGTCGTTGGCGCAGACGCAGGCGTTCTGGCGCGTGCGCGACATCTGCGCCGAGTTCGGCCAGGTGCTGGGGCCGCACATCTCCTACGATATCGGCCTTGCGGTGGCGCGGATGGACGAGTTCGTCACGCGCTGCAAGGCCGCGCTCGCTGACGGTATCAAGGGCTGCGAGAGCGTCTATTACGGCCATATCGGCGACGGCAATCTGCATCTGGTCTCATGGGTCGCCGGCCTTGCCGTCGAGCAGCAGCCGAAGGAAGAGATGGACACGATCATCTATGGTCTCGTCCGCGAGCTCGGCGGCAGCGTCTCCGCAGAGCACGGCATCGGCACGTTGAAGAAGAAATGGCTGGGCCATGCCCGCAGCGAAGCCGAGATCGCGCTGATGCGGACGCTGAAAGCGGCGCTCGATCCCGATCGGCTGCTCAATCCCGGCAAGGTGATCTGAGACACGCAAATGCGCTCGCTCAAGCTCGATACGCCGAAATCGCTGTCGCAGCGGGTGATGCAGCGGCTGCGCCAGGCGATCATCGACGGCGAGTTCGCGCTCGGCGCCGCCATCTCCGAGGAGATGGTGGCCAATTCCTTCGGCGTCAGCCGCACGCCGGTGCGCGAGGCCATGGGCCAGCTGCAGGCGCAAGGCCTCGTGGTAATCCGCCCGCAGGTCGGCAGCTTCGTGTTCACCCCGAGTGCGGACGACATCAACGCGCTCTGCACTTTCCGCATCGCGCTCGAGCCCAAGGCGGCCGAGCTCGCCTATCGTCACGATCGCGACGGTGCAATCGCCTCGATGAGCGAGGCGATCGCGGCGATGGAGCCGGCGGTGACGGCGAAGGACAACATCGCCTATGGGCGCGCCGATGCCGCCTTTCACGAGGCACTGTTTGCCCATTGCGGCAACCGCTATCTCGCCGAATCCTATCAGCTGGTCTCCGGCCGCGTCGCCGCGCTCCGCACCAATCTGACCTCCCCGATCGACGTCAGGACCCGCACCTCGTTCGACGAGCATCGCAGGCTGCTCGATCTGTTCGGGCGCGGCGAGCTCGCCGCCTTCGAGGAATTGATGACCACGCACATCACCAATTCTGGCGTGGTCTATGCCAAGGCCTTGAGGGTCGAGACGCTGAAAGCGGATTGAGCGCGACTATTTCGCGTCCCTCGAGCCCGGCCTGTCCAGGAAATCCAGCGCGGTGTTGATCTGTTCGAGCTGGTGCTCGATCTTGTCGCGATCCTCGACCGACGGCGCCTTTTCGAGCTGTTCCACGAGCTTCTGCTTCCGCAACAGCAAGTTCTCTATGACTGTGCTCACAGCTCCCCCATCGCCACAAACGGACGTCGCGAGCGCGCGCGAGCCGGGCTCGCCGCAACCCTCTCCAGAATGTCCACGAAGACGGATGGTTCCTGGCGGCTCGGGAACCTTCGATCTTTCACGCCTCCGTCGGTTGTATTCGGGAGCCCGGAGTCCTATGCGTATCCGCCATGGACACCCAGATCGCCACCGCCGCAAAGCCCCTGATGGCCCAGGCCCAACCGCGCAAGCCGGCGCCGTTCCTCCCCATGAGCCGCGCCGAGATGGATGCGCTCGGCTGGGACGCCTGCGATATCGTGCTGGTGACGGGCGATGCTTACGTCGACCATCCGAGCTTCGGCATGGCGATCATCGGCCGCCTGCTGGAGGCGCAAGGCTTTCGGGTCGGCATCATCTCGCAGCCCGATTGGCACTCGGCCGAGCCGTTCAAGGCGTTGGGCAAGCCAAAGGTGTTCTTCGGCGTCACCGGCGGCAACATGGATTCCATGGTCAACCGCTACACCGCGGATCGGCGCCTGCGCCATGACGACGCCTATACGGCCGGCGGCGAAGGCGGCAAGCGGCCGGACCGCTGCACCGTCGTCTACGCCCAGCGCTGCCGCGAGGCGTTCAAGGACGTAGCCGTAGTGCTCGGCGGCATCGAGGCTTCGCTGCGCCGGATCGCGCATTACGACTATTGGTCCGACAAGGTGCGCCGCTCGGTGCTGGCCGACGCCAAGGCCGATCTGTTGCTCTACGGCAATGCCGAGCGCGCCGTGGTCGAAGTCGCGCAGCGGCTCGCCGCCGGCGAAGCGCCGCGCGCGCTCGACGACATCAGGGGCGTCGCGCTGTTCCGCAAGGTGCCGGAGGATTACACCGAGCTGCACGCCGACGATCTCGATTCCGCCGACGAGGGCGCGACGCGCCAGAAGGGCGCGACCGTGATCCGGCTGCCGGCGCTGGAGCAGGTCGAGCAGGACCGCGAGGCCTATGCGCGGGCCTCACGCGTGCTGCATCGGGAGAGCAATCCCGGCAATGCGCGGCCGCTGGTGCAGCGTCACGGCGACCGCGATCTCTGGCTCAACCCGCCGCCGATCCCGCTGACCAGCGACGAGATGGATGCGGTCTACGACCTGCCCTACGCGCGCGCGCCGCATCCCTCCTATGGCGATGCCAAGATTCCCGCCTGGGAGATGATCAAGTTCTCGGTCACGATCATGCGTGGCTGCTTCGGCGGCTGCACCTTCTGCTCGATCACCGAGCACGAGGGCCGCATCATCCAGAACCGCTCCGAGGGTTCTATTCTTCGCGAGATCGAGAAGATCCGCGACAAGACGCCCGGCTTCACCGGCGTGATCTCCGACATCGGCGGCCCCACCGCCAACATGTACCGGATGGCGTGCAAGGACCCCAAGGTCGAGGCGGCGTGCCGGCGACCGTCCTGCGTCTTCCCCGAGATCTGCCCGAACCTCAATACCTCGCATGACGACCTCATCCGGCTTTATCGCAAGGTGCGCGAGACCAAGGGCATCAAGAAGGTGATGGTCGCTTCCGGCGTGCGCTACGACCTCGCGGTCGAGAGCCCGGAATACATCAAGGAGCTCGTCACCCATCACGTCGGCGGCTATTTGAAGATCGCGCCTGAGCATACCGAGCGCGGCCCGCTCGACAAGATGATGAAGCCGGGCATCGGTGCCTACAACAAGTTCAAGCGGATGTTCGACGAGGCGGCGGAGCGGGCCGGCAAGAAATATTACCTGATCCCCTATTTCATCGCGGCGCATCCGGGCACGACCGACGAGGACATGATGAACCTCGCGCTCTGGCTCAAGAAGAACCGTTATCGCGCCGATCAGGTGCAGACCTTCCTGCCCTCGCCGATGGCGACGGCGACCGCGATGTACCACACCGGCGTCAATCCCCTGCGTGGCGTGCGCCACGGCGGCAGCGACAAGGTCGAGGCCATCAAGGGCCTGCGCCAGCGCCGCCTGCACAAGGCCTTCCTGCGCTACCACGACCCCGACAATTGGCCGGTGCTGCGCGAGGCCCTGATCGAGATGGGCCGCCGCGATCTGATCGGCTCGCAGCCCCACCAGCTCGTGCCGGCACACCAGCCACCCGGCACCGGCAAGGCCGCCGGCACGCGGCGGCCAGTGCGCCCCGGCGACAAGACGCAGAAGTTCACGACCAAGGGCGTGCGGGTGATGAAGTAGCGGTTGGCTCGCCTCCTAAAGCGCGATGCGATGAGGATGAATCGTCATCGCGCTTTAGGTTATTGTCCAAGCATGATCTTTTCGGAAAACCGCTGCGCACTTTTCCGGATCATGCTTTAAAGAGCCAGCACGACCTCGCCCGACACGGCGTCGGTTACGCCGCGTCCGTTGCCCTGGTCTTCGAGCACCGACCTGAAGCTGTCGAGGGTCTTGATCATCGCGGGACGCGCCGCGGCCATCGCATCCTGACTGGCCCAGGTGCCGATCAGACAGTAGGTCTGCTCGCCGGTCTTGACGATGACGCCATGCTCGAGGCCGGGCCATCTGGCCTTGCCGTTGCGATGCGCGTCGAGGAAGGCGGCCTCCTCGCCCTGCTTCACCTTGAACTTCACCACGTTGTAAACCTGCATGACGCGCCTCCGAAAAATGGACTGATGAAAACGGGCGCCGTGTGAGGGACAGGACGAAAAGTCCATGCCTCGCCCCGACCGAATGTTGCCTCTCGCGCATGGGGCCGTCACCGTGACAAATCAGCATGCCAGGCCGCCGCCGATGCTTGAGGCCCGCCAAGACAACAAATTGCGAAAACAACCCCATGCACTGTAGGCCGAGCCAGCAGGATCAATGACTTAGGGCTCGCCCAACGCGACTGATGTGCCGAACAAGAGCCTGTTGCTTCGTCGGGCAAAACACGGCGCACCGCGCTGCCGCCCCGAGCCTGGTTGACTTCCCCACCATCATGTAACATATGAAGTTACATGAAACGAGACAGCCGATTATCCGGCGTGCTGCATGTCCTCTTGCACATGGCGCAGCAGCCTGGGCCGTTCACGTCCGAGACCCTGGCGAAAGCCATGGACACCAACCCCGTGGTGATCCGACGTATCATGGCGGGCCTGAGGGAGCTTGGTTACGTGCGCTCGGAGAAGGGCCACGGCGGCGGCTGGACGCTTGCCTGCGATCTTTCGAAGGTGACGCTGCGCGACGTCTATGCCGCGCTCGGCAGTCCCTCGCTGCTGGCGATGGGCAACCGGACCGAGGCGCCCGGCTGCCTGGTCGAGCAGGCCGTCAATGCCGCGCTCGATCAGGCCTTTGGCGCTGCCGAGGCGTTGCTGCTGGCGCGCCTCGGCGAGGTGACGCTGAAAATGCTGGGCGAGGATCTGCGCAAGCGCCTCGGCTCCCGCAAGCCTCACGGCATGAGCGCGCATCACGCCTAGCGCGCACGATCCGGCAAGGACACACACCATGACCGACATTCAAGCCATGTTCTCCGATCCGCAAGCCGTGGCGAACTACACCGAAGGGCCGCCGCGCTTCGTGCCCGGCTACAACGCCATGCTGTCGATGGCGGCGATCCTGCTGGCCGAGCGCGCACGTGAGGATGCGCGCATCCTCGTGCTCGGCGCCGGCGGGGGTCTCGAATTGAGAATGTTTGCGCAGGCGCAGCCGCGCTGGAGCTTCGACGGCGTAGACCCCTCCGCTGCGATGTTGGCGCTCGCCGGGCAAACCCTGGGACCGCTCGCATCGCGCGCGCGCCTGCATCAAGGTTACATCGACGATGCGCCGGAAGGACCATTTGACGGCGCCACCTGCCTGCTCACCCTGCACTTCGTCGATATCGCGGAGCGGCGCCGCATTGCTTCGGAAATCCGCCGCCGCCTCAAACCGCGCGCGCCCTTCGTGGTCGCGCATTTGAGCGCGCCCGATGGCGACGAGGAACGCGCGCGATGGCTGTCGCGCTATTCCGCGTTCCTGGCCTTCTCCGGCGTCGAGCCCGACAAGGCGGCAGCCGCGCGAGACGCCGTCACCCATCATCTGGAGATCCTCACGCCGGCCGAGGACGAGGCCATCCTGCGCGAGGCCGGCTTTGCCGAGCCCGCCCTGTTCTATACCGGCTTCACCTTCCGCGGCTGGGTCGCCTACGCGTGAGGCGGCACGGCTTCGTTAACCCGGCCGGGCATCATGAAACTGGTTGCGTCAGGGGCTCGGCCATGACGAAGGGAGACGGACGTTCGTGATGCCAGGGATGTGACCAATCGTGAGACCGCCATGTGTTGGAACGCCGGGGCTGGGCGCCAAGTAACCAAGCGAAGAACTTGGAGAAATAGCCATGCGATTCATTCTGGCCTTGAGTCTTCTGATCACCTTGGGCGGCGTTGCCGACGCGGCACAGCCGCATCACGGGCACCGGCGGAACACCATTGTTCATTCCCATCAGAGCGTGATCGCGCTGGGTCCCACTTCAGGTTTCGCCTACGCAGCACCTCGGCCGACGCACCAAGGCGCCCCGGTCTACCCTGGCGCGACTGAGCCGTATTATGGTGCTTCTCAGGGTTACGCGCCTGGCGAAAAGGAGCGGTTTCTCCGCAGTCTGTTCAGCCCATGATGAGCGGCCGGGAGGCTCATTGCCGCCCGCGTCTGGCGACACCTCGTTGGGAAGCTGCTGAGATGAACCCGCAGCTTCCCCTTCTTCAAATCACAGGGCGAGGATCTTGGTTACCGTCGGGTCGGATCGTTGGACCCGCCAGGACGGATGGTCTGAGGGCCGCCCTGCCCGGCACTACCCGCGCTATTCCCGCTGGTACCCGCGCTGGATCCTGCGGCTGCGCCGCCCGTTGCACCACCGCCCGCCCCCGTTCCGGCCGCGCCGCTCGTTCCGCTACCCGAACCGTCGCCGGTTCCTCCGGCTCCCGCGCTCGCACCCCCGCCGGCCGCTCCTCCTGCGCCCCCTGCACCGCCGGCCTGCGCATGGGCGAAACCGATCGACGCGCCGGCAAGCAACGCACACATGGCCACTGAGAAGATTGTCTTTCGCATGGTTCAAACTCCGGTTGACGATGACATGCCAATCAAAGCCGCGTGCAAACGTTCCTGTGAGATTCGTCGCAGGATTCCGCAAGACATGAGCGCCTTTCTCGCAGCGTAAACAGGCCGGAGCGAGAACGCTTAGGCGATGAATGCAATGCAGGATGCATTGCGCGATCCGATGCACCTGGTGAAGCGAAGCGGCGAGAGCTTGCGTCGGGGCATGAACCGATTGCGAGCGCCTTCTGCGGCGAGAGGCCGCCGAGCGTAGCGAGCACATCCATTCCGCGGAGGAGTTTCTTCCTGCGCTCGCGGAACCATCGTTCCGCGAGTCTATTGGCTCACTGACACAAGCTTCTTTCTTCTTTTGGGAGATACATCATGAGAATTCTCACAGTTCTAGCAGCCGCAGCCAGTACGCTTATCGTGACCGCGGCATCGGCAGCCCCGCTTTCCCTCGGCACACCGCCCACGCCGGAAAACAGCCTTCAGAATGTTCGCATGGTCTGCAACGAGGACGGTCGGTGCTGGCGCCAACGTAGCGAAAGGCGCGTCATCATCCGCGAAGGGCGCGATGCCTACGGATATGCACCACGTGAGCGCTACATCGAGCGGCGTGGCTATGGCTATGAAGACCGCGGCGGCGTCGGCATCCGCGCTCCCGGCGTGAGCGTCGGGATCGGCACCTACTGAGAGACGAAGTGAGCCGATGCACGAGGTCGCGGAGCAATCCGCGGCCTTTTTTGTGGATTCTCGGGCGATCGGCCAGCGATAACGCGCCGAAAAGCCGATGCATGGACAGCATCGCGCACCTAAATCGTCGCGCTGCTCTGGCTATTCCGGGCATGGAACGCCATATCAACGATATCACCGCACGCCCCTCGGCTATTATCGGTGACTGAGAGCGTCAGGCTCCCGCCGCGACCAAGAGGCGGTCAACATGTCACGAATCTCCCCGTCCATCATCAACGAGTGGCTCGTTCCGCCCGTGCTGCGACCGATCTATTTCGTGCTGCCGATCGCCTTTGCGATGCTGCTTCAATGGTAGATCACCTGGACGGACCCGCACCATCTGCTCAGGCCGACAAACGGCGCCGCCGGGCGGCGCCGGCTCAGCCGTCCCTGGCGTGCAAGCTGGACGTCAAGGCATCGGACGCTCGCGACAGAGCCCGGAACATGCCGCTCGGCGAGGAGCGTGCAGAGGCGACGCAACAGGCTATGATCCTCGAGAACGCCGCCTACATGCTCAGGCAATTCGGCACGCGGGCCAGCTGACTCACGCGACCGCGGCGATCGAGCCGAGCGGCACGTCCAGGGCGTAAACGAATCCGCCCCGCTCATATGCAAGGCTCACCTGCCCGGTCAGTTGCTGGCCCAGAGACCCCATCATCCGGGTGCCGAAGCTCCGCCGTGTGGGCGGCTCGACCGGGGGACCGCCCCTTTCAGTCCAGACCAGGCGAAGCCTCTGCTTCGACTCATCGATCGCCCACGAAATCTCGACGCGGCCTGTCGGGACGGACAGCGCGCCGAACTTGGTGGTGTTGGTGCAGAGTTCGTTGAACGTCATCGCAAGCGCAATGACGGCGACGGAGGTAATCCTGATATCCGGTCCATTGAAGTGGAAGCGTCTGCCGCCCTGACTGTCGTAGGGCTCCGTTGCGCTGCTCAGCGTGTGGGTCAGGCTCGCATCGGCCCAACTTACCTGCATCAGCAGATCATGGGCTCGCCCCAATGCGAGCAGCCTGCCCTCCATGGCCTTCTGTCCGTGCTCGATGCTCGGCGCTCCGCGAAAACTCTGGGATGCGATCGCACTCACCATGGCAAGCGTATTCTTGACGCGATGATGAAGCTCGCCGAGGATCAGCTTCTGCAATTTGTCGGCGGCACTTCGCTGCTCGGCATCGATGCCGGCCTGAATGATCAGGGCCCGCGCATCGATCTCGGCCTGTTCGAGCAGCAAGCGAAGGCTGTCGTTCTCGGCAGACAGGGAAGCCTCCTGCTCCGACCGGGAGGGGGAGGCGCGCGCCGCGTCGGACGCGCCATCGAGCGTCCAGTCGCCTGCCGTCGGAACGATCTGCAAAGCACCCGCGCCCACCATGGTCTTGAGCTCGGTGATCATTTGCTCGACACTGAGCGGTTTACCGAAAAATCTGCTGTTCGCCGGCCGTTCCGCCTCGGACGGCTTGACCTGGCCGGACACCAGAATGATCTTGATCGAGGGCCAGCGCTCGTGCACCGCATGGGCGAGCTTGAGGCCATCGATACTTCCCGGCATTTGAATGTCGGTCAGCAGCAGTGAGATGTCCGATCGGGACTCCAGAACCGAGATTGCCTCGTCGGCATTGATCGCCTCGATGGGACAGAGCCCGGCATCCTCCACGATGTCGACCGCACGCATCCGCAGGATCATCTCGTCCTCGACGATGAGAACGTTCGGCACCTGGATTGGCTCTATCGACATGGGGATCTCGCTCTCACTCGGTGGGCCGAGGGAGTCTCGGCACCCGCGAATGCTCGTAAACCGATTGCCCCGGACCGACGCCGCGCCCATTGCTGCGCTTTTCGAGCGAAGAAGGCCAGCCAATTCGCCGCGTCTGCGGTGCCTCGTCTCAGTGCGATTGTCCGATGCCGACCAGGCTGGTTTGGACGGGAAGAGCTGGGGCCTGGGCTGATCCCGCAGGCGAGCGGATTGAACGAGGACCGAACTATCGCCGGGCAGTCACGAGGCGAGCTTCCTGAATCTTCGTTCCAGAGCCGGCGTGTCGCAAACAGGACGTGGAAAAGTCCGGCCAGACCTGTGCCGAGCAATCCGGGAAAGCTGCTCGGATTTCGAGTCGGTCGCCTTTGGCCAGCGCCACGAGCTCGTCCGCCTGCACTTTTGGAGCAAAAGGCGGCAAAGCGATCACCGCCGCTCCGAGAAGCATGAAGATCGCGAGGGATGACAGGGATCTCACCATTTTGCTCTGCTGACTTCTGTCTTCAATCCCGCCACGGTCGAGGATCCGCCAGGACAACAACCATAACGAGATATCGTTCCACGCAATAGATTTGAACCATTGGCCCTGCCAATCGTCTTCCTCCCTGGAGGAAGAACACATGATGGAAGACCAACTCGCCCGCCAAGAGCAGGTCGCTTTTCGTTTGGAGCAATCCAGGCGCCTGCTGCGAGGCGCGAAAGATCCCACGACCACGCAGCGCATTGGCAGGCTGATCGGTGACCTGGAGCGAGAGCAAGCGGAAGAAAACGAAAAGTAAGCCGCCGGCCGCGAACGCGCCCCCAACCGACATCTGATCACCGCCGTTAACCCTGTCGGCAAATGATTCGCCGCAGGGCCGCCAGCCGCCGGCAAAGCTGCCTTATTGGCGCGGAGAATGTTCAGCGGCGCTAACTGAGGTTAGAGGCGCGTTATGCTGAGAATGGCGTTGTTGGGCCTCGTCATCCTGTTGAGCGTGGGAATGCTCTCGGCAATGGAACTGAGCGCCCCACCGCGTCGCGCGGTCGCGATCGTTCAGCCGCCTGCCGAGCAGAGCGCGCGCATCTCTGCTTCGCATGATGCGCTGGCGAAGGCCGATCGCCTCGAAATTGCAGCTACGGGCGGCGCGATGCCGGCGGAGGCAGCTTCGGGCGAAAGCCCCGTTGCTCCCCAAGACGTCCGTGTCGGTTCATCCGCGCCGGCACCGATTGTCCGTCCTCGGCACGATGTTAAGTCGAAGGCGACCGTCGAACGTCCCAAGCCGAAGCCAAAGGTGACCGTCGTCAAGCGAACAGCCAATGTTCAGCGTGCAAGAGCCGCCGGCGATACCGAGCCCTGTCGGCTCAAGGCGTTCGGCGGCTTGCTCAAGGCGCTGAATTTGACCGGGTGCGAGATCTGACGGCTCCACAGGCATTTTCCCTATTCTGGCGTCTCGCAAACTCTTCCGATCATCCCTAAATTGCCCGCATGAAAAAGATCGGATTCCTCTCCTTCGGGCACTGGACGCCCTCGCCGCAATCGCAAACCCGCTCCGCCAGCGACACGCTGCTGCAATCGATCGAGCTTGCCGTCGCGGCCGAGCAGTTAGGGGCCGACGGCGCCTATTTCCGCGTGCATCATTTCGCCCGGCAGCTCGCGTCGCCCTTTCCATTGCTCGCGGCGGTCGGCGCCAAGACGAGCCGCATCGAGATCGGCACGGCCGTGATCGACATGCGCTACGAGAACCCGCTCTACATGGTGGAGGACGCCGGAAGCGCCGACCTCATCGCCGGCGGCCGGCTGCAACTCGGCATCAGCCGCGGCTCACCCGAGCAGGTGATCGACGGTTGGCGCTACTTCGGTTATCGCCCGGCCGAAGGCCAGAGCGATGCCGATATGGGGCGGCGCCATGCCGAGGTGTTCCTCGACCTCTTGCGCGGCGAAGGATTTGCCGAGCCCAATCCGCGGCCGATGTTTCCGAACCCGCCGGGCCTGTTGCGCCTGGAGCCGCATGCGCAGGGCCTGCGCGAGCGGATCTGGTGGGGCGCCGGCTCGAACGCGACGGCGATGTGGGCGGCCAAGCTCGGCATGAACCTGCAGAGCTCGACGCTGAAGAACGACGAGACCGGCGAAGCCTTCCACGTGCAGCAGGCGGCGCAAATCCGCAGCTTTCGCGCGGCGTGGAAGGAAGCCGGCCACGCCCGCGAGCCCCGCGTCTCCGTCAGCCGCAGCATCTTCGCGCTGATGAACGATCGCGACCGCGCCTATTTCGGCGCCGAGCGCGGCGGCGAGGACCAGATCGGCTTCATCGATCCGCAGACCCGCGCGATCTTCGGCCGGAGCTATGCGGCGGAGCCGGACGTGCTGGTCGAGCAGTTGCGGCAGGACGAAGCGATCGCGGAGGCGGACACGCTGCTGTTGACGATCCCGAACCAGCTCGGCGTCGATTACTGCGCGCATGCGATCGAGGCTATCCTGAAGCACGTCGCGCCGGCGCTGGGGTGGCGGTGACATGAGCTGGCGCGGCACGACCAGAAGTCGCGATTGACTTCGCGCACCACCCCCGCCAATGATCCCCCCGGGGACTGTTGGACTGAATCAGGGGGTTGGAATGGGCTTGCGTCCGGGGATCTTCGTTGCGGCTTTCTTGCTTGCGGGGTGTGCGTCAGGGCCGATGGGCAGCACGGCTCTGACAGATAACGTCAAGGCAAATAATGCGCGGCTGGTGGTCTATCGCTCATCCGCCCTGGGTTTCGCGATCCAGCCAAGCTATTCGGTCGACGGACGCTCCGTTGGAGGCAGTCAGGCTGCGGGTTTCCTGGCCTGCGACCTGCCTCCGGGCCGCCACGAGGTTGCGGTCAATAATCTTCCGCTGAGCAGCAATCTGTTCGGGCAGGGAAGCGAGAAGGTGAGCGTCGATCTGCGCGCCGGCAGCACCACCTATCTCTCCGCCCAGCCGCAGATGGGAATCATCACGCCCGGTGCAATCACGTTGATTCAGGTCACGGAAAGCCAGGGCCGTGCCGACGTCGCCAGCTTGCATCAGAGCAACAGCTCGTGCGGCAAGGCATGATCTGAGGCGCTGCGCTGCCGACACGCGGATGAAACGCCTCGTCCTGCAAATCATCCTCCGCCTTGGCCGCTATGCGGTCCTTCCCGTCGTCGCGCTGGCCTGCACGATCCTCGCCAGCTGGCTTATGATCATGGACCGGTACACGATTGCGGCGCTGGCCACGGCACCGATCGTGTTCACAATCCTTCATGGCCGCGATGGCTCTCGCCATCGGGCTCCTGTTCCTGCCTTCGCGCAAGCATCGCAGCTTCGAGGCCGACGAGGAGACTGCCCCGGGGCTATGGGCGGTATGGAAGGAGCTCGATCGCAGCTTTGTCCGATCGAACCGCACTCTGCTGGTCGACACCGATTTCAACGCTTCGATCTCGGAAACGAGCCGGTATGCCGGATTGTTCGGGCAGCACGTCACGATGACCGTTGGTCTGCCATTGTTGATGATCCTGGATCAGCGGGCGGTTCGTGCCGTTATCGCTCATGAAGTGGCGCACGCCCGGCTTCGGCACACTTCGGGAGGCACCAACCTCGCGGATTTCATGACGGCAGCGGAGAACGTTTTCTTCTACGCCGATCCGGAGCAGACCGTTACCGGATATATTGTCCGCATCCTCCTCCATTCCCTGCTCGAAAGGCTCGAGAAGGAATACCGCGCGTTGTCGCGGGAGAACGAGCTTGCCGCCGATCTCGAAGCGGCCGAGCAGGTTGGACGCGGGGAGATGGCACGCGCGCTGGTGATGGTGGAGGTTTTTGGAACACGTCTGACCGATCTCATATTCGCCCCGCTGCAGAAGGAGGTGCTCGGCGCAATCAAGGCGCCATCACCGCCGTTCGCGCGAATCTCGGATCAGATCGCAACCATAAGAGCGCCCGGCCCCATGACCGCCGCCAGTCTGGGCCGCGAGCACGATCCCGACTCCACGCATCCGCCTTTGGGCCAGCGACTGGCGAGCCTCGAATACACCGACATATCCGACGTCGGCGAGGTGCAAGCGTCCGCAATTGACCAGCTTCTCTCACCAAACGCTGCCAACGAACTCGCCTTGCGATTCGATGAGGAATGGCGGAAGAAGGTCCAGGATTGGGTCAGCGTCGGCAGATGAACGTGCGGGCCGGGGGATGCGGCCCGTCGTGATTTCCAGTTGCTCAGACCATAGCTGCAACTTTCGGAAAGAGGTGGCTGAGCACACCGATGTCGATGCCATCCGCGCCGCGCCACCAGATGACCGGATAGGCCCAGTCATTGGTGTGATCGGCAGGCCGGTCCCGAAGCGCGTCCGGCGTAAAGGCCTGCAGAAAGCCGCTGCGGCCCGCCGGTTTGAGGACGCCGCAATAGCCGAGAATCTGGATGAGGACGCATCGCTCGGCGCGGTTCGACTTGATCACCTTGCCGATACGCTTTTCCAGCTCATTCGGCCTCGCGTCCGGAGTGAGGCCGGAGGCAATGTCGATGATCTCTGCCAGAATCGAACAATCCTGCTCTGTCGGCTCGACCAAATCAGCCTTTTCGAACTGTGTCAGGTCGAACCAGCAGTACAGGGGATCGACGTGACGAATGCCGCCCCATTTCCATCTCTCGAAGCTCAGCATGTTGAGATCCTCTTGCTCGGGGTTCGCATAACCGTAGCGGCCGCAGATGCGGCAGTGCAGCCGACCGCTGGGCACTCGACGAGCTGTCTGTTCGAGAAGGCCATGAAGAGGAAACTGCGCGGCACAGGAGAAGCTGCCCAGCGCCGAGCGCAACTCGAGCCGGCGGGTGCTGAGGCTGGCCAGGAAGGCGTCGGCGACTTTTTCCAGATTCATGCGGGCACGAACGGAAACGAGCTGCGCAACGATGTCGTCATGCGTCACGGTGACGGAATCGAACATGAAACCGGCTTGACGGGCATGTTCGAAATCCGCCCGACCGACCGCCTCGTCCCGCTTCCAGCCCCGTGGCGACCAATAGGCATCGAGAAGTATCTGAAGGGCTTTCTTGTCGTAAGGCACGAGCCATCTCCTACCCATGCCGTCGCGGTTCAGGCGCAAATCGGCGACCGTTGGATTGCCTGCTCTTTTAACTCAGTAAGAGCCTAGTCAGAACACAATTGCGACCTCGTGCTTGGGAGGGCCCGGCCGATTGGCGCGACCTTCGGCGATCGCGCGACTGAACTCATGTCGTGCTATCCTGGTCTTCCAGACGGCGAGATTGCCGCCATTCGCAGGGCCGCGCGATGAATCAGCATCTATCCCTCGTCAGTCTCGTGGTCGCGGACTATGACGAAGCGATTGCCTTCTTCACGCATGCTCTGAATTTCGAGCTTTGCGAGGACACGCCGCTCGGTGGCGGCAAGCGCTGGGTGGTCGTGCGGCCGCGGGGCCAACTTGGTTCTGGCCTGCTCCTGGCGCGGGCGGACGGTCCGGCGCAGAAGTCGCGCATCGGCGACCAGACCGGCGGGCGCGTCTTCCTGTTTCTGGAAACGGATGATTTCGAGCGCGACCATGCGCGCATGATCGCCGCCGGCGTGCGTTTCGTCGCGGCGCCACGGCATGAGGCCTATAGCATCGTGGCAGTTTTCGAGGATCTCTGCGGCAACCGCTGGGACCTGATCCAATCAATCAAACGCAGTTGATTGACGAGCGGCCGCTGCCTGCCTCGCCGCTTCGCGCCGGCGCCGCGCACCGACCCATCTTGCAGCCGCCGCGGCTTCCTTCCTCACCGAAGCCGGGGCCTTCGCATTCAGTGCAGGTGGCCGATGAGATAAATGCCGCCGCCGACGATCAGGATGGCGGGCACGGCCCAGAGAATCAATATCGGCATTTTCCTCTCTCCAATCAGCTGCTCCCGAAACGCAACGGGATAAAACGGCAAACGTTCCGCCGCGAACGGAACTGGCTGGCTGATGGCGAGTTCATCGCAGCGCCGCATACAGCGGCGAGGGAGAATGCGTATGAAAAGATTCATGCTGATATCGGCCGCTGCTCTGCTCGTGTCGACCAGCGCGATGGCGCAGACCACAGTGACCACGACGACCGGCGCCGGGCATGGCGCAACCGTGCAGATCGAACCGGAATATCGCACCAAGATCCGGTCCTACATCACCGAACGCAAGATCCGCCCGGTCGAAACGCGCGAGAAGATCGTGGTTGGCTCGCCGGTGCCGCGCGACGTCGAACTCGCGGCCGTTCCGAGCGACTGGGGCCCGTCGCTCACCAAATATCGTTACGTCTATTCGGGCAGCCACGTGATGCTGGTCGATCCCGAGACCCGCATGGTCGTCCAGCAGGTGGACTAACGCCGCCGCGGCGGGCCGTGGAGGAGCGGCCCGCCGTGCATTTCCAATTGCTTCATTGCCCGGTGGCGCCCGATGCCGATCGTTCGATATGTCATGTTTGCGAGCTGCTTCATCCTGGCTTTGCTGTTCGCACTCGATCGCTCTCTGCCACCGCTCGTCGAGCTTTCTACAGGGCCCGATGTCGATCGCAGCATCATTCGCATCCACTCAGCGCGCGCCTTGCCCGAGAAGATCGTCTTCGACACGTCCACTCAGATCGCGACCGCCGTCTCCTCCCCCTTGCTCGCGACCGAGCGGCAAGCCGATCATGCCAGCCAAGCGTTCGCGATGGCGACGCCGGAGAAGCCGGACATGAAAATCATGGCCGTATCTCAGCCCAACGCTGTTCGCGCAACCAGCCTTCGCTCGAAGCGGACAGCGCGTACGGAGTCTTCACACCGGTTCAACGATCGTCAGGTGATGGTCGGGGCGTTCTGACAGAAGCAGGACTCGGTAGAGGGCGCACAACGCGCACACTCGCAGTCACGCACATGAACAATGAATGAATGAAAGCGATGCCTGGCCCTCGCGCCGAGGAACTTCGCATGGCTGCTGATTCATTGCGTCAGCATGTCCGACATGAGGAACGTTTGCGCGATTGCCAATTTATCCCGAGCCTGATTTGGCAATCTGTTTTTGGAAAACACCCTGGAGGAGACAGAGATGAGGATCCTGAAACTTTCTGCGGCTGCGGCCGCGCTGCTCGCCGGAACGGCGCTCGCCGTGGCGCAATCGAGCTCGACGATCGGCACCGGCGGTTCGTCGGCCGGCGGCGGCACCAGCAGCTCGACGGTCGGTACCGGCGGCTCTTCCGCCGGCGGCAGCGGGTCGGGATCTGCCTCGACGCTCGGCACCGGCGGCTCGTCGGCCGGCGGCGGCACCAGCAGCTCGACCGTGGGCACCGGCGGCTCGGCGGCCGGCAGCGGCTCGGGCAGCGGCTCGGCCTCGACGCTCGGCACCGGTGGCTCATCGGCCGGCGGCGGCAAGAGCTCGTCCAGCGTCGGCACCGGCGGCTCGGCCGCAGGCAGTGGCTCGACCGTTGGTCAATCGGGCGCGTCGAAGTCGCCCGGCATGGGCGACGGCAAGTCCGGCAGCCATGCCAGCGACATGGGCATGGAAAAGGGCAAGGGCCACAACAAGGACGAGTGGAAGAAGGACAAGAACTAGTCCGATCCCGGGAGCGGCCACGTGCCGCTCCCTTTGTCCATGTTGAGGAGGAGCCGCAATGAACAAGTCAATCGTTGCGATCATGGCGCTGACCTTGATGGGTAGCGCTGCATTGGCAGAAACTATGGAAAAGACCGGCAAGACGGCATCGGGCGAGACCTGCAAGGTCACGGTGGTGAAGCACGCGGACGGCAGCATCAGCGCGGCCGGCTCGTCGGGTTCGAGCACGACCGGATCGACGGCGTCGAGCGGTTCGCTGTCGAGCTCGAGCTCGGCCGGCGGATCGTCCGTGCATGTGCAGGCGGGCGGCGGCAGCGTCTCGAGCTCCTCGTCGACGTCGGGCGGTCCTGGCACCACCAGCGCCAGCACCATCACCGTCAACGGCTGCACGATCTCGACCTCGTCACCTTAAGATACATCGAGAGGATTGAAACATGAGGACTTTGCTTACGACCTCGGCGGTCGCAGTGCTGCTTGCCGCCGCTTCACCGGCACTCGCCCAGAAAAGTATCACCGGCGGAAGCGCCGGCTCGGCCGCGGCGGACGGCACCTCGGCCTCGACGGTTGGCACCGGTGGTACGTCCACCTCGGCGACGGGCAGCACCGGCTCGTCGATCGCGGCCGGCGGTAGCGCCGCAGCCGTGAACGGCAAGACGCGGACCGGCGTCAGCATGAACAAGGGCAACGGGCCGGTGATGAATTCCAACGCCCGCGCGCAGGCCCATGAGGGCGGCACGTTCAGCCGCTCGCACACGCGGACCAAGGTCAAGGCCGGCGAACAGGTCGGTTCGACCACCAAGACGATGTCGCACGTGCCCGGCTCGAAGCCGACCATGTCGACCACGTCGACGACCGCACGGTAGAACAACCTCACCACCTGCCGCCCGAGCCTGCCCGGGCGGCGCTGGTCCTGCATCCGCTTAGTCGGCGCGCAGGCTGTGGCTGATCCGTGTGACGATGCGATCCCATTGCCGCTTCTCGGCCGCGGGATAATTGATCAGCACGCAGTGCACGTAGCCGCGAGAAAAGTTGCAACGGTTGTACCAGATCTTGTCGCGCTTGATGCTGGAGACCACGAAGAATCTCGGCGTGATCCGCTTGTAGATGATCCCGGACGGCGGATCCTTCCTGGCGAGGAACTCAGCGGGCGGAAGACCCTCCCGGTTGGAAACGGCCTGGACGGTGAGATCGGCCCTGCCGTCGGAAGTGCGAAATTGCTGGCCGTAACCATCGGGCTTGCCGGCTATCTCCGTGAAAACCGAGACGGGAACGTCGACCGAGGTTCTTGTCTCGGGAATCCGATAGCTCGTCCAGCTGTCTGCATTCGCGTCAGAAAGCATCACAGACAGCGCAATGGCGGCAACAGGGATCGTCTTCATGTCGGCCTCGTCATTTGCGCGGCGCCAGTTGCAGCTCCATCAGAGCGATCCGCTGCAAATTCCCGACGTTGCGCTCGCCCGCGCCAGCCGTGCGCAGAATGGATTCCGCGAGCGCGTTGACGTGCGAGGCGTGCACGGGCTCGGGCAGTGTGGCAACCGCGGCTTCCAGGGCGGTCGTCATGATCTCGATCACCTCGGGAGAAAATTCGGCGTTGGAAAAGTTCTTCATCGCGCATCGGCCCTTGCTGCGGGCCGTCGGTCAACGCCGGGAAAAAATGGAAGTTCCTGGATGGGCGCGCGCCCAACAGCCAAGTCGAGCAGGCCGGCCGGCGTGCCGCGCTACGTCGCGGGCTGGTAGCGCGTGAGATGCTCGAATTCCGCGTCCTCGCGCGCGACGCTCTGCATTCTCACATGGCTGCCGATGACGAGACCGGCGAGCGAGAGCATGAGTCCGAGCGCGAGCGGCGCGAACAAGGCCTCTTCCTGGAACAATCCGTTGAGCAGCACGACCATGACGCCGAAGCCGGCGAGACCTTGCGTCAGATAGCCTGACGAGGCGTAGAGACGCCAGGCCTTGAGCGCCACCGCGAAATAGAAGCCTAGCGGCACGAAGGCGGCGATACCCATCTGGTACAGCAGCACCCCGATCGCGCTTTCGACCGCGCCATCGATCGTTCCGGCCGCCTGCGCCGCGCCCCAGTCGATGGAGAAATAGCTGTCCGACAAATTGCCGCCGACGCCGAGGCCGCGGCCGAACGGTTTCTCCAGGAATCCGTTGAGGCCGCCCATCAGGCCAATGACGTGATAGTCGCCGATCTGCAGGCCGACGCGGATCGCCAGAATCGCAAAGGCGATCAGGCCCAGGAAGCCGAGCAGGAGCGTCACCACGGCGCCGAGCAGCCGGGTCGAGATCCATGCCGCGGCCACGAAGACCATCACAATGAGCGCACCCTTCACGCTGCAAAGGACCAGCAGCGGCAACGCCGCGAGCGCCAGCAGCGGCCGTCCCACCGAGAACAGGAACAGGGCCAGAAAGCCGATCCCGTAGGCGAAGCTGATCGGGTGCATGTTCGGGCCGTGGATGCGCAACATCTTCGACAGCCCGAACCCTTCGAGCAGGGGCGTGTTCAGGAAGTCGAACCTGAAGCGATCCTTGAGGTCCACAGGCACGTTTCCGGTGGCCCGCATCTCGGCCTCCCAGACGCCCGAATGGGTCGCCTTGAGCTCGTCGAAACCCCAGAACGTATAGCCGTTGGTGATGGCCAGCCAGAAATCCCGGAATGCGAATTCGACATAGCCGCACGAGATGAGAACGACCGCGACCGTCACCAGGAACGGCGTGATGCGCACCTCGTAGGTCGCGGCCGTCAGCAGCGACAGCTGGAACAGGAACAGCGGAAGCACGATGTTGCGCAGATAGACCGCGGCCGGCTGCCCGTTCTGGCTGAAGCCGACAGCGAAATACAGCGACACCACGGCGAGGGTGATGACACCCCAGCGCATGATCTGGTTCACCTCGGCCGATTGATTCCTCTGACCCAGCACGTAGAGCCCGAACGTCGCCAGCCACATCACGGAGCAGACGAGGAAATTGTAGCCCTTGATGAAGTCGAGATCGGACGGCAGCGGCACCAGCGGCGACAGGATCGAGACGAACAGGTTCTGGAAGAACAGGACGAAGATCGCGACGGCCGGCGCATAGGTCGGGACCACGACGACGATGGCGATGCCGACGAGCACCTCGACGGCAATGGCGAGGATCGGATCGGCGAGGTGCAGGATCGGAGCAGAGCCGATCGTTGCCACGGCCAGGCAGAAAATCAGGACGAGCTCGCGCCAGGCCGGCGGCGATGGGCCGGCCTGCACGGTCTCAACCTGCGGTGAATCCCCGGCGCTCATCGATCGTCCCTTGGCATCGCGCGGCGAGCACGATAGCGGGGCGATGTGTAAGGATTCGTTAACGATAGCGGACCGCGCTTTCAGCGGCGGCCAGGCCGGGTCGCGCCGAGCAATGCCCGCATCACGTCGGGATCGGGCCTGCCGGTGTTGCGGTCGACGAGGCCAAAGCCCTGCGCCAGCTCCCAATGCGTCCAGCCCCAGCAATGGTCGCGGGCGTAAGCGGTGACTTCTGCCAGCCAGCGCAACCGGCTCGCTCTGGGCGCGCCGGCCTTCAGCACGCCGAATTCGTTGATGATGATCGACCGCGCGAATTGCTGCTGCCATTGCAGCGCGGGCGCAAGCCAGCGATCGGCGCCCGGCTTGTCCTTGGCGGCGGCAATGGCGACGTCGAGCATGCCGAGCGCCTTGGTCGCGCCCCTCAGCTGCAGATCCTGGCGCAGGGCCTGAACCTTGGGATCGCCGGCATTGATCGGATAAGGCAGATCGATGATGTCGTGCAGCGGATCCTGCGCGTCCCAATGGGCCTGATGGGTGAACACCATCGGATCATAGAAGTGGATGGCGTAGACGACGTCAGGGTCGGGCAGCGGACGGAATCGCGGCAGCGAATCCGCGCGCTGCCAATTGACCGGACCGACGATGAGGGTGGTGGCGGGAAGCAAGTTGCGGACGAAGGCGGCGAGCGCCTCGACCTCGGTCTGCCATTTGTCGGCGTCGATATCGGGCTCGTTGAGCAGCTCGGCGAAAACGCGATCGGCCGGATAGGATCGAATGACCTCGGCAAGGCCGCGCCAGGCCTCCTGCATCTGACGCAGCGCCGCGTCCTGATCTTCCTTGTGCAGGCGGTTGAAGCGATCGCCGGGATGAAGATCGACGGAGATGGCGTAGCCCAGCGCGGTGAGCTGCTTCAGCGCCTGGTCGAGCACGCGCAGCGTCGCCTCGCGCTCGTCCTTCGCGGCGAAACCAGGCATCACGCGCTCGGCCGGCACCGGCAGCCGGACATGGCTCATTCCCGCCCTGCGCAGCTGCTGCAACAACTCGCGGCTCGGGGCCGCACCGTTGATCCAGCCGTCGGCATTGAAGCCGCGAGACAATGCGGCGAGCCTGAGAGGTGCGACCGTCTGCGGCACCGGAACGCAATCGCTGGCGAAGACCGGGGGGCCGAATGAGATCGACAGCAGCAGCATCGCTCCGGCCAGCAGCCGACGGCGCGAGCCTGCCATCGTCAAACCGCAAGTCCCAATGCGCCGCCCTCGGGGTGCGGCGCCTGCGAGCCGGCAGGCGCATGATTGACGACGAGCCCCGTCGGCACGGTCTCGTACCGCGCCAGCGCCCCGGTCACCCGGCGCATCGCCGCCGAACCGAGCTCGCCGGCGCGCGCCACCAGGACGATCAGGTCGGCATGCGCCGCCAGCGCGATGGCATCGGGCTGCAAGGCGAGATTGCCGGCATGGACGATGATCAGATCGAACTCCGAACGAATATCGTCCTCAGGCCTCGCATCGGCCTTGCGGCCGGCGCTCAGGAGCTCGTCGATCGACTGCAATCCCGCCGTGGTCGAACCGTCGTTCCATTCCGTCACCGGCGGCTGGTGACCTGCGAATTCCGCCTGCAGCCGGATCAAGACGCTCATCATGCCGCGTGTCACCGCGGCCCGATTCAGCGAGCGCGCAACGGTGTTGCCGCCGGCGCTCTTGCCGACCGACAACACCAGGGCGACCTTGCAGCCGCGCACCGGCACGCGATCGATCCGCTCGAGCAGCGGCCGCAGATAGGCACCGAGATCAAGCTCGGGGGAAGCAATCGGTTTTTGCCAGACGGTGCTGGTCGCGGTCGCGGACGAAAGATCGGGGATGCGGGCCCAGACTGGAAGCCGCGGCATCGCTTCGGGCCGGGCAGCAGCCGGAGGCTGAGCTTGCGGCGGGGCTTGTGGCTGGAGCTGAGATTGGACTTGCCGAGCCTGCGTGTCCGCCACGACTGCCTGCATGGGAGCCTCGCTCGGCGCGGACTGATCGGACATGCTCGCCGTCACCGCAACGGCAGCGGTCGACGTCAGCAGCGAGCCGATCGCCAGCGCCGCAAGCAGCAGTGCGAGCGGCGGGCGCGTCGGGCGCAGCGGCGGAATGGCCGCCGAAGCGATCTTGGTCTGCGAGGCCTGCAGCTGACGCTGCTCGTTGGTGGTCTTGAACCGCGACAGGAACTGCTCGTAGATGTTCCGGTTGGCGTCGGCGTCGCGCTGCAGCTCCTGCAGCTTCACCAGCGCCTGCCCGTCGACCAGCATCTGGGTCTCGACCGCCTTGAGCTGCTTTTCCAGCGCTTTCTGCTGCTCCAGCTGGGCCTCATATTCGGACTTCGCCGTTTCGATGTTCTTCTTCCGCTCGGACTCGATCTGCCGGTTGATATCGGCGAGCTGGCTGTACGAGATCGCGAGATCGGGATGGCGCTCGCCATACACCGCCTTCTTCTGCGCGATTTGGTCATTCAAGGTCGAACGCTGCGCCCGCAGCATGCTCAGGAGGTCCTGCTTCACCGGCCCTTCGACATTGGCCTTGAGATCGCGCTGCACCTGATCGTAGCGCGCCTTGGCTTCCTCGGTGCGAAGACGCGCGGCCGAGACCTGCTGATTGAGATCGGTCACCCGCAATTGCTGCGTGGTGGAATCCTTGCCGGCATTGAGGATCTTGTGCTCGAGCCGGAAGGCGGCGACGGCGTCTTCCGACGCGCGCAGGCGCTCGTTCAACGCCTTCAGCCGGTCCTTGAGCCAGTCGGCGGCCTCGTCCGTGGCCGCGGTGCGGACGCGGCCCTGGCTGGCGACGAACGCTTCGGCGATGGCGTTGGCGTAGGAGGCGGCGCGTTCCGGGCGGTTCGAGGTGAAGGAAATCGCAATGACGTAGGTGAGCCCGCGGCGGGTGATCTCGAGGCGGCTGCGGAATTTTTCGAGCAGTCGCGTCATGTCGGTATGGCCGCCCGCGATGTCATCGTCGTCGGCGATCTTGAGCTGCTCGATCAGGGGGCGGAGAAAGCCGTCCGATTTGGCGATCTCGATCTGGCTCTGAAGCGCCGCGGCGTCCTGGCCGATGCCCGGCAGGACGTCCTGCTCCGTGGTGATGCGCAGCTCGCGGGGATCGAGCACGACCAGGGCCGTCGCGGCATAGCGGACCGGCAGGATCATGAGAACGATGACGCCGAGGGCGAACAGTGCCAGCGCCAGCGTCAGAATGCGCCGGCCGTTCGCGCGCAGGAAAGAGAGTGCTCCGGAGACGGTCAGCGATCCCTTGATCAGCGCCGGCGCGGTGCTGTCGGGCCTCGTCCGCGCAGCCTGCGGCGCTTCCCACGAAGCCGCTGGCTCCGTCGGGGCGATGCTTCGCGGAGATGCGCGGCTACCGAACGCCATGGGATTGGACTCGAAATCAACTGACTGTCACAGCTCAGAGGCTTGCTACACCGTAAATATCCATGGTTAACCGGCGGTTACGGCCGGCGGGCCAAAGCGGGCACGGCTACGCCGGCGACCAGTGCCGCCTGCCGTGGAGGAGGCCGCATTTGCGGGGGCATTCGGTGAGCCGGAACCCCTCACCCGGATCGCATCTTGCGCTCAGCTGATGTTCAGCAGGATTCGGCCCGACGTGCCGCTGCGCATCAAATCCAGCGCGTCGTTGACGTCGTCGAGCGCGAACTGATGGGTCACGATGCCGCGGTAGTTCACCTTGCCGGCGTCGCTGAGGCGAACGAGGCGCGGGATGTCGCGCGCTGGCTGGCATTGCCCGCCTTCCGAGCCCTTCAGCACTTTCTCGAAGTGGAGCGGCAGCGTGTAGATCTCGGCCTTCTCGCGGGGCACGCCGACCAGGATGCAGCGGCCCTTCTTGGCGGTGATCTCGTAGGCGAGCTCGATCAGATTCTTGACGCCGGTGGTCTCGACGACCTTGTCGGGTCCATCGGTGCCGGTGATGGACCGAATTTCGGCGGCGACATCCTTGACCGCTTCGGAATTGATGGTGTGGGTGGCGCCGAACTGCTTCGCCATTTCGAGCTTGTTGTCGAGGCGGTCGATCGCAATGACGGGATAGGCGCCCACCATCGCGGCAAATTGCACGATGTTCAATCCGACGCCGCCGACGCCGAACACGACCACGGCTTCGCCGATGGCGATCTGCGCATCGTTGTTGACGACGCCGAGCGCGGTCGTCACGGCGCAGCCGAGCAGCGGCGCGCTGGTGCGGTCGATCGAGGCCGGAACCGGCGTGACGCGATTCTCCGACACGACGGCATATTCGTTGAAGGTGGTGACCCAGCCGGCATTGAGACGCTTGCCGCGCCAGGAATAGACCGGCGTGTTGGACTGGATGCCCTTGCCCGGCCGCCAATGCATGACGACGGTGTCGCCCTGATTGCAGGAGACCACGCCCGGTCCGGTCTCGACGATCGTTGCCAGCGCCTCGTGCCCCAACAGGTGGGGCAGGAATTTGTCGACGCCCTTGACCGCGTCGATCTCGTTGATCTGCGCGCCGCAGATGCTCGACGTGTGCACGTGCGCGAGCACCTGGCCGTGTTCGAGCCTGTCCGGCAAATTGAACTCGTCGACGATCAGCGGCTTGCCCGATTCGACGAGGATGGCCGCCTTGGCAGTCTTGATGTCCATGAGGAGCGCCCGATCACTCGAAATAGATGAATTCGTAATCGCCGGTGTAGCCGAGCTTGCCGTACAGCCAGATCCATTCCGAGGTGTGCAGGATGGACTCCGCCGTCAGCGCCCAGCATTCGAGGTTGTGCAATTCGGCGACGGTCCGGTAGCCCTCGACCATGACGTATTTGTTCTTGCCGACCCGCTCGATCTCCTTGAGCGCCGCCTCGAGCTCGTAGAGCCGCAGATTGTGCAGGGTGCCGAGCGAGATGACGAGGTCGAAACTGTCGTCGCCATAGGGATAGATGTCCTGGGCGCGATAATTGAAGAGGTAGGGCTTCACCTGCTCGTGCGCATTGGCAAGACCGTGCTTGGAGATGTCGAAGCCGGCGACTTTCAAGCCCGGCAGGATCTTCTGCATCTCGTAGAGCAGAAAGCCCTTGCCGCAGCCGACGTCGAGCACGCTGGATCCGTCCTTCAGACCATAGGTCTCGATCAGCGCCTTGGCGACCGGCGCCCAGCGCCCCTCGATGAAGCGGTAACCGCCATAGCCGAAGCGGCGATCGCCGTCCCAATAATCGGCCTCGTATTCCCGCGCCTTCAGCGAGCAGCCGATCTTGTCGTCGTTCATGCGGGCCATGTAGTCGCGCTTGGTCGCCGTATGCAGTGGCGTCACGATATTCAGGAGTCGTCCCATTGAGTCCTCTGATTCCAGGCGCGTTGCGATTGTCGCGACTGGCCGGGAAGGCTCGGGTCGCAACTTGCGAATCCCTTTAGCATCTGCGGACGCGATCATCATTGCTGCAGATCAATGACGTGGAGATCCGGCGACTGCGCAGCCGGCATCGGTTGCTGCCGCCGGCAGCGACACGAAGACGCATGGAACGAGAATGCGGGGCGCGGCGTTCGCCGCAAGGAGCCCATCATGCCGACCAAGCCGACCATCGCTCGCATCTGGCGCGGCCGTACCCGCCGCGATCTCGCCGACGCCTACCAGGCCTATCTGCAGGCCGAGGGCATTCCGCCGCTGCGCAAGACCGCGCTCGGCGTCCAGCAATTGCGCGAGGACCGCGACGAGGAGACGTGGTTCACGACCATTTCCTATTGGGCGGACATCGCGGCCATGACGGCTTTCACCAAGGGCGAGCCCACCAAGGTCCACCATCTCGCGCGCGACGCGGAATTCCTGATCGAACTGCCGCAGCGTATCGAGATCCACCGCATCCTGATCGACGAACAGGGCCTACGGTGAAAGGCTGAGCCACGGAAGCCGAAGCTCGCATCGCCGCCAAATTGCAGCTTGTCGCAAAGATCCGATCGCTCGCGGCAAGTTGCTGCAGCACAACAAGTTCCCTTCCAGGCCAGGCTAAAGCATGACGGGATGAAGCTTGATTGCCGCGATGACGGAGGTGCACTCCCTCGCCCGCTTGCGGGAGAGGTGAACGACCCTGCGGCAATCGGTTCAACCTTAAGTCACGCCGCTCTAGCGTGTCCCGGCAGGCGAACTCACAGGAGCAGCTCGGAGGCCGGCGTCATTCACGGGAACGCCTCGTCGCCCTTCGCAATTGACTCTTCGTCAGGCACGACAACGGAAACAGCCATGAAGAACATCAGTGCCGGCCAGATCGCCCTGCTGGTTGCCCTCGGAGCCATGTTGATCCTCACCGGCGTTTGGGGATTTTCAGTCTGGGAATCCAGCAGCGGCGTCGAGATGGGCAAGCACGGCTGGATCGCGCTTGGCCTCGGCGCTTTCTTCTCGCTCTTGATCGGCTGTGGGCTGATGGCGCTGATGTTCTTCAGCAGCCGCAGCGGTCATGACGATGTCGCCGATCCCTTCCGCCGGCGGGACGGGGAGGACAGCTAGCTGCATCGTCTCGCCTCGCCTTTGTCATTGACGCCGTCGATGACCTTTGCGTCGGACCGCTGCGCAGGCGTCCCATAACGGATACCATTGCGGCTCCCGGGCGTGCGCAGCGAGCCTGCACCCGGACAGCCCCTTACAGCTTTCCGTAGACTCGCCCGGCGACCGCCTTCAGGCGTTCGACCGAGCCGGACTCCGGATGCGGCTTGACCGGTGCGAACAGGATCGAAGCCTGCCTGCCGTTCTTCCAGACGAAGATGTTGACGGCGTTGCCGTTGCCCTTGGTGCAGGAATGCTCCCCGAACGCTTCACCGCCGAGCTCGGGTATCGCCACGTGCTTGCAGGGACCGGCGCGCTTCATCATGCCGATGGCAGTGTCGCGCGAGGTCGCGATCACCGCGACGGTCATGGTGTTGGCCTCGCGATCGAACATCATGCAGCTGCCCGCGCCGGTCCGCTGCACCGTCAGCGTGCTGCTGTCGAGAAAGCCGTCGGCGTCGGCGGCCGTGAGCCACTCGCAATTGCCGAAGCGCTCGCTGCTCTTGCCTACGCTTCCGATGGCAATGCGCGCGGCTTCGCTGAGCGGTCCGAGCAGCGCATCGTCGGCCCGCCGGCCGATCGGATAGACGGTGAGCTGGAGAATGTAATCGCCGGACAGGGCGACGACCGAGGCCTCCTGGCGCTCCGCGCCGGCGGCGCTCGTTCCGCCCTGGCCTTCGTCGCCCATTCCGGACACCGCGCTCAGCGGCATGCGCTCGCCCAGCGCCTTGACGAAGGTCGCGTACAATTCCCTGGCGCGGTCCTTGTCGGGATTGCGGAACACGGACAGCATCATCGTGTCGCCGCGCCCGGCCTGGTAGATGCAGCCGCGGCCGTCCTGATTGGAGATCAGCGACCATTTCAGCGCCGGCATCGCGCGGGCGAGCTCCTGGGCGCTGATGAACGGGCAGGTTTCCGCCGCGCGCGCGGGGAGCAGCGGGGCGGCTACGATTCCAAGGAACAAGACGAGGCGGGAGAACAGATAATCGGTAGTGCGCATCGGACGAACTTACTATCGAATCGGCGCGCCCGACGAGATGAAACTGAGAAGCTACACAAAATCCTATTACGCAGCCCCCGGTGCCTTCGCCACCGTCAGGTCCTTTAGGAACTGCTCCATGAGCGGCTTGTTGCCAAACCGGCGATAAGAACGCTCTGCCTCCAACGAAAATGTCGGTTGGGCCGCTACCAGGTTTGCCATCGTCAGCTGCGCCACTTCTATGTCGCCGCGCCGCCCTTGTAGCGCAGCCTGGATTAGCAGGCAGTTGGCATCGCGCGGCGCCCTTACAAGGCATTCGGAGATCACGGCAGCCGACTCGTCGCGACGATCAGCGGCGTAAAGAGCCTGTCCATGCACATAGGCGTAATATTCCGGCGCCATGGGATGAAGGCGACGTGCCCGCTCGGCATTGGCAACGGCGTCCGCGTAGTCCCCGAAACGGACTTGCGCTTTTGCCAATGCCATCATGCTATCCGGGTCATTGGGATTCAGTTCGACGGCGCGCTTGGCGGCCTGCAAGCCGCCCGCATAGTCGCCCTGCACCGCCAGCCCGAAGCTGATCACCTGATAGCCGAGCGAGAGATTGGGATCGAGGCGCACAGCCTGGCGCGCTTCGCTAAGACCTAGTTCCAGCTCATGCGCTGTCGCCCGGCCATTCGACCTCCTGGCCACATCCGCGATGTAAGTGAGAGCCAAGCCCGCACGGGCGGCGGCATAGGCCGGGTCCATTTCCAGCGCGCGCTGATACATGCCGCGTGCCTCCATAAGTGCTTCCGCATCCTGGACGCCATGCCGGTATCGATGACGAGCCCGCAGGAGAAGATCGTAAGCCTGAAGGTTGTCGGTCGGACGTTGCGCGGCAGCAATGGCTTCACTTCGGCCGATATACGGCGCGAGCTGGGCGACGATTTCCGTGGTCAGCTCGCTTTGTACCGTGAAGACGTCGGCAACCTGCCTGTCGAAGCTGCGCGACCAAAGGTGCGCGCCCGATTTCACGTCGATCAGCTGCGCAGAGACGCGAAGCCGGTCCCCCTCGCGGCGCGCGCTGCCTTCTACCACGTAGGAAACGCCCAGCTTTGCCCCGAGCTTGCGCATATCGCTTTCTTGCCCGCGCACGGCATATGTGGAATCGCGCGCGATAATCTGAAGCTCGGAATTCCTTGCAAGCGCCGTGGTCACATCCTCGGTCAGCCCGTCTGCAAAGTACGACTGGTCGCCGCCCATGGCCGCAAAGGGCATGACCGCAACTGACGGCCGCGGGTCGGCGCGGGTCTGGTCGAACAACAGCGCGGCCGGGAGCCGGCTGACCATCGCCGCCAGGGAAAGCGGTTGGATTTGGGTGCCGATGAGGACAAGGGCTACGGCGGCGACGCCATACGACCAGCGCGCAGCGGTACCGTATAGAACGCGCGGGATTTTTCGCCAGCGAGACCACGAGGATTGCGCGCGCCGTACCCGGTAGACATTAAGACGCTCGGGAATGTTTTTGGCGCGCCTGCGGCCCACACGCGCGAACACCTCGCCGCGATTGCGGTCTGCGGCCATGACGACAGCGCCGCTAACAAAGATGCTACCGGGATCGGCCATCGCCTCAAGCCGTGTGGCGACATTAACGCCGTCGCCGTACATATCGCCATTATCCTCGATGACATCACCGAGGTTGATGCCTATGCGCAGCTCAAACGGGGCGTTGTCGAACCCTTGCTGGATAGCAGTGCCCGCATCAACGGCTTCGTTGACGCTGGGAAACATCGCCAGAAAGCCGTCCCCGGTCATCTTGAAGATGCGTCCGCCATGCTGCGCGACCGTGGGCTCGATCAAATTGTCGAAGACCGTGCGCAGCTCTTTATAGGTGGAGGCCTCGTTTTCGGCCATCATCAGGCTGTAGCTGACGATGTCGGCAGCCATGATCGCGGCGAGCTTGCGTTCCATCAACGGTTTCCCTGTACAGGGGCCAGGCACAAACTGGCATTGCGGACATTCGACGCCAGCTTGAAACTAAACCTTCCAACCCGCATGCGGGTATCAACACAGCTCATATGTACGTGAGTAATGAGCCCCCTCCGGCGGCGTGCAGGCAGCGGCACTCCGCCATACGGCTGATCCTGAGTTTCCCTGCGGGTTCCCAGGGGGTAGAAACGGCGGCTGCTGGCGTTCGCAGTTCCATACCGACGCGGCGCAGGGAACGCTTCGAACTCCCCCCGACGATTCGCAGGCTGATGCTCCATCCACACGATGAGCGGCTGCAGCTCATGGTGGTGAGGCCGGCGCCGGGTCAGCGCCGGGCCGACGTCACTGCCCCTGATATTCGGCCCAGCAATCCGCCGTCTCATAGACGCGAACGGCCGACAGCTGCCGAAGGCTCGGCTTCAACCGGTCCCAGATCCAGATCGCGATATTCTCGGCGGTCGGGTTCTCAAGGCCTTTGACCTCGTTCAGGCAGCGATGGTCCAGCGCCTCCAGGATGTCGGCGAAGCATTTTTCGATATCGAAGAAGTCTGCGACGAAGCCGGTGTGCGGATCGACCGGCCCGTCCAGCTGGACCTCGACCCGGTAGGAATGTCCATGCAGCCGGCGGCATCGATGGGTCTCGGGCACGTTCGGCAGCCGATGCGCCGCCTCGAACTTGAACGCCTGCGATATCTTCATTCCGCTCCTCACACGGCGAAGCCATCCGGTCTCGGCCCGTCTGGCGACCAGATGCTGCTTTGTCCTGACCTTCGTCGAAGAATGGCGCGCCCGGAACGATTCGAACGTCCGACCCTCAGATTCGTAGTCTGATGCTCTATCCAGCTGAGCTACGGGCGCGTGTTTCGCAAACAGCGCGGGCATAGCCCGCGACGCAGCCCCCGGCGGAGCCGGAGGGGGTGCGAAAGAGCGCTCTGACTAACCGCTCTCGTCCCGATTGGCAAGATCCGGAATGGGGGTATTTTCGCGCATTTCCGCATCTCAGCTCGTCATTCCGGGGCGCGACGAAGTCGCGAGCCCGGAATCCATAACCACCAGCTGGGATTATGGATTCCGGGCCTGGCCCTTCGGGCCATCCCGGAATGACGGACATCATGGGAATCGCCCCGTCACACTCGGCCGCTGGCTGACTAGGCCCTCGCCCGCTCGTTGCGGATGGAGAGCAGCTCCACCGGGCGGTCGGGGATGACGATGCGGAAGGTGGCGCCGATGGTGCCTTCGACCAGGTGGATATCGCCGCCATGGGCGCGGACCAGCTCGGCGGCGATGGCGAGGCCCAGCCCGCTGCCGCCGGGACGCCCGGAGGTCTGGAACGCCTCGAACAGGTGCTCCCTAGTCTTCTGGGGCACGCCGGGACCGGTGTCGGAGACCTCGATGATCGCGACGGCGCCTTCGCGCTTTCCGGTGATCCGGATCTGCTGCGGGCCGCCGTCGCCGGAGGCATGACTCTCCAGCGCCTGGGCGGCGTTGCGAACGAGGTTGAGCAGCACCCGGAACAGCTGATCGGGATCCGCATCGACCGCCAGCCCGCGCTCGATCGCGGCGACCCAGGCTATCGAGGCATCGGAGGCAAGGCCTGCGGTCTCGCGCACCTCCAGCACGACCGGCTCGATCAGGATCATGCGGCGGTCGGGCGCAGCCTCCTGGGCGCGGCCGTAGGACAGCGTGGACTGGCAGAAGGCGATGGCGCGTTCGAGCGAGCGCACCAGCTTGGGCGCAAAGCGCTGCACCCGCGGATCCGGCACGCTGGCGAGCTGGTCCGACAGCAGCTGGGCCGAAGCCAGCAGATTGCGCAGATCGTGGTTGATCTTGGACACGGCGAGACCGAGAGCGGCGAGCCGGCTCTTCTGATGCAGCATCGACATCAGATCGCGCTGCATATCCGACAATTCCCGCTCGGCGACCCCGATCTCGTCGCTGCGTTGGCTCGGCACGATGATTCCCGCCGAGCTTTCGGGATTCTCGTGGAAGCCGACCAGGCTCGCGGTCAGCCGCCGCATCGGGCGCACGAAGAGATAGTGAAGCGCGAGATAGACGAGGCCGGCGGTCAGCGCCGCGATGATCAGCGCGACCACCACGAGGTTGCGGGAGAAACGGTACATCTGTTGCCGCAGCGGCAGCTCGTCGGTGACGATCTCCATGAACTGGGCCGTGCCGACGCCGGGCCCGACGATCCGGATGGCCTGGTTGCCGGTCTCCAGCATCATCCGGAACGAGCCGGTGATCGCCTCCCACGCCGTCATGTCGCGCAGGTCGATGTCATGCTCGATGGTGGCTGGAATGTTGTCGCTGGCGAGCAGCCGGCGCTGCTGGCCCATCTTGATGGCAACCGCGCGGGCATTGATGCTCTTCAGAATCTGGCGCGACAGCGAATCGGGAACCATGCCGAGCGGCGCCGCATCCAGCACCAGCGCCGCCGTGTTCGCCGCCGCGACACGGTCGTTCAGCCGGTTGACCCAGAAGTTGGCAATGGCGGGCACATAGAGCAGGACGGCCGCGATCATCACCAATGGCACGGTCAGCAGCAGCAGCTTGCCCGATAGCCCGAGCCCGCCGCGGGAGCGCATCACCGGCTGCTCCGGCTGATCCTGATCCTGGATCGGCTGGCGGTCTGTCGCTGCCACGAAATTCGCCCTCGCTGCCTGGCGGGTGAAGGATTGGCGGAATGAAGATGCGACCCGGCCCCGGTCCGGTCAAATTACAGATCGCTAATCTGCCGAGGTGGGATGTAAGCGCTGATATCGCGAGTCGCCACCTCAAGGGTTAAAAACCCCGCACAAACAGCGATATTCACCAGAATCGCGCGCTTGTGCGGCGTTGACGAAAACAAGGCGCTCGCTTATAAGCCGCGCAAATTGTCCGCGATGACCCGGTGCGACGCCGGGAGCGGCTCTCTTGGGGCCGGAAAAGGGCCCGTTTTGGGCCGCATCTTCCGGACTTTACCATCAATTCTACAGGCAAATTGCCCGGTCAGCGGAGAAAAACCCGTGAAGCGGACTTATCAACCCAGCAAACTGGTGCGCAAGCGCCGTCACGGCTTCCGTGCCCGTCTCGCCACTGCCGGCGGCCGCAAGGTTCTCGCCGCCCGCCGCGCGCGCGGTCGCAAGCGTCTGAGCGCCTGAGCCAGACCCCCTTTTGGGATTTCATCATGGATCGGCTGAGGCAGCGGGCGGATTTCCTCGCCGTTGCCAATGGCGCGCGGGTGAACAGTCCTGCGTTCGTCCTGCAAAGCCGTCCCCGCGATGACGGCGGCCCGATCCGGATCGGCTTCACCGTCACCAAAAAGAACGGCAACGCCCCCGAGCGCAATCGCATCCGGCGCCGGCTTCGCGAATTGGTGAAGCGGCTCGATCCGGTATCGATCCCGCCCCATCATGATTATGTGCTGGTTGGCCGAAAGGACGCGCTCTCGCGCCCCTTCGCCACCATGCTCGACGATCTGCGCATAGCGTTCACGAAGCCCGCGCGGCATACGGCCAAGGCGCGCGGCCACAGGCCTGGTCCCGCCGCAGCGACCAGCCGCAAACCAGATTGATGACGAGACAATCGAGATGACCGACAATCGTAATACCATCCTCGCCGTCATTCTGTCCGGCCTGGTGCTGATCGCGTGGCAATATTTCTACAACGTGCCGCAGATGGAGAAGCAGCGCGCCCAGCAGCAGACGCAGGCCGAGCTGCAGAAGGGCAGCACGCCCCAGCCGAGCGCGTCCGCGACGCCAGGCGGCGCGCCGGCGACGCCAGGCAGCGCGCCGCAGCCCGGCGCGGCCCAGCCGTCGACGCCGGCGGTGAACCAGGTCCAGCCGGTCGTCGCCCGCGAGACCGCCATTGCAGCCAGCCCGCGCGTGAAGATCGAGACGCCGCGGATCGTCGGCAGCATCTCGCTGAAGGGCGGCCGCATCGACGACATCGCGCTGGTGCAATATCGCGAGACGGTCGATCCCAGATCGCCGCCGATCGTCCTCTATTCGCCCTCGGGCACGGCGGAGCCCTATTACGCCGAATTCGGCTGGGTTGCGGCGACGGGCGTGACGGCAAAGATGCCGGATGCCCAGACCGTCTGGCAGCAGGAGGGCAGCGGCAGCCTGACGCCGTCGACGCCCGTGATCCTGAAATGGGACAATGGCGACGGCCTCACCTTCCGCCGCACCATCGCCGTCGACGACCATTATCTTTTCACGGTCAAGGACGAGGTGAGCAACGTCGGCAATGCGCCTGTCACGCTCTATCCGTTCGCGCTGATCTCGCGCCATGGCGCGCCGCAAGTTTCCGGCTATTACATCCTGCATGAAGGCCTGATCGGCTATCTCGGCGACGAGAAGCTGAAGGAATATGCCTACAAGCAGGTCGACGAAGCCAAGCAGGTGAATTTCAACAACGTCACCAATGGCTGGCTCGGCATCACCGACAAGTATTGGGCCTCGGCGCTGCTGCCCGACACCAATGCGCGGCTGCAGGCGCGGTTCTCGTCGAACCCCGTCGGCAAGGTTCACACCTATCAGACCGATTATCTGCTCGACCCCGTCACGGTCGCGATCGGCGGCACCGCGACGGCGAACGCGCGGCTGTTCGCGGGCGCCAAGGAAGCCGGCGTGGTCGGCATCAACTTCCCGCTCGCCGGCCATGGCGGCTACAACAAGGAGCTCGGCCTCAACCATTTCGATCTGCTGATCGACTGGGGCTGGTTCCACTTCCTCACCAAGCCGATGTTCCTCGGCCTCGACTTCTTCTTCCGCTTCTTCGGCAATTTCGGCATCTCGATCCTGCTCGTGACCGTGATCGTGAAGCTGTTGTTCTTCCCGCTGGCGAACAAGTCCTACGCCTCGATGGCGAAGATGAAGTCGGTCCAGCCGCAGCTCCAGGCGCTGAAAGAACGCTTCCCCGACGACAAGGTGAAGCAGCAGCAGGAGATGATGGAGATCTACCGCAAGGAGAAGATCAATCCGGTCGCCGGCTGTCTTCCCGTGCTGATCCAGATCCCGGTATTCTTCGCGCTCTACAAGGTGCTGTTCGTCACCATCGAGATGCGGCACGCGCCGTTCTACGGCTGGATCAAGGACCTCTCGGCGCCGGACCCGACCAACCTGTTCAACCTGTTCGGGCTGATCCCGTTCGATCCGACCACGATTCCGGTGTTCGGCTATTACCTCGCGCTCGGCATCTGGCCGATCATCATGGGCATCACGATGTGGTTCCAGATGAAGCTGAACCCGACGCCGCCGGATCCGACGCAGCAGATCATCTTCAACTGGATGCCGCTGATCTTCACCTTCATGCTGGCGGGCTTCCCCGCGGGCCTCGTGATCTACTGGGCCTGGAACAATTTGCTCTCGGTGATCCAGCAGAGCTACATCATGCGCCGCAACGGCGTGAAGGTGGAGCTGTTCGACAATCTCAAGGCGACGTTCGCGCGGAAGGCGACGTAATCGTCATTGCGAGGAGCGAAGCGACGAAGCAATCCAGACTGTTTCCGCTGAGAAAGTCTGGATTGCTTCGCTTCGCTCGCAATGACGCGGGGAAGCAGCGAGGCTTCGCATGACCGACGACAAAGATGCGAAGCTGATCGAGGCCGGGCGCAAGCTATTCGCCCGCGACTGGCAGTTCATCTGGGCCTCGCCCTCGATCCAGACGCTGCCGCCGATGGCGGGGCTGGAGGTCGCCTTTGCCGGCCGCTCCAATGTCGGCAAGTCGAGCCTGATCAACGCGCTCACGGGGCGCAACGCGCTGGCGCGCACCTCGCACACGCCGGGCCGCACCCAGGAGCTGATCTTCTTCGAGGTCCCGGGGAAGTCCGACCTGCGTCTCGTCGACATGCCCGGCTACGGCTATGCCAAGGCGCCGAAGAGCCAGGTCGCGTCCTGGACCGAGCTGATCCACAAATTCCTGCTCGGACGCGCCTCGCTCGCCCGCGTCTACGTGCTGATCGACGCACGCCATGGACTCAAGGACGTCGATCTCGAAGTCCTGGGCACGCTCGACCGCTCCGCCGTCAGCTACCAGGTCGTGCTGACCAAGGCCGATCAGGTGAAGGCGTCCGAGTTGCAGGCGCGCATCGCCGAGACCGAGGCCGCGCTGGCCAAACATCCGGCCGCGTTCCCGAACGTGCTCGCGACATCGTCGCGCAGCTCGACCGGCATGGCGAGCCTGCGCGCCGCGATGGCGAAGCTGCTGGAAGAGCGGAGCAAGTAATGGCGGCCCATCGCCTCCTGATCGGGCTTGCCGGATTGATGGGCGCCGCCGGCGTCGCGCTGGCCGCGGCCTCCGCCCACGGCGCGGATGCGAGCCGGCTTGCCACGGCGAGCACCATGCTGCTGTTTCATGCAACCGCCATACTCGCCGTGATCGCCGTGCTCGCGCGCGGCCTTCTGCATGGCGGAATTGGCCTCGTCGCCGCGTTCGGCTTGGCGGGCGGCGCCGCGCTGTTCGCGGGCGACCTCACCTTGCGGCAATATGCCGGACACGCGCTGTTTCCGATGGCGGCGCCGACAGGCGGAACGGTGATGATCGCGGGCTGGCTGGCGGTGACGCTGGCCGCGGTGATGGCGAGGAAGTGACGCTCTCTTACCCTCCCCTGGAGGGGGAGGGTCGGCGCACATTGAGCGTAGCGAAATGTGCGCCGGGGTGGGGTGATCTCTCCACTCGGGCACTGCTCATCGCCGAGAGGCCGTCACCCCACCCCGCTCGCGCTGCGCGCGATCGACCCTCCCCCTCCAGGGGAGGGTAAGAGCGAACACCACACTTTGCGCCGCGCCCGCCAATCGGATAGAACGCGCACCGACCGTTCCGCCAGCGAGACCGCGACATGACCGACATCTCCCCGCTCGACCAGGCCCGCATCCTGTCCGAAGCGCTGCCGCACATGCAGCAATATGACGAGGAAACCATCGTCATCAAATATGGCGGCCATGCCATGGGCGACGAGGAGACCGCCAAGAACTTTGCCCGCGACATCGTGCTGCTCGAGCAGACTGCGATCAATCCCGTCGTGGTGCATGGCGGCGGACCGCAGATCGCGACCATGCTCAAGCGCCTCGGCATTCAGTCGGAATTCGCGGCCGGCCTGCGCATCACGGATGCCGCGACCATCGAGATCGTCGAGATGGTGCTCGCCGGCTCGGTCAACAAGCAGATCGTCGGCTACATCAACGAGGCCGGCGGCAAGGCCGTCGGGCTGTCGGGCAAGGACGGCAACATGGTGAAGGCGTCGAAGACGACACGCACCATCGTCGATCCGGGCTCGAACATCGAGAAGGCGATCGATCTCGGCTTCGTCGGCGACCCCGAGAAGGTCGATCTCACGCTGCTCAACCAGCTGATCGGCTACGAGTTGATCCCGGTGCTGGCGCCGCTCGCGACCTCCAAGGAAGGCCAGACGCTGAACGTCAACGCCGATACCTTTGCCGGTGCGGTCGCCGGCGCGCTGAAGGCCAAGCGCCTGTTGCTGCTCACCGACGTGCCGGGCGTACTCGACAAGTCGAAGAAGCTGATCCCGCAATTGTCGGTCAAGGACGCGCGCAAGCTGATCGCCGACGGCACCATTTCCGGCGGCATGATCCCGAAGGTCGAGACCTGCATCTACGCGCTGGAGCAGGGCGTCGAGGGCGTCGTCATCATCGACGGCAAGATGCAGCACGCAGTGCTGCTCGAGCTCTTCACCAACCAGGGCACGGGAACGCTGATCCACAAGTGAAGCGGGAGCGGACACAGACGGGCGTCATGGCCGGGCTCGTCCCGGCCATCCACGATCTTTCGTCCGGAGCCAAGAACGTGGATGCCCGGCACAAGGCCGGGCATGACGGATCGAGGGCTCGCCGCTCCCGCCTCACCCGCTTCCTGATGACGCTGCCGGCCGCGGCCGTCTCGTTCGTCGTTTCCTCCGCCCCCGCCTTCGCCGACCTCAAGATCTGCAACCGCATGTCCTATGTGGTCGAGGCCGCGATCGGCATCGACGACAAGGCGGCGACCGCAACGCGCGGCTGGTTCAGGATCGACCCCGCCACCTGCCGCGTGGTGGTGCAGGGTACGCTGACCGCCGACCGCATCTTGCTCAACGCCCGCGCCCTCGGCGTCTATGGCGCCTCCCCGATCCCGCAGAGCGGCAGCGACATGCTCTGTGTCGCCCAGGACAATTTCGTCATTGCGGCGGCCCGGCAATGCCGCACCGGCCAGGCCCAGGCCTCATTCACGCAAGTGACGCCGACGCAAGGCGCGGACGGCAACCTCGTTGCCTACCTCGCCGAGGATTCCGAATATGACGACGAGCAGGCGCGGCTTGCCGGCATCCAGCGGCTGCTGGTGATCGCAGGCTATGACGCCGCGCCGATCGACGGCGTCGACGGGCCGAAGACGCAGGCCGCGCTGGCCGCGTTCCTGAAGAGCCGCGGCCTGTCGTCGGACGTCGTGGGCTCGCCAGGCTTCTTCAAGACCATGGTCGATGCGTTGCAGACGCCGTCTGCGACCGGCCTCACCTGGTGCAACGACACGCCGCACAAGGTGATGGCGGCGATCGCGACCGACGACGGCAAGTCCGTGACCAGCCGCGGCTGGTATCGCATCGATCCCAAGACCTGCCTGCATCCCGACGTGACCGGCCAGCCGAAACAGATCTTCAGCTTCGCGGAGGCGGTCGACGCCGACAACCGCACCGTCAAGCTGAAGGACAGACCGCTGAACTGGGGCGGCGACAGGCAGCTGTGCACGCGCGAGACCAAGTTCGAGACCAATGAGCAGACCGATTGCGGCGCGCGCGGATTTTCGGCGACGGGCTTTAGCGCGGTCGACATGTCCAGCAGCGGCAAGACGCTGCGGTTTGCCGCGCCGTGAGCGAGAGAGTTGCAATGACCCTGCCCCGCACCTTCGCGCATGTCGACACCTGGGTGTTCGACCTCGACAACACGCTCTATCCGCATCACGTCAACCTGTGGCAGCAGGTCGATGCGCGGATCGGGGAGTTCGTCTGCAACTGGCTGAATGTCGGCCCGGACGAAGCACGCAACATCCAGAAGGACTATTACCGTCGCTTCGGCACCACCATGCGCGGCATGATGACCCTGCATGGCGTTTCCGCCGACGACTATCTCGCCTACGTCCACAAGATCGACCACTCGCCGCTGGAGCCGAACCCGGCACTCGGCGAAGCCATCGCAAAATTGTCGGGGCGCAAGCTGATCCTGACCAACGGCTCGGTCGACCATGTCGATGCGGTGCTGGCGCGACTCGGCTTCGCCTCGCATTTCGACGGCGTGTTCGACATCATTGCCGCCGAATTCGAGCCGAAGCCGGCGGCACAGACGTATCGGAAATTCCTCTCCGACCATTCGGTCGATCCCACCCGGGCCGCCATGTTCGAGGACCTCGCCCGCAACCTCACCGTCCCGCACGCGCTGGGCATGACCACGGTGCTGGTGGTGCCGGACGGCACGAAGGAGGTGGTGCGCGAGGACTGGGAACTGGAGGGGCGGGACGCCGCTCATGTCGACTACGTCACGGATGATCTGGCGGGGTTTTTGGCTGGGTTGTCCCACCCAACGTAGCCGTCATACCCCGCGAAGGCGGGGTATCCAGTAATCACCAGCATCTCGATTCATCACGACGGCTGCGGCGTACTGGATCACCCGCTTTCGCGGGTGATGACACCGAACCAAGCTTGACTCTCCCGGCCCAAATCCCGAAAAAGCGCTCCAATTCACGCGAAACCACGCCTTCCCCAGAGGAAATCCCGATGTCCCTTGCAGCCCTCGAATCCACCATCAACAGCGCCTTCGACGCGCGCGAGACCATCTCGACCTCGACCAAGGGCGAGGTGCGCGAGGCCGTGGACCAGGCGCTGGAGACCCTGGACAAGGGTGAGGCGCGCGTTGCCGAGCGCGGCGCTGACGGCAAGTGGAAGGTCAATCAATGGCTGAAGAAGGCGGTGCTGCTCTCGTTCCGCCTCAACGACATGGGCGTCATCAATGGCGGCCCGGGCAAGGCGACCTGGTGGGACAAGGTGCCCTCGAAGTTCGAGGGTTGGGGCGAGAACCGTTTCCGCGATGCCGGTTTTCGCGCGGTGCCCGGCGCCGTGGTGCGCCGCTCGGCCTTCATCGCCAAGAACGTCGTGCTGATGCCGTCCTTCGTCAATCTCGGCGCCTATGTCGATGAGAGCACCATGGTCGACACCTGGGCCACCGTCGGCTCCTGCGCGCAGATCGGTAAGCGCGTGCACATCTCCGGCGGCGCCGGCATTGGCGGCGTGCTCGAGCCGCTGCAGGCCGAGCCCGTGATCATCGAGGACGATTGCTTCATCGGTGCGCGCAGCGAGGTCGCCGAAGGCGTGATCGTGCGCAAGGGCGCGGTGCTGGCGATGGGCGTGTTCCTGGGCGCCTCGACCAAGGTCGTCGACCGCGAGACCGGCGAGGTCTTCATGGGCGAAGTGCCCGAATATTCGGTGGTGGTGCCCGGCGCCCTGCCCGGCAAGCCGATGAAGAACGGCCAGATCGGCCCCAGCACCGCCTGCGCCGTCATCGTCAAGCGCGTCGACGAGCGCACGCGGTCGAAGACCAGCATCAACGAGCTGCTGCGGGATTGATGGGCGCCACGCACCACATCTATCCCCGTCACCCTGAGGTGGCCGCCTCTTCGGCGGCCCTCGAAGGGCGACGGGCCGGCTGCCGCAACACCTAGAGCATGATCCGGAAAAGTGCGCAGCGGTTTTCCGAAAAGATCATGCTTAAACAACAACCTAAAGCGCGATGACGATTCATCCCAATCGCATCGCGCTTTAGACCGTTCATCCTTCGAGGCTCCCGGCGCGATGCTTCGCATCGCGCCACTCGCACTTCCAGCGACAACGGCTTCGCCGTTGCGCGGGGATGACGGGTTTGTACTGTATCGAACCCACCCTCCCTGCATCGCGACCAATCTTCGGGCGGCCCGTCCCGCCTGGAGCCCCTCGGATGCGCTGGACCTGGTATCTCTTCCGCTTCGACGGCCGCATGCGCCGCACCGGGTTCTGGTGCAGCCTGATCTCTGTCCTGTTCGGCATGATCCTGCTGGTCTCGCTCTACGTAGGAATCATCTCCGTGCTCGGCGGCGAGGTCGGATCCTTCGATCTGAATGCCGACGACGTCTTCAAGATCGTCGATCCCAGAGCCTACCGATGGTCGCTGCTGGACAATCTGCCGCTGCTGCTGCTCAAGTTGGCCGCAACCGCGTTGATGCTCTGGACCTATCTCGCGATCGTCGTGAAGCGCCTGCATGACCGCGACAAGAGCGCATGGTGGCTGCTCGCCTATTTCGTGCTTCCGGGCCTCTACAATCAGTTCGAGGACCGCCTTCCGGACACCTACTGGATGCTGCCGCTCGCGCTGGGAGGCGTGATCCTCTCCGTCGCCGCTTTTGTCGAGACCGGATTCTTGCGCGGCACCCAGGGGCCCAACCGGTTCGGTCCCGATCCGAAAGCCGAGGACGATTCCACGCCCGCGGCGACCTCCGCAAGAGGCTGGGACCAGAGCCGCGAGATTGAAATTGTCCCGCCTCATGCTAGCCCACCCGGCGGCATGCATGTTAAGCGGGGCGCATGACCGATGCTCTCTCCATTGCCCGCGACCTCATCCGATGCCCCTCAGTAACCCCGGTCGATGCCGGTGCACTCGGGGTGCTCGAAAAAGTCCTCGGCGCTGCCGGATTCACCTGTCACCGCGTGACATTCAGCGAGCCGGGCACGGCCGACGTCGACAATCTCTACGCGCGGATCGGCAGCGAAGGGCCGCACATCACCTTTGCCGGCCACACCGACGTGGTGCCGCCGGGCGAGGAGAGCGCCTGGAGCGTCGGTGCGTTCTCCGGCGAAGTGAAGGACGGGATCCTGCACGGCCGCGGCGCGGTCGACATGAAGGGCGGCATTGCCTGCTCGGTCGCAGCGGTGCTGGAGCATCTCGCCGCCAACGGCGGCAAGCCGCGTGCCGACGGCCAAAAATCAGGCTCGGGCTCGATCTCGTTCCTGATCACCGGCGATGAAGAAGACGTCTCGATCAACGGCACCATCAAGCTGTTGAAATGGGCCGCCGCGCGCGGCGAGAAGTTCGATCATTGCGTGCTTGGCGAGCCCTCCAATGTCGAGACGCTCGGCGACACCATCAAGGTCGGCCGCCGCGGCTCGCAATCCGGCACGCTCGTCGTCGACGGCGTGCAGGGTCACGTCGCCTACCCGCATCGCGCCTCCAATCCGGTGCCGGACATTTCGCGGCTGATTGTGGCGATCTCCGACGAGCCGCTCGACCATGGCAGTGCGCAGTTCCAGGCGTCCAATCTCGAATTCGTCTCGGTCGACGTCGGCAACAAGGCCTTCAACGTCATCCCCGGCGAAGCCCGCGCCAAGTTCAACATCCGCTATAACGACAATCACACCCAGGCGAGCTTGCGCGAGCTGGTGGAGACGCGCCTCGCCAAAGCCTGCGGCAACCGCATCAAGGCCCGCATCGTCTGGGAGCCCTCGAACTCGAACGTGTTCGTGACCAAGCCAGGGCCGTTCACCGATCTCGCCGTCGCCGCGATCGAGGAGGTGACCGGGCGCAAGCCGGAGCTGTCGACGTCGGGTGGCACGTCGGATGCGCGCTTCATTGCGAGCTATTGCCCGGTGATCGAGTTCGGGCTGGTCGGGCAGACCATGCACCAGATCGACGAGCGGGTGCCGGTTGCCGATCTGGAGAAACTGACGAAGGTGTATCGCGGGATACTGACGCGGTATTTCGGGTAGTCGCGAACCGCCGGCCTTCCGCCGTCATGCCCGGGCTTGTCCCGGGCATCCACGTTCTTCGGCGCCTCTGGAAAGAAAGAGCGTGGATGGCCGGGACAAGCCCGGCCATGACGACAGTGGCGGCTTCAGCGGCTAATAATCCACCTTCATCAGATACAGGCCCTCGGGCGGCGCGACGATGCCGCAGGCGGCGCGGTTGCGGGCGGCGAGCGCTGCGGAGAGATCGTCGGCGGTCCAGCGGCCCTCGCCGACCCAGACCAGCGATCCCACCATCGAGCGGACCTGGCTGTGCAGGAACGAGCGCGCCGAGGTGACGATTATGATCTCGCGGCCGTCGCGCATCACGTCGAGCTGGTCGAGCGTCTTCTCCGGCGACTTGGCCTGACACTCGGTATCGCGGAAGGTGGTGAAATCGTGCCTGCCGAGCAGGCGCTGGGCTGCCGCATGCATCGCCTCGGCATCGAGCTTGCGCGGCACGCGCCAGGCGTGGCCGGCATCGAGCGCGAGATTGGCGCGGGTGTTGATGACGCGATAGCGGTAGTGCCGCTTCACCGCCGAGAAGCGCGCCTCGAAGCTGTCGGGCACGATCTCGGCCTCTAACACCGCGATCGGATGCGGGCGCAGATGCGCGTTGAGCCCGTCGCGAAAACGCCCCGGCGGGAATTGCTTGTCGACGTCGACATGCGCGACCTGACCGCGCGCGTGCACGCCGGCATCGGTGCGGCCGGCGCCATGCACCCGCAGGTCCGCCCCCGTCATCGCCTTCACGGCCGCTTCCAGCGCGCCCTGAACCGAGGGCAGCGTGTCCTGCACCTGCCAGCCGAAAAACGGCGCGCCGTCATATTCGATGGTGAGCTTGTAGCGGGGCATCGGTTTCCAGTTTGCTGTCATCGCCCGGCTTGACCGGGCGATCCAGTACGCGGCGGCCTATCGGTTCGACCGAGAAGCCTCGGCTTACTGGATACCCCGCCTGCGCGGGGTATGACAGTGTCAGGTGAATTTGGCTCCCGCCTTCAACGGCACGCCGCGCAGGAAGTCGGCAGCCTGCATCCGGCCCTTGCCCTCGCGCTGGAGCTCGATGATGCGGATCGCGCCCTCGCCGCAGGCGATGGTGAGTTGATCGTCGAGCACCGCGCCCGGCTCGCCGGCGCCTTGCGCCAGCTCACAGCGCAGGATCTTGACGCGCGCGTTCTCAAGCTCGGCCCAGGCGCCGGGGAACGGCGACAGGCCGTGGATGTGGCGCAGCACCTCGCGCGCCGGCTTGCGCCAGTCGATCCGCGCCTCGGCCTTGTCGATCTTGGCGGCGTAGCTGACGCCGTCCGCGCTCTGCTTCTTGAGCTGGAGCCCGCCGCGGTCGAGCGCGGCCATCGCCCGTACCATCAGATCGGCACCGAGACGCGAGAGCCGGTCGTGCAGATCGAGCGCTGTCATACTGTCGGTGATGGCAAGACGCTCGGCCATCGCGACGTCGCCGGTATCGAGGCCGACATCCATCTTCATCACCATCACGCCGCTCTCGGCATCGCCGGCCATGATCGCGCGGTTGATCGGGGCGGCGCCACGCCAGCGCGGCAGCAGCGAAGCGTGCAGATTGTAGCAGCCGAGCTTGGGCGCATCGAGGATCGCCTGCGGCAGGATCATGCCGTAAGCGACCACGACGGCGGCATCGGCCTCGAAGGCACGAAATTCGTCGAGCGCTTCCTGGGTCTTCAGCGTCTTCGGCGTCAGCACGGGCACGCCGAGCTTTCGCGCGGCTTCCTCGACCGGGGTCGGCTGCAATTGCAGCCCGCGCCGCCCGCCCGGCTTCGGCGCACGGGTGTAGACGGCGACGATCTCGTGGCCATGCGCGACCAGCTCGAGCAGCGTCGGCACGGAGAAATCGGGCGTGCCCATGAAGATCAGGCGGAGGGGCATGTGACGAGACAATCCTCGAACAACGAGCAAGGTACTCGTCATGGCCGGGCTTGTCCCGGCCATCCACGTTCTTCCTGCTCGGGGCGGCAAAGAACGTGGATGCCCGGCACAAGGCCGGGCATGACGGCGGAGGACGTGGCCTACTCCGCCGCGCGCTTGGCGGCTTTCTCGAACTTCTTCATCACGCGGTCGCGCTTGAGCTTGGAGAGGTAATCGACGAACAGCACGCCGTTGAGATGGTCGATCTCGTGCTGGATGCAGGTGGCAAAGAGGCCTTCGGCGTCCTCCTCGTGCACCTTGCCGTCGAGATCGGTGAAGCGCACGCGCACCCTCGCAGGGCGCTCGACCTCCTCGTAATATTCAGGAATCGAGAGGCAGCCTTCCTCGTAAATGGACAGTTCCTCGGAGGAGGCGATGATCTCGGGGTTGATGAAGACGCGCGGCAGCGGCTTGGTCTCGCCGTTCTCGTCGCGCTTGGCGAGGTCCATGGTGATCAGCCGCAGCGGCTGCGCGACCTGGATCGCAGCGAGGCCGATGCCGGGCGCGTCGTACATGGTCTCGAACATGTCGTCGGCAAGCTTGCGGATCTCCGAGGTGACCTTCTCGATCGGCTTGGAGACCAGACGCAGCTGCTTGTCGGGCAGGATGATGATTTCTCTGAGGGCCATGGCCGCGATTTAAGCCCCATGCCGGATACGGTCAATGCGGCCCGGAACCCTGTTAACCCCTCGCTAACCATAAAAATTCGCTTTCCGTTAACCATAGAAATAAGCGGGCGATTAACCCTGAACGTTCGCTATTCGTTCGCCAGCACCGGCGAATCGGCTAGAACGGTCGCCATGAACGAGATCATTTTCATGCTGGACGACTGGCCGGTGCGCACCTTCCACGCGCTGATCGGCTTTGGTGCGCTTGTCCTCGTCCTGCTGGTGGTGATCGCCATCGTCATCGCGCGGTCCGGGCGGCGCGGCGCGGAACTCGCAATGGCGCACGCGATCCGGGCCGACGAGCTCGAGGAACGCCTGAGTGAGGTGCTGCGGGCCCAGAGCGAATCCTCCGGCCGGGTCGACGCCATGACCCAGGCGCTGGCCGGCCGCCAGGCCGAGATGGCGCGGGCGGTCAACGAACGGCTGGATTCGGTGACCCATCGCGTCGGCCAGTCCATGGAACATTCGACCCGCAACACCATGGAGAGCCTGCGCGCGCTGCATGAGCGGCTCGGCATCATCGACAGCGCGCACAAGAACCTCACCGACCTCACCACCCAGGTGACCACCTTGCGCGACGTGCTCTCCAACAAGCAGTCGCGCGGCGCCTTCGGTCAGGCGCGGATGGAGGCGATCGTCCAGGACGGCCTCCCCAAGGGGGCCTACGAGTTCCAGTTCACGCTCTCGACCGGCAAGCGGCCGGATTGCGTCGTGTTCCTGCCCGACCAGCGCCCACTCTGCATCGACGCGAAATTTCCGCTGGAGGCGATGACGGCGCTGCACGACGCCCGCACCGACGAGGAGCGGCGAATCGCCACGCAGCGGCTGCGCGGCGACGTGATGAAGCATGTCAGCGACATCGCCGAAAAGTATCTCGTCGCCGGCGAGACCCAGGAGATGGCGCTGATGTTCGTGCCGTCGGAATCGGTCTACGCCGAGATCCACGACGGTTTCGACGACGTGATCCAGAAGGCCTATCGCGCCCGCGTCGTGCTGGTGTCGCCGTCGCTGCTGATGCTCGCGATCCAGGTGATGCAGCAGATCATGAAGGACGCGCGCATGCGCGATGCCGCCGACCAGATCCGCACCGAGGTGATCAAGCTCGGCGACGATCTCGGCCGCCTGCGCGACCGCGTGCTCAAGCTGCAGAAGCATTTCGCCGACGTGAACGAGGACGTCCGCCAGGTGCTGATCTCCGCCGACAAGATCGAAAAGCGCGCGGGACGCATCGAGGAGCTGGATTTCAGCAAGAGCGACGCCCCGGAGGGACCGCGGCTGGTGGCCACGGATGCGGGCGAGCTGTTTCCGCGGAAGCTCCAGGCGGGGGAGTGACGTCTTCACCTCTCCCCGCTTGCGGGGAGAGGTCGGATCGCCCCGGCGATGCGGAGCATCGTCCGGCGCGATCCGGGTGAGGGGGTACAGGTCCATCGTCGACCTCCCGTGCGGAGAGATGCCCCTCACCCCAACCCTCTCCCCGTAAGAACGGGGAGAGGGAGACGAGGCATCACCGCCAGAATCTGCTAACACCACCCCATGACCGCACCCGACGCGACTTCCTCCGCTGGCGCTCCCGCTGCCTCCTGGCGCGACAGCCTTGCCGTTTACCTGCAGCCGCGGGTGCTGATCGTGCTGTTTCTCGGCTTCTCCTCGGGGCTGCCGCTGGCGCTGTCGGGATCGACGCTGCTGGTATGGATGGCCGAGGCGGGGGTCGATCTCGGAACGATCGGGCTCTTTGCACTGGTTGGAACGCCGTACACGCTCAAGTTCCTGTGGGCGCCTCTGGTCGATGCGCTGCATGTGCCGTTCTTCACGCGCACTTTTGGCCGTCGGCGTGGGTGGCTGGTGTTTTCGCAACTGCTGCTGATCGGCGCGATCCTGCTGTTGGCGCTGACCGATCCGGCGCGCTCGCCGCTGTTCGTCGCGCTTGGCGCGCTCCTGGTCGCGACGATGTCCTCGACGCAGGACATCGTCGTCGATGCATTCCGCGTCGAGAGCCTGCCCGAAAGCGAGCAGGCGGCCGGCATGGCCGCCTATGTCGCGGCCTATCGCATCGGCATGCTGATATCGACCGCGGGCGCCTTGTTCATCGTCACCGGCTTCGAGACGATCGTCCCTCGTGGCGCCGCCTGGATGTGGGGCTATGTGGTGATGGCGGCTCTGGTGCTGATTGGCACGGTGACGGCGCTGGCCGCCACCGAGCCGGCACAATCCAAGCGCGCAGAGGCTGCCACGCAGAACGAGGACGCGCTCATGCGGGTATTGCATGCCGCATTGGGCGCATTCTCGGAATTCTTGCAGCGAAAGGAAGCGTGGGCGGCGCTTGCCTTCGTCGTGCTGTTCAAATTCACCGACGCGTTCTCCGGCAACATGACCGTGCCGTTCGTGATCGACATCGGCTTCACGCGGAACGACTACGCGGTGATCGTGAAGGGCGTCGGCATCGCAGCGACCTTGGCCGGCGGCTTTGCCGGCGGCTTCGTGGCACGGCGCTATTCGCTCGCAACGAGCCTGTGGATCGGCGGCATCGTGCAGGCAATCTCCAACCTGTCGTTCTCGTGGCTGGCACTGGTCGGCGTCAATGAATGGGCGCTGACCCTCGCGATCACCTCCGACAATTTCTGCAACGCCATCGGCACCGTGATCTTCGTCGCCTATCTGTCGGCGCTGTGCCAGAACCCGCTGCACACCGCGACCCAGTATGCGCTGCTGACGGCGCTCGCCGCCGTGGGGCGCACCTATTTGTCATCGGGCGCGGGCTATCTGGCGAAGGCGACGGGCTGGCCGATGTTCTTCGCGATCTCCGTCCTCGTCGCCATTCCGAGCCTGATGCTGTTGGCGTGGCTGCAAAAGCGTGGCCATTTCGAAACGTTGGAGCAGCAGGTGCGAGTGTAAGCTTAAGGCGCGATGCGATCAGGATGAAGCGTCATCGCGCTTTAGGTTGTTGTTCAAGCATGATCTTTTCGGAAAACCGCTGCGCACTTTTCCGGATCATGCTTTAGCGCTGCATCTCTTTCCGAACGCGTCCGTTGAGCCCCTCGAAATCGGCGACCAGCGCATCGCAAGCGGCCTTGGAGGCTTCGCACAGGACGTTCATTCGGATGACGACTTCGCTTCCGTCCTGCACGACGCGGCGCTGAATGGCTGCCGGATAGGCCGGATGTCCCTTCGGCGGAAACGACCACAGGCTCAGAGCGGCCGCGTCCTCGATCACGGTCCAGCCGGATTGAATGGACGTCTTCACCCCCGGCTTGGCGCGCAGCGACTCGAGCGCAGCTGCGGCCGTCGGATAAGACGCGGTGTCCTGGGCGGCCGAGACCGGCCAGGGAGCAGCGCCGGCGAAGACCAGCAGGACGGCAAGGGCTATTCCACGCACGGCTGAGCGACCTCTCCGCGGTTCGATCGCTTGCACTATGCTCGACGCACAACCGGAGATCAAGGCGCGGTCCTCGTCACCGGCCCGGCGATATCGCCCTACTGCTTCTTGATGATGCTCCACTTCGTGATCACGGCTTCGCTCATCTGGCCGGCATCGCTGGCGCAGGCGATTTCGTCGACCTTGACCGAGATTTCCTTGCCGACGAACGATTTCAGCTGCGTGGCCTGCGCGTCGCTGGAGGTGACGAGCTGGAAGGTCTCGGGGCCGGTCTCGAGATTGCACAGGCCGTTCGGCGCCGGCAGGCGACGCGGCTCGGAGGTGATCTGATACATCGGAACCCGCTTGCCGTTCTTGACGTCGCGCACCTTCATGGCGTTCAGCTCGCCCGACAGCACGTCGCCATTGTTGATCGGCTTGCCGGGCTTCGACGGCGGCGGGGCCTCGTCACCCGGCTGCGCGGAGATGGCCGGGGTCACCAGCATCGCCATCGTCGCGACCAAAGCCAATCGTGTGGCGAAAAGTTTCGTCATGTCGTCCGTTCCGTGATCTGTGAATGGCTAGAACAGGGTGCGCTGCCGCATCGCTGCCGATAGCGTACCTTCGTCGAGATAATCAAGCTCGCCGCCGACGGGAACGCCATGGGCGAGCCGCGTCACCTTCACATTGGCGTCCTGAAGCAGGTCGGTGATGTAGTGCGCCGTGGTCTGGCCGTCGACCGTCGCATTCAGCGCCAGGATGATCTCGTGCACCTCGGCAGCATGGGCGCGGGCTACCAGTGCGTCGATGGTCAGATCCTGCGGCCCGACGCCGTCGAGCGGAGACAATGTCGCGCCCAGCACATGATAGCGCCCTTGAGTCGCATTGGCCCGCTCCAACGCCCAGAGATCGGCGACGTCGGCGACGACGACGATGATGGCGGGATCGCGCTTCGGATCGGTGCAGACGGTGCAGGGATTTTGCGTGTCGATGTTGCCGCAGGTCTTGCAGACCTGGACCTTGTCCAGCGCCACCTGCATGGCCGAGGCCAGCGGCATCATCAACGCTTCGCGCTTCTTGATCAGGTGCAGCGCCGCGCGCCGCGCCGAGCGCGGACCGAGGCCCGGCAGCCGTGCGAGCAGCTGGACCAGCCGTTCGATTTCGGGACCTGCAACAGCGCCCATATTACTGGCCGAACAACCCCGGCGGCAGGCCGAGCCCACCGGTGAGAGCCTGCATCTTCTCCTGCATGGCGGCCTCCGCCTTGCGGCGGGCATCACTGAGCGCGGTGACGAGCAAATCTTCCAGCACCTCGCGCTCTTCCGCCTTCATCAGCGACGGATCGATCTTGATGCCCTTCACGTCCATCTTCGCGGTCATGCGCACGGCGACGAGGCCGCCGCCGGAGATGCCCTCGACTTCCACGTTGGCGAGCTGCTCCTGCATCTCCTGCATCTTGGACTGCAGCTGCGCCGCCTGCTTCATCATGCCGAGAAAGTCAGCCATCGGTGTCTGTCCTTGAAAAGGTCGGCTCAGAGATCGTCGCCGTCGGAACCGTCGGGCGGATCGTCACTGCCATAGTCGGTGTTTATATTGGATTCCGGCGTCTCGGGGGCAAGCCTGCGGACCTCGACGACCTTGGCGCCGGGGAAGCGCGACAGCACCTCCTGCACGCGCGGATCGGCCTCGGCGGTACGCGCATGCTCCTGCTTGGCGGCCTGGTTCACCGAGCGCAGCGTCGGCTGGCCCTGCTCGTTGGAGACGACGATCGTCCAGCGCCGGCCGGTCCACAGCTCGAACTTCTTCGCAAGCTCCGAGATCATGGTCTTGGAGGCGTTCGGCTCGAGCGCGACTTCCAGCCGGCCCTCCTCGAAACGGACGAGGCGCATATCGCCTTCGAGCGCGCCCTTGGTCATGAGATCGCGCTTCTGCCCGGCCAGCGCAACGAGCTGGGTGAAGCTCGTGATGCGCAGTTGCGGCGCCGCCCCTTGCGGATCGGGCGCGGGCGCCGCCATCTGCGGCCGCGCTCCACCGCCCCCGAACGAAGGCGGCGACGATGTTGGCATGCGAACTGGCGCCGCCGACGACATCGGCGCGGCCGGCGCGCTGCTCCGCGCAGCTCCGCCGCTCACGACCGACGAGCCGCCGCCGTTCTGCTCCAGCATCTTGATGGCTTCATCGGGCGTCGGCAGGTCGGCGACATAGGCGATACGCACCAGCACCATCTCGGCGGCCGCCGCGGGCCGCGTCGCGGCCTGCACCTCGGTGATGCCCTTGAGCAGCATCTGCCACATCCGCGACAGCACGCGCATCGAGATCTTCGAGGCGAAATCCTTCGCGCGCACGCGCTCGGTCTCGCCATAGGCGACGTTGTCGGCGGTCGCCGGCACGATCTTCACGCGGGTGACGAAATTGACGAATTCGGCGAGATCCGAGAGCACGACGATCGGATCGGCGCCGACGTCGTACTGGTCGCGGAACTCTTTGAAGGCGGCCGCGATGTCGCCGCGCGCCAGCGAATCGAACAGGTCGATGACGCGGGTCCGGTCGGCGAGCCCCAGCATCTGCCTGACCGCATCGGCCTTCACGGTGCCTGCCGCATGCGCGATCGCCTGGTCGAGCAGCGACAGCGAATCGCGCACCGAACCTTCCGCGGCGCGGGCGATGATGCCGAGCGCCTCCGGCTCGATCTCGACGTTTTCCTTCGCGGCAATGTTGGCGAGGTGCTTCATCAGCACGTCGGCGTCGACGCGGCGCAGGTCGAAACGCTGGCAGCGCGACAGCACCGTGACCGGAACCTTGCGGATCTCCGTCGTCGCGAACACGAATTTGGCGTGCTCCGGCGGCTCCTCCAGCGTCTTCAGGAAGGCGTTGAACGCCGCCGTCGACAGCATGTGGACTTCGTCGATGATGTAGACCTTGTAGCGGGCGCTGGCCGGTGCATAGCGCACGCTGTCATTGATCTGGCGGACGTCGTCGACGCCGGTGTGCGAGGCCGCGTCCATCTCCAGCACGTCCATGTGCCGGCTTTCCATGATCGCCTGGCAATGCACGCCCAGGGTCGGCATGTGGATGGTCGGGCCCTTCACCGAGCCGTCCGGCATCTCGTAGTTGAGCGCACGGGCCAGGATGCGCGCGGTGGTGGTCTTGCCGACACCGCGGACGCCGGTGAGGATCCAGGCCTGCGGAATGCGCCCGGTCTCGAACGCATTGGAGACGGTGCGGACCACGGCCTCCTGGCCGATCAGATCGTCGAACGAGGAAGGACGGTATTTGCGCGCCAGCACCCGGTACGGCGCGTTGCCGGCCGGACCGGCGCTGTCGGGATTGGGAGGGGCGCCAGCGTCGGTCATCGGTCGATCCGCAATGAAATGTCTCTTGGCCGGCTTTTGCGGAAAGGAGCGCGCTGGCGGCTGTGCCGCCGGCGCTGGTTCGCTCGAAAAACAGGTAGGAGACTGACGAGCGACCCGATCCGGACCTCGTTAGGGCTGCTTCCTTCCGGACCTGACCCGGTTGGCGAGTGGCTCGTCCACCGCCAATCTCCCGGTCCCTATTTGGGGCCAAAAGGGCCGGAAAGCAAGCGGCTATCGGCTCGAACGACTTGATCCTGCCCAGCATCCGGGCAATTACCGGTCTGCCCAGCCGATAGGCTGTGCTTTCGTCGGTGGGACCGCCTTGCTAAAAACGCATGCGGAACTCCACCCAACCAGAAAAGCGATTGATCCCAATGGTTACACGTCGTGATGTTGCATCGATTGTCGGACTTGGCGCGGTAACCGCGGCCGCACTGGCGACCCCAGCCGTGGCGCAGACCGCCGATCCGAACGAATCGACCTTCGCCCGCATCCGCCGCACCAAGAAGATGCGGATCGGCGCGGTCGGCGGCGGCGCGCCGTATTACATGAAGGATCTGTCCAGCGGCCAGTGGAAGGGCTTCTACGTCGACATCGCCAAGGGGCTCGCCGACGACATGGAGGCCGAGCTCGAGATCACCGAGACCACCTGGGGCAATTCGGTGCTGGATCTGCAGGCCAACAAGATCGACATCTTCTTCGGCCTCAACCCGACCCCGAAGCGCGCGCTCGTGATCGACTTCTCGGTGCCGGTCTTCAACAACGCCTTCGCCATCCTCTGCAAGAAGGACTTCAAGCCGAAGAGCTGGGCCGAGTTGAACTCGCCCGACATCAAGATCGCGGTCGACCAGGGCTCCTCGCACGACCAGGTCATCAGCCGCCTGACGCCGAAGGCGCAGATCACGCGGCTGAAGACCGCCGACGACGCGACAGCCGCGCTGCAAACCGGCCGCGTCGATGCGCAGTGCCTGATCACCATGCTGTCGCTGACCGTGCTGAAGAAGAACCCCTCGCTCGGCCAGCTCGTGCTGCCCACGCCGATCTTCGCCACCACGTCGAATGCCGGCTTCCGCCGCGAGGCCGACAAGACCTGGCGCGATTACGTCAACACCTGGATCGACTTCAACAAGGGCCTCGGCTTCATCCGCAACGCGATCATCACCAACATGGAGCTGGTGGGCGTGACCGAGGCGGACATTCCGCCGGGCGTTTCGTTGTAATTCTCCACTGTCATTCCGGGGCTCGCGCAGCGAGAACCCGGAATCTCGAGATTCCGGGTTCGCCCTTCGGGCGCCCCGGAATGACGGTGCCAACGGCACCCACGACGAGTAAGACACACGCATGTATCAGTGGGACTTCGGCATCCTCTGGAGCTATCGCTGGCTCTTTCTCAACGGGCTCGGCGTCACCGTCGGCTTTACTATCGTCATCGTCGTATGCGGGTTGCTGTTCGGCCTGTTGGGGGCGATCGGCAGCCTGTCGCGCTTCAAGGCGTTGCGCCTTCTCGCCCTCACCTTCATCGAGGCGTTCCGCTGCACGCCGATCCTGGTGCAGCTGATCTGGTTCTATTACGCGCTGCCGATCCTCGCCGGCGTCGAGATGACGCCGATCACGGCCTCGGCGCTGGCGCTCTCGCTCTATGGCGGCTCGTTCTATTCGGAGATCATCCGCGGCGGCATCATCTCGATCGACAAGGGCCAGTCGGAGGCCGGCGCCGCCCTCGGCATGACGCCGGGACAGAGCATGCGGCGCATCGTGCTGCCGCAGGCGATCAAGCGCATGATCCCGGCGCTGATGAACCAGTCCATCATCCAGTTCAAGAACACCTCGCTGGTCTCGGTGCTGGCGGTGCCCGACCTCGTCTACCAGAGCCAGGTCGCGGCGCATGACAGCTACCGGCCGCTGGAGACCTATACCGCGGTCGCGGTCGCCTATGCCGCGATCCTGATCCCGCTCACCATCATCGTCCGCCGCGGCGAGAAGCGACTGGCGGTGAGCGAATGAGCGAGTCATCCAATAGCACTTCGAAAATCGAGATCCGGGCCTTGCGCAAGAGCTTTGGCAGCAACGAGGTCCTCAAGAACATCAATCTCGACGTCGCCAAGGGCGGCGTCGTGGCACTGATCGGCCCGTCGGGGTCGGGCAAATCGACCCTGCTCCGCTGCATCAATCTGCTGGTAGTGCCGGACGGCGGCAGCGTCCGCGTCGGCGACACCCGCTTCGCGTTCGGTGATGGTACGAGGCTTCCTGACACGAAGACTCTGGCAAAATTCCGCGCCACCACGGGCATGGTGTTCCAGCACTTCAACCTGTTCCCGCACATGACGACGCTGCAGAACGTCATGGAGGGGCCGATCACGGTGCGTCGCATGGCCAGGGCCGATGCCGACAAGCTCGCGCGGGCGCAGCTGGCCAAGGTCGGCCTCGCCGAAAAGGCAGACCAATATCCGGCGACGCTGTCCGGCGGCCAGAAGCAGCGCGTCGCCATCGCGCGGGCGCTCGCCATGGAGCCTGACGTCATGCTGTTCGACGAGGCGACCTCGGCGCTCGACCCCGAATTGGTCGGCGAGGTGCTGAACGTGATCCAGCAACTGGCGTCCGAAGGCATGACCATGGTGATCGTGACCCACGAGATCGCCTTCGCCCGAGAGGTCGCCGATCGCTTGATCTTCATGCGCGACGGCGTCGTGGTCGAAGAGGGCCCGGCGCGGCAGCTGATCGACAATCCAAGGGAAGCCGCCACGCGCGCCTTCCTCAGCCATTTCCACCGCACCGGCGCGCTGCCGCCGGCCAACGCGACATCGTGATGCCTGATATCAACCGCGTCTATCTCGTCACCGGTGCCGCCAGCGGCATCGGCCGTGCCACCGCAAAACTTCTCGCCGCGCCCGGCACCGGGCTTGTGCTGCACACGCGTTCCAACGCAGAAGGCCTGGACGCCACCGCGGCGGAAGCCGGAGCGAACGGCGCTGTGGTCGCCAAATGTCTCGGCGATCTCGCCGAGGAAGCGGCCGTCACCGACGCCATCGCCGCCGCGCAAACAGCCTTCGGCCGCCTCGACGGATTGGTCCTCGTCGGTGGCCATGCCCGCCGCGGCAGCGCGATCGGCACGCCGGCGGACCAGTTTCGCCAAGCAATGGATGAATCGGCGCTGGCGTTCACGCGGATGGTCGAGGCCGCGCTGCCGCTGCTGCGTGCGGGCCACGAAGCGCGCATCGTCGCGGTGTCGTCGTTCGTCGCACATGCGATCCGGCCCGAATTCGCGCCGTTCGCCGCGACCGCCGCGAGCCGAGCCGCGCTGGAAGCGCTGGTGCGCCTCACAGCGATCGAGCTCGCGAGCGACGGCATCACCGTCAACGCGGTCGCGCCGGGCCTGATCGTCAAGGACAAGCCCAGCGAGAGCCGGCTCTCGCCCGAGCAGATCGCTGCCACCGAGGCGTTGATTCCAATGCGCCGCCGCGGGCGGCCGGAGGAAGTTGCCGAAATCATCGCCTTCCTGGCGTCACCGAAGGCGTCCTACGTCACCGGCCAGGTCTGGCACGTCAATGGAGGCCTGACATGACCGAAGCAACCGTCGAACGCATCAGGCTGTTCCTGATCGAAAGCCCGATCAAGATGGCGCGCCTGCAGGGCGTCGGCAACGTCAAGGGCACCGTCAAGCGCGTGCTGATCGAGCTGACGTCCAGCGACGGCGTGGTCGGCTGGGGCGAGGCCGCGCCGTGGGAGGTCTTTACGGGAACGCCGGAAGCGGCCTTCTCGGCGCTTGATATCTATCTGCGCCCGGTCGTGCTCGGCAAGCCGGTCCGCCGCATCCGCGCGCTGATGGCCGAGCTCGACCGCGCGCTCGTGGGGCATGCCGAGGCCAAGGTCGCAATCGAGATGGCGTTGCTCGACATCGTCGGCAAGTCGTCGGGGCTGTCGGTCGCCGACCTGCTCGGCGGCCGGGTGCGCGACACGGTCCCGCTCTCCTTCTCGATCGCCGATCCGGATTTTGCCGCCGATCTCGACCGCATGCGGAAAATGGTTCCGGACGGCAATGTCATCTACAAGGTCAAGACCGGCGTGAAGCCGCATCGTGAAGACCTCGATCATCTCGATGCGATCCGCAAGGAGTTCGGCGACAAGGTCGACCTGCGCGTCGACTACAACCAGGCGCTGGCGCCGTTCGGCGCGATCAAGATCCTGCGCGATGTCGAGGAATTTGCGCCGACCTTCATCGAGCAGCCGGTGCCGCGCAAATATCTGGACGTGATGGCGCAGCTCACCGCGGCGCTGGAAACGCCCGTGCTCGCCGACGAAAGCTGCTTCGACCGCCGCGACGTGATGGAGGTGGTGCGGCGCGAGGCGGCGGACGCGGTCTCGATCAAGCTGATGAAGGCCGGCGGCCTGTTCGAGGCGCAGGCGATCATGGCGATTGCCGACATCGCCGGCCTGCCCGGCTATGGCGGCACGCTGTGGGAAGGCGGCATTGGCCTTGCCGCCGGCACGCAGCTGATCGCGGCCACACCCGGCATCTCGCTCGGCTGCGAGTTCTACATGCCGCATCACGTGCTGACCGAGGACGTGCTGGAAGAGCGAGTTGCGAATCGCAACGGCCATGTCGTGGTGCCGGATGAACCGGGCCTCGGCATTCGTGTCAGTGAAGCCTCGGTCCGCGCCAATGCAAGGGTGCTGGCGGAGGCGTAATTTTCTGTCATTCCGGGGCGCGCGTAGCGCGAGCCCGGAATCTATAACCACAGGATCGAATTTGGCGAGGACTCGGAGCCGCCGACTCGCGCAACAGCTATTCCCTGTGGTTATAGGTCCCCGCCTTCGCGGGGACGACGACCGTGTATGCAGTTGCCAACCTTCCCCTTGCTAATTCCCTATCGTATGCTCGCGACCAACAAGCCCGTTCCCCGCCGGGCAATCCGGAAACGCATATGCCCGAACCCGCCTGGTCGCTGCACTCCCGCCTGAAAGATGACACCATCGACATCGGCGATCTGCCGCTGTCCAAGGTGCTGGTCATCAAGGACGCGCATTATCCCTGGTTGCTGCTGGTGCCACGGCGCCCCGATGCGGTCGAGATCATCGATCTCGACGAGGTGCAGCAGGCGCAGCTGATGACGGAGATCTCCCGCGTCTCGCGCGCGCTGAAGGAGATCACCAAATGCGACAAGCTCAATATCGCCGCGCTCGGCAACCTCGTGCCGCAGCTTCACGTCCACATCATCGCGCGCCGCACCAGTGACGCCGCCTGGCCGCGGCCGGTCTGGGGCGTGATGCCGCCATTGGCGCACGACGCCGCAGAGGTTCAGAATTTCATCAGCGCGCTTCGCCGCAAGATCTGGTTGGGTTGAAAGAACGATAATGTCAGCATTCGACGCGTTTCCGCTGGGGCAGCCGGCCTTCGTCACCAACATCCTCGACCGCGCCGCGCATCTGCGGCGCGACGAGGAGAAGCTGTTCGCGATGGAGCAGAAGCCGACCTCGCGCGCCTATGTCGTCCACCGCGACTCGCTGCTGGTGAGGCGCGAGGGCGATAAGATCCGCGCGCTGCTCACGATCGACGAGGCGCTGAAGTGCGGCGCCAATCCCGGCACGATCTTCCTTGGGCTTCGCGACGGCGCCGCGATGTTCGGCATGGGCCTATCGCAGGCCGGCGCCGAGAAGCTGGTGGGACGCGAGGACTACACATTGACCGAGCTGCGCGGCTTGGCGATGCAAGGCGCGATCCCCCCCGACGAGCTTTCGGCGATCGCGATGGCGAAGTCGATGGTGAGCTGGCACCAGCGCCACGGCTATTGCGCCAATTGCGGCACGCGCAGCGCGATGAAGGAAGGCGGCTGGAAGCGCGACTGTCCGGCGTGCAAGGCCGAGCACTTTCCGCGCACCGACCCGGTCGTGATCATGCTAGTGGCGTCCGGCGACAAGTGCCTGCTCGGGCGCCAGAAGCAGTTTCCGCCCGGCATGTATTCGTGCCTCGCCGGCTTCGTCGAGGCCGCCGAGACCATCGAGGACGCGGTGCGCCGCGAGATCCTGGAAGAATCCGGCATTCGCTGCACCGACGTGCAATATTACATGACCCAGCCCTGGCCCTATCCGTCGTCGCTGATGATCGGCTGCAGCGCGCGGGCCGTGAGCGAGGACATCGTCGTCGATCGCATGGAGCTGGAAGACGCGCGCTGGTTCACGCGCGAGGAGGCCGCCCTGATGCTTACCCGGACGCATCCGGACGGACTCGCCGGCCCGCATCCCTTCGCCATTGCCCACCACCTGCTCGGCCGCTGGGTCCACGACAAGAGCTGACCGCCGATGGCGCAATCCGACGCCGCGCCGCGCATCCTCTGCATCGGCATTCCCGTGCGCGACCTCACCTTTCGGGTCGCGGCCGTGCCTGCGCGCGGCAGCAAGGCCAACGCCACGCATCTCGCCGAGATCTGCGGGGGCAATGCGCTCAATGCCGCCATCGCCGTTGCGCGACTTGGCGGCCGCGTCGCGTTCGCGGGACCGATGGGTGACGTTCGCGAGACCTCGAGCGGCTTTATTCTCGCGCAGATGGCGCAGGAGAGCATCGACACCACGCACATCGTGCGCATGCCCGATGTGACCACGCCGGTTTCCGCGATCATGATCGAGCCCTCGGGCGAGCGGACGCTCACGATCTATCGCGATCCCCGTCTGTGGACCGTGGAGCTGCCCGACGCCGACATATTGCTCGCCGATTGCCGGGCACTGCTGGTCGAAAGCCGCTGCGCCGCGTTCGCGATCTCCCTCTGCACCGAGGCACGGCGGCGCGGCATTCCCGTCATCGTCGGCGTCGACCGCGCGATGTCATTGCAGGACGGCCTGCTCACGACCGCCTCGCATCTGTTGTTCGCCAGCGAGCAGGTGCAGGAGACCGCCGGCATCGCCGACGACGGCGCGGCCTTGAGGCGCCTGGCCGGGTTGACGCCCGCCTTCCTCGCAGCCACCCGCGGTCCGAATGGCACGATCTGGCTGAACGAGACAGGCGCGCTCGAGGAGACGCCGGCCTTCCCGGTCGAGGCGGTCGATACGCTTGGCGCCGGCGACGTCTTCCATGGCGCTTTCGCGCTTCGCTTGGCCGAGGGCGCGGAGGTACGGGAGGCACTGCGATTCGCCGCGGTCGCTGCAGCGCTGAAATGCATCCGCCATGGCGGCGGCCAAGCCGCCCCACAACGCATTGAAGTTGAACAACTTTTGCGCAGCTAACCCTGGAGCAATTCCAGGGATAGGCCGAGATTATAGGCTTGCCGTGGAAGGATTTTCTCTATATCAGGAAAATCGGCCCCTGAAATGGAACAAAGTTCTTCAAATGACTGATGTCGCCGTGCAGATCCCCGAGACCAGCCGCCGCCTCGATGCCATCGACCGCAAGATCCTGATGGTGCTTCAGGAGGATGCCTCGCTGTCCGTCGCCGAGATCGGCGACCGCGTCGGCCTGTCCTCGACCCCCTGCTGGAAGCGAATCCAGCGGCTGGAGGCCGACGGGGTCATCATCAAGCGCGTCGCCCTCGTCGACCAGAACAAGATCGGCCTCGGCATCTCCGTGTTCGTGTCGGTCGAGAGCTCCGACCATTCCGACGCCTGGCTGAAGAAATTCGCCGAAGCCGTCAGCGCCATGCCCGAGGTGATGGAGTTCTATCGCATGGCCGGCGACGTCGATTACATGCTGCGCGTCGTGGTGGCGGACATGCAGGCTTATGACGTGTTCTACAAGAAGCTGATCAGCGCCGTGCCGCTAAAGAACGTCACCTCGCGCTTCGCCATGGAGAAGATCAAGTCCGTCACCGCATTGCCGATTCCCGCGGTGGTGGCGGCCTGACGCCGATCCTCATTTGACGCGTTTTCTTCGCGCGAACCGGTATCCACTTCGCTCGAAAACGGTTCAAGCCGGCTGAAACAGCGGCAGGGTGACGCTGACGCGCGTGCCTCCGCCCGGTGACGCGCCGATCTCGATCGTTCCGCCATGGGCCTCGACCAGGTTGCGGACGACCGCGAGGCCGAGGCCGGCACCGCCGGTCGCGCGATTGCGCGACTTCTCCATCCGGTGGAACGGCTCCAGCACGGTCTGGCGTTGATCGGCGGGGATGCCCGGGCCCTCATCGTCGATCGACACGACGACGGCACCGTCCTTCAGGGCCGTGCGCACATGCGCGGCATGGCCATAGGCGAGCGCGTTGTCGATGATGTTGGCGAAGACCCGCCGCAGGGCGAGCCGGTCGCCGAGCACGACGACGTTGCGCGCACGCTCGTCCGCGACCAGATCGACGACTGCGCCCTGGACGCGGCGGTCGTGAACGTCGCCCCCCACCAGCGCGGCGAGCTCGATCATTTCTTGCGACAATCCGCCGGCGCCCGCCCGCGTCGACAGTAGCGCGTCGTCGAGCAGCCGGATCATGTCGTCGATATCGGCCACGGCCCGCTGCCGCTCGGCATCATCAGGGATATGCTCGACGCGCAGCCGCAGCCGTGTCGCAAACGTCCTGACGTCGTGGGCGATGCCGCCAACCAGCGTCATGCGTGCACGCAGCATCTCGGCAAGCCGTCCCTGCAGGCGGTTGAATGCGGCGATGACGGCGCGGATCTCCGGCGCGCTGCGTCGCGCATCCGGCAATGGCGGCGGATCGGCCGACAGGTCGACGCGATCGACCGCGGCGGCGAGTTGCGCCAGCGGCCGCGTCTCGCGCTGCATGACGAGCAGCGCCAGCAGCGCCACGACCGACCCGAACAGGCCTGCCCCGAAGCCGACGGGCAGGCCGAACGGGGTGACCGGCAGGCGGGTATAGGCATCGATGATCAGCAACTCGCCGCTGCGCAGACCGATGCGGAATTCGACCGCGTTGGCCATCAACCGCGCGAGGCGGGGAAACCATCGACTGGCGCGATGGTTCGGCGGCGACACGATCTCGACCGGACGGCCCGCAAGGCCGGCCGCATAGGTGTCGCGCAGTTCCTGCTGCTGCGGCGGGGTCTCCCCGCCGACCGGCGCGCCCGACGGCGCGATGCGCACCGCAAACTGCGGCGAAGACACCGCATCAAGCACGGCCTGCCGTGAACCGGCGTCCGTTCGCTCCAGGAGCGTGGCCAGCGCGTCGAGGCGCGCCGGCGAAGGCCGTGTCAGCTCGTTTTCGCGGAGGGTCGTCCGATAGAAGATCGCGACGACAACGGTACTCACCAGGATGAATCCCACCAGCCCGATGAGGGCGAGCCGCGCCGCGAGTGTCACGCGCAGCATCACGACACCTGCTTGACGGACGCGGTGAACAGATAGCCGCCATTGCGCACCGTCGTGATCAGGTTGGAGCCGGGGCTGGCGCCATCGAGCTTGCGGCGCAGCCGCGAGATCAGCATGTCGACAGTGCGATCAAACGGCTCGGCCGAACGTCCCCGCGTCCAGTCGAGGATCTGGTCGCGCGTGAGCACCCGGCGGGGCCGCTGCACGAAGCAACCGAGCAGGTCGAACTCGGCGCTGGTCAATTGCAGTTCCGGCGACTCGGCCTCGAGCGTCTCGACACTGCGCGCATCGAGATCGATCACGAAGCGGTCGAAGGCGAAACGCCGGACCAGCGGCTTTGCCGGAGTCCCGTTGGCACGGCGCAGGATGGCGCGAACCCGCGCCAGCAGCTCGCGCGGACCGAACGGCTTGGTGAGATAGTCGTCCGCGCCCATCTCGAGGCCGACCACGCGATCGATCTCGTCGCTCTTGGCGGTGAGCATCAGGATCGGAAGGGAATCGTCGGCGCGCAAGCGGCGGCAGATCGAAAGCCCGTCCTCGCCCGGGAGCATCAGGTCGAGAATGACGAGGTCGGGCCGCAGGCGCTGGAGCATCGAATCCATCGCCTTGCCGTCGGCGACGCAGGCGACCTCGAACCCCTCGCGCCGCATGAAGTCGGCGACGAGGCGGCTGATCTCGGGATCGTCCTCCACCATGAGGATCGTGGCCGAATGCGCGTTCATCACCCGCATTTTGGACGACCACGCGTTCCGCGCAAGGGCATCGGCGGCGCTGTTACATAGTGTTACATGGTGCCGACAAAGCCCTAACAATCGTTTCGTCCGGGCAATGCGGCGCAGACGCCGCGGCTCCAGTCTCCCCGTACGGCTCCCGCTCACGGCAGCCCCCACAAGGAGACGACGACATGACCAAGCTCTTCCTCACCTCCCTCGTCATCGGCACCCTGTCGGTCGCCGCGGCGGCCGACGCCAACGCCTGGACGAGGTCGGCGACGGCAACCGGACCGCGCGGCACCTCCCACGTCACCGCGACGGGAAGCTGCGCCTACGGAAGCTGCACGCGCAGCGTGACGCGCACCGGTCCTGCCGGCAACAGCTACACCCGCACCGGCACGATCTCGCGCTGACGCAGCGCCGCCGTCGCCGCGTCAGCCCCGCGCGGCGACGGCGAGACTTGCCCCGATCAGAAAGGACCATCGCCGTGTCATCGATCTTCCATCCCATCGCGCTGTCGCGACTTGCAGCCATCGTCGCCCTCGGCGTCGCGACCGCGACCGCGACCTTCGCGCTTGCCCAGACCCAGCTGCAAACCCAGATCACGCCGCAGATGCGCAGCGAAGCGAGGCGTCTGATGCAGGCCTGCCGCACCGACTTCGACAAGCTTTGCAGCAACGTCACGCCGGGCGGCGGACGCGTCCTCGCCTGCCTGCAATCCCAAGCCGGCCAGCTCTCCTCCTCCTGCGCCCAAACGTTGCCCCGTGCCCAGGCGCTGCGCGACGGTGCCGTCGGTGCCGGCGTGGCGCCGAAGTAGGAGGATGCCGTGGGCTACGCTTCACTCCTGCTCGATCCGGCGCTCAGGCGCATGATCCTCGCAACCGCGCTGGGCCTGATGCTGCTCGAGTACGGCATCGGCCGCCTCGCGCATCGCGATACCCACGACTGGCGCGAGAGCGTTGCCTCCTTCGGCGTGGCCCTCGGACAGAACCTGCTGCGCGCGATCGAGGCAGGCATTCTCGCGATGCCGTTCGCGTTCCTGTACGAGCACCGCCTGTTCGACTTCGCGCAGACCGGTCCGCTTGCACTCGCAGGGTTATTCGTGGGCAGCGAGTTCCTGTATTATTGGCAGCATCGCGCCTCGCATCGCATTCGCTGGATGTGGGCGACGCATTCGGTACATCACTCGACGACGCGGCTGAATTTGACCGCGGCGATCCGGCTCGGCTGGACCGGAAACGTCTCGGGCAATTTCCTGTTCTTCCTGCCACTGGCGCTGATCGGATTTCATCCGTTCGCGATCGTGGCAATGCTCGGCACCAACCTGCTTTATCAGTTCTTCATCCACAGCCAGTTCGGGCCGAAGCTCGGGGTCCTGGAATGGGTGCTCAACACGCCGAGCCACCATCGCGTGCATCATGCCTGCAACGAGCCGTGCCTCGACAAGAACTATGGCGGCATCCTGATCGTGTTCGACCGCCTGTTCGGGACCTTCGCCGAACGGCCCTCCGACCAGCCGCTCCGCTTCGGTCTCGTCGGCGGCACACCATCCTTCAACCCGATCCGGATCGCGCTCGGCGAATGGATTGCGATGCTGGGCGACGCCCGGAAGGCACGGGGCGCGGCCGCGAAGCTCCGCACCCTGTTCGGCCCGCCCGGAGGCTGAGCGCGCGCAGGCGCTCAAATCTTCTGATTGTACTCGCCGACCTCGGGATGCGTGCGCAGCACGCTGTTCACCATCTCGAACATGTCGTGCATGCGCTGCTCGGAGACCGGGCTCTCGACCACGACGACGAGTTCGGGCTTGTTGGAGGAGGCGCGTACCAGGCCCCAGCTGCCGTCCTCGACCGTGACGCGCACGCCGTTGACGGTGACGAGATCGCGGATCGCCTGGCCGCCGATCTTGGCGCCCTTTGCCTGCAGGCCTTCGAAGTGCTTCACGACCTTGTCGATGACGCCGTATTTGGTCTCGTCGGCGCAATGCGGCGACATGGTCGGCGACGACCAGGTCTTCGGCAGCGCGTCCTTCAGGTCCGCCATCGACTTGCCCGGCGCGCGGTCGAGCATGTCGCAGATCGCGATCGCCGAGACCAGGCCGTCGTCATAGCCGCGGCCGAACGGCTTGTTGAAGAAGAAGTGGCCTGACTTCTCGAAGCCCGCGAGCGCGCCCATCTCGTTGGTGCGGCGCTTCATGTAGGAATGGCCGGTCTTCCAATAGGCGACCTTCGCGCCCTGCTTCTGCAGCACCGGATCGGTGACGAACAGGCCGGTCGATTTCACGTCGACGACGAACTGCGCGTCCTTGTGGATCGCCGACATGTCGCGCGCCAGCATCACGCCGACCTTGTCGGCGAAGATCTCCTCGCCGGTATTGTCGACGACGCCGCAGCGGTCGCCGTCGCCGTCGAAGCCGAGGCCGACATCGGCCTTGTGCTGCAGCACCGCATCGCGGATCGCGTGCAGCATCTCCATGTCTTCCGGATTCGGATTGTATTTCGGGAAGGTGTGGTCGAGCTCGGTGTCGAGCGGGATCACCTCGCAGCCGATCGCCTCCAGCACCTGCGGCGCGAAGGCGCCGGCGGTGCCGTTGCCACAGGCCGCGACCACCTTCAGCTTGCGCGTCAGCTTCGGACGAGAGGTGAGGTCGGCGATGTAGCGCGCCGGGTAGTTCTCGTGGAATTGGTAGGAGCCGCCCGCCTTGTTCTTGAACTCGGCATTGAGCACGATCTCCTTCAGCCGCGTCATCTCGTCGGGGCCGAAGGTCAGCGGACGGTTGGCGCCCATCTTCACGCCGGTCCAGCCGTTGTCGTTGTGCGAGGCCGTGACCATGGCAACAGCGGGCACGTCGAGATCGAACTGCGCGAAATAGGCCATCGGCGTCACCGCCAGGCCAATGTCGTGAACCTTGCAGCCCGCCGCCATCAGGCCGGAAATCAGCGCATATTTGATCGAGGCCGAATAGCCGCGGAAATCGTGGCCGGTGACGATCTCCTGGCGGACGCCGAGCTCGGCGATCAGCGCGCCCAGCCCCATGCCGAGCGCCTGCACACCCATCAGGTTGATTTCCTTCTGGAACAACCAGCGCGCATCGTATTCGCGAAACCCCGTCGGCTTCACCATCGGCTCGGATTCGAAGGCGTAGGTGTTGGGCAACAATACGGATTTCGGCTTCGGGAACATTGAGACGGTCTCGCGAAAGGGCAGGAAATGAGGCAGCCTTAGCGAATGCCAGGCCGCGGCGGAAGGCGGGAATACAGGCTTATGGCGGATAATTGCGGCAGTTTGGTAACGAAGAAACGTTACCGCCGGGGCGGCCGAGGCAAGAAATCTCTTTTGAAATGAACTGCGGCTGATCGCAACCGGCTCTGCCTATTGCTCCAGCACCATCTGGCCGTTGGAATACTCGAACCGCTTCAGGCGGGACAGGAAGGAGAGGCCGAGCAGGTTCTCCGACAGCGCCGCGTCGGGCAGCACCATGGCGTCGACGTCGCGCACAATGAGGCCGCCGACATCGAGCATGGCGATGCGGGCGCGCGCGGCCTTGATGGTGCCGTTGGCGGTGGAGACGGTGGCGTTGTACTCGCTGCGCGAGGGACGCAGGCCAAAGCGAGCCGCCGAGGTCTCATTGAGCGCGACCACGGAGGCGCCGGTATCGACCATGAAGCCGATGCGCTGGCCATCGATCCGGCCCTCGGTCTGGAAATGACCGCGGCCGTCGCGGGAAATGGCGAGGCTGCGGCCGCTGGTCGGCGCGGCCGACGCAACCGCGACCGTCGTGCGCGGGGCTGACGTGGCGGAAGCCGAGCTCATCTTGTCCGCCATCTGCGCCATGAAGGTGCCGAGGCCGATCATGACGGCCGCGAAGATCATAATGTTACGCATTACACCACTTCCGAGCCGAAAGCCCGATTTCACCACGCGGCACGCCCGACCGCGAGCGACGCTGCGGCCGGAGCGCTGTCATTTTGGCGAAAAGGATGAGCGGACGGTTAACGCGGCGGCTCGCAATCATTCCAGGTCCTCATCCTGAGGAGCCCGCTGAAAGCGGGCGTCTCGAAGGATGGCCCCACGTGAGATCCGGGCCTGCATGGTTCGAGACGCGCGTTCCGCGCTCCTCACCATGAGGGTCTGCTTCTGTCACGTCCCGCGCGGTTTCGCCCGCCGGGTCGGCGGCGCATTGGCCGGATCGTCGGGCCAGGGGTGGCGCGGGTAGCGGCCGCGCAGGTCGGAGCGCACCGCGCTGTAGCTGCCGCGCCAGAAGCCTGGGAGATCACGCGTCACCTGCACCGGGCGCTGTGCCGGCGATAGCAGCTCCAGCACCAGCGGCACCTTGCCGGCCGCGATCGAGGGATGGGTGTTGAGGCCGAACAATTCCTGCAGCCGCACCGCGATGGTCGGCCCCTGCTCGGCCTCGTAGTCGATCGCGAGCACGCTCCCTGTGGGCGTCTCGAAATGCGTCGGCGCCTCGCGGTCGAGCCGCGCGCGCATCTCCCAGGGCAGCAGCGCCATCAGCGCGTCGGAGAGATCGCCGGGGGAAATGTCCTTGAGCGCGATCTTGTCGTAGAGCGCCGGGACCAGCCAGTCGTCGCGCCGCGCGATCAATCCGTCATCGGACAGATCGGGCCAGCTGTCGCCCTCGGCCTTGCGCAAGAACATCACGCGGTCGCGCCATTGCTTGGCGGCCTTCGACCACGGCAGGCGGTCGAGACCGGCGGCGATCAATCCATCGGCGAGAATGCGCGCGGTGTCCTCGGAGGGCGACAGTGCGAGGGTGGCTTCCGACAGCGTGATCGCATGCAGCACGCGCTTGCGCCGCGCCCGCAGCGCCATCGCGCCACGGTCGAACGAAATCTCGTCGGCGGTCTCGATGTGCTCGGCAAAATGCCGCTCGATCTCGTCCTCGGTGATTGGCGCGGCGAGCAGGATCCGCCCGCTCGCCGCCGTGCCGGTCATCTCGCCGATCGCGATATAGGGAGCGCGGGCGAGCGAGGAGGTCTGCTCGACGGCGGCGCCGCGGCCATTGGCAAGCACGAAGCTGCCGTTGCCGCGATTGCGCGCGACGCGGTCCGGGAACGCATAAGCGAGCATCAAACCGGTCGAGAGATCTTCCTGCGGCCCGGCCTTCTCGGATGCCGCCACCTGCGCGGCCCAGCGCCGCGCGAGGTCGCGCGCGCTTGACGCGCGCGGCGAGCGATCGCGGCGGAACTGATCCCGCCGGTGCTCGAGATCGACGCTGTCGCCGCCAAGCCCGCGCTCGGTGATGATGGCGGCGATCTCGGCTGCGGCCTCGCCTTCGCCCGCACGATGCGAATCCACGATCATGCGCGCCAGCCGCGGCGGCAGCGCCAGTGCGCGCAGGCTCTTGCCCTCCGCGGTGATACGGCCGTCGCCGTCGAGCGCGTTGAGCTCGGTCAGCAGGCTCTTCGCTTCCTTCCAGGCCGGCCCGGGCGGCGGATCGAGGAACGACAGCGTGGCGGGATCGCTGACGCCCCATTGCGCGAGATCGAGCACCAACGAGGATAGATCCGCGCTGAGGATTTCCGGCTGGGTGTAGGGCGCAAGCGAAGCCGTTTGCGGCTCGTCCCAGAGCCGGTAGCAGACACCGGGCTCGGTGCGGCCGGCGCGACCGCGGCGCTGGTCCACCGCCGCGCGGGAGGCGCGCACGGTCTCGAGCCGCGTCAGGCCGATGTCGGGCTCGTAGCGCGGCACGCGGGCGAGCCCGGAATCGACCACGATGCGCACGCCCTCGATCGTCAGCGAGGTCTCCGCGATCGAGGTCGCCAGCACCACCTTGCGCGTGCCCTTGGGCGCCGGCGCGATGGCACGGTCCTGCACGGCGGCGTCGAGCGCGCCGAACAGCGGCACGATCTCGATCGAAGCGTCCTGCACGCGCTCGGAAAGGAAATTCTGGGTGCGGCGGATTTCGGCGGCGCCCGGCAGGAAGGCCAGCACCGAGCCGCTGTCGGCCCGCAGCGCGGTTGCGATCGCGTCCGCCATCTGCCGCTCGATCGGCGCATCCGCCTTGCGGCCGAGATAGCGCGTCTCGACGGGGAAGGCGCGGCCCTCGCTCTCGACGACGGGCGCATCGCCCAGAAGCCTTGCCACGCGCGCACCGTCGAGCGTTGCCGACATCACGAGGATGCGCAGATCTTCGCGCAGGCCGGTTTGCGCGTCGCGGGCCAGCGCAAGGCCCATGTCGGCATCGAGCGAGCGCTCGTGGAATTCATCGAACAGCACGGCGGCAACGCCTGACAGTTCGGGATCGTCGAGGATCTGGCGGGTGAAGATGCCCTCGGTCACCACCTCGATGCGCGTCGTGCGCGAGATCTTCGAACCGAAGCGGACGCGGTAGCCGACGGTCTCGCCAGGGCGCTCGCCCAGCGACTTGGCCATGCGGTCGGCGCTGGCACGCGCCGCGATACGGCGCGGCTCCAGCACGATGATCTTCCTGCCCCTGGCCCAGGGCGCATCGAGCAAGGCCAGCGGCACGCGCGTGGTCTTGCCGGCCCCGGGCGGCGCCACCAGCACGGCGGCACTATTGGCCTCCAGCGTGCGCGAGAGCTCGTCGAGCACGGCATCGATCGGGAGGGGCGTGTCGAAACTGCGGGGCAAGATCTATCAACCCGTCATGCCCGGCCTCGTGCCGGGCATCCACGTTCTTTCATCTGGCAGTGAACAAGACGTGGATGGCCGGGACAAGCCCGGCCATGACGGTTTCGTTCAAAGAGAATGTGCAGCAATCAGCCCTGCACCGGCGGGCGGCCGACGCTTTCATAGACGAAGCCGGCCGCTTCCATGTCCTCGGGGCGGTAGATGTTGCGCAGGTCAACGACGACGGGCTGCGCCATGACGCTCTTCAGCCGGTCGAGATCGAGCGCGCGGAACTGCACCCATTCGGTGACGATGACGAGCGCATCGGCGCCTTGCGCGCAGGAATAGGCGTCCTCGCAATAGGTGATGTCAGGCAGCTCACCCTTGGCCTGCTCCATGCCAACGGGATCGAACGCCTTGACCTTCGCGCCCATGTCGATCAGGCCTGTGACCAGCGGGATCGACGGTGCATCACGCATGTCGTCGGTATCGGGCTTGAAGGTGAGGCCGAGCACGGCGACGGTCTTGCCGCGCAAATTGCCGCCAAGCACCTGGCTCACCTTGCGCGCCATCGCGCGCTTGCGGTTTTCGTTCACGGCCAGCACGGATTCGACGATGCGCAAGGAGACGTCGTAATCCTGCGCGATCTTGATCAGCGCCTTGGTGTCCTTGGGGAAGCACGAGCCGCCGAAGCCGGGACCGGCATGCAGGAACTTGGTGCCGATGCGGTTGTCGAGGCCGATGCCGCGCGCGACCTCCTGCACGTTGGCGCCGGCCTTTTCGGACAGGTCCGCGATCTCGTTGATGAAGGTGATCTTGGTCGCCAGGAACGCGTTGGCGGCGTATTTGATCATCTCGGCGGTGCGGCGCGCGGTGAACATCAGCGGCGCCTGGTTCAGCGACAGCGGCCGATAGATGTCGCCCATCACCTTGCGGCCGCGCTCGTCGGAGGTGCCGACGACGACGCGATCGGGAAACTTGAAGTCACGGATCGCCGCGCCCTCGCGCAGGAACTCGGGGTTCGAGGCGACCACGACGTCGGCGTTGGGATTGGCCTCGCGGATGATGCGCTCGACCTCGTCGCCAGTGCCGACCGGCACGGTCGACTTCGTCACCACGACAGTGAAGCCGGAAAGCGACTGCGCGATCTCCTTCGCGGCCGCATAGACGTAGGACAGATCGGCATGGCCGTCGCCGCGGCGCGAGGGCGTGCCGACCGCGATAAACACGGCATCGGCGTCCGCGACCGGCTTCTTCAGGTCGGTGGTGAAGTCGAGCCGCTTGGCCTTGACGTTGGTCGCAACCAGCTCGTCGAGGCCGGGCTCGTAGATCGGGATCTCGCCGCGGTGGAGCGCCGCGATCTTCTTCTCGTCCTTGTCGACGCAGGTGACGTCGTGACCGAAATCAGCAAAGCAGGCTCCGGACACCAGTCCCACATAGCCCGTGCCGATCATCGCGATACGCATGAAAATCCCTGTTCTAGTTTGGTTAATGAAAACGAAACCCCGGCGCGGTGCGGTTTAGCATTTTCCCGCGGGGAAGGAACAGTCCGCATGCAAAAAAGCGGCATGGGAATTGAACCGGTAAAGAAGTCCGAAACCGCTGGGGCCCACACTGCCCCACACCCGGACAGGACGGGCGAAAAGGCGCCTCGAAAAGGGACACCATGGCACCATCAGGCGCAATCGCAGGGAGCGGGGGCACCAAGGCCCCTTCCACCGCGCGGGTCGACTGGGTCGACTATGCCAAAGGCATCTGCATCATCATGGTCGTGATGATGCATTCGGTGCTGGGGGTCGAGCTCGCCGCCGGCGAGACCGGTTTCATGCACGTGCTCGTAGCCTTCGCAAAGCCGTTCCGGATGCCGGATTTCTTCCTGATCTCGGGCCTGTTCCTGGCGCTTGTGATCGACCGCGACTGGCGGACCTATCTCGACCGCAAGGTGGTGCATTTCGCCTATTTCTATGTCGTCTGGGTGACGATCCAGTTCGGCTTCAAGGCGCCCGCTTTCGCGGCCGACACAAGCTGGCACAACGTTGGCCTCTTGTATCTCGAAGCCTTCATCGAGCCGTTCGGCACGCTGTGGTTCATCTATCTGCTGCCGATCTTCTTCGTCGTCACAAAACTGACACGCAAGCTCCCGCCGCTCGCGATCTGGCTCGTCGCCGCCGCGCTCGAGACGGCCCGCATCACGACCGGCTGGACCGTCATCGACGAGTTCTGCGCGCGCTTCGTCTATTTCTATTCGGGTTATCTGTTCGCGCCTTACGTGTTCGCGCTGTCGGATCGCGCGCGCAAGCATCCGGCGCTTGCGCTCGTGGCGCTCGCCACCTGGGCGCTGGTCAATGCCGGCCTCGTCGTATCGGGGGCCAGCGAATGGAAGCTCGTCTCGCTGCTGCTCGGCTTTGCCGGTGCCTGCGCGATCATCACGATGGGCACGCTGCTCGCACGCGCCCAGTGGATGAACGTCCTGCGCTTCTGCGGCGAGCATTCGATCGTGATCTATCTCGCCTTCTTCCTGCCGATGGCGGCGACCCGGACGCTGCTGCTGCGCAGCGGGATCATCCCTGACATCGGCACGGTGTCGCTGATCGTCACCGTCGCCGGGGTGATCGGCGCGCTCGCGATCTGGCAGGCTGCGCTGCGGCTCAATGCGCGCTTCCTGTTCGAGCGGCCCGACGCGTTCTGGATCGCGCCGAAGAAGGCGGCGCCGGCGTTGCAGGCGGCGGAGTAGCCGCATTCCCGCTGTCGTCGCCCGCTTGACCGGGCGACCCAGTATTCCAGAGACAGCCGTGATCGACCGATAAGCCGCGGCGTACTGGATTCCCCGGTCAAGCCGGGGAATGACAGTGGGGATAGCTGCGCCGACGCCTTAAAAACTCGCTGTCTGAGGCTGTCAAAGCCCGCAAAAATTCATACATTGCGGCCATGCCCAAAACCTCTCCGAAGACCACCGCCAAAGCTGACACCAAGGCCGCGCCCAAAGCCGCCGCCGATACCAAGCCCGCTTCTGCCAAACCTGCTGCCAAACCGGTTGCAGCCAAGTCCGCCGGCAAGGGTGACCACGTGTTCCTGGTCGACGGTTCCTCCTACATCTTCCGCGCCTACCACGCGCTGCCGCCGCTGAACCGCAAATCCGACGGGCTGCAGGTCAACGCCGTGCTCGGCTTCTGCAACATGCTGTGGAAGCTGCTCCGCGAGATGCCCGAGGACAACCGGCCGACGCATCTGGCGATCATCTTCGACAAATCGGAGATCACGTTCCGCAACAAGATCTATCCCGAATACAAGGCGCATAGGCCGCCCGCCCCTGACGACCTGATCCCGCAATTCGCGCTGATCCGCGAGGCGGTGCGCGCCTTCGACCTGCCCTGCCTGGAACAGACCGGCTTCGAGGCCGACGATCTCATCGCAACCTATGTGCGGCAGGCCTGCGAGCGCGGCGCCAGCGCCACCATCGTGTCCTCCGACAAGGACCTGATGCAGCTCGTGACCGATTGCGTCACCATGTACGACACCATGAAGGACCGCCGCATCGGCATCCCGGAGGTGATCGAGAAATTCGGCGTTCCCCCGAACAAGGTGGTGGAGGTGCAGGCGCTGGCCGGCGATTCCACCGACAACGTGCCCGGCGTGCCCGGCATCGGCATCAAGACCGCCGCGCAGCTGATCACCGAATATGGCGACCTCGACCAATTGCTGTTCCGCGCCGGCGAGATCAAGCAGCCGAAGCGGCGCGAGGCGCTGCTCGAGAATGCGGAGAAGGCCCGCATCTCGCGGCAACTCGTGCTGCTCGACGACAAGGTCGAGCTCGAGGTGCCGCTCGACGACCTCGCCGTCCACGAGCCGGACGCGCGCAAGCTGATCGCGTTCCTCAAAGCGATGGAATTCACCACGCTGACGCGGCGCGTCGCCGAATATGCGCAGATCGATCCCGCCAATGTCGATGCCGACCCGGGCTATGCCCGCGGCGCCAGTGTGTTCACGCCGCTGCCGCCCTCGGACGTCGTGCCCGCACCGAGGACCGGCACGCCGGCGCAAGCCGCGCCTGGCCGCCCCAACAAGTCGGCAAGCAAGGAGGACAAGGCTGCGAGCCCGAAGGGCGCGCCGATCTCGCTCGCCGCCGCGCGTGAAGAGGCGCTGCGCAAGCTTCCGGTCGATCGCAGCAAGTACCAGGCGATCAAGACGCTTGGGGAGCTCAACGCCTTCATCGCGCGCGTCCACGATGCCGGTCATGTCGCGATCGAGATCAAGGCCAACTCGATCGATCCGATGCAGGCCGATCTCTGCGGCATCGCGCTGGCGCTGGCGCCGAACGATGCCTGCTACGTGCCGCTGGCGCACAAGCAGTCCGGCGGCGGGGCGGGCCTGTTCGACGCGGGCCTCGCGCCGGATCAGGTCAAGCATGCGGATGCGATCGCAGCGCTGCGGCCGGTGCTGGAATCGGCAGGCATCCTCAAGATCGGCTTCGACGTCAAATTCACCGCCGTGATGCTGGCGCAGCACGGCGTCACCCTGCGCAACATCGACGATGCGCTCCTGATCTCCTATGTGCTCGATGCCGGCCGCGGCTCCCAAGCGCCGGAATCGCTGTCCGAACGCTGGTTCGGTCATGCCGTGATGAAGGAGAACGAGCTGCTCGGCAGCGGCAAGGGCAAGATCACCTTCGACCAGGTGCCGATCGACAAGGCCGCCGCGCTGTCGGCCGAGGGCGCCGACGTCGCCTTGCGGCTCTGGCGGGTGCTGAAGCCGCGCCTCGTCGCCGAGCACATGACCACGGTCTATGAGACGCTGGAGCGGCCGCTGGTCTCCGTGCTCGCGCGCATGGAGCGGCGCGGCATCTCGATCGACCGCCAGGTGCTGTCGCGGCTGTCCGGCGACTTTGCCCAGACCGCCGCGCGCGTCGAGGCCGAGATCCAGGAGATCGCGGGCGAGCCGGTCAATGTCGGCAGCCCCAAGCAGATCGGCGATATCCTGTTCGGCAAGATGGGACTATCAGGCGGCACCAAGACCAAGACCGGCGCGTGGTCGACCACGGCGCAGGTGCTGGACGAACTCGCCGAGCAGGGCCACGACTTCCCGAAGAAGATCCTGGAGTGGCGCCAGGTCTCGAAACTGAAATCGACCTACACCGACGCGCTGCCGAACTATGTCAATCCGCAGACCCATCGCGTGCACACGACCTACGCGCTGGCCGCGACCACGACGGGCCGGCTGTCCTCGAACGAGCCGAACCTGCAGAACATCCCGGTGCGCACCGAGGACGGCCGAAAGATCCGCCGCGCCTTTATCGCGACGCCCGGGCACAAGCTGGTCTCGGCGGATTATTCGCAGATCGAGCTGCGGCTGCTCGCCGAGATCGCCGACATTCCCGTGCTGAAGCAGGCATTCCGCGACGGCCTCGACATTCACGCCATGACGGCGTCGGAGATGTTCGGCGTGCCGATCAAGGGCATGCCGAGCGAGATCCGCCGTCGCGCCAAGGCGATCAATTTCGGCATCATCTACGGCATCTCGGCGTTCGGCCTCGCCAACCAGCTCGGCATCGCGCGTGAGGAAGCCTCCGCCTATATCAAGAAATATTTCGAGCGCTTCCCCGGCATCCGCGCCTACATGGACGAGACGCGGGACTTCTGCCGCAGCCACGGCTACGTCACCACGCTGTTCGGCCGCAAATGCCACTACCCCGACATCAAGGCCTCCAACGCCTCGGTGCGCGCCTTCAACGAGCGCGCCGCGATCAACGCGCGGCTCCAGGGCACCGCCGCCGACATCATCCGCCGCGCCATGACGCGGGTCGAGGACGCGCTCGTCGCGAAGAAGCTGTCGGCGCAGATGCTGCTGCAGGTGCATGACGAGTTGATCTTCGAGGTGCCCGACGCCGAGGTCGAGGCGACGCTCCCCGTCGTGCAGCACGTGATGCAGGACGCGCCGTTCCCGGCCGTGCTGCTCTCGGTGCCGCTGCACGTGGACGCGCGCGCGGCGAACAATTGGGACGAGGCGCATTGATCTCTTCCTTCACCTCTCCCCGCTTGCGGGGAGAGGTCGGATCGCTCTTGCGATCCGGGTGAGGGGGTACAGGTCCCACCGCCGAATGCGTAGCGAGATGCTGAATTGTCCTCCGAGCAATTGCGCGATGGTCCGGCACGGCCTCGCATATTAGAACCAGTGCATCTCCCGCACCGGTTCAGCCATGCCCCACACCTCCGCCCTGCTCGGCTTCGCCCTCGTCAGCCTTGGCCTCGTGCTCACGCCGGGACCGAACATGATCTATCTGATCTCGCGCTCGATCACGCAGGGGCCGGCGGCCGGCATCGTCTCGCTCGGCGGCGTCGCGCTCGGCTTCGTGTTCTACATGCTGTGCGCGGCGTTCGGCATCACGGCGCTGCTGCTCGCCATTCCCTTTGCCTATGACGCGCTGCGCTTTGCCGGCGCAGGTTATCTGCTCTGGCTCGCCTGGCAGGCGGTGAAGCCGGGCGGACGATCACCGTTCCAGGTCAGGAAGCTCGCGATCGACAGCCCGCGCAAATTGTTCGCGATGGGCTTCGTCACCAACCTGCTCAATCCGAAGATCGCGATGCTGTACCTGGCGCTGCTGCCGCAATTCATCGATCCCGCCGCCGGCAGCGTGCTGACGCAGTCGATCATTCTGGGCGCAATCCAGATCGCGATCAGCGTCAGCGTCAATGCGATGATCGCGCTGGCGGCCGGCTCGATCGCGCTGTTCCTGGCGAACCGGCCGAGCTGGATGCTGGTGCAGCGCTGGCTGATGGGCACCGTGCTGGCCGGGCTGGCGGTGCGGATGGCGGTGGAGGCGAAGAAGGTGTGAGGCGCTTTCTTCACCCTCCCCTGGAGGGGGAGGGTCGGCGCGCGATCGAGCGGAGCGAGATTGCGTGACGGGGTGGGGTGACGGTCTCTCCCCGTCCAACAGTGCCCGCGTGGAGAGATCACCCCACCCCGCTCGCGCTTCGCGCGATCGACCCTCCCCCTCCAGGGGAGGGTAAGCGAAGCTCAATCCAGCTTCGCCTCCATCCCCCGCTTCACCCCGGGCCGGGCCATCAGGGCCTCGTACCAGCGCTTGACGTTGGGGAAGTCGGCCAGATCAACCTTGTGGCGAGGGTGGCGCCAGGCCCAGCCCAGGATGGCAAAATCGGCAATCGAGAGCTCGCCGGCGACGAAGTCGCGTCCGTCCAGGCGGCGGTCGAGCACACCGTAGAGCCGGCGCGTCTCCGCCATGTAGCGCTTCAGGCCGTAGGCGCGATCCTGCTCGTTCTCGAGCGCAATGAAATGGTGCACCTGGCCCGGCATCGGACCGAAGCCGCCCATCTGCCACATCAGCCATTCGTAGACGGGGATCCGCTGACCAAGCGATTTCGGCAGGAATTTGCCGGTCTTTTCACCGAGATAGAGCAGGATCGCGCCGGATTCGAAGATGCTGACGGGCTTGCCGTCCGGCCCTTCGGGGTCGACGATCGCGGGGATCTTGTTGTTCGGGGACAGCTTGAGGAACTCCGGCGCCATCTGCTCGCCCTTGGTGATGTTGACCGGGATCACCTTGTAGGGCAGCCCCATCTCCTCCAGCGCGACCGAGATCTTGCGGCCGTTCGGCGTGTTCCAGGTGTGCAGCTCGATGGTCATCCCGTTTCCTTCCCGAGGAGGCGTCGCGCCCGATCCGGGCTCTCAACTACTCCAGAAGGTCGCGGCCCCACAACCGGCGGCCGGGGATGGCCGATCCCTGTTGACGAGGGACACACCCTCTGGAATGTCGCTCCCGTCGCGGATAAATTCCGCCTCCTCCAAAAAGCTGTTCGAGGGACCGCCGTGTCGAAATCTGCCTCCCGCGCCCGCCTGTTCGAAATCATCCGCCGGCGCTCATTCGGCCGCGGCGAGGTGACGCTCGCGTCGGGCCGCAAGAGCGATTTCTACTTCAACCTGAAGCCGACCATGCTCGACCCCGAGGGCGCGACCCTGCTCGCCGAGCTGACTTACGAGGCGCTGAAGGACGACAATCTCGATTTCATCGGCGGCCTCGAGATGGGCGCGGTGCCGCTTGCCGGTGCGCTGGCGCAGATCTCCTGGATCAAGGGCCATCCGATCGCAGCGTTCTTCGTGCGCAAGAAGCCAAAGGAGCACGGCGCCAAGCTCGCGATCGAGGGCCTGCCGAAGGGCGAGACGCTCGCAGGCAAGCGCGTCGTGATCGTCGAGGACGTCACCACGACCGGCGGCTCGGCGATGAAGGCGGTGGAATCCGTGCGCGAGGCCGGCGCCAATGTGGTGCTGGTGCTGACCATGGTCGACCGCGAGGAAGGCGCCACCGACACGTTCGGCGCGGCCGGCCTGCCGTTCCGCTCGCTCTACAAGGCCTCGGAATTCTTGAAGGCGTAAGAGAGGACGATTGCTTCTCCGTCGGCATGCCCGAGCGTGCCCCGGCAGCAACGCCGTCCGTGAAGCTGCGCGCGGCCATAAAGAGATCACCGCCTCGTCTTGAAACCGCCTCCACGCAACCGCTCATTTACCATCGCGCATTACGGTGAATCGTGTGCTGGAGACATCGAACGGTCCTGACCGGTTCCGTAGCGTCGGGTGGAGTGAGCTGTGCGTACAGAGTTGTCCCATACGCGGCGTCGCGTGATGCTCGCAGCCGTCATGGTTGCGGTTCCCATGCTTGTGGCCCCGGCCCCGGTTTCGGCCGAAGGCCTGTTCGACTTCCTGTTCGGCGGAATGCAGCGGCCGCAACCACAGCAGCCGAACTCCTACTCCGATCCCTCCACAGGCCAGCAGAATCCGCAATATGTACCGCCGGCACGCTCGGCCGCAGCCGGTGGCTCGGGCCCGGCTTTCTGCGTGCGCAGCTGCGATGGCAAGTATTTCCCGCTGATGCGAGGCATGGTCTCACCAGTGCAGATGTGTCAGGCCTTCTGCCCTGCCACCGCGACAAAGGTCTATTTTGGATCCAGCATCGACGGTGCCTATTCGCAGACCGGCGAGCGCTACGCCGACAGCGAGAACGCGTTCGCCTATCGCAAGGCGCTGCGCGCCGACTGCACCTGCAACGGCCGTGATCCGGTTGGCCTCGCCCCGGTCGATCTTGCACTGGATTCGTCGCTGAAGGCCGGCGACGTGATCGCCACCACCGACGGCCTCGTTGCCTATACCGGCATCCGCGTCGGCAACGACCAGGCCGCGGACTTCACCCCGGTTGCGTCCTATCCCGGCCTCACCGCCCAGGTCCGCGCCCGCCTCGGCGAAATGAAGGTGGCCCCGGTGCGGGCAGAGACGGTGTCGGCAGATGCCCCTGCCGCAGAGATCGTGCGTGAGGCGCTGCCCGATGTGACCGTGCCGAAGACGACGGCGCAGAAACCGGCGAAGCGGGCGGGGTTGGATTAGCCCAAGCTCTCACCACGCCGTCATTGCGAGCGTAGCGAAGCAATCCAGAATCCCTCGACGGAGGCACTCTGGATTGCTTCGTCGCAAGTGCTCCTCGCAATGACGGAGGACGGCGATCACCTCCCGATGATCACCCCGATCACGTTCGGCGCCGCCAGATATTTCTCCTCGATCGCCGCGCGCGCGGCGGCGCGGTTGTCCGGCGTCAACAGGCCGCGCTTCTCGGCCAGGATCATCCAGCAGAAGCCCCACCAGTCGGTCAGCATGCCGTGATCGCCGACGAGGTCGTAGCCCTGCTCGGCCGCGAAGATGCGCGCCTCCGCTTCGTCCAGCGTGTCGAGAAACAGATGATCCTCGGTCGAGAACAGATCGTCGCTGATGTCGTCGATGGTATAGCCCCAGATCGACTGGCACACCGCGTTGAACTCGCGGTCGAACTGGTCGTCGTCGATGCGCTGGCGCCGCGCCGCCTGATGCAGCCGCGACAGCGATCGCGCGAAATCGGCGATCCGGGTGAGGGCGAATTGATCGAAGGCGATGGTGGACATCTAGTCCTCGCAAAGTCTGACAGACGCTAGATATTGTGCCGGCGATGCGCCGAATCACAATGATATATCAAAGACTTGCTAAAGTGTTCTTAATTTGTTCTGAGACGACCCGGAAAATCTCAGGAACAGCGCGAGGCGGCAATGGCGTGGACGCGGCGGTCGCCAAGCAGATGGGCGACGAAGCCATCGGCGGGGAAGATCTTCGCGAATGCGGCGTCGCGGATGCTGAGGCCGCCGGCATAGGCACCGAACGCCGGCATCACCGCGCGCATCCCGTCGGAGGCGAAGCAGCGGCGCTCCATGGAGCGGCCGCGCGCGGACACGCGCGCCTTGGGGTGAAGATGGCCGGCGATCTCGCCGTGCGCGCCGGTCGGCTCGTGACGGAAGGTGATCGGGCCGATCGCGACCTCCTCGGCGACGGTGCCGCCGAGATCAGGCGGCAGCATCGGATCGTGGTTGCCGGAGATCCAGATCCAGTCGCGGCCGCTCTGCAGCGCGCCGACGGCCTCGCGATCGTCCGGCGACAACCGTTCATGCGCCGTGCGGTCGTGAAAGCTGTCGCCGAGGGCGATCACCATTCGGGGATCGTGGCGGGCGATGACGGCGGCAAGACGGCTCAGCGTCGCCAGCGTATCGTAGGGCGGCAGCAGCACGCCGCGCGTGGCGAAGCTGGAGCCCTTTTCCAGATGCAGGTCGGAGACGACGAGCAGGCGCTGCTCTTCCCAGAACAGCGCGCCGGAGAGATCGGCGTGCAGCGCGATGCCTGCGACGTCAACGTGCCGCGTCGAAGTTATCGATACCGCCACACTCTCCGTCATGGCCGGGCTTGTCCCGGCCATCCGCGTTCTTGCCGCGAAGACAAAGACGTGGATGCCCGGGTCAAGCCCGGGCATGACGTGGAGAGAATTGAGCCCCCAAAAAACATTGCTGCAGCAGTCTACGAGATCGCCTCTTTGACGAGCTCGTCAGCCGCTTCGGCCAGGAGCTCGTCTGCAGCTTCGCCATAAACTGACTCGCGGCCGATTTCCAGCATCACGGGAACTGCGAGCGGCGAGACGTGGTCGAGTTCCCGGAGCGTGATGCGCCCCTGGATGCGCATCAGCATGTCGCTGAGGCGGCGCAGATCGAGCAGGCCGGTGGCAGCATCAGCGCGCGCGGCGCGCAACAGGACGTGATCGGCCTGGTGCTTGCGCAGCACGTCATAGACGAGATCGGTCGAGAACAGCACCTGGCGGCGGCTCTTCTCCTCGCCCGTATGCCGGCGCGCGATCAGGCCCGAGATGATCGCGCAATTGCGGAAGGTGCGCTTCATCAAGGCCGACTCGGCGAGCCAGGCTTCGAGATCGTCGCCGAGCATATCGGGGTCGAACAGCGCATCAAGGTCGATCCGGCCGTCGCGGATCATGAAGGACATGTCGCCGAGCGCCCAGACCGCGATGGCATATTCATTGGCGACGAAGCCGAGCGGCCGGGCGCGGGCGCGCTCCAGCCGCCGCGTCAGCAGCATGCCGAGGGTCTGGTGCGCGAGCCGGCCTTCGAACGGGTAGCAGACCAGATAATGCTTGTTGGCGCGCGGGAAGCTCTCGACCAGCAGCTCGCGCACCGCCGGCACTTTGCTGACGTCCTTCTGCTGCGACAGCCAGTCGCGCACCTGCTCCGGCAGGCCGCCCCAGGCGCGGCCGTCATCGAGCAGGCGGCGCACGCGTTCGGCGAGATAGGTCGAGAGCGGAAACTTGCCGCCCATATAGGACGGCACCTTCGGGTCCTTGTCATGCGCGCGCGAGACGTAGACCTGGTCCTCGACCAGGGTCTCGTAGCGCACCACCTCGCCCGAGAACACGAAGGTATCGCCGGGGCTGAGGCCCTCGATGAAGGCCTCCTCGATCTCGCCGAGCAGCCGGCCGCCGCGGGCGATCACGCCGGTCGATCCGCTACCGCCGCCGCGCGAGCGCACCAGCCGCACCTTCAGCATGTCGTCCTCGACGATGGTGCCGACATTCATCCGGTAGCTTTGCCGCACCTTGGGATTGGCGACGCGCCAGCGCCCCTCCTTGTCCTGCTTGATGCGGGCGAAGCGCTCATAGGTCTTGAGCGCGTAGCCGCCGGAGGCGACGAAATCGACGACATCGTCGAAATCCTGCCGCGACAGCTCGGCGTAAGGCGCTGCGGTGCGAACCTCGGCATAAAGCCCGTCGGAAAGGAACGGCTCGCCGCAGGCACAGCCGAGCACATGCTGGGCCAGCACGTCCAGCGCCCCGGTGCGCAGGGGCGGCGTGTCCTGCGCGTTCTCGGCAATGGCGTCGATCGCGGCGCGGCACTCCAGCACCTCGAAACGGTTGGCCGGCACCAGCACCGCGCGCGAGGCCTCGTCGAGGCGATGATTGGCGCGGCCGATGCGCTGCATCAGGCGCGAGGAGCCCTTGGGTGCGCCGATATTGACGACGAGATCAACATCGCCCCAGTCGACGCCGAGGTCGAGCGAAGAGGTGCAGACCACGCCGCGCAGTTTTCCTGCCGACATTGCGTCCTCGACCTTGCGGCGCTGGGCGACGTCGAGCGAGCCGTGATGCAGCGCGATCGCGAGGCCGTCGTCGTTCATGCTCCAGAGATTCTGGAACAGCATCTCGGCCTGGCTGCGCGTGTTGACGAAGACCAGCGTGGTCTTGTTCGCCTTGATCAGCTCGTAGATTTCGGGGAGCGCGTGGCGCGCGCTGTGGCCGGCCCAGGGCAGCCGCTCGCGCGTATCGAGCATCTCGACCACAGGCGGCGCGGCACCGCCGGCGACGACGATGTCGGCTGCTCGCTCCTTGCCGTCGGGCTGCGGCACCAGGAAGCGCGCGAGCTGCTCCGGCTCGGCCACGGTTGCCGACAGGCCGATCGCACGCAGCTGCGGTGCGAGCCGCCACAGCCGCGCGAGGCCGAGCGAGAGCAGATCGCCGCGCTTGGAGGTCACCAGCGCATGCAGCTCGTCGAGCACGATGCGCTTCAGGGAGGAAAACAGGAACGGTGCGTCGTCCGAGGACAGCAGCAATGCAAGCTGCTCCGGCGTCGTCAGCAGCACATCCGGCGGATAGCGCCGCTGCCGCTGCCGGCGCGACACCGGCGTGTCGCCGGTGCGGGTTTCGACCTTGATCGGCAACGCCATCTCCGCGATCGGCCGCTCCAGATTGCGCGCAATGTCGACGGCGAGCGCCTTCAGGGGCGAGATGTAGAGCGTGTGCAGGCCGCCGGTTCGTTGCACGCTGCGGCCGGTGGAGACGAGGCTTTTCTTCTCAGCCGCCTTCCGTTCGGCCGTCTCGGTCGACAGCTCCACCAGCGTCGGCAAAAATCCCGCGAGCGTCTTGCCGGCGCCGGTCGGCGCGATCAGCAGCGCGCTGGCGTCCTCGCGCGCCTTCTCCAGCAGCGCCAATTGATGCGCGCGCGGCGACCAGCCGCGGCCTGCGAACCATTGCTGGAAGCGGCTGGGCAGCAGCGCGGCGGGCTCGGCCGATGCTTGGAGGATACGGGGCGGCACGGCATGACAGGTAAGCCGTGGGGAACGCTTCGTCGAGGGGGTGCGCCCTCCCCCGCCTGCACGAGGAGGGTTATCGCATTCGAAGACTGCCTCTGCGGCCATCCTTCGAGACGCCTGCCTCTGGCGGGCCCTCAGGATGAGGACGGAGTGCGCGGTAGCAGTTTTCAACAACCCGCGATGCCGCTGAGCCTCATCCTGAGGAGACCGCAAAGCGGTCGTCTCGAAGGACGAGGCGTGCGCTCCGATGCCGCTCAGAACCGGATACGACCGCCCTCCCCGCCTGCAGGAGGCGGGCCAGCAGTCTCACGCCCCGGCCGGGACCTGATCGAGAAATCCGGTCACGCTGCTGATGCGGCCGTCCTTCAGCACGGCGAAATCCGTACCCTTGATCGGGCTGTCGCCGCCGTCGGGACCAAGCCCCCACGAGAAGCGGATGCGATCGCCGTAGCCGTTGGGCTCGCCGATCAGGTGGAATTTGAAATCGGGAAAGCGCTGCTGCACGCCGGCGATCAGGGCCTCGATGCCGTCGCGGCCGTCGCCCTTCATCAAGGGATCGACGTAGCTCGCATCACTCGTCCAGTTTTCGCTGAGCAGTTCGCGGCGCCGGCCGGCCGTGCGCTCGTTCCAGAGCTCGATGTAGCGGCGGGCGATGGTGACGGGGTCGGTCATGATGCTCTCCTTCGATGGCGCCGTGTTGTCCGGCTGACCGCACTATCGAAGGTTCACGCGCGAGGATCGATTACCTCGCAGGTCATCGTTGCGCAAAAAAGAGCGCGATGATGTTGTCATCGCGCTCCATCTCGCATGCGAGTTGTTGTGAAGACTACTTCGCGGCAGTCACCATGATCTCGACGGTGTATTGCGGCGCCGCCAGCTTGGCCTCGACGGTGGCGCGCGCGGGGGTGTTGCCGGGCGACACCCAGACGTCCCACACCGCATTCATCTCGCCGAAGGTCTTCATGTCGGTGATGTAGATCGTGGCCGAGAGCAGCTTCGACTTGTCGGTGCCGGCCTTGGCGAGATGGCCGTCGATGGTCGCCAGGATGTCCTGGGTCTGCTTCGTCACGCTTTCGCCGGCGGCCTTGTTGGCGACGACGCCGGCGAGATAGACGGTGTTGCCGTGCACGACGACCTGGCTCATGCGCGGGCCGGTTTCGAAACGCTGGATGCTCATTGGGATCTCCTCACTGGAATGGCGGCCCTGTCTAGCCCAGCACCTCGCACTCTGCCACCCCCGGCACGCATGCGTTGTCCGGCACGCATGCGTAGCCGAACGCGCATGCATTTCCGGGCAGATCTACATCCGAGTCGGGCGATGAGCGGCGCATCGCAGGGTGCGGTTCAGCCCACCGCCTTTGCTGCCGACCGGCCCGCATTGCGGCCCGAGAACAGGCAGCCGCCGAGAAAGGTGCCTTCGAGCGAGCGATAGCCGTGCACGCCGCCGCCGCCGAAGCCGGCGGCTTCGCCGACCGCATAGAGGCCGGGAATGACGCTGCCCTCGCCGCCGAACACGCGGGACTCGAGATCGGTCTCGAAGCCGCCCAGCGTCTTGCGGGTGAGAATGTTGAGCTTGACCGCGATCAGCGGCCCCTGCGCGGGATCCAGGATGCGGTGTGGGGAGGCGGTGCGGATCAGCCTGTCGCCGATATAGCGGCGCGCATTGTGGATGTTCATCACCTGCGCATCCTTGACGTAAGGATTGGCGATCTCGCGGTCGCGCGCCTCGATCTGCGTCCTGATATGCGCGAGCTTGAGGAGGTCGCTGCCGGCGAGCTTGTTCATCTCCGCAACGAGATCCTCGAGCTTGTCGCGTACGATGAAGTCGACGCCATGGCGCTTGAATGCTTCCACCGGCGCCGGCGCGCCCTTGTTGGTGGCGCGGCGCAAGGTCATGCGCCAGCTCTTTCCCGTGAGGTCGGGGTTCTGCTCCGAGCCCGACAGCGCGAACTCCTTCTTGATGATGCTCTGGGTCAGGACGAACCAGGAATAATCGTAGCCCGTCGACATGATGTATTTGAGCTGGCCGAGCGTGTCGGAGCCGGGGAAGAGCGGCGCCGGCAGCCGCGTGCCGGTTGCGTCGAACCACATCGAGGAGGGCCCGGGCAGGATGCGGATGCCGTGGCGCGGCCAGATCGGCGACCAGTTCTGGATGCCCTCGACATAATGCCACATGCGGTCGCGGTTGATCAGCCGCGCGCCTGATTTCTCGGTGATGCCGATCATGCGGCCGTCGACATGCTCGGGCACGCCGGAGATCATGAATTTCGGGGGATCGCCGAGCCGTTTCGGCCAGTTCTGCCGGACCAGCTCGTGATTGCCGCCGATGCCGCCGGAGGCCACGATCACGGCCTGTGCCTTCAGCGCGAACTCGCCGACCACGTGGCGCGAAGAGCTCTTGCCGCGCTCGACAGCGTCGGGGGCGAGGACGGCGCCACTGACACCGTCCACCGTGCCGTTGGTGATCGAGAGCGCGTCGACGCGGTGGCGGAACCTGAAGCTCAGCCGGCCGCTCCTCATCGCCTCGCGCGCGCGGCGCTCGAACGGCTCGACGATGCCGGGCCCGGTGCCCCAGGTGACGTGAAAGCGCGGTACCGAATTGCCGTGCCCCATCGCGTCGTAGCCGCCGCGCTCGGCCCAGCCGACCACGGGGAAGAAGCGATGGCCCATCGCCCGCAGCCAGGCGCGCTTCTCGCCGGCCGCGAAGGCGACATAGGCCTCGGCCCATTGCCGCGGCCAGAAATCCTCGTCGCGGTCGAAGCCGGCGGCGCCGATCCAGTCCTGCATGGCGAGGTCGAAGGAGTCCTTGATGCCGAGCCGGCGCTGCTCCGGCGAATCGACCAGGAACAGGCCGCCGAACGACCAGAATGCCTGGCCGCCAATCGACTGCTCGCCTTCCTGGTCGACCACGATGACGCGCTTGCCCGCGTCGGCAATCTCGGTGGCGGCCACGAGCCCCGACAGTCCCGCCCCGACGACGATGACGTCTGTTTCCTCAGCCATGCACTTCCCCCTCCATGAGTTTCCCCCTGTAGTTGCCCGGATTGAAGCCGGCGGTTGCAACTGAGATCAAGGGTGCGGCGCGTAAGACCTCGTTAACTTGTTCCACTTTGGGATGGTGACCCACCGGGTGCAGCGCGGACGCAACACTGGATTTGAATTTGTTTTGAGTCAGCCAGCCTGCCTAGACAAAACCTCGGTTACGACGGACGCTAGCCGTGCATCACCACCTGACACGCAGATTCGAATTCGACTGGGGCGGGGGCCAATGAAGTTTCTGACGGGGTTGCTTGCGGCGGTTCTGTTGATCGCTGGCATGGGGGCTTCTCACGCGGTGGTTCGGATCGCGGATGACCGCGGTGGCCGGATTGGAACCTACGTCGACAAGTACCAGGACCTGCGTCAATCAGGCGAGACCGTCATCATCGACGGCCTTTGCGCATCCGCCTGTACCATCGTCCTCGGTGCCATCCCGCATGACCGCATCTGCGTGACCTCGAGCGCGACGCTCGGCTTCCACGCCGCCTGGGATTTCGGCCGCAATGGCCGCGCCGTCACCAATCCCGAGGCGACCCAGATGCTCTATGCGATGTATCCCTCGCACGTGAGGCGCTGGATCAGCCAGCGCGGCGGCCTCACCCCGAATATGCTGTTCCTGAGGGGCAAGCAGCTCCAGGCCATGTACAAGCCCTGCTACATGGACGCGCAGGCCTCGACCATCAAGCCGTCGCGCCGGCCTCTCCCGCAAGCGGACCAGATCGAATCCGCCCGGGGCCAGCTGCTGCACTGACGTTCTCGACCTGACTGGATCGTTCTGGCCCGCCGGCGGCGTCTTGCCCGCAGGCGGGCCAAAGCCTATCTGAAGGCTTGGGAACCGGGGGCCTTCGCCCTCGATCGTTGTCTCGATCGTTGTCATGGCTCAACCACTGCACCCGACGCATCCGTTACAGGACAATTCGTCCACTGCCGGCCGGACGCCGTCCGTGCTGCTGTGGGCGGGTGCGGCGATCGGCGGATTGCTGGTGCTCGGCACGCTGGCGCTGTGGTTCCACTACGGCACGCAAATGTTCTTCGAAATGATCAGGACCGGCTTCGCCGCCTGCTTCTGATCCGCGACAGGAAGTTTCCCGCTCATGAGCTCCGCCACCCGTCCGCTGGTGATCGCGACCGCCTTCGCGGCAAGCCTCGTTGTCGGGCTCCTGATCATGTTCTGGGCCATGGGCGGCATCAGCAAGGTGGCGCAGCCGGCTGCGATCGGCGGCCCGTTCCAGCTCACCGACCAGAACGGCAAGGCCGTCACCGACAAGAGCCTCAAGGGCAAGCCGACCCTGATCTTCTTCGGCTACACCCATTGCCCCGACGTCTGCCCGACCTCGCTGTTCGAGATCTCGGAAGTGCTGCGCGTCATGGGCAAGGATGCCGACAAGGTCAATGCCGTCTTCATCTCGGTCGATCCCGAGCGCGATACGCCGGCGACCATCAAGGAATACCTGTCGAGCTTCGATCCGCACCTCGAGGGCCTGTCCGGCGACCCCGCCGAGATCGCCAAGGTCATCACCTCCTACCGGGTCTACGCCAAGAAGATCCCGACCAAGGACGGCGACTACACCATGGACCACACCGCGCTGATCTACCTGATGGACCGCGACGGGCGCTTCGTCTCGCCGTTCAATCTGAAGCGGACGCCGGAAGAGGCAGCGGCTGATTTGAAGAAGTATCTTTGAAGGCTGCGTTCGGGCCCAATTGCTTCCCCATCGTCATGGCCGGGACAGCCCCGGGCATGATGGCCGAGGGACCTTCACCCAGCCACATTCCGCGCTCGCGTTCCCGGCGGGATGGTCTATAACGCCCTCCGATCCCAACGAATTCGTTCATTTCCGGCCGATGGCTCCATCGCAACAGGCGAAATCGACCAAATCTGCCCGTGGCTTGCTGACCGGGCTGGCCGTGACCGCCTGCCTGCTCGCGAGCCTCCCCGCCGCCGAGGCCCAGGCTCCCGCCAAGCGCCCCCCGGCGGCACCCCAGGCCACGCCGCAGGTCCAGGCCACACCTCAGGCCGCCCCGCAGGCGGTGCCCGGCTTCTGGGACCCGCGGCGGCGGCCGGAACGGCCGGACCTGTCGCGCCTGACCGTGATCCGCTTCCTGACCGAGACCGACTATCCGCCGTTCAACTACACCGGCGCCGACGGCAACCCGGCCGGCTTCAACGTCGATCTCGCCCGCAGCCTGTGCGAGGAGATCAAGGTCACCTGCACCGTGCAGATGCGCCGCTTCGAGACACTGGTCGATGCGCTCTCCTCCAACCGCGGCGATGCCATCATCGCCTCGATGGCGGTGAGCCCGCAGCTGCGCGCCCGCGTCGACTTCACCGATCCCTATTATCGCGTGCCGGCGCGCTTCGCCTCGCGCAAGGACGCGGTGATGCCGGAAATCCGGCCTGAATATCTCGAGGGCAAGAAGGTCGGCGTCATCGCCGGCTCCGCGCACGAGGCCTATCTCAAGGCCATGTTCACCGATGCGGAGCTGCATGCCTATCCCAGTGACGAGGCGATGCGCGCCGCCTTGCGCAAGGGCGAGGTCGATTTCATCTTCGGCGACGCCATCTCGCTGGCGTTCTGGATCAACGGCACCGATTCCGGCGATTGCTGCGCCTTCTCCGGCGGCCCCTTCGTCGAGAGCCGCTTCTTCGGCGAAGGCATCGGCATCGCCGTGCGCAAGGGCAACGACGTGCTGCGCCAGGCCCTGAACTGGGCGCTGTTCCGCGTCTGGGAAAAGGGCCGCTACACCGATCTGTGGCTGCGGTATTTCTCGGTGAGCCCGTTTTAGCTGCGCGCTCTTGCGGCGCGCGAGCTGCCGTAGGGTGGGCAAAGGCGCGCAAGCGCCGTGCCCACGTCTTACGAATGGTGGGCACGCTTCTGAATGGTGGGCACGCTTCGCTTTGCCCACCCTACGATTCTAGTTTCGCTGTTTCCTCGCCGTCATTGCGAGGAGCGCAGCGACGAAGCAATCCAGACTGCTGCTGCGGAAACAGTCTGGATTGCTTCGCTTCGCTCGCAATGACGGCGGAGGTGGCTGTCGCCCCGCAAAATTGCATTCTGCCCGGAAATCGCTATTTTCCGCGGCCCGGAGGCCCGTCTTGATGTCCGTTATCGATCCCAGCATGAGTCCGAGCGATCTGCGTGCGCTCGCCGAACAATCCAACGCCTGGCCGTTCGAGCAGGCGAAGGCCATCGTCGCGCGGCTGAAGAAGAGCCCGAAGGAGGAGGTGCTGTTCGAGACCGGCTACGGGCCGTCCGGCCTGCCGCATATCGGCACGTTCGGCGAGGTCGCGCGCACCTCGATGGTGCGGCACGCCTTTCGCGTCTTGACCGAGGACAAGATCAAGACGCGCCTGCTCGCCTTCTCCGACGACATGGACGGCTTCCGCAAGGTGCCCGACAACGTCCCCAACAAGGAGATGCTGACCGCGCATCTCGGCAAGCCGCTGACGCGGGTGCCGGATCCGTTCTCCAACGAGTACCCCTCGTTCGGGCACCACAACAATGCGCGGCTGCGCGCCTTCCTCGATCATTTCGGCTTCGACTACGAGTTCGCGAGCTCGACCGACTACTACACGTCGGGCCGCTTCGACGCGACGCTGCTGAAGATGCTCGCCGCCTACGACAAGGTGATGGAGATCATCCTGCCGACGCTGGGTCCCGATCGCCGCGCCACCTATTCGCCGTTCCTTCCGATCAGCAAGACAACCGGTGTCGTGCTGCAGGTGCCGATGATCCGCCGCGATGTCGCTGCCGGCAAGGTGACCTATGTCGACCCTGATACGAACGAGGAGGTCGAGACGACCGTCACCGGCGGCAGCGTCAAGTGCCAGTGGAAGGCCGACTGGGCGATGCGCTGGGTCGCGCTCGGCGTCGACTACGAGATGGCCGGCAAGGACCTGATCGATTCCGTGAAGCTGTCCGGCGCGATCGCCAGGGCGCTCGGCGCCACGCCGCCCGAAGGCTTCAATTACGAGCTCTTTCTCGACGAGAAGGGCCAGAAGATCTCGAAGTCGAAGGGCAATGGCCTCACTATCGACGAATGGCTGCGCTATGCCTCGCCGGAATCGTTGTCGCTGTTCATGTATCGCGAGCCGAAGGCGGCCAAGCGGCTGTATTTCGACGTCATCCCGCGCAACGTCGACGACTATCAGCAATTCATCGACGGCTTCGCCAAGCAGGACGGCAAGCAGCAGCTCGGCAATCCGGTCTGGCACATCCACAACGGCAAGCCGCCGAAGGGCGACATGCCCGTGACCTTCCAGCTGCTGCTGACGCTGGTGTCGTCGTCGAATGCGGAGAATGCCGAGACGCTGTGGGGCTTCATCGGCCGCTATCGCCCCGGCGTGTCGCCGCAGACGCACCCCAAGCTGGACGCGATGGTCGGTTACGCCATCAACTATTACCGCGACTTCGTCGCGCCGACGAAGCAGTTCCGCGTGCCGACGGACACCGAGCGTGCGGCGCTGCAGGATCTACGCGATGCACTGTCGCAGCTTGCGCCGGACGCCTCGGCCGAGGAGATCCAGAACGTCGTCTACGAGATCGGACGCCGCGAGCCGTTCCTCGACCAGGTCAAGAAGGGCAAGGACGGCCGTCCCGGCGTCACGCTGGACTGGTTCAACATGCTCTACCAGGTGCTGCTCGGCCAGGAGAAGGGCCCGCGCTTCGGCTCCTTCGTCGCCGTGTACGGCGTGCAGAACGCGGTGAACATGATCGACGGGGCGCTGGCGCGGAGCGCGTGAGGCCAGCAAAAAACGCGTAGCCCGGATGAGCGAAGCGACATCCGGGTTACAGATCTCCAGCTCAAATCGACTTCAACACGTAGCGCGGTTATCCTTCTGCACCGGGCGCGCATTCATCGGATTTGCGAACCTCGATCTCGATCGGCGATTGCTGCAGGCCGACCGCGCAAGCCTTGTTGGTCGCGTCGAGATCGCCCCATTTGGCCATCGAGGGCGATCGCAGGATCGAGGGGGTTCACGCCTTGTGGCGAAAGGTCTCCAGCACCGCCGCGACGATCGTCTGTCCGTCTCTGCGCAGCTTTCTGGAATCGTCCGCGTAGGGGAGCAACAGCCCGATCTTGCAGATCATCGCGTCGATCATCCGGCTGAGCAGATCGACATCGTCCGCGTTCAATTCGCCATCGCGCTTCAGCGCCCGCAGTGTCGCGATCAGGAGCGCGGTCGGGTAGGTCTCCTCGATCTCGCGATAGCGCGGCTCGCCGAGCACGGCCTGCGCTTCCTGGATGACGATGCGCGCATAGGCCGGCTCTTCGCAGACGTCGAGATAGGCGTCGATGCCGGCGCTGAGACGATCCCAGATCTTGTGCTGGTTCCGCGCCGCGGCCTCGATCCGGGCGGCCGCCTCGCGCTGCATGGCGACCACCACGGCGTCGAACAGCGCCTTCTTGTCCTCGAAGTGATGGTAGAACGCGCCGCGCGTGACCCGCGCCGCCCGCGATATCGCCTCCATGCCCGCCGCCTGAAATCCATTGGCGGCAAACGCTTCGCGTCCGGCATCGATCAGCGCCTGCCTGGTGGCTTCGCTGTACTCTTCCCGACGACTTCTCGGAGGATCCTTCGCCCGCATCGCGCCCAACCTAAGGCTTGACGCGTTGGTATCAAACCGCATATAACATACACGATGTATGTATTATTCATGTAGAATGCTACGAGGCGGGCCATGGATGGCAAGCGGATGTTCGAACTGGCGGAAAGGCTGGCGATCGCCAAGAGCCGGCAGGATGTCGCTGCGGCGCTGGAAGTCCTGCATCCGGACATGGTGCTGGAGACGCCGGCCTTCGGCACCAGGGCGCAGGGTCTCGCCGAAAACGAGCGCGTCCTGACGCGCTTCTTCAAGTCCTTCCCGGACTATCACGTCGCGCTGGACGGCCACGCCAATTCCGCCGACACGCTGATTTGCTGGGGCACCGCCCGGATGACGATGACCGGTGATCGCTTCGGGGGCGCGCCCAATGGGCGCCGTGCCGAATTGCCCGTGTTCATCGCCTTCGCCTTCCGCGACGACAAGATCGCGCATGAACGCTTCGTCTTCGATCTCTCCGAGCTGTGCGCCCAATCCGGCCTCTCGACCGATGCGGTCAGGCGCAAGCTGTTTGGCGATGCGACACAGGCGGCTTAGCCGCCGGCAAATACCATCCAGGCATCAAGGAGTGCCAGACCATGACCGATCCCCGCGTCAAATCCGTCGGCGATCTCGAGACCCGACATCTCTTCGACATCGTCGTCGATCTCGATCCGCGCCTCAATTTCGGCGCCGGGCCGGTCGGGCAGCGCGTGCTGTTCGGCGCCGCCAAGGGCTCGTTCGAAGGCCCACGCCTGCGCGGCGAGGTGCTGCGGGGCGGCGGCGACTGGGCGTTGTTTCGCGCCGATGGCGCCATGACGCTCGATGTCCGCCTGTCGCTGCGGACGCATGATGGCGAGCTGATCTATATGACCTATGGCGGTCGCTGGGTGACGCCGCAGGCTCTGCGCGCCGAGATGGCGGATCCGGCGCGGCGCACCAGGGTCGATCCCGCCGGATATTACTTCCGCACCAATCCGCTGTTCGAAACCGGCTCGCAGACCTATGCCTGGCTCAATGACATCGTCTGTGTCGGCAAGGGTTATCTCGTCGAGGGCGCCGTCGCCTACAAGATCTTCGAAGTGCTGTGAGACTCGCCGTGGATGCGTTCACTCAGTTGCATCGTGTCGATGCAACGGAAGTCGCCTAACTGCCGCCGCAGTCACTGGCTCGTCCACACAATCCGCGCGATCCACGCCACCTCGCCCGCCGCCATCGTGCGCACGGCTTGCGATGCATTGAGCAATTGCAGCTCCAGTGCCTTCGCGGTACGGCGCTTCAGCGCTGCGATCGTCACTTCGCCCGTCCTGCTTCGCACCACGACGCGATCGCCCTTGCGGATCGGCGCGCCCGGTGAAACCAGCACGATGTCGCCGTGGCGGTAGACGGGCGCAAACTCATCGCCGGAAATCTCCAGCGCGAAGCTGTGGCTATCCTCGGTGGCCGGAAGCGCGGTTTCGGTCCAACCCTTTCCCGAGGGAAGGCCGGTCTCGTCGAAGGCCCCGCTCGCGCCGGCCAGCGCGAAACCGAGCAGCGGGACCGAGCGACCGTCGCCGGCGTCGTCGTCGATCAGCCGCGCGAAGCTGTCGAACGAGGCGTCTGCCGCCGCCAGCGCCTTGGCGATCGATTCGGTCGAGGGCCAGCGCTCGCGGCCGTCCGAAGTAACGCGCTTGGACCTGTTGAAGGTAGTGGGATCGAGCCCGGCGCGCTTGGCAAGGCCGGACGGCGACAGACCGGCGCGCGCCGCCAGCCGATCCAGCGCGATCCAGATCTGGTCGTGAGTGAGTATGCTCTGCGCTTTGGCCTGTCTGACCATGCAAGGTCCAGCCCGTCGCAACTCAGGAAAACTATCCTCAAATCAACCGGTTTTCCGATTCTCGCGCAAGGGGCGGCGATTTCACCGGACCGGAAAGGCTTGAGGTCTTGAGTTCGGCAGAGGCGGCCTTTACGGTCGCGCCGGGGTTCTTGCGGATCCGCACGAGACGAAAAAACCCAAGAGACTCAAAGAGCAAACAGGACTGCGCAAGCGGTGGTCAAGATCTACAAAATCTGTCCGGCCTCGGCCTGGCGTGAGGCGGAACGGCAGGGTGTCTACCGGGGCAGCGCAGATGATGCGCGCGACGGTTTCATCCATTTCTCGACCGCCGAACAGGTTCCCGAAACCCTGCGCAAGCACTATTTCGGGCAGCGCGCGCTGTTCCTGGTGGAGGTCGATGGCGACGCGCTCGGCAGCGGGCTGCGCTGGGAGCGCTCGCGCAATGAGGAGCTGTTTCCGCATCTCTATGGCGAGCTCGATCTCGGCGCCGTGATCGCGGTGATGAACCTCAACACCCGCTCCGACGGCGGCCACGACGTTCCGGAGCTTGCGCCGTGATCCGCGCCTTCGACGCCTTTTCCCTGCCGGTGCTGCGCTGGCTCGATCCGGAAGACGCGCATCGCCTGGCGATCCAGGGCCTGCGCTTCCTGCCGCCGGTCAAGCCGCGCGCCGACGACCCCAAGCTCGCGATGCGCGCCTTCGGGCTCAACTTTCCCAACCCGATCGGCATGGCCGCGGGCTTCGACAAGAGCGCGGAGGTGCCGGACGCGCTGCTGCGGCTCGGCTTCGGCTTCGTCGAGATCGGCTCGGTGACGCCGAAGCCGCAAGCCGGCAATCCGCGGCCGCGGCTGTTCCGGCTCGAGCGCGACGAGGCCATCATCAACCGCATGGGTTTCAACAATGACGGCGCGGACGTCGCGTTGCGCCGGCTCGCCGCGCGCGCGCAGCACGGCGGCATCGTCGGCGTCAATGTCGGCGCCAACAAGGATTCAGCCGATCGCGTCGCCGATTACGTCAAGCTGATCGAGACCTTTGCGCCGGTCGCAAGCTACTTCACCGTCAACGTCTCCTCGCCGAACACGCCGGGTCTGCGCAATTTGCAGGAAGGCGCGCTGCTCGACGATCTCCTCGCCCGCGTGATCGACGCGCGCGAGCGCGTCAGGCAGAAGGCCGGCGACACGCCGGTGCTGCTCAAGATCGCGCCGGATTTGAGTCTCGCCCAGCTCGACGACGTCGTGCAGGTCGCGCGCTCGCGCCGGGTCGACGGCATGATCGTGTCGAACACGACGATCGCGCGGCCGAGCACGCTGCGGGAGGAGACGCGCGCCAGGGAGCAAGGTGGCCTGTCGGGCCGGCCGCTGTTCCGTCTGTCGACGCGGATGGTCGCGGAGACCTATGTGCGCGTCGAAGGCGCGTTCCCCTTGATCGGCGTCGGCGGCGTGGACTCCGGCGGCGCCGCATTGACCAAGATCCGCGCCGGCGCGAGCCTGATCCAGCTCTATTCGTCGCTGGTCTACAAGGGCCTCGGCCTGGTCGACGAGATCAAGCGCGACCTGACCTCGACGCTGCTCCGCACCGGGCGGGATTCGCTGTCCGAGATCGTCGGCGCCGATGCGGCGACGCTCACGGCGGAAGACTGGCCGGGGATGTAAGGCGATGCACTTCGCCTCTCCCCGCTTGCGGGGAGAGGCGGCCGGAATTTGCGAGAGCAAATTCCGGGTGAGGGGGACTCTCCACGAGTCCAACTCTCACTTCCCTTGTCGAGACTCCCCCTCACCCCCGACCCTCTCCCCGCAAGCGGGGCGAGGGAGAAGAGAACGTCGCCCGGAACTGCGCCGGATAGCGCGCCGCCTGCAAGCCTCCGCGCGAGAGGTAGGAGGCCATCAGCGCCCACCACAGCCCGGCATTGCCGAACGATTGCAGCGCCCACCACGTGCCGAGGAAGACCGCGAGCGAAACCAGCATCAGGTTGCGCATCTCGCGCGCCCAGGTCGCGCCGATATAGATGCCGTCGAACCCGAACGCGAACACGCCGGGAATCGGCGCGAGCACGACGAAGGGCAGGAACTCGCGCGCGGCGCGGCGCACGTCATCACTCGCCGTCATGAAATCGATCAAGGCCGGCCCGAACAACGCGAACAGCGCCGCGACGACGATGGCGAAGCCGAGCCCCCAGAACAGCACCAGCCGGGTCGAGGCGGCAAAGCCTTTTGCGTCGCGTGCGCCGAGGGTGCGGCCGCAGAGCTGCTGGGCCGCGTTGGCGAGACCGTCGAGGAAGAAGGCGCTGATGAACAGGAAGTTGTTGAGCACGGAATTGGCCGCCAGCGTGACGTCGCCGGCCTGCGCGCCCTTGGCGGTGAAGAACAGGAACACGGTGATCAGCGCCGCAGTGCGGATCATGATGTCGGAATTCACCGCCAGCAACCGCAACAGCTTGTCGCGGTCGAGCAGAGTCGCGGTGGGCACGCCGAAGCCGCCGTCGGCATAATGGCGGCAGACGATCACACCGAGGGCGAAGCCGACCGCTTCCGAGAACAGCGCGGCGGTCGCGGCCCCGGCGATGCCGGTGTCGTAGACCAGCACCAGCAGGATCGTCGCCACCATGTTGACGAGGTTGACGACGACCTGAAGCAGCAAGGCTGAATTGGCGCGGGCCTGGCCGATCAGCCAGCCGAGGATGACGTAATTGGCCAGCGTGAACGGCGACGACCAGATCCGGATCTTGAAGTAGGTCTGCGCTGCCCGCGTCACACCTTCGCTGCCGCCCATGAGGTCGAACAGCACCGCGGCCAGCGGCAATTGCAGCACGATCAGCGCGGCGCCGATCAGGCCGGCAACGATGAAGCCGCGCGCCAGGATCGCGGTCGGCTCACGCACCTCGCCCGCGCCCAGCGATTGCGCGGTGAAGGCGAGCGTGCTCATGCGCAGGAAGCCGAACAGCCAGAACAGGCAGTCGAAGATGATCGACGCGATCGCGACGCCGCCAAGCAGCGCGGCATCGTCGAGGCGGCCGATCGCCGTGGTCGAGACCACGCCGATCAGCGGCGTGGTCAGGTTGGCGACCATCGCAGGACCTGCGATGGCGAACACGTCTCGCGTGCCAACCCTGGGATGGACGGGCGCGTGCATGGTCAGAATACGACGACCATGCCGTCCTCGGCCGCCATGTAGGGCAACGTCTCGAGGCGCGACAGCATGTCGTCGCTCATATGGGTGAGGACGAGGCGTTTGGCGCCGATGTTTGGCAGATGCTGTTCCAAGGTCTTCAGGCTGAGATGGTTCTTGACCACCTTCTCGTACATATAGGCCTCGGCAATGAAAAGATCGGCGCCATGCGCCAGCGGAATGAGCGTCTCCGTCCATTCGGTGTCGGCGCTGTAGGCGAGCGTGCGGCCCTCGGCCTCGATGCGGTAGGCGAGGAAGGGACCGCCGGATTCGCCGTGCACGACGGGATAGGGCGTCACCGTCACGGCGCCGAAAGTCCGGCCTTGCTCGGGCGCGAGTTCGACGACATCAAGCTCGAAGCGCTGCCTGGTCTTCGAGGAATGCTCGAACAGCGCCTCCATCACCTCGCGCAGCCGCCTCTCGATGCCTTGCGGGCCCGCGATCGTCAGCGGCCGCGTCCGCCGCGAGAACTGCGCGTCGAGCAGCAGGAACGGCAGCCCGGCAAAATGGTCGCCGTGGAAATGCGTGATCAGGATCAGATCGATCTCGTCGCACGCGATCTCCAGCCGCTTCAGCGCCGGCAAGGCCGACGCGCCGCAATCGATCAGGAAATTCGCCGCGCGCCCCGAGACGTGGAAGCAGGTGTTGAGCCTGCCGCCGGAGCCGAAGGCGTCGCCGCAGCCGACGAAACGCAGTTGCATCGGCTGCGGACTCCCAGCCTTACCGGCCGCGCGGCGTGCCGAACACGCGCGACAGCAGCCAGATCGGGATCACGATGACCGCGCCGAGCAGGAAATAGCGCCACAGCCAGTTGATGGTATCGAAGCCGAGATCCCACAGACGCTGGAACAGGAGGCGGATGCTATAGATGATGTTCCAGGGATCGAATCCGATCGCGGCCAGCACGACGCCGACCAGGATCGAGAGCAGGACCAGACGAAACGCGACCGCCAGCGGCGAGCCGCCGAGAAAACGGTTCAGCCCGTCGCTGCGGCCGGCCGGCAAATCTCTGACGTCTTGGACCATCGCAAACTCCTCAGGCGGATTCGACCCCATTATAGGGCACGGCGAGGCACATGGGGAACCCGCAAGCGAGCGTCAATCGGGTTACGGGAGTTTAATTCGGGCAGGCGCGTGCCGCGGGTTGCCAACCTCTCCCGCTTGCGGGAGAGGTCGCGCCGAAGGCGCGGGTGAGGGCTTTCTCCTCTAGGGGATTCCCAATGCGGAGATACCCTCTCCCCGGCCCTCTCCCGCAAGCGGGAGAGGGAGTGCACCGCCATCGCGGCGAGATCGAGGTGCCTCACACTTCAATCTCCGCCGCCTCCGCCTTCAGCATCCGCTCCAACGTCTCCAGCCTGTCCGCCTCCTTCGGCGGCTTGTCCCAGCGCAGGCGGCTGATGCGGGGAAAGCGCATGGCGACGCCGGATTTGTGACGCGGTGAGCGCTGCAGGCCCTCGAACGCCACCTCCAGCACCAATCCCTTGTCGCCCTCGTGCACGACATGACGCACGGGACCGAATTTCTCCGTGGTGTTGCGGCGGACGAAGCGGTCGATCTGCAGCAGCTCCTCGTCGGTGAAGCCGAAATAGGCCTTGCCGACCGGCACCAGCTCGTCGCCGCCCTCGCCCGCGGTCCAGACGCCAAAAGTGTAATCGGAATAATAGGACGAGCGCTTGCCGTGACCGCGCTGCGCATACATCAGCACGGCGTCGATGATGTGCGGATCGCGCTTCCACTTCCACCATTGGCCCTTCGGCCGTCCCGGCAGATAGGGCGCATCGCGCCGCTTCAGCATCACGCCTTCGACGGCGTCCGCATCCTCGCCGGCGCCGGCACTGGCGGGATCGGCGCGCGCGGCGGTCAATGCTTCCCAGCTTGCGAACGGCACGGTGGGCGACAGATCGATGCGGGGATCGTCGAGCTTCTTGATGAAGGTCTCCAGCCGCTCGCGCCGCTCCGCGAACGGCAGCTCGCGCAGATCGTTCTCGTCGTCGCCGAGCAGATCGTAGGCGCGAAGGTGGATCGGAAACTCCTTGATCAGCTTTGGCGAGACGACCTTGCGGTTGAGCCGCTGTTGCAGGACGTTGAAGCTCTGCACGCGGCCCTCACGCAGGATCAACAGCTCGCCGTCGATCGCACCCGGCAGGTGCAGCGACGGCACGAGGTCCGGAAAGCTGCCGGTGATGTCCTCGCCCGTGCGCGAATAGAGCCGCGCCGTGATATGGCCGCGCTCGTCGCGGCCGGCGACGGCCTGCACGCGGATGCCGTCCCATTTCCATTCGGCGATGTAGTCGGCGGGATCGAGCGCGGCGAAATCCGCGTCCTCGATCGCATGCGCCAGCATCACGGGCCGGAACGGCGCGGGATCGCGGTTGACGGGCTTGTCGGCGCGGCCTTCCAGCCAGGCGAACAGGTCGAGATAGGGTGGGATGAGACCCGGCCAGATCAGCTCGACCTCATGCGGATCCTTGTCGCCGAGCGCGGCCGCCGCGGTCTTGGCGAGGCGCGCCGAGATGCCGATACGAAGCGCACCGGTGACGAGCTTCAAGAGCGCCCAGCGTCCGGTCTCGTCGAGCTCGTCAAGCCAGCGCTCGAGCTGCTTCGGCAGCTCGGTCTTGCCGAGCGTGCGCAGCGTGGTGACGACCTCGGTGAGGGTTGGGGGTGGCGGGTTGTTGTGGGCGGCGAGCTCGGCCCGCGGCCACATCAGCGCCACCGTCTCCGAGAGATCGCCGACGTAATCGTAGCTCAATCCGAACAGCACCTCATCGGTGCGCGACGCGATGAGGTCGCGGATCAGGGCCGGCTTGGCGTGCTTGAAGCTGAGTGCGCCGGTCAGCGCGGCCAGCGCGTAGCCGCGGTCGGGGTCGCCGACCTCGCGAAAATAGCCGGTGATCAGCCGCAGCTTGTTGTTGCGGCCGGGCTCGTAGGCGAGACGGTCCAGAAGTTCGGCGAAGCGGTTCATGCCTCAGTCTCACCTTGAACAGGCGTCTCGCTCTCCTCCTCGTCGCCATAGCCGACGAGGTCGAGCGGCTGCGCCTTCAGGCCCTTGCTGCGGCACCAATGCACCAGCGCGTCTTCCTGGCCATGCGTGACCCAGATCTCGCCGGCGCCGGTCGCACCGATCGTGGCGGTGAGGCCGTCCCAATCGGCGTGATCGGAGATCACCAGCGGCAGCTCGACGCCGCGCTGACGCGCCCGGGCGCGCACGCGCATCCAGCCCGAGGCGAACGCCGTGACCGGATCGGGAAAGCGCCGCGTCCACAGGTCTGACGTCGCCGAGGGCGGAGCCAGCGTGATGGTGCCGGCGAGCGCGGCCTTCTTGACGCCCTTCACCGGCCTGAGCTCGCCGAGCTCGATCCCGCGGCTCTGGTAGTAATGCGTGATCGTCTCCATGGCGCCATGCAGGTAGATCGGTGCGTCGTAGCCGGCCCGCCGCAGCAGCTTGATCACGCGCTGCGCCTTGCCGAGCGAATAGGCGCCGACCAGATGCGCGCGCTCGGGAAACAGCGCGACGGAGGCGAGCAGCTTCCTGACCTCGTCGGCGGCATCGCCATGCCGGAACACCGGTAGGCCAAAGGTGGCCTCGGTGATGAAGACGTCGCAGGGCACCAGCTCGAACGGCGTGCAGGTCGGATCAGATGCGTCCTTGTAGTCGCCGGAGGCGACGATGCAGGTCTCCTTGCAGGTGACCGCGATCTGCGCCGAGCCCAGCACGTGGCCGGCCGGGTGAAACTTCACGCGGACATCGCCGAGCCGGATCTCCTCGCCATAGCGGATGGCTTGGGTCGATCCGGCAAAATTCTCGCCATAGCGCAGCCGCATCATGTCCAGCGTTTCCTGCGTCGCCAGCACCGCGCCATGGCCGGCGCGGGCATGGTCGGAATGGCCGTGGGTGATCACGGCGCGCTCGACCGGGCGGACGGGGTCGATATGGAAGCCGCCGGGCTTGCAGCACAGGCCGGCAGCAGCTGGCAACAGGATGTCTTGAGGTCGCATGCCTGATATATAGGCCGCGTTGCCGTCGCTTCGAGTCATTCCGCCCTGCGCTTCCTGGTTCCCATGCCCCTCCGTCTGTTCCTGACCTCTGGCGATCTCATGGCCGACCGCCGCTTCGAATTCGCGCGCGACCTCCAGCTCAAGGGCGATCTGCCCGCGGCCGCCGACCTGCTCGAGCAGGCGATCGAGCTGGCGCCTGACTTCACCTCGGCCTGGTTCACGCTCGGCGAGATCCGGCAGCAGCTCGGTGAGCGCGACAAGGCCATCGCGGCGTTTCGAGAAGCGCGGAGGTCCGATCCCGGCGACCAGCACGGCGCCGGCCTGCACCTGATGCGGCTCGGCGACGCCGAGATGGCGGAGATGCCGAAGGCCTATGTGCAGGCGCTGTTCGACCAGTACGCCCCGCGCTTCGAGCACACGCTGATCAACGATCTCGGCTACCGCGCGCCCAGCCTGATCTTCAAGGCGGTGCTGGCCGCACGCGTCGCTGCGAAGAAGCCGGCCTACTTCAAGCGCACCATCGATCTCGGCTGCGGCACCGGCCTTGCGGCCGCCGCCTTCGCCAAGCAGGTCGATCATTTCATCGGCATCGACCTCTCGCCCGGCATGATCAAGCAGGCGCGCGCCACCAACCTCTACGCCGAGCTCGAAGTCGCCGACATGATCGAGGGCCTGCGTACGAAGAGTGACGCGAGCGCGAACCTGATCGTCGCCGCGGATGCATTCGTCTATCTCGCCGATCTCGCGCCGGTCCTGACCGAAGCAAAGCGCGTGCTCGCATCGGGCGGCGTGCTCGCCTTCACGCTGGAGACGCATGACGGCAGCGGCATCGTGCTCGGCGACGGCCTGCGTTATGCCCATTCGGCGGAATATGTCCGCGGCGCCATCGCCAAAACGGGCCTGAAGCTGCTGACGCTGGAGCCGGCCTCGCCCCGCAACGAGAACAACGAGCCGGTGCGCGGTCTCGTCGTCATCGCCGAGAAAACTTGAGTCTAGGCGCTAGACTGGCGATTTAAGCGTCATTGCGTCGCAAAGCCGTGACTTCCCACTTGCGAGCCGTGCTGCGTTCCCAGCACAATGCGCGCACCAGGGAGAAACAAATAATGACGAAGAATCCATCGCGGCGCGATTTCAGCACTGCCGCGCTCGCCACCATCGCCGCATCCACCTTGCCCGCGCCCTATGTCTGGGCCGCCGAGAAAAAATACGATGCGGGTGCCAGCGACACCGAGATCAAGATCGGACAGACCGTGCCGCATTCCGGCCCCGGCTCGCTCTACGGCGTATTGGGGCGCGTCGGCGAAGCCTATTTCCAGATGCTGAACGAGAAGGGCGGCATCAACGGGCGCAAGATCAAGTTTCTCACCATGGATGATGCCTACAGCGCGCCGAAATGCGTCGAGGCGACGCGGCGTCTGGTCGAGCAGGAGGAGGTGCTCGCGCTGTACGGCTCGCTCGGCACCGCGCCGCAGACTGCCGTGCACAAATACCTGAACTCCAAGGGCGTGCCGCAGCTGCTGCTCAATACCGGCGCGTCGAAATGGAATAATCCGAAAGAGTTCAAATGGACGATGGCGGGCCTGCCGCTGTATCCGACCGAGGCGCGCATCCTGGCCCGCCACGTCGTCAGCGTGAAGCCGAACGCCAGGATCGGCATCCTCTACCAGAACGACGATTTCGGCCGCGACTTCCTCGGTCCCTTCAAGAAGGTGCTGGCGGATGCCGGCGGCACCGCGCAGGTGATCATGGAGCAGACCTATGATCTCACCGAGCCGACCGTCGATTCCCAGCTCATCAACCTCTCGAAGTCCGGCGCGGACGTCTTCTACAACATCTCCACCGGCAAGGCCTCGTCGCAGTCGATCCGCAAAGTCGCCGAGCTCGGCTGGAAGCCGCTGCAATTGCTGTCGGCGGGCTCGACCGGCCGCTCGATCCTGAGCGCGGCGGGCCTCGAGAACGCCACCGGCATCGTCGCCATCCGCTACAACAAGGAGGTCGGCCTGCCAAAATGGGAGAAAGACCCCGACGTGATGGCGTTCGAGGAATTGCGCAAGAAATACACGCCGGCGATCGATCCCGACAACACCATCGCCTTTGCCGGCTACGGCCAGGCCGCCACCATGGGCGAGATCCTGCGCCGCTGCGGTGACGATCTCACCCGCGCCAACGTGCTGAAGCAGGCCTCGACGCTCGCGGGCTTCCACTCGCCCTACTTCCTCGACGGCGTCACCTACAGCTACACGCCCGAGGACTACACGCCGATGAAGACGCTGTTCATCTCCACCTTCACCGGCAAGGACTGGGACATCTCCGACAAGCCGATGTCGGAGTAAGCGAGGGCGCGGATCTACTGCTCCTCCCGTCCGCTCGCTGCAGGGCGATCGCATTTGAGCCAGGTTGCCCTGCGGCCATCCTTCGAGACGCCCGCTTTAAGCGGGCTCCTCAGGATGAGGAACGGAGTGCGCGTCGGTCGCTTCAACAGGCGGCAATGCCGCTTAGCCTCATCCTGAGGAGCGCGCCCTTGCGCGCGTCTCGAAGGACGAGGCGCGCGCTCAGGCCCTACGCTGCGATCGCCAGTCGATAGGCCCGCGCCGCATTGACACCAAAAGCCTTGTCCCGCACCTGCGGGCCAAGCTTCGCCAAGCAGGCTTCCAGCGCGCTCTTGATCTCGCCGTAGCTTCCCGCAAGCAGGCACACCGGCCAGTCCGAGCCGAAGATCAGCCTGTCGTCGCCGAAACAGCTTGCGGCGTGGGCGACGAACGGAAACAGGCGCTCCGCATCCCAGTCATTCCAGGCCGCTTCCGTCGCGAGCCCCGAGATCTTGCACCAGACATTGCCGCAGGTCCCGAGCGCTTTGATGCGGCCGGACCATTCAGAGCTGCCGCCGTCGGCGATCGGCGGCTTGGCCGCGTGGTCGAGCACGAAGCGCGCTTGCGGAAAGGCCTGCGCGGTTGCGATCGCGGCGGGCAGCTCGCGGGTGCGGACGAGAAAATCGTAGGCAAGATCATGCGCGAACAATGCCGTGAGCCCGCGCTGGACGTCCTCGCGCAGCAACCAATCGGGGTCGGCTTCGTCATGCACCTGGTGGCGGACGCCGACGAGCTTGTCTCCGCCCGGCAAGCCGCGCAGCCGGTCGAGCGTGTCACCGAGCGCGCCGTCGGTCAGGTCGGCCCAGCCGACGACGCCGATCACCGACGGCATGGCATGGGCGATGCGCAGGAATTCCTCGGTCTCCTCGAGCGAGGAGCGGCATTGCACCAAGATGCTGGCATCGATGCCGTTCGCCTTCAGCAATGGCGCCAGATCAGCCGGACCGAACGCGCGACGGATCGGCGCGAGCTCGTCCGCCGCCATCCAGGGATAGTCGGCGCGCGCCGGATCCCAGAAATGCTGGTGGGCGTCGATGATCATGCCTTAGCTCCAGTCGGCAGCGGCGCGCGCGCATCGACGAGGTTTTGCGCACGCAGCTCCTGCCAGAACGCGGCCGGCACGGCCTTCTCCGACATCGCGATGTTGTCGGCAACCTCGCCGGCGTTGCGCGCGCCCATCATCGCGACCGTCACCGCCGGATGCGCCATGCAGAACTGGAGCGCGGCGGCCTTCAGCTCGGTGCCGTGCTTGCGGCAGAGCCCGTCGAGCTCCAGCGCCCGCGCGACGAGCGAGGCATCGGCGTCCTGATAATTGAACTTTGCGCTCGTGTGCGGGTTGGCCAGGATGCCGCTGTTGTAGATGCCGCCGAGCAGGATGCCGATGTTCTTGGCCGTGCAGACCGGAAACAACGCATCCAGCGCACCCTGGTCGAGCAGCGTGTAGCGCCCGGCGAGCAGGAAGCAGTCGACCGGCACGGCTTCCGCGAAGCGAGCCGGCATCTCCGACTGGTTCATGCCGGCGCCGATCGCCTTGACCGTGCCGTCCTCGCGAAGCCGCTGCAGCGCGTGGAAGGCCCCGGCGACCGCCTCATCATAATGATCGTCGGGATCGTGCACCAGCAGGACATCGACGCGATCGAGGCCGAGGCGGCCCAGGCTTTCCTCGACCGAGCGCATCACGCCGTCATAGCTGAAATCGAACACCGGCCGCTCGCGCGGCGTGCCCTTGTAGTGCTCGTCCTCGGCGGCCGCGCCTTCGGGCACGCGCAGCAGGCGGCCGACCTTGGTCGAGATGGCGTAGGACTCGCGCGGCTGTTGCCGCAGGAAGGCCCCGAGCCGCCGTTCGGCGAGCCCAAAGCCGTAGAGCGGCGCGGTATCGAAGAACCGCACCCCGAGCGACCAGGCACGCGCGATCGTCGCCTCCGCGTCGGCATCGCTCACAGGACTGAACAATCCGCCGAGCGGGGCGGAACCGAGGCCGATTGAGGTGACGTCGAGCGAGCCGAGCCGCGACCGTTTCATTCCCATTGCCTTGTCTTCATTCCAACAGTCCAAATCATCTCTCCCGCTTGCGGAAACCGCAAGCGGGAGAGGCACGCAGGCGCCCGGGGCTGGCGGGCGCTCCTACTTCAACATCTGCGCGACGTTGTCCTTGGTGACGAGATCGAGGCCGGTGTAGACGATCTCCGGCACCTTCTCGCCCTTCTTGATGGCGAGCAGCGTATCCATGGCCTTCTCGCCCATCTCGAACGGACGCTGGCCGACCAGCGCATTGGCATAGCCGTCGCGCAGCAGCTCGAGCTGCATCTTCAGCGTATCGGCGACGACAAGGGTGAACTTGCCGGAATCGATATCCTTCTTGTTCCTGCTGGCGAAAGCCTTGAAGCCCTCGGGCGCGAACATCGGCCAGCCGCCGATGGGTACGATCGCGGCGAGATCGGGGGTTGCGGTGCGCATGTCCGTCATCTGCTGCACCGCCAGCGCGGGATCGTCGTTACAGAAGGTCGGGGACCCCGCGACCTCGGTCCATTTCGAGCCCTTCAGCGCCTCGCGCACGCCGTCGACGCGCTCGGCGAGATTCTTGGCGCCGGGCCCGCCGGAGACCATGGCGTATTTGCCGCCGTCGGGCCGCATCTTCAAGAGTTGCTTGCCGAGCGCGACGCCGAACTCCTTGTTGTTGGTGCCGATATAGGCGAGGCGCTTGGACCCGGGTGCGTCGGCATCGAAGGTGATGACGGGGATGCCGGCGGCGGTCGCCGCCTCGATCGACTTGGTCATGGCCGCGACGTCGGCGACCGAGATGGCGAGACCGTCGACCTTCTGGGTGACGAAGTCCTGGATGATCTGCGCCTGCGTCGCCGGCTCGTGCTCGACCGGCCCCTTGTAGATGCACTCGATGTTGCCGAGCTCCTTGGCTCGCTTCAGGCAGCCGTCGCGCGCGAAGTCGAAGAACGGATTGTTCATCGCCTTCGGCACGATGACGAAGCGGTAGTTCGCGGCGAATGCCGGCGTCGCCATCATCGCAACCGCGATGCCGGCAAGAAGAAGTTTCCTCATTGTTTCCTCCACTCTTGTTTGGTGCCCGTCCTTTTCAAATTCGTCCGGGAAGCGGACGGGCGGCGTTTTCGTTGCCTTCCCGAGAACGACGTCAATTCAAGTCATCCGCGAGCGGATGCGGTCGACCAGCACGGCCAGGATGATGATCACGCCGACCAGCGTCTGCTGCCAGTAGGAGGACACCTGCGCCAGCACGAGGCCGTTGCGGATCACCTCCAGCAGCACGCAGCCGACGATAGCGCCGAGCGGACCACCGATGCCGCCGGCAAGGTTGGCGCCGCCGATGACGGCGGCCGCGATCACGTTGAGCTCGTAGGAGGTCGCCATGTTGGCCGGCGCCGACCCGAGCCAGCCCGAGATGATGATGCCTTGCAGGCCGGCGGCGAGCGCGCAGATCACATAGACCTCGATCTTCACCCGCACGACCGGGATGCCGGTCAGCTCGGCCGCCTTCTCGTTGCCGCCGAGCGCGAAGACGTGGCGGCCGAACGAGGTGTGGTGCAGCACCACGGCCATCGTCAGCGCGAGGATCATCAGATAGATGAAAGGCACGGGCACGCCGAGCACGTCGCCCGAGGTCGCGGCATAGAAATAATCGGCATCCGGCCCGCCCGGAAAGCTGCCGCGGCCGTTGGAGACGACATAGCCGAGCCCGCGCACGATCGAGAGCATGCCGAGCGTGGTGACGAAGGGCGACAGGCCGAGCACGGCGATGCAGAAGCCGTTGACGAGCCCGGCGATCAGCGCCACGCCGAGACCGGCCATGACCGAGACCAGCAGGATCAGCCCGGGCACGTTGGCCAGCACGGTCTTGCCGTCGGCCGCCATGTGCACGAACAGGGCGCCTGCGGGCGAGCCGGGCGCCGACAGCTCGGTCATGACCATCGAGGTGATCATGGCGGAGAAGCACATCATCGAACCGACCGAGAGGTCGATGCCGCCGGTGATGATCACGAAGGTGACGCCGAGCGTGGCGATGGCGATGAAGGAGAAGTTCTTCGCCACGTTCTGCATGTTGCCTTCAGTGAAGAAATACGGGCTGGCGAAATGCATGATCACCAGCAGCACCCCCAGTGCGAGCAGCACGTAGCCGGTCTGCGAGGCGAAGATGCCGCGCTGCCACCATTTGATCCGGCCCACATTGGTGAAGCTGATCGGGGATTCCATGGGCATAGCCATCACGCCGCCTCCTTCGCGCCGGTGATCAGGGCGGTGACTTCCTCTGGCGAGGTCTCGTGGATCGGCTTGTCGGCCCGCTTCTCGCCGCGGCGCATGACGATGACGCGGTCGCACACCGCGAACACGTCGGGCATGCGGTGCGAGATCAGCATCACGGCAACCCCTTGCTCCTTCAGCCGGTGAATCAGGCCCAGCACCTGCTCGACCTGACGCACCGAGATCGCGGCGGTCGGCTCGTCCATCATCACCAGCCGCGCGTTGGAGAGCCGGGTGCGCGCGATCGCAACCGCCTGGCGCTGGCCGCCGGACATCTGCTTGACGAGATCGTCGGGGCGCGTCTCCGAGCGCAGCTCGCCGAACAGCTCCAGCGCCCGTGCCGCCATCGCCTTGTGGTCGAGCAGCGCGACGGGCCCGAATCTCCGCTTCAGCTCGCGGCCGAGGAACACGTTGGCCGCCGCCGTCAGATTGTCGGCGAGCGCGAGGTCCTGATACACGACCTCGATGCCGACCGCGCGGGCATCGACGGGCCGGCTGAAATGCACCGCGCTGCCGCCAAACCGGATCTCGCCATGGCTGGGGCGGAAATTGCCGGCGATGATCTTGACCAGCGTCGACTTGCCCGCGCCGTTGTCGCCCATCAGGCCGACCACCTCCCCCGGCATGACATGCAGGTCGACGTCGTGCAGCGCGCGGATGGCGCCGAATTCCTTGCCGATGCCGGTGAGCTCGAGGACCGGTGTCGTGTCAGCATGTGCCATCAGCGGTCTTTCTCCCTCAGACATGGCGATTGACCAGCGATTCCAGATATTCCTGCCGACCCGAGCGCGGCTGCGGGTCGAAGCCGGGCTGAAGCGCGCGGTCGGCGAGATCGGCGAGCGAACGCTGGCCGGCGAGAATCGCCCGGCCCTCGTGGCCGGACCAGCCTTCGTAGCGCTCGGCAAGCGGTGTGGTGAGCACGCCGGCGTCGACCATGTCGGCCGCGGCGAGGAAGGCCCGCGCGCAGGCATCCATCGAGCCGACATGGGCGTGGATCAGATCGTCGGGGTCGATCGACTGGCGGCGGATCTTGGCGTCGAAATTCAGCCCGCCCGAGGTGAAGCCGCCGCGGTTCAGGATTTCGTGAAACACCAGAGCCAGCTCCGGCACGTTCATCGCGAACTGGTCGGTATCCCAGCCGAGCAGATCGTCGCCGCGGTTGATGTCGAGCGAGCCGAACACGCCGAGCGCCTCGGCGAGCGCGACCTCGTGGTGGAAGGAGTGGCCGGCGAGGATGGCGTGGTTCTGCTCGATGTTGAGCTTGACGTCTTTCAGCAGGTCGTAACGTTCGAGGAAGCCGTAGCAGGTGGCGACGTCGAAATCATATTGATGCTTGGTCGGCTCCTTCGGCTTCGGCTCGATCAGGACCGGGCCTTTGAATCCGATCTTGTGCTTGTGCTCGACGACTAGCGAGACGAAGCGGCCGAGCTGGTCGAGCTCGCGCTTGAGATCGGTGTTGAGCAGCGTCTCGTAGCCCTCGCGCCCGCCCCACAGCACATAGTTCTGGCCGCCGAGCCGGTGCGTCACCTCCAGCGCGGCGCGGACCTGGCCGGCAGCATAGGTGAAGATCTCGGGGTCGGGATTGGTCGCCGCACCGGCCATGTAGCGGCGATGCGTGAACAGGTTCGCAGTGCCCCAGAGCAGGCGGACCTTGCTCGATGCCATCTTCGCTTCGAACAGATCGGCAATCGCGTTGAGATTGGCGACGGACTCGGCGAGCGAAGCGCCTTCCGGCGCCGCGTCGACGTCGTGGAAGGTGAAGTAGGGCACATCGAGCAGGCGGAACAGCTCGAACGCGACATCGGCCTTGGCCCGCGCCTGTGCCATCGCATCGGTGCCGTGATGCCAGGGCCGCAGGAACGTCTCGCCGCCGAAGGGGTCGCCGCCCGGCCAGCAGAACGAATGCCAATAGCAGACCGCAAAGCGCAAGTGATCCTCGAGCCTGCGGCCATGGACCATGCGGTCCTTGTCGTACCAGCGGAACGCGGGCGCCGGTCCCGCGTCCTGGCCGGCAAAGGCGACAGGTGCGCTTGCATCGAAGAATTTGGCTGACGCATTCACTTTAGGGAGACTCCTTCAATGCGGGATAAAGCTCGCGCCACCGCCGATAGGCTTCGTCATAGGCGGCAGCGAGGGAAGCGCGGGGCGTGAAGCTCGCGAGCCGCCGCGGGCGGGTGCAGACCGCCACCGGTCTTTCGCCGGTGGCAGCGAGCCTGCCGAGCCGCGCGGCGCCGAGGGCCGCTCCCACCTCGCCCTCTTCGACGCGGTGAACGGGAATGCCGAGCACGTCGGCGCAGATCTGTGCCCATAGCGGCGAGCGCGAGCCGCCGCCGACGAGATCGACCTCGGCAATCGGCCCGCTCGCCGCGCTCAGCGCCGCCAGATTGTCGCGCGCGGCAAAGGCGACGCCTTCGAGCACGGCCTGGACGATCTGGCTGCGGCCGGTCGCGCCGCGCAGACCGACAAAGGCGCCGCTCGCGGCGGCATCGTTGTGCGGCGTGCGTTCGCCGTCGAGATAGGGCAGGAATCTGATCGGGCTGGGCGCATCGACGCGCGCGCCGAGGGGCGCCAGCAGCGTTGCGGCCGGCACCTCCATCACGCCGGAGAGCCAGGCCAGCGAAGCGGCAGCCGACAGCATCACGCCCATCTGATGCCAGAGGCCGGGCAACGCGTGGCAGAACGCGTGCACGGCCGACGCCGGCGCCGGCGCGAAGCGATCGGTGACGCGGAACAGAACGCCGGACGTTCCCAGCGACAGGAAGGCATCGCCGGGCGCGATCGCGCCGAGCCCGATCGCGCTCGCCGCATTGTCGCCGGCGCCGCCCGCGACCACGACGTCCTTCCTCATGCCCCAGCGCTGAGCATAATCCGGTGCGAGCACTGCGCTCGCCGCGCTGCCCTCGACGAGGCGCGGCATGTGGTGGAGGTCGAGCCCGGTGGCGTGCAGCAGCAAGGCCGACCAGCGCCGCTCGCCGACATCGAGCCACAGCGTGCCGGCGGCATCGGACATGTCCTCGACCATCTCGCCGGTGAGGCGATAACGCACATAGGCCTTCGGCAGCAGCACCTTTGCGACGCGCTCGAAAATCTTCGGCTCATGCCGCGCGATCCACAGCAGCTTCGGCGCAGTGAAGCCCGGCATGGCCAGATTGCCGGCGATCGCGTGCAGCGATGGACAGCGCCGCTCCAGCACCGCGCATTCGGCCTGCGAGCGGCCGTCGTTCCAGAGGATCGCCGGGCGCAGCGGCTTGCCGTCCTCGTCGAGCAGCGTCGCGCCATGCATCTGGCCGGACAGGCCGATGCCGGCCACCTGCGCAATCTCGCGCGGATGGCGGGCCGCGAGATCGTCGACCGCGCCGATCGTCGCATCGACCCAGGAATCGGGGTCCTGCTCGGACCACAGCGGCGCCGGATGCGACAGCGCGAGGTCGCGCGCGGCGTTCGCGACGACCGCGCCGGCTTCGCTCACGAGCACCGCTTTCACGCCGGACGTGCCGATGTCCAGTCCGAGATACAAATCGTCCTCCCTCTTTCCTCATTTGCGCTGCGCGATCTTGACGTCGCGCTTTTCGCCACGGCCCTTCGATAGCTAGGGCAGATTGTCCCGCATCACGATGTCGATCCTGATCTTCTCCTGTTCGCGCAAGATCGGCTCGCCGCGGGCGAGCGCGAGCAGCACGCGCACGGCGGCGCGCGCTTCATGTCCGGGGTTCTGCGAGATCGCGGCATCCATCACGCCTTGCAGCAGCAGGCGGCGCGTCAGCACGGTGACGTCGTGACCGACGAACACCACCTTGTCGCGGCCGGCATCGCTCAACGCCTTGGCGACACCTTGCGTGCCGGCGCCGACGTTATAAAGGCCGACGATGTCGGCATGCCTGGCGAGCAGCCGCGCCAACAGCTGCTCGGAGCGATCGTCCTCATCGCGCCCTTCCAGCACCGGCAGGACGCCGAGACCAGGGAATTCCGAGGCCATCACCTGGTTGAAGCCGAAGATGCGTTCGGCATGGTCGCGCAGGCCCTGCGAGCCCGCGACGATCGCGACCTTGCCGGACTTCTGGCCGACCAGTCGTCCGACCAGCGCGCCGGCGGAGCGGCCCGCCGCGATGTTGTCGATGCCGACATAATGGTGGCGGCGCGACGACGGCACGTCCGACACCAGCGTCACCACCTGGGTGCCGGCATCGACGAGGTCGTTGATCGCGGCGCGAACGCTGGGGTGATCCAGCGCCACCACGGCGACGCCGTCGTAATCGCCCGAAAGCGCCTCGAGCGAGGCCGCAAGCACGGAAGGGTCGAACACGTCGGTTGCGACCATCTCGACGCCGAGGCGGCGGGCCGAGAGCCAGCCGGACATCTCGCCGAGATAGGCCTCGATCTGCTGCATGAACGGGTTCGGCCCCGACGGCATCACGAAGGCAAAGCGGCGGGCGCGGCCGCGGGCGAGCTCGGCGGCGGCGACGTGGGGCTGGAACGAATTGCGCTCGATCGCCGCCTTGACGCGCCGCACCGTCTCGGGCCGCACGCCCGGCCGGTTGTGCAGGACGCGGTCGACCGTCGCGAGGCTGACGCCCGCCTCACGGGCGATGTCTTTCAGCGTCAGCGCGCTCGCGGTCAGGGTCTCGGCCATGGTTGAAGGCTAGCAGAGGTGTTTTGAGGTACGCAACTCATTTTGAGAACAGGACTGCAATTTCGAGCTCGGTTGACCCAAGCACCGCGCCGGCAGTCAGCCCTGCGTCAGATCCAACGTCAGAAAAAGGCTATTGGGATCCTCGACATAACCTTCGAACGGGCCGCAAGGGACGAAGCCGTGGGCCCGGTAAAGCGCATGCGCCGGCTTGAAATAATCCCACGAGCCGGTCTCGAGGCTCAGCCGCGTCAGGCCGCGCGCGCGGGCCTCCACGATGATGTGGCGGAGCATCTGGCCGCCAAAGCCGCGCCGCCGCGTGGTCTGAAGCGTATGCATCGACTTCACCTCGCCATGGACGGCCGAGAGCGTCTTCAGCGCGCCGGTGGCGACGAGCAGCTCGCCGTCCCAGCCGGTCCAGAATGCGACATCGCTGGCGCGAAGGCCCGCCAGGTCGAGCGCATGCGCGCTGCCCGGCGCGGTCTGGGCCCGCGCGGACGTGACGTGATGATCGAGCAGCGCGACGACGCGCGGATCGAAGGTGTCGCCGGTGCGAATCTGCATCGCCAGCCTCATTTCAAGTTTCGTCCGCGGGCGCCCGCGATCATCGACATCACATCTTCCCGTAGGAGGAGCCGCGCCGCGTGATGATGACGTAGCGCGCGTCCTGCCTGGTTTCGTTCTCGAAGGTCACCGCACGCATCACGTCGAAATCCAGGCAGTCGCCCTCGCGCAGGCGCACCGTCTTGGCGTCGATGTACACGGCGATCGCGCCCTCCAGCATCAGCAGCTGCTGGGTGAAGGCGTTGCGGCCCCAGGGGCTGTAGGAGACGCGGGAGCCGGCCGGAAGGTCGACGACGATGATCTCGATGCCGCTGGCCGCATCCGGCGGCGAGGCATGACGCCGGCGATAGCCGCTGTCGGGATCGCGCCAGTGCGGCTGGTCGGCGAGCCGCACCAGCCGCTCCGGCGGCTTCTCGGCGAGCGCGACGACGTCGCTGAGCGTGACATCGAGCGCCGCGCAAAGCTTGTTGAGCAGCGCCGCCGTCGCACTGCTCTGCGCCCGCTCCACCCGCCCGATCATGGCCCGGCTGACGCCGGAGCGGCTTGCCAGCTCGTTCAACGTCATGCCCGCCTGCGTCCTCAGCGTCTTCAAGCGGCGACCGATCGCACGGTCGAGTTTCTGCTGGTCCATCGGCTCTCATCTAGACATCCCCCGGCGCAGGGACCGCACCCACCGGGCAAGGGAAGCTTAGGGCGGGCGCGGCGTGCGTGCCGGGAGCGGGAGGCTAACATATTAGAATCTTTGCGCAGCCTGCAGGGCAGATTAGGATACGCCAGCCGCAATGACCGGGAGGCGATAACATGAGCGGACCGACGCAGCGGATGATCAAGGCCAACGGCATCAGCCTCAACGTCGCCGAGCAGGGCAAGGGGCCGATGGTGCTGCTCTGCCACGGCTTTCCGGAAGGCTGGTACTCGTGGCGCCACCAGATCGAGGCGCTGGCATCGGCCGGCTACCATGCGGTCGCGCCCGACATGCGCGGCTATGGCAAGAGCGACCGGCCTGAGGCGATCGATCAGTATACGATCCTCCACATGGTCGGCGATCTCGTCGGCGTGCTCGACGCCTTCGAGGCGAAACACGCCGTCATCGTCGGGCATGATTGGGGCGCCACGATCGCCTGGCACACGGCGCGCCTGCGGCCGGATCGCTTTCGCGCCGCCGCCATCCTCAGCGTACCCTATCGGCCACGAAGCCCAGTGCGGCCGACGAGTGTCATGCCGCAGACGGCGGATGCGCAGTTCTATCAGCTTTACTTCCAGGAGCCGGGTGTCGCCGAAGCCGAATTCGAACGGGATCCGCGCGCAACACTGGGCGCCATGCTCTATGGCGGCTCGGGCGAGGGAGCGGCCGCGATCCGCGCCAATGCCGAGCGTCAGGGGCGGACCGCTGGCGCCGGCATGGTCTCGCGCAAGGACGGGATGCTGCCGAAGGTGCAGGTGCCACTTCCGTCGTGGCTGAGCGCCGCCGACCTCGACTATTACGGCGCCGAATTCGCCCGCAGCGGATTTCGCGGACCGCTCAATTACTACCGCAACATCGATCGAAACTGGGAACTGATGGCGGCCTTCGAGGGCGTGAAGGTGACGGTGCCCTCGCTCTTCATCGCGGGCGACCACGACATGGTCCTCGCTTTCCCCGGCAGCACCGAGCTTCTCGCCAACATGAAACAATGGGTGCCGCAGCTGCGCGAGATCAGGATGCTGCCTGGCTGCGGGCACTGGACGCAGCAGGAGCGGCCGGCGGAGGTCAGCACGGCGATCGTGGAATTTCTGCGAAGCCTGCCGAACTAAGGGCTTGGAGCGGGCGAAGGGAATCGAACCCTCGTATGCAGCTTGGGAAGCTGCCGTTCTACCATTGAACTACGCCCGCGGATGCGCTTCGCGCCCGTCTTGATTAGCCGAGACGGCGCCTGCCGCCAAGCGGTTTGGCGCGCCCGGCCGGGCGGTTCTTAACGTCCTGATAAGATTCCAGGTGCGCCGGATTGTGGCGGTGTTATGATCGGATGTCTGGGGCGAAACGTGCACTGAGTGGGGCGTGTGCATGGTGGGGCGCGGCTATTCGATATTCGACACGGCCATAGGCCGCTGCGGCATCATCTGGAGCGGCACAGGCGTCGTCGCCGTGCAATTGCCGGAAGCGCGGGAGATCGACACCCGGCGCCGGATATTCCAGGTTCATCCCGAGGCGCGCGAACAGCGGCCGTGCGAGAACGCCGAGCTTGCGATCGAGGGCATCACAGCCCTGCTGCAGGGCGGCGATCCCGATTTTTCCGAGGTCAGCCTGGATGCTGGCGGCGTGTCCGGCTTCAACCGGCGCGTCTACGAGTTCGCCTGCTCGATTCCACGCGGCGAGACGCGCACCTATCACGAGGTCGCCAAGGCGCTGGGCGCCTCAGGCGCGGCGCATTCGGTGGCGCAGGCGATCGCAAAAAATCCCTACATGCTGATCGTGCCCTGCCACCGGGTGCTGGAGGCCGGCAGTTACACCGACCGGCTCTCGCCCTTTGGCGGGGTGATCTCCAAGCGGCGGCTGCTGGCGCTGGAGGGCGCCCATCCCGTCGCCAGCAAGACGCTGTTCGAGGTGCTGCTGCCCGTTGCTCCGCCGAGGCCGTCCACCTAGATAAGGCGGCATGGACGCGACCACATTGCTGACGTCACAATCGATCACGGTCTGCGAGTTCCGTTGCGATGCGGGACCGGACGACACGCCGTTTGCCGAATGCCGCACCGGGCATTCCATCGCCTATGTCCGCTCGGGCAGCTTCGGCTGCCGTTGCCGCGCCGGGTTCTTCGAGCTGGTGGCGGGCTCGATGCTGGTCGGCGCGCCCGGCGAGGAATACACCTGCACGCATGAGCATGTCAGCGGCGACGTCTGCCTGGGATTCTTCTTCAGCGAAGACATGGTCGATGCCCTCAATGGGCGGCGCGAGATCTGGCAGGTCGGCGCCACGCCGCCGCTGCCCGAACTGATGGTGCTGGGCGAGCTCGCCCAGACGGCGGCAGATGGCAACAGCGACATCGGCCTCGACGAAGTCGGCCAGATCCTGGCCGGCCGCTTCGTCGACCTGGTCTCGGGCAAGCCGCGCAAGCCGGCCACGCCCAATGCGCGCGATCGCCGCCGCGCGGTGGAGGCCGCACTGTGGATCGACGACAATTCGCATGAAGGGGTCGATCTCGAACAGGCCGCAAAGCAGGCGGGCCTCAGCCCGTTCCACTTCCTGCGGCTGTTCTCGAGCGTGCTCGGCGTCACCCCGCATCAATATCTGGTACGCTCGCGGCTGCGGCACGCGGCACGGCTGCTCGCCGACGATGACATCGCCGTCACCGATGTCGCCTATGACGTCGGCTTCGGCGATCTCTCCAACTTCGTCCGCACCTTCCACCGCGCCGCCGGCGTATCGCCGACCAGGTTCCGCCAGGCCTCGAAGGGGATGCGCAAGATTCTCCAAGAGCAGCTTGCCCTCAACTGACTAGCTTCGTCTCCGGCGCGCGCCAGTTTCGGCGCGCTTTGCACATGGAGACGAACATGTACGACCACATCGGACTTCGCGTTGCCGACCTCGACGCCGCGACGCGCTTCTACACCGCGGTGCTGGCGCCGCTCGGCTACGTCCTGTGCTCGAGCGGCGACGGCTATGCCGGCTTCGGGCCGAAGGGCGAACCGGCGCTGTGGCTGCACCTCGACAAGGGCCGCAAGGCCGACGGCGCGCACATTGCGTTTCGCGCCGGCAGCCATGACGCGGTCAAGGCGTTCCACAGCGAAGGGCTGAAGAGCGGCGGCCGCGACAATGGCGGCGCCGGACCGCGCAAGGATTACAGCCCGACCTATTACGCCGCGTTCCTGATCGATCCCGACGGCAACAATGTCGAGGCGGTTTGTAGCTAAGCGCTCTGACCGCTGGCTCCGTCATTGCGAGGAGCTCTTGCGACAAAGCAATCCAGACTGTCGCCGCGGAAACATCTCTGGATTGCTTCGCTGCGCTCGCAATGACGGCGTGTGTGGCCCCCCCGACATCATCAAGGGAACTTCCCATGGCCTCCATCCACAATGATATCCCCCTACCCGCCCCCGCGCGCGACGTCTGGGACGCGGTGCGCGACTTCGGCGCGCTGCATGAACGGCTGGTGCCCGGCTTCGTCACCGCCTGCACGCTCGACGGCGATGCGCGCATCGTCAGCTTCGCCAACGGCTCGGTGGCGCGGGAGGTGCTGGTCGATTGCGACGACGCGCGGCGGCGTCTGGTCTACGCCATCAGCAACGAGCGGCTGAAGCACTACAGCGCCTCGGTGCAGGTGATCGCCGACGGCGAGACGCGTTGCCGCCTGGTCTGGACCATCGACATGCTGCCGAACGAGCTTGCGTCTTACGTTCAGGGACAGACCAGGGACGCGGTCATCGCGATACGAAGGGCGTTTCCACCTGCCGCGGCCTGACCGCCCTCTGTGAGTTTTCTCACAGAGCTCCGCCCTCGCCGGCCGCAATCATGGTCGCGTGCGTCCGGTTGGCTCCGCTCTCCCGGCGGGCTGCGCACGCGAGGAGCATGTCATGAGAGGTGCGGACAAGGTGATCTGCCAGGCAGCCGCCGTGCTGCTGCTGTTTTCCGCCGCAAGCACGCCTGCGAAGGCGCAGCTCGCAGGATTCGGCGGAGGCGGGGCCGGCGGCGAGGACATGATGACCCAGATGGCGCCGATGCTGGAGATGATGAAGGCGAAGATGGGTAAGCGCCGCTTCGCCATGATGATGCAGACCATGGGGCCGATGATGAGCCGCATGATGGAGAACGGCGGCGGCGGGCTCGGTGGCATGATGGGCGGCGGCTTCGGCGCGCCGAACTACGGCGGCTACATGCCGATGGGCGGTAGCGGCTATATGCCGACCGGGCTCGGCGGCATGGGCGGCGGCGACATCATGGGCATGCTCGGCGGTGCCGGCGGCGGCAGCGGCCATCGCCGCCACAGGCATCGCTAAAGCATGATCCGGAAAAGTGCGCAGCGGTTTTCCGAAAAGATCATGCAAACAGCAACCTAAAGCGCGATGACGATTCATCCTAATCGCATCGCGCTTTAGTCGGTGGCACCCGATAGCGCTGGTCTGATCGCGGGCGTGCTCGCGCGCGGTCCCCAGCGCGTCAGCACGACGCTGGAGGATGAGAGCAGGCCGAGCACGACCATCGAGCTCGCGGCCAGCCAGAAAAAGCTCTGCGCGGTGGCCTCATGGGTCGACAGCCACCAGCCGACCGCCGAGATGTAGACCAGCCGCGCCGTCTGCGCCAGCACCGGCCCGATCACCTTGGCCGCGCCTTGCGAGGAGAAATACATCGTCGTGGCGATGCCGAAAAAGGCGTAGAACGGCCCGACCGTCGAGAGATATTGATGGCTCGCCGCGCGCACGGCCGCGCTGTCGGTGAACATGTCGATCCAGAGATCGGGGAACATCGCAACGACGCAGGCCGGCGCGCCGACGGCGACGAAGGCTGCCGCACTGGCAATCCAGGCGATGCGCCGGGCGCGCGTGATGTTGCCTGCGCCGATCGCCATCCCGACCATCGGCACACAGGCGATGCCGAACGAGAACGCGATCGAGGTCAGCAGGAATTCGAGCCGCGCACCGATGCCGTAGCCGGCCAGGATCGTGGTGCCGAACTGCGCCAGCATGTGGGTGAAGATCGAGATCGTCAGCACCGATTGCAGCGGCGAGAAGCAGGCGATGGCGCCGACCTTCAGGATGTCGAAAAACATCGCCCATTGGATGCGCAAGCCGCGCAGCTTCGGTGTGACGCGCGCGCGGCCGGAGAACAGGTACCAGCCCATGATGCAGATGTTCATGGCATAGGCGATCAGCGCGCCGGCCGCGACGCCGTGCATGCCGAACTGCGGCACCGGGCCGAGCCCGAGGCCGAGCGTGCCGCCGAGCACGATCTGCCAGGCCGCGGAGTTGAGGATCAGGAACGAGGGCAGCTTCATGTTGCCGGTGCCGCGCAGCACGCCGGCCATGGTGTTGAGCAGCCAGGGCAGCACGGCGCCACCGAAAAACACCTGCGTGTAGGCGACCGCATGCGTCAGCACATCGCCGCGGCCGCCGAGCATCTCGAGCACTTTGGGGCCGAAGATCAGCATACCCAGCATGAAGACGAGGCCGAAGCTGATGCCGATCAGCATCGCGTGCGCGGCGAGCGTGCCGGCGCGCTCGCGATCGCCGGCACCGAGCGCGCGCGCAATGGCGGACGCCACCGCGCCGCCCATGGCGCCGCCCGACATGGTCATGGTCAGGATGATGGTCGGGAACACCAGCGCCATCGCCGCCAGCGCCTCGACCCCGAGCCGGCCGATATAGGAGGTTTCCGCGATCACCGTGCAGGTGCCGGCCGACAGCGCGATCGCGTTGGGCCAGGCGAGGCCGAGCAGCGTGCGCAGGATCGGTCCGTCGGTCAGCGCGCTTCGCACCGGCGGCGGCGGCAGCGGACGCTCTTGCTCATCGACCGGGATTTCGGCGATGTCGGACATGTCCTCTCCGGGCTCGGGCGCCCTTGGCGGCGCGGCAATGCTTGGGTGTGGCAATCAATTTGTTCGCGCGGGGCGCGCCGGGAGGCTTGTTAGCACGGCCATGGCCGATTCCTCCTGCGCCTGATGCAGGCGTGCCCTGCGGCAGCGCATTTCGATGGATGGAATTGCGGCTCTCTCATCTCCCTCTCCCCGCCTGCGGGGAGAGGGTTGGGGTGAGGGGGAGTCTCCGCGAGGACGGTGAGAGTTGGGCTCGCGGAGAGTCCCCCTCACCCGGATTGCATCTTCGATGCAATCCGACCTCTCCCCGCAAGCGGGGCGAGGTGGTAACCGCTGCGGCACTGCCGTCTATCCGATCGTCCAGACGAATGGCGGGCGGCAACCAGCGGCGGGGCGCATATGCACGGCGATATGCCGCCCGCAGCCTGCGGCGAGGCCTTCGAACAGCCCCTCCAGCACCTTGGCGCAGGCCGGATGATAGTCGGCAACGTCGTCCATCAGCTTCCACGTCTCCTGACGAACCTCGAAGGCGCTTTCGGATCGTGCGGTCTCAACCGCATCATCCTGCGCAGCAAGCAGCGCATTCAGGAACGCGGCGAATTCGCTTGCCCCGCCGCGGCTCATCGCCAGCGCGGCGGCGACGTCGTCAAAGTATTGCATCCCGATCAGCTTGCCGGTGAGGTGCAGCAAGTAGCCGGCGTCTTCAGGACCGAACAGCTGCACCATCACGGGCGCCGCGGTGCGCACATATTCCATCGCGTAATTGCGATAGGCTTTTTCCAGGCGCGGTTTCGGCCAGCTCGCCACGGGAAGCGCTGGCGCCGTCTTCGCATCGAACAGCGGCGCTTCGAGATGGCGTGCGAACACCAGCCGCTGGTCCAGCTCGAGCGGATGATCGTATTGGTGGTAGTATCCTTCCAGCCCGTCCTGGCCGTCGACGCTCTGCTTGGTGCAGACGAAGCCGAGCCTGAGATCGCCGAGGGCTGCGCCATTGTTGGCGTGCCAGCCGCGCAGCATCGCGCGCGACACCTCGCCGGGCACACCGCAGATCGCGGTGCCCTTCCAGATCCAGCGCGGCGGCGGATAACGGATCCAGGCCTTGGTGTCGCTCTCGTACATGTATTCGACATGCACGCCGCCGATCCAGTTGGAGAGGTAGTGATATTGCGCGGCCGCCACCGCCGGCGGCAGATGATCGATCCCGAGCTTCCTCAGGCCCGGCAGGAAACGCTCCTGCTGCTGGCGGCGAAACACGCGGAAGACGAACTCGGCGGCGTCAGCCGTGCCGCGCCGTGTGACGACGGTGAGGATGAGGCCGGTGAAAAAAGCGTGATAGAGGCCGGCGACCGCGCGCCAGCGCTGCCATTGGGCTTCCTGCGCGGCGTCCAAAGCGGCCATGTTCGCTCCCGATCGTTGTTTCGATCGAGTGTGTCACCACGCCTTGCGGCAGGCAACATCACGCCCATGCAGGGCTCCCTGCGCGGCCGCCCGCCAATTCCGCATCACGAAGTTTGCGGCGGCGCCTTGGCGGCGCGCTCACGCTCGACCCGTTCGGTGACATCGCGCGCCATCGCCACGGACCCGAGGACGTTGCCGCCGGAATCCCGCACCAGGGCGAACGTCATCTCGATGTAGAGCTTGCGTCCGCTCTTGTGCAGCGCGCGGGTCAGCGTCGGCCTGCCCGCAAGCTTCATGCTGCCGCTGGCGAGCGCGGCCTCAAACCCCTTCCAGTGCGCGGCGCGCAGATGCTCGGGAATGATCAGATCGAGATTCTGGCCGAGTGCTTCCGCAGCGGAGAAGCCGAACAGGGCCGTCGCGGCACCGTTCCAGCGCATGATCGCGCCCGAGCGATCCGAATAGATCAGCGCATCCGCAACGTTTTCGGCGATCCTTGCGTCGAGTTCGGAGGGATGGCTCATGTCATTTCCTTCGCCATAGTCCGCGAGCTTGCCTGGCACTCCGACACACATTCGGTGTCATCGCCCGCCTTGTGCGCACTTGCGCACTGGGGCGGGCGATCCAGTATTCCAGAGGCCGCAGTGATTGAGCCGATAGGCCGCGGCGTACTGGATGCCCCGGTCCCGGCTCCGCCAAGGCTACGCCGAGGCCCACGGAGTTGCTCGGCGCGCCGAAGCTTCAGCGAAGGCGGCAAGCCGGGGCATGACAGTAGGATGTGCCGCTACACCCGAAAATGCTTCGATAGTTTGAGACCCTGGGCCTGATAGTTCGAGCCGATGCGCTGGCCGTACATCGCGTCGGGGCGGGCCAGCATCTTCTCGTAGACGAGACGGCCGACGATCTGGCCGTGCTCGAGGATGAACGGCACTTCGCGCGAGCGCACCTCCAGCACGGCGCGCGAGCCCTGCCCGCCGGCGCCGGCATAGCCGAAGCCGGGATCGAAGAATCCGGCGTAATGCACCCGGAATTCGCCGACCAGGGGATCGAACGGCACCATCTCCGCGGCGTAGTCGGGCGGCACCTGCACGGCTTCCTTCGAGGCGAGGATGTAGAACTCGCCGGGATCGAGGATCAGGCTGCCGTCGGGACGGGCCGACATCGGCTCCCAGAAATCTTCCACCGCGTAGCCGGAGCGGCGGTCGACGTCGACCACGCCGGTATGCCGCTTGGCGCGATAGCCGACGAAGCCGCTCGCTTTCTCGCCGGACAGGTCGACGGAGACGGCAACGCCGCCCGACAGATCGGCATCGTCGATGTCGACGAGGCGCTCGGCGGCATGCAAGCCGTCGAGCTCGTCGGCGTTGAGGATGGCATCGCCGGTGCGGAAGCGCACCTGGCTGAGGCGCGAGCCCTCGCGCACCAGCACCGGGAACGTCTTCGGGCTGATCTCGGCATAGAGCGGACCGTGATAGCCGGCGCCGATCATGTCGAAGCGGCGGGTGCCGTCGGCGATCACGCGGGTGAAGACGTCGAGCCGGCCGGTGGAGCTCTTGGGGTTCGCGGCCGCGACGATCTCCGGCGGCAGCGCGAGGCTTTCCAGCAGCGGCACGATGTAGACGCAGTTGGTCTCCAGCACCGCGCCGTCGGCGAGGCTGAACTCGTGCAGCTTCAACTCGTCGATGCGCTCGGCGACGGTGGCGCCGGGACCGGGCAGGAAGCTGGCGCGGACGCGATAGGCGATGTCGCCGAGACGCAGATCGAGGCTCGCCGGCTGGATCTGGCTCTCGACGAAGTCATAGGCGGGCAGGATGAGGCCTGCCTCCGCCATCGCCGCGATCATGCGGTCGGGCAGGATACCATTGGCGTCGGGCGCGACCGTGAACGTCAACCGGGGGGTCCTCATCAGGGTCAAATGCATCCGGACATGCCGGAAATACAGGTCTTTTACGGCTATCCGATGGACGCCTTGACGGAAAGGGCATTGCCGAATATGAGCATCACTTATCCCGTGGTGATTTGAGCCGGCCGGCTTGCAGCCACGTTAAATAAGTCGCTAAACAGGCCGGGGACCTCTGTGATCCCGGCCCGTGGAGATATCCAGGCCGGTTTTTTTGTGACCGTTTCGCATTCACGGTCATGTCGGAGGGTCCTATGTCGAAGTCGCCTGCTGCTTACCGCCCCGAAACCCGCCTGGTTCATTCCGGCACCCTGCGCTCGCAATTTGGCGAGACGTCGGAGGCGCTGTTCCTGACCCAGGGCTATGTCTACGACACCGCCGAGCAATGCGAGGCGCGGTTCAAGGGCGAGGACCCCGGCTTCATCTATTCGCGCTATTCCAATCCCACCATCGCGATGTTCGAGCGCCGCATGATCGAGCTCGAGGGCGCCGAGGCCGCCCGCTCGGCGGCGACAGGCATGGCCGCGGTGACGACCGCGATCCTGGCGCCGCTCAAGGCCGGCGATCACGTCGTCGCCTCCCGCGCGCTGTTCGGCTCGTGCCTCTACGTCATCCAGGACCTGTTGCCGCGCTACGGCATCGAGACCACGCTGGTCGACGGGCTCGACCTCGACCAATGGCAGCGCGCGCTCCGGCCCAACACCAAGACGTTCTTCCTGGAGAGCCCGACCAACCCGACGCTGGACGTGCTCGACATTCCCTCGATCGCCGAGATCGCGCACAAGGGCGGCGCGCGGCTCGTCGTCGACAACGTGTTCGCAACCCCGATCTGGCAGAGCCCGCTGGCGCTCGGCGCCGACGTCGTGGTCTATTCCGCGACCAAGCATATCGACGGCCAGGGCCGTTGCCTCGGCGGCATCATCCTGTCCTCGGAAGCCTTCATCGCCGAGCACATCCACAATTTCATGCGCCAGACCGGCCCGTCGATCTCGCCATTCAACGCCTGGGTCCTGCTCAAGGGCCTGGAGACGCTGGGCGTGCGGGTGCGCGCGCAGACCGAGACCGCGGGGCGCATCGCCGAGGTGCTGGCGAGCCACCCGAAGATTTCGCGGCTGGTCTATCCCGGCCGCGCCGATCATCCGCAGGCGGCACTGGTGAAAAAGCAGATGCGCGGCGGCTCGACGCTGGTCGGCTTTGAGGTCAAGGGCGGCAAGGCGGCCGCGTTCCGCGTGCTCAACGCGCTCAAGCTTGCGAGGATCTCGAACAATCTCGGCGACGCCAAGAGCCTCGTCACGCACCCGGCCACCACGACGCATCAGCGCCTGAAGCCGGAAGACCGCGCCGCCCTCGGCATCGGCGAAGGCTTCATTCGCTTCTCGGCGGGGCTCGAGCATGCCGATGATCTGATCGAGGATCTGACGGCGGCGCTGGAGAAGGCGTAGGCGGCGAAGGTCTCGTAGGGTGGATTAGCCCTGCGACTGCGCGAAGCGCAGTTCGCACGGCGTAATCCACCAACTTCGTTCGGCACTCGTTGATGCATGGTGGGTTACGGCTTCGCCTAACTCACCCTACGGCACCTCGTCACATCGGCCGATACGTCCGCACGTCCACCGGCACGTTGACGCCGAGCCTGATCTGGCCGACCGAGCGGATGATGTCGTCGCCGAGCAGCTGGGCGAAGCAGGCATAGCCCCAATCGTTCATGTGCAGGCCGTCGGCGATCACGAAGCCTTCGACCGGAATGGCCTGCTTCTCGTGCCAGTCGCGCATCACCTCGAAGCGCGGGAAGATTCCGACGTGGCGGAGCTCGGCGACCTTGCCGAGCAGCTTCACCATCTTGCCGGCGCTCTCGGCGCGCTGGTTGACGGCCGGCGAATATTGCGGATCGACCAGCACGATGTCGGTACCGCCCGCGGCCTGGATGCGGCTGATGCCGTCCTCCACCATCTTGGCGGTTTCGGCGGGATCGAGATTGCGCAACACGGCGTTGGTGCCGACCTGCCAGATCACGAGATCCGGATGCATGTCGATCACCTGCGTCTGAAGGCGCTTCATCATCTCGGGCGCGTCCTCGCCGCCGACACCGGCATTGATGACGCTGATGTCGGCGGTCGGATAGTGCCGGCGCAGCTGCGCGGCGAGACGATTGGGGTAATTGAACTCGGGCGAGCTCGCGCCGAACCCTTGAGTCGACGACGAGCCGAACGCGACGATGACGACGGGCAGCCCCGCGACGAGCTTGCCAGCAACGTGCGGCAGCGAGCCCATCGCCTTCGAACCGTCCTTCGGCGACTGGCAGGGCACACGGTTGAAGATGTCGCTGGCGGATTTGGCGGCCTGCTTCACCTTGTCGATGGCGCGCGCCGTGATGCCGCGCTGCTCGGGCGAGGTCGCGGCGACGGTGGTCTGGGAGGGGGAAGCGGGAGCGGGATCAGCCGACTGCGCGGGGGCGGGTGTCGCCTGTGCGGCTGCCGTCTGGGCATGCGATGGCGAGGCGGGCATCAGCAACAACAGCGCTGCGGCTGCAGGCGCGGCCAGCCATGCCGTCGGGCAAAAAGGGCGGAGAGAACTCATTAACGCTAGACCTCAATTTTGCTGCTGGGCCGGCTCCAGACGGGCTGCATCAAACACGAACTGTGCCAACGCCCGGCCAAGGCAGTCATGGACCTGCTTCGCCAGCTCGGGCCCGCGGGACGGGCTGAACAGGTCGAACTGACCCTGGTCATTCCACTGCCGCATGATCGCGAAGCGATCGAACAGCGGGATGTCGTGCTCCTGCGCCACCACCCGCATGTTGTCGAGATAAGGTGGCGCCGAGATCATGGTCTCCGTACGCGGGCTGTATTGCAAGTTCATCAAGACGACGTCGGCCCCTGCCTTTTGCAGTGCAACAACCCCCTCGGTCACCGCGCTACGAAATTCGTCGGGATCGATGGATCGGATAGCATCCACGGTCCCGGTCTGCCAGATCACCAAATTAGGCGTTTTTGCTTCCATCAGCTTAACGAAAGTGGACGCGGTCTCCTCTGCCGTCTTCTTGCTCTGTATTTCTACGGAGACGTGCACCACCTCGGACGCCGGCAGCTTCTCCTTGAGGATCGCCTCCATTCGCGCCGGATAGGAGCTGCTCTCCGAGGACGGAATCGTGGTCGAGCGGCTGCCGATGACCAGGATGTCGAGTGGCTTGCCGGCCTTGAGCACGTCGGCGACCTTTGGCAGCCGGCTTTCGCTGGTGAGCAGATAGGACGGCAGTTCGCAGGCTGCGGGCGCATTGGAGGCGGCAGGCGCAGCATCGCCCGCGCGCGCCACAGGCGCGGCGAGGCTACCGCATAGCAGGATCAGGCTCAGGAGAACCTTCGCCTTCATCAGCCCCCTCCCGCCAGATCGGCATTGCCGACGGCGTTTTTGGTCTTCGCACCGCTCTTGTCAGCCACGCGCTTGTACCACGAAATCACCCAGGCCACCCCCCACATGATCAGCACTCCGGACAGACTAATCAAGGCATGCATGGCCGCGCCGCCGGAGACTTCGGCGAGGATGAAATGGCCGGCAAAGGCCAGGAAGACGCCGAGGCAGAAGATCTCGAGGGAATGCTGCCCACATAGAATCAATGGTCGCAGCCAGCGGGATTTCAAGCCCGGCCAATCCCGGGGCAGGAAGCGCACGGTGAGCGCCGCCAGCGCCAGGAAATGCGTGAAGCGGAGCACGTCCAGATCGGTCTTGTCGATCGGATACATCCACTGCTCGATTCGCTTCGGCATGAACTGGGAGAGCTGCGGCACGTACCAGGTCAGCGTCACGTAGAACGCCGCGACGAGATAGGCGATCGAGATCCACATCGTCACCGGCGAAGCCAGGATGCGCGACATCCGCCGCGCACCTCCGAGCGCGCACCATGCACCGAACACGAACAGCAATTGCCAGGCGAAGGGATTGAAGGCCCAGAAGCCGTTCGGATAGGCCGACAGATAGAGATCATATTCCCAGGTCACCGCGTAGAGCACGACCGAGAGGCCGAGCGTGACGTCGGGCCGCCATTTCATCGACCACAGGATCAAGGGCAGCGCCAGCATCAGCACGATGTAGAGCGGCAGCACGTCCATGTTGACGGGTCGGAAGCGGAGTAGCAGCGCCTGCACGATGGTGACGTCGGGCTGCTTGAGGAAATCCATGATGCCCATCTCTTCGGTGTAGAGCGGGTTCTCGAAGCTGGTCGCGACGTAGGAGATTTCGGCGAGGAAGATCGTGAACAGGAAGACGTGGGCGACGTAGATCTGCCAGACCCGGCGCAGGATGCGCGCGGTGGCGATGACGACGCCGCTCTCCAGCATCGCCCTGCCGTAGACGAAGGCGGCGGTGTAGCCGGAGATGAAGATGAAGATCTCGGTGGCGTCGCTGAAGCCGTAATTGCGGATCGTGAACCAGGTCAACAGGCTGGACGGCAGATGGTCGATGAAGATCAGCCACAGCGCGAGCCCGCGGAACAGGTCGAGCCGAAGCTCGCGCTCGCCGATGGCGGGCAGCGTGATGGCCGGCGCCCGCGCGCGCGCCTTGGTCCCTGCGGGTCTGGCCTCCGCGGTCCCCGCGATCGTCGATCCCGTCACTTGGTCGGCAATGGTCATCCGGGGCCTAGAAACCCTTCCGCAAAACGCGACGTTGAGAGAATGTAAGGGTCCCGCCGTCGTCTCGCAAAGCGGCCCGGATCATTCAAGGGAATCTCCCTCTGGGGTGTCCTTCCCTTCGAATTCTGGCGGGACGATGTCGCCAAAGCCGTCTGTGGCGTTTGGTTCCCGGGACGGATTTGGCTATTATAGCAACCATGTACCGCGCCGTGACCCGCCAGATCGAAGTAACCGTCGAGCCGAACTTTGTTCCGGAGCAGTCGTCGGCCGACCGCTCGCGCTATTTCTGGTCCTACACCATCGTCATCACCAATTCGGGCGAGGAGACCGTGCAGCTCAAGACGCGGCACTGGATCATTACCGACGCCTCCGGCCGCCAGCAGGAGGTGAAGGGCGAGGGCGTGGTCGGCGAGCAGCCGATCCTGGCCCCCGGCGAGCGCTTCGAATACACCTCCGGCGTCCCGCTCTCGACCGCCTCCGGCTTCATGACCGGCCGCTACCAGATGGTCAGCGAAAGCGGCGAGCGCTTCGAGATCGACGTGCCGGCGTTCTCGCTGGACAGCCCGGACAGCAAGCGGGTGTTGAATTAGGGACCTCGCTGTCGTGTCCCGGACAAGCTGCAACGCGCAAGCGTTGCTGCGCAGCAAGTAGGATGGGTAGAGCAAAGCGAAACCCATCGTCTCCCATCCTCGCGGAAGCGTGATGGGTTTCGCTTCGCTCTACCCATCCTACTGCAACTGCTCAATCCGTCATCCTGAGGTGCGAGGCATGGGATGCAACGCGTCCCATGGGGAGCCTCGAAGGATGAGCGGCCCGGATGCAGCCGGGCCGTCGCCCTTCGAGGCTTGCTCTACGGCGCGATGCGCCG
>NZ_QZMV01000011.1:0-245004 GCF_003957705.1 Bradyrhizobium sp. LVM 105 | reverse complement strand
GATTATTGTCGCGGCGAAGAGAGTCTGACGGTGTTGAGACGTATGCGCGGAACACTGAGCTCTCGTGCCCCGGACGCGGCGCAGCGTCCCTTCGACGATGCGCTGCAGAGCCGGGGCCCACCTCGCAGCGAGCGCCGCGGCCTGCTGGATCCCGGCCCTGCGCAGCAGCGTAAGAACGCTGCAGCGCGTCCGGGACACGAGATTCATGCACTGCCGCCTCCACACACTCCGTCATTGCGAGGCCCTTGCGACGAAGCAATCCAGGATGCCTGCGCGGAGAGATTCTGGGAGGAATCGCGACCCCAGACATGAGAAAGCGCCCGTGGGGGGCGGGCGCTTTCTGTAGTCGACTTGGGGTTGGGGTCGTCTACATATCCACGTGGCGACTTTGGGGGGCTGGTAAAGAGCCGCGTGAATTCAAGAAACTCGTCAGATCTCCTTAGCGAACGAGGGGCACGTTCGAGCTGGTGATAGCGACCGGCTTGCCGGCCTTGATGACGCGGGCGGTCTGGGTCAGGCCTTCATCCGAACCCGTGCGTGCCGTGATGCCGAGGCCAGCCACCACGATCCCTGCGACGAGGGCGACGACCACGACTTTCAAGTGGGTCGCGCGATCCGCGCTGTAGATCGAGTGGTTCACGGAAGCCTCCTGCCGCCATCTACCCGAAGTAGTCGCCAGCCCGTTCAGGCAGGTTCATGCTTCCGGTGCCCAACAACCTAGTATTGGGCGGATTCGTTCCCAAGAGGCCATCACAAAGGCGTGATAGGACGTGAAAGGTCGCGATCAAAGGCGACCCTTGATCGTGCATTTCTATAATTATTTCAAAGATGTAATGTGCTTTCCGGGCGCCTTTTCGACAGCTGGTCCACAAGGCGCCAGGAACTCAAAAACCATTTGCCTGTGGCCGAAAAACACACGGCTTCTTAAGGCAAATCAGACGCTTCCGACCGTTTTCAACCTCGCCCTGGGGTGGATTTCAGCCTGCGACAGCACGGTGGTCTGGGCGCGGAACCGCTCCACCAGGGACCGGACGAAGGGGCGAATGGCCGCGGAGGTGACCAGCACCGGCGCCTCGCCCTCGCGCGCGGCACGCTCGAAGGCTTCGCGCACGGCGGTCATGAATTCCGACAGCTTCGAGGGCTGCATCGCAAGGCTGCGTTCCTCGCCCTGGCCGATGATGGATTCGGCAAAGGCCTGCTCCCATTTCGCCGACAGCGCGATCAGCGGCAGATAGCCGGCGTAGGAGGTGTTCTGCGCGCAGATCTGCCGCGCCAGGCGCGCCCGGACATGCTCGACCATGGTTGCGGGATTGCGCGAGAAGGCCAGCGAGTCGGCGATGCCTTCGAGGATGGTCGAGAGGTCGCGGATCGAGATGCGCTCGGCGAGCAGCAATTGCAGCACGCGCTGGATGCCGGACACCGTGACCTGTCCCGGCACGATGTCCTTGACCAGCTCGCTCTGCTCCTTCGGCAGCTCCTTGAGCAGCTTCTGCACCTCGCCATAGGAGAGCAGGTCCGACATGTTGGCCTTGAGCAACTCGGTGAGGTGGGTGGAGAGCACGGTCGCGGCGTCAACGACGGTGTAGCCCTTGAGCGAGGCCTCTTCCTTGAGGCTGGCATCGACCCAGGTCGCGGGCAGGCCGAAGGTCGGCTCGGTGGTGTGGATGCCGGGCACCTGCACCTGGCTGCCGCCGGGATCCATGACCATGAACTGGTTCGGCCAGATCTTGCCGGTGCCGGCGTCGACCTCCTTGATCTTGATGATGTAGGTGTTGGCCTCGAGCTGGACGTTGTCGAGGATGCGCACCGCCGGCATCACGAAGCCCATCTCGATCGCGAGCGAGCGGCGCAGCGCCTTGATCTGCTCGGTGAGGCGGTCGGTGCCGTCCGGCCCGTTGACCAGCGGCAGCAGCGCATAGCCGAGCTCGATCTTGAGGTCGTCGATCTTGAGTGCCGCCGAGATCGGCTCCTCCGTCGCGGCAGCCCCCGGGGCTCCCGGCATGCCAGGCGCCGGTGCGGCATGCGCGGCTTCCTCAGCCTTGGCGTTGACGCGGTTGCGGTTGCGGGCGTTCCAGGCCAGCGCGCCGGCGCCGGCGCCGAGCGCGAGGAACGGGAGGGTCGGAATGCCCGGCAGCGCTGCCAGCACCAGCATGACCGCCGAGGACATCGCCAGCGCCTGCGGATAGCCGGAGAACTGCTTCATCAGCGCCTTGTCGGCGGCGCCGGAGACGCCGGCCTTGGAGACGAGCAGGCCGGCCGCGGTCGAGACGATCAGCGCCGGCACCTGGGTGACGAGGCCGTCACCGACGGTCAGCAGCGTGTAGGTGCGCCCGGCATCGGCGAAGGACATGCCCTGCTGCGCCACGCCGATGATCATGCCGCCGACGACGTTGATGAAGACGATCAGGAGGCCGGCGATGGCGTCGCCGCGGACGAATTTGGAGGCACCGTCCATGGCGCCGAAGAAGCCGCTCTCGTCCTCCAGCTCCTTGCGCCGCTCCTTGGCGACCTTCTCATCGATCAGGCCGGCGGAGAGGTCGGCGTCGATCGCCATCTGCTTGCCGGGCATAGCGTCGAGGTGGAAGCGCGCTGCGACCTCGGCGATGCGGCCCGAACCCTTGGTGATGACGACGAAATTGACGATGATCAGGATGGCGAAGACGATGATGCCGATGACGAAATTGCCGCCCATCACGAAGCTGCCGAAGGCCTCGATGACGTGACCGGCGGCAGCCGTGCCCTCGTGCCCGTGCGACAGGATCAGGCGGGTCGAAGCCATGTTGAGCGACAGGCGCAGCATGGTCGAGATCAGGAGAACGGTCGGGAAGGCCGAGAATTCCAGTGGCGTCTGGATGAACAGCGAGGTCATCAGGATCAGGATCGAGAGCGTGATCGAGATCGCCAGAAACAGGTCCAGCACGATCGCCGGCAGGGGCAGGATCAGCACCACCAGGATGGTGAGGATGCCGAGCGCCAGCGCGATGTCGCCGCGCCTGAGGATGGTGACGATCTCGTGGACGGAGGGGATGCCGGCTCTTGCGGTGCCTACGCCTTGTCCCGCGGTGACGTCGACCATGGTAGCTGCCTCCCCGCGCGACTGCCGTCCGCGCGCCCCAAACGTCTGCGCGGCGGCCGAGGGGCCGCCGTTTCGAAAGTGAGGCACCGCACTGGCGTCCACGGGGTTCCTCCCGTTTTACGCGGCCGACGACACTCGACTTCACCCGGCAATTCTTGCCGGGTGTATGGTTAGCAAAGGGTTAACGGGGAGTGGGAAGCAGGGCGGGGGCGGGGTGTTTCGGGGCGCTCAGGCCGTCATTCCGGGGCGGCTCGCAGAGCCGAACCCGGAATCCATCGGGCGGCGGAGTTGGTCGATGAATGGATTCCGGGCTCGCGCCGAGCGGCGCGTCCCGGAATGACAGGAAGGGCTATTTCGCCTTTTGCATCTTCGTCACCGTGTACCCCGAGGCCGCCTCCTCGGCCTCGAAGGTCACCTTGTCGCCGACCTTCACCTGCTTGAGCATGGCGGGATCCTTGACGCGATAGACCATGGTCATGGGGTCCTCCATGCCGAGGCTCTTCGCCGGACCGTGCTTGAGCGTGATCTTGCCGGCGCCCTCGTCGATTTTCTTGACCTCGCCGCTGATCGAGGCCGCCTCGGCCGCCAGAGCTCCGGTGGCAACGCTCAATGTCAGCGCCAGCGCGGCGGTGATACGGATGATGCGGTTCATGGCAGACTCTCCTCGCGTTACTTGACGGTGACGTGGCCGACCATGCCGTAGTCGCGGTGGTCGGGAATGAGGCACGAATATTCGAACGTGCCGGGCTTGCTGAATTTCCAGAGGATCTCGGCCGTCTTTTGCGGCGCGAGCCTGACCCCGTTGGGTTCGTCGTGCTCCATATGCGGATGCTTCTTCATCTCCGCCGCATGCGCGAGATTCTCCTTGGTGGTGGCGAGCAGGAATTCGTGGTCCTCCTTGCCGACATTGCGCAGCACGAAGCGGATCTGCTCGCCGCGCTTGACCTCGATCCGGGCGGGTGCGTAGTCCATCTCGTTCAGCAGGATCTCGATGGTGCGCGCGGGCTTCTTGGGGTCGCCGGGCTCGCCGGCCGAAAAAGTCGCGTGAGAGTGCTTGTCGTGCGCAAAGGCCGGCGCGGTCGACAGCGCAACCAGCGCGAGGCCAAGCTTGATCGTCTTCATCGTCATCTCCAGTTTATGGTTCATCGAAACGCTCTCACATCTTGTGCTTCATCGGTGGGCTGCCGCGCTGCTGCCGTGCCGGCTCCGCGGCCGGCGCCGCGACCTCATAGGCGACGGTGCCCTTCGGGAATTGATAGGGGCCCGGATCGCGATAATCGTCGCGCGCGAGGTCCTCGCGGATCTTCATCACCGTGAACATGCCGCCCATCTCGATCGGGCCGAACTGGCCGGTGCCGGTCATCATCGGCAGCGTGTTGTCGGGCGCCGGCATCTCCATGTTGCCCATCGCCATGCCGGTCGAGCCCATCGCCATGCCGTCGGGCGCGAGCTTGCCGACCGCCTTGGCGAGATCCTTGCGTGACACGCCGATCAGGTTGCGCACGTCGTGCCCCATCGCGTTCATGGTGTGATGCGACTTGTGACAGTGGAACGCCCAGTCGCCGGGATTGTCGGCGAGCACGTCGAACACCCTGACGGCACCGACCGGCACGTCGGTCGTCGTCTCCGGATATTGCGCGCTCTCCGGAATCCAGCCGCCGTCGGTGCAGGTCACCGCAAAGCTGTGGCCGTGCAGATGGATCGGATGGTTGGTCATGCTGAGATTGCCGATGCGCACACGCACCTTGTCGCCGAGCCGGACCGCCAGCGGATCGATGCCGGGAAACACCCGCGCATTCCAGGTCCACATGTTGAAGTCGGTCATCTCGTTGACGTGGGGCAGATAGGTGCCGGGATCGACGCGATAGGTGCTCATCACGAAGACGAAGTCGCGGTCGACCGGCCGGAAGTTTTGATCGCGCGGATGCACGACGACCATGCCCATCATGCCCATCGCCATCTGCACCATCTCGTCGGAATGCGGGTGGTACATGAAGGTGCCGCTCTTCCTCATCTCGAACTCGTAGACGAAGGTCTTGCCGGGCTGGATGTGCGGCTGGGTCAATCCGCCGACGCCGTCCATGCCGCTCGGAATGATCATGCCGTGCCAGTGCACGGTGGTGTATTCGGGCAAGCGGTTGGTGACGAAGATGCGGAGCTTGTCGCCCTCGACCGCCTCGATCGTCGGTCCGGGCGACTGGCCGTTATAGCCCCACAGATTCACCTTCATGCCCTCGGCGAACTCGCGCACCACGGGCTCGGCGACGAGATGGAATTCCTTCCAGTCGCCGTTCATGCGGAACGGCAGCGACCAGCCGTTCAGCGTCACCACGGGGCGATAATCGGGTCCGCTGACGGGATGGAGCGGCGGCTGCATCACCACCTTGTCCATGTGCGGGGCTTCCGGAATCGAGGCGGCCTGCACGCGGCCTTGAACCGCGGATGCGCCGACGAGCGCGGCAGTCCCCAAAAATCCTCGGCGGGAAAACATCTCGGTCTCCATGTCAATGGCCGCCGCCGTCGGCAGGCGCTGCCGCGGCGATGGTGGTTGGATTGTCGCTGCCGGCGGCCGGCGCGCCGCCGCCGTTGACGGCGGTCTGCAAGTCGGCCTGGGCGAGGAAGAATCTCTGCCTGGCGTCGATCGCACCGCGCAGCGCGGCGAGGCGCTGCCGCGCCTCGGTCAGCAGCGCGAAGATGTCGACCTGCATGCTGGAGAAGCGCAATTGCATCTCCTCGGTGATGATCTTGCGCAAGGGGATGATCTCGCGCTGGTAGTGGCTGGCGATGTCGTAGGTGGATCGGTAAGTCCGATACGCATCGCGCGCTTCCGAGCGCACGTTGACGGCGCGCTCGGTGAGGCGGTTGAAGGCGAGATTGTAGGTCTCGGTCGCCTGCCGCACCCGCACCTCGCCGCCGTCGAAGATCGGGATCTGGAACTGGACGTCGAAGCCGCGCTCGCGGAAAGGTGGCCCTTCCGGATCCTGGGTACGCCGTGAGATGCCGGCGAGGTCGAGCAAGGTCACGAAGCGCGTCGCCTCCGTGAGGTTCATGGCCTTGGCCAGTGCCACCAGCTCCAGCCGCGCGATCTGCAGGTCGATGCGATGGGCGACCGCGTCGGCCTCGATCGAAGGCAAGGTCAGCGGCCGGCGCGGCAGCGGCGGCAACGCGTTCGGCAGGCGGAAGTCGAGGCCGCCGTCCCACAGCCCCATCAAACGTGCCAGCCGTTCGCGAGCGCTCGCCGCGGTCTGTCGCGCGGTGGCGAGGTCGGCCGTGGTCTCCGCGTAAAACACCTGCTCGCGGGCCTGGTCGAGCTTGTTGAGGGAGCCGGTCTCGCCGAGCTTGACGGCGAGCTGTGCGGTCGATTCCGCCGTCGCCTTGGCGTCGGTCAGCAGCACCACCATCTCGTTGTCGGCGACGGCGCGCCAATAGGCGCGGCGGACGTCGGCGGCGAGCCGCAGCGTCGCCAGCGCCGCGCGCAATTGGGCCTGACGAAAACGCTCGCGGGCGATGTCGGAGCGGAACGGCAGGGTGGCGAGCGCGAGGATGTCGCCGACCACCTGGCGTTCGATCTCGCTGGCGCCATTGCCTGTGATGCGCGAGATCGAGAACACGGGATTGGGCGGCAGGCTCTGCTCGACCAGATCGGTCTCGGCCAATGCAAGCTCGTTATAGGCGGCTTGCAGTCCCTTGTTGTTGAGCAGCGCGATCTGTACCGCGCTCTCGGCGCTCAGCGTGCGCGCCAGCAATTGGCGAACGCGCGCCTCGACCGCGCCGGCGCCGTCGGCCGTTCGCACGAAGGCGACGTCCTTGTCGATGGTCCGGCTGGTCAGCTCAGAGACGGCGCTCATGCCGCTGTCGGGCGAGAACGCGGCGCAGCCGGAGACGCTGAACGCGGTGAGGATGAGCAAGCCTCGCGCAAGATGGCATGTCATGGCGCGCTCCTACCGGTCCTGCTTCGGTTGCGGCGTGACGGCGCCATTGCGATCGCGCCATGGCGCGGGCGTGGCCGGCCGCAGGCTGGTGTAGGGCGCGATGGTCGAGCGATAGCCGACCGGCGCGACCTTCGCCGCCGGATCGGCAGGATCGGCGGCCGCGACCTGCGTGGTGGCCGGCATGCAGCCGGGCAGCGCCAGCGCAACCAGGGCCAGCAGCGGCCAATAGAATCGAAAGTGTCGTCCGCGCACCGCGGATATTGCGGCGGACTCCGCCCCGGAAAGCGTCAGCATGATTCATCCCTGATCTGAAGGACCACAGGCCCGCGCGCGCGGAGAGCGCGCAACAGCCCGAAATCGTCGCGTCAGATCAGGCGATGGGAGGGCGGTAGTGCAGGGGCGGCGCCGCGCTGTGCAGGCTGGCCACGATCTCCGGCGCACAGGCGGTGACGGGCAGAGGCGGCATGGCGACGCTGGGCAGATCGGCCGGCAGCGCGCTCACGCACATCATCGCGCAGCAGGAGCCGACCGTTCCCTTGCCGCCATGATGATGCGGCGCCGGCGTATCCCGTTCGGCGGTCTGGTGATGCGAGTGCGGTCCGGCGTGCTGATGCGAAGTGGCATCATGTCCGTGGCCGGCAGGCATCTGATGATGCGCCGGCACGGCGTCCGCCAGCACGGCCTCCTCGAGGCAGGGCGCCGGGCCGTTGCTCCAGGCGAGGCCCGCTGCCGGCGCGAGCACGCAGAACAGATAGGCGAGGGCCAGGAGGCGCCCCACCTTGATCCGTACCGATCGTCTCAATCGCAGCAACATTGCGTCGTCAGGTTCCCGCGCGGCGATGGTGCCTGCGCCGATTGCAAGCTAATCGCAAAAGGGGCAGCCGCCAAGCACCTTGTTACCGCAGTGCACAGCGCATGCCCAATATCGCGCCACGATGCTTGACCATAAAGCGCCCAGCGAACATGGTCCCGCCGTGCTTGCGCCAAATCATCCAGGACAGAGACCGGCCGCCTTCACGCCTGATTCGCGTCAGGCCTGGGTGCGCCTCGTGCTTGCGCTCGTCATCGGCTCGATCGGCGCCGTCGGCATGTGGGCCGTCGTGGTCGTGATTCCCGTGGTGCAGGCCGAATTCGGGGCCACGCGCGGCGCCGTGTCGCTGGCCTTCACGCTGATGATGTTCGGTTTCGGGCTCGGCGGGGTGATCGCCGGCAAGATCACCGACCGGTTCGGCATCGTGCTCGCGATGGCGATCAGCATCGCCTTTCTCGGCATCGCCAACGTGCTCGCGGGCCTGTCGACCCAGCTCTGGCAGTTCGTCGCCGCCTATTTCCTGATCGGCCTCGGCACCTCGGCGACCTTCGCGCCGCTGATGGCGGAAGCCTCGCATTGGTTCGAGCGCTATCGCGGCCTTGCCGTGACCATCGTCGCCAGCGGCAATTATGTCGCGGGAACGATGTGGCCGCCGATCGTGAGCTGGGGCACCGAGACGATCGGCTGGCGCTACACCCATATCGGCATCGGCATCGTCTGCGCCAGCACGATGGCGCTTCTGGTCCTCGTCCTGCGCGCGCAGATGGGCGACGAGCATGTCCGCGACCATGCCAATGCGCCGCCGCCCCGCGTCGATCTCAAGCTGTCGACCAACACGCTGACCGTGCTGCTCTCGATCGCCAGCATCTCCTGCTGCGTCGCCATGGCGATGCCGCAGGTGCACATCGTCGCCTATTGCGGCGATCTCGGCTATGGCGTGGCGCGCGGCGCCGAGATGCTGTCCTTGATGATGGGCTGCGGCATCGTCAGCCGGATCGGCTCCGGCTATCTCGCCGACAAGATCGGCGGCATCCACACGCTGCTGGTGGGATCGTTGGCGCAGGGATTTGCGCTGGTGTTCTATCTGTTCTTCGACAGCCTCGCCTCGCTCTATCTCATCTCCGCGATGTTCGGCCTGTTCCAGGGCGGCATCGTGCCGAGCTACGCCATCATCGTGCGCGAGGCGATGCCGGCGAGCGAGGCGGCGACGCGCGTCGGCATCGTGATCTTCGCCTCGGTGTTCGGCATGTCCTTCGGCGGCTGGGTGTCGGGCGTGATCTTCGATGCCACCGGCTCCTACGGCGCGGCGTTCGCCAACGGCGTGGCCTGGAACGCGCTCAACATCGGCATCGTCGTGCTGCTCCTGATCCGCTCGCGGATGAGTTCGGCGAAGGCTGGCCCTGGTTTCGCGACTTAGGGCGACTTTTCGCCGTCAGCAGCGAACAGCCGGATCTCGCATTTTTCGTTCGACTATCGTTTCCGCTTTGCGGCCGGCTTCGCTGGCTTGGCCGCGCGCGCCTTGGTCTTGGCACTGGGCTGCACGCGTAAGCCATCGACGAACACGTCGAGCATGCGCAGCACCGAGGATTGCCAGCCGGGCTGGTCGTGCATGTAGCACATCCCGATCAAGGCCCTGAGCAAATCCTCCGGGCTGATGTCGCCGCGCATCTCGCCGGCCGCGACGGCGCGGTCGAGCAGCGAGCCGATCGCCTTGGTCAGCCGGTCCATCGAGAACGCCGCGAGCTCCGACGAGCTCTGGAAGGTCAGCGCCAGCGCGGCCGACATGCCTTTCTTGGTGGCGACGAATTCGACGTTGGACCGCAACCAGCGCCTGAGCGCATCGACCGGGTCCTTGGCGTTCTTCAACTGCTCGGCCAGCTCGCTGAGCTGCTCGACCTCGCGCCGGTACACCGCCTCGAACAATGCCTCGCGCGTCGGAAAATGCCGATAGAGCGTGCCGATGCCGACGCCGGCGCGTTTGGCGACGGCTTCCAGGCTGGCCTCGGGACCTCCGGCGCTGAACACGGCCTTGGCCGCTTCGAGCACGCGCTCGCGGTTGCGCACGGCATCGGCGCGGGGCTTCCGAATCTGGTCGGTGTGGTCGTCCATAGCGCGCAATGTAGATCACGAATTGGTTAGATTGAACCCTCGCCGGACCTCCGCAGGGCTCATCGCGTTGGTGGCGCACGGGCTTTTGACGAATTCCAAATATTTCCGGGCGGGCCTTGTTAAACGGAGGGTGCCTCCGTATCTTCGCTTGGCTGTTGGCCGGCTTCCGCCTGGCCGACGCATATCGACGGCAGCCACGGCGGTGGCGCGCTGCGCGATGACTCATGTCCAAATCTGATCGGAGCCTTGTATGAACCACTCCATCAGCCTCACCGTGAACGGTGCGCGGCGCGACTTCGTCCTCGACGATCCGCGCGTCACGCTGCTCGATCTCCTGCGTGAGCGCCTCCATCTCACCGGAACCAAGAAGGGATGCGATCGCGGCCAGTGCGGCGCCTGCACCATCCTGGTCGACGGCAAGCGGATCAATTCCTGTCTCGCGCTCGCCATCAGCCATGACGGCGCCGACATCCTCACCATCGAGGGCGTTGCGCGCGGCGACCAGCTGCATCCGGTGCAGGCCGCCTTCATCGCCCATGACGGATTCCAGTGCGGCTTCTGCACGCCCGGCCAGATCATGAGCGCGATCGGCATGATGCAGGAAGCGCAGGCCGGCAACGATCCCGAGCGCATCCGCGAATGCATGAGCGGCAATCTCTGCCGCTGCGGCGCCTATGCCGGCATCGTCGATGCCGTGCTCGATGCGCAAGGACAGATGGACCAATCCAACCAGAGGCGCTCGGCATGAAACCGTTCGAGTACATCAGGCCCGCCACGGTCGCCGAGGCCGTCGCCGCCGCAGCCCAGTCCGGCGCCGCCTATCTCGCCGCCGGCACCAATCTGCTCGATCTGATGAAAGGCGGCGTCAGCCGTCCGGATCGCCTGGTCGACGTCACCCATCTCGACGGGCTCGATGCCATCGAGACTCTCGCCGACGGTTCGTTGCGCATCGGAGCGCTGGTGAGCAATGCCGATCTCGCGCATGACCCGGCCTTTGCAAAGTCCTATCCGGCCGTCGCCGAGGCGCTGCTCTCCGGCGCCTCGGCGCAATTGCGCAATGCCGCGACCGTCGGCGGCAATCTGTTGCAACGAACGCGCTGCGCGTATTTCTACGACACCGCCAGCCGCTGCAACAAGCGCGAGGCCGGCAGCGGATGCGATGCCCTCGAGGGCGAGAACCGCACCCACGCCGTGCTCGGCTGGAGCGAGAATTGCATCGCCACGCATCCATCCGACTTCTGCGTGCCGCTGGTCGCGCTCGATGCCATGGTCGAGATCGAGGGCAGGGGCGGCCGTCGCGAGATCGCGCTCGACGAGCTGCATCGTCTGCCCGGCGACACGCCCACGCGCGAATCCGCGCTTGAGCCCGGCGACCTCATCGTCGCGGTGCGCCTGCCGCCGGCGGCGCACGCGTTTGCGGCGCACGCGCGCTACCTCAAGGTCCGCGAGCGCACCTCCTACGCCTTCGCAGTCGTCTCGGCCGCCGCCGCGTTGCGGATCGAGAACGGCAAGATCGCCGAAGCCCGGCTCGCGCTCGGCGGCGTTGCCGCAAAGCCATGGCGGGCCCGCGCCGCGGAGGACGTGCTGAGGGGCGTCGCGCCCGCGGCAGATGTCTTCCAGGAGGCCGCCCGGCGTGCGCTGACCGACGCAAAACCGTCCGGCGACAACGCCTTCAAGATCGAGCTCGCGCGCCGCATCGTCGTGCGCGCGCTGACCCTCGCCGCCGCCGGTACGCCCGCGCGCCTGCCGGCGCTGCCGGCGTCTCCCTTTGCCTCGACGTCCGGAGCCATCCATGCCTGAGCTCAATCTCACCAGCGCACCCGCCCATATCAGGCACGGTTCGAACATCGGCCAACCGCTGACCCGCCGTGACGGCGTCCTCAAGGTCACGGGGCAGGCGACCTATGCCGCCGACAATCATCCGCCCGGCATGCTCTATGCGGTGACGGCCGTCGCCGGCATTTCGCATGGCCGTGTGATCTCGCTTGATGTCGCCGCCGCCAAGCGCCATCCCGGCGTGGTCGATGTCATGACGCCGGAACACAAGCCGCAGCTTGCGATCGATCCGGAGATCAAGACCAATCCGTTCGTGTTCCGGATGGAGGCGTTGCACAGCAACGAAGTCCGCTACGCCAACCAGCCCATCGCGGTCGTGATCGCGGAGACGCTGGAGGCGGCGACGGAAGGCGCGGCGCTGCTGGCGCCGCGCTACGAAACCCTGCCTCCGCTGGTGGGGCTCGACGCCGGCGAGAGTTTCGTGCCGCCGGTCGTCGGCGTCGGCAATCCCACCGAACTTCACCGCGGCGATGTCGAGGCCGGCCTTGCCTCGGCCGAGACGCGGATCGACGCGACATACGAGACGCCGCCGCAATATCACAACGCGATGGAGCCGCATGGGATCGTCGCGAGCTGGGATGGCGACAGTTTGTCGATCGATATGCCGACCCAGGGCTTGAAGCTGTCGCTCGCGCGCATCGCCGAACTGTTCGGCATCGCGCACGACAAGATCCACATCCGCAGTCCCTTCCTCGGCGGCGGCTTCGGCTCGAAGGGGCTGATGGGGGGGCCGTCGGTGCTCGGCATCATGGCGGCGAAGCTGGTCGGCAGGCCGGTCAAGCTGGTGCTGCGTCGTGAGCAGATGTACGGCCCGGTCGGCCACCGTGCGCCGACGCGTCAGCGCCTGCGCCTCGGCGCCGACGGCGAGGGACGTCTGACCGCGCTCGATCACCATGCGCGGACCGTGTCGAGCACGTTCGACGATTTCTACGAGCCCGCGGCCGATGCCTCGCATACGCTCTATGCGGCACCCGCGATCCGCACCTCGCATGACGCCGTACGTGTCCACACGGGAACGCCGCTGTTCATGCGGGCACCCGGCGAGGCGACAGGCTCGATTGCGCTGGAGAGCGCGATCGACGAGATGGCCTGGGCCTGCGGCATGGATCCGCTGGCTTTCCGCCTGAAGAACTACGCCGAGGTCGAGCCGATCAGCGGCAAGCCGTTTTCTTCAAAGGCGCTACTGGCCTGTTATGAGCAGGGCGCAGCGCGCTTCGGCTGGGCCAAGCGTTCGCTGCAGCCGCGGCAGATGCGCGACGATGCCGGCCTTCTGGTCGGCTGGGGCATGGGCACGGCGACCTTCCCGGCGCTGATGTTCCAGGCGGAAGCCCGCGCGGCGATCCGGCGCGACGGCTCGGGCGTGATGGAGATCGGTGCGCACGACATGGGGCAGGGCGCCTGGACCGCGCTGGCCCAGATCGCGGCTGATGCCGTCGGCCTCGATATCGCGCGGGTCGAGTTCAAGGCGGGGACATCCGACTTGCCCGATGCCGGCATCGCCGGCGGTTCCGCGCATACGGCCACGGCCGGTGCTGCGATCCACAGCGCCGGCGCGGCCGTGATCGCCAAGCTCGCCGATCTCGCCACCGGTGACGAGCGCTCGCCGCTGTTCGGCGCCGGCAATGCCGGCGTGATCGCGCGCGAAGGAAGGCTGGTCCGGCGCGACGACGAGAGCCGCGGCGAGAGCTACGCCGAAATCCTGGCGCGCGTCGGCGTCGCTGAGGTCGAGGCCCGCGGCACCGGAGCGCCGAATCCTGCCGCGATGGAGGAATATGCCATGCATGCCCATGGCGCGGTGTTCGCGGAGGTGAAGGTCGATCCCGAGCTCGGCCAGGTCCGTGTCAGCCGCATGGTCGGGGCGTTTGCCGCCGGGCGGATCGTCAATCCGCGCATGGTGCAGAGCCAGCTGTTCGGCGGCATGATCTGGGGCCTGTCGTTCGCGCTGCACGAGGAGGCGATTACCGATCGCCGTACCGGCCGCATCATGAATGCCAATCTCGGCGAGTACCACGTTCCCGTGAATGCCGACGTGCCGCCCCTCGACGTGATCACGGTCGAGGAGCACGATCCGCACGTCAACGCGCTCGGCATCAAGGGCGTCGGCGAGATCGGCATCACCGGCAGCGCCGGCGCGGTCGCCAACGCGGTCTGGCATGCGACCGGCGTCCGTGTCCGCAAGTTTCCGATCCGGATCGAGGAACTGCTGACGCCGCGCTGAGGCGGCAGGCGAGGCGAGGTCTCCTCGCTCCGCCGGGTGTCAGTTCATCATCCTGCGGAGGGTCTTGATCTGCTCTCGTAGCGCCGCGACGTATTTCTCGAGAGCCGCGCGCAGCTCACGCGAGTGGAGCTGGTCGGTGTCGCTCAGCACGTCGTGGAGTGCGGCTTCAGCATTGGCGAGGGTGGTCTTCATGCGCGAGCTCCGTCTACGAAGCGGCCCCGGAGAGCCCAGGAGTCCGGGGCCATAACCTCAGCACCTTTGCGCCAGGCTGCTCGGCTACGTTTCCGAATATAGAGCGGTTGAGCCCGCGGAAATTGAGCTGGCTCAATCTGCTTCAGAAAAGGCGGGGCCCCGTATCCTCCCGGATGCGGCTGTTTGCGCTTCAGAACGTCGGCGGCGTGCAGGCCGAGATCACCTCGCACGGCTTGCCGCCGACGCAGCGGAACCGGTGCGGCCGGCGGCTCTCGAAATAATAGGCATCGCCCGGGTTGAGAATGCGGCGCTCGTCCTCGACGGTGACTTCGAGCTTGCCCGAGATCACGATGCCGCCTTCCTCGCCCTCATGGACGAGGTGGACGCGGCCGGTGTCGCTGCCGGGCTCGTAACGTTCCTTGAGGATCTGCAGAGTGCGGCCGAACAGATTGTCGCCGATCTGACGGTAGGAGATCGGCTTCTTGCCGACCTCGGTGAGCTCTTCGGCGCGGTAGAAGATCTTGCGCCTGGACTCCGGCTCCAGTGCGAAGAACTCGGCGAGCCCCATCGGGATGCCGTCGAGGATGCGCTTGAGGGCGCCGACCGAGGGGTTCATCTGATTGGATTCGATCAGCGAGATCGTCGAGTTGGTGACCCCGGCGCGCTTGGCCAGCTCGCGCTGCGACAGCTTGTGGCGCGCCCGGATGAATCGCAGCCGTCCACCGATGTCGACGCTCATGGCCCGGATCCCGTGTTGCAGGTGTTGCGGATCGCGCAAATATGGACCGGCAGCCCCAGACAAATCAATGGGTTGTGGCGCAACAGAAAAGGACTTGTTGCGCATTTCAAAGCGTGCCTCTGCTAGCACGTCAGCACAGGAGCGCGGCCGTGACCCTTCATCAGATTCCGAACACTATCAAGACCGACTCGTTCTGGATGCCGTTCACGGCCAACCGGCAGTTCAAGAAGGCGCCGCGCCTGTTCTCCTCGGCCGAGGGCATGCACTACACCACCGTCGACGGCCGCAAGGTGATCGACGGCTCCGCCGGCCTCTGGTGCGTCAATGCCGGCCACGGCCGCAAGCAGATCGCTGCCGCGGTCGAACGCCAGCTGATGACGCTGGACTTCGCGCCGTCGTTCCAGATGGGCCATCCGCTGGCGTTCGACTTCGCCGAGCGGCTCGCCGAGATCGCGCCGAAGGGCCTCGACCGCGTCTTCTTCACCAATTCCGGCTCCGAGTCAGTCGACACCGCGCTGAAGATCGCGCTCGCCTATCACCGCGCCACCGGACAGGCCAGCCGCACCCGCCTGATCGGCCGCGAGCGCGGCTATCACGGCGTCGGCTTCGGCGGCACCTCGGTCGGCGGCATGGTCGCCAACCGCCGCGCCTTTACCACCCTGCTGCCGGGCGTCGACCACATCCGCCATACCCATGACCTCGGCCGCAACGCCTTCGCCAAGGATCAGCCGGAGCATGGCGCCGAGCTCGCCGACGATCTCGAGCGTCTGGTCGCCCTGCATGGCGCCGAGACCATCGCCGCCGTCATCGTCGAGCCGGTGCCGGGCTCGACCGCGGTGCTGCCGCCGCCGAAGGGCTATCTGCAGCGCCTGCGCGAGATCTGCGACAAGCACGGCATCCTCCTGATCTTCGACGAGGTCATCACCGGCTTCGGCCGCCTCGGCACGCCGTTCGCCGCCAATTTCTTCGGCGTCACGCCGGACCTGATGACGACGGCCAAGGGCATCACCAACGGCACGATTCCCTGCGGCGCGGTGTTTGCGAGCCGCAAGGTGCACGACGGACTGATGGTCGGCCCCGAGAACCAGATGGAGCTGTTCCACGGCTACACCTATTCGGCGCATCCGACCGCCTGCGCCGCGGGCATCGCGACGCTCGACATCTACAAGGACGAGGGGCTGCTGACGCGCGGTGCGTCGATCGCCGAATATTGGCGCGATGCGCTGCATTCGCTCAAGGGCCTGCCGAACGTCGTCGACATCCGCAATTGCGGCCTGATGGGTGCGGTCGAGCTGGCGCCGCGCGACGGTGTCGTCGGCGCGCGCGGCTACGACGTAATGGTCGACTGCTTCAACACCGGCCTTTACCTGCGCATGAGCGGCGACAGCTTCGCGATGTCGCCTCCGCTCATCGTCGAGAAGAGCCATATCGACCAGATGGTCTCGATCCTCGGCGACGCCATCAAGAAGGTGGCCTGATAATTGCTCTCGCCGTTGCGAGTTGTGTCCTTGCAGCGGCGAGCGTGATGCCGCGGGAGTTTGACCAAGCGTGAAAGTTCTGATCCTCGGCAGCGGTGTCATCGGTGTCACCTCTGCCTACTACCTCGCACGTGCCGGCCACGAGGTGACGGTCGTCGACCGTCAACCCGAGCCGGCGCTGGAGACCTCCTTTGCCAATGCCGGCGAGGTCTCGCCCGGCTATTCCTCGCCCTGGGCCGGCCCCGGCGTGCCGGTGAAGGCGGTCAAGTGGCTGCTGATGAAGCACGGCCCGCTGGTGATCCGGCCGAAGCTCGATCCCGTGATGTGGGTCTGGCTGCTCAAGATGCTGCGCAACTGCACCAGCGCGCGCTACGCGGTCAACAAGAGCCGGATGATTCCGATCGCGGAATACAGTCGCGATTCCCTGCGCGACCTGCGCCGCGACATCGGCATTCAATATGACGAGCGCTCGCAAGGCACGCTGCAGCTGTTCCGCTACCAGGCCCAGCTCGACGGCACCGCCGAGGACATCGCCGTGCTCAAGCAATATGGCGTGCCCTTCGAGGTGCTGAGCCGCGAGGGCTGCATCGCGGTCGAGCCGGCGCTCGGCGGCGTGAAGGAGAAGTTCGTCGGCGGGCTTCGCCTGCCGCAGGACGAGACCGGCGATTGCCACATGTTCACGCAGGCGCTGGCCAAGCACGCCCAGGCGCTCGGCGTGCGCTTCATGTTCAACACCTCGATCGACCGCATCGTCACCGATGGCGCGCGCGTCAGCGGCGTTTCGACCAGCGCCGGCCTGCTGCAGGCCGACGCCTACGTGCTCGCGCTCGGCAGCTGGTCGTCGCGGCTCGCTGCCCCACTCGGCATTTCGCTGCCGGTCTATCCGGTGAAGGGCTATTCGATCACGGTGCCGATCAAGGACGCCTCCGGCGCGCCGGAATCGACCGTGATGGACGAAAGCTACAAGGTGGCGATCACGCGGCTCGGCAATCGCATCCGCGTCGGCGGCACCGCGGAAATCTCCGGCTATTCGGACAAGCTCTATGATGCGCGCCGCGCCACGCTCGATCACTCGCTGACCGACCTGTTCCCGCGCGGCGGCGATCTGTCCAAGGCGACGTTCTGGAGCGGCCTGCGCCCGATGACGCCGGACGGCCCGCCCGTGATCGGCCCGACCGGGTACGCCAATCTCCATCTCAACACCGGCCATGGCACGCTGGGCTGGACCATGTCCTGCGGCTCGGGCCGCGTGCTCGCCGACATGCTGTCGGGCAAGAAGCCGGACATCGACGTCAGTGCGCTGACGGTGGACAGGTACAATCACCGCTTCGGGTAAGACTCTCTCCCCGCGTCATTGCGAGGAGCGAAGCGACGAAGCAATCCAGACTGTCTCCACGTCAAGACTCTGGATTGCTTCGCTTCGCTCGCAATGACGGGTGTTGAGACGGCTCGCCCTTTATCTATCACCGTCACCCTGAGGTGGCCGCTTCTTCAGCGGCCCTCGAAGGGCGACGGCCCGGCTGCATCGCGGCCGTGCATCCTTCGAGGCTCGCTGCGCGATGCGATTGCATCGCGCCACTCGCGCCTCAGGATGACGGGTCGAGAGAGTGTGCGCGGTAGCAGCGAAGCTTACACCCCCGTCACGCAATTCACCCACAGCACCACGGCCTTTGCATCATTCGCCGGATTGGAAAACCGATGCGGCCTTCGGCTGGCAAAGCGAAAGCTGTCGCCGGTCTTCAGCGACCAGGTCTCGCTGTCCACCGTCAGCAGCATCTCGCCTTCGAGCACGAGGCCGGCTTCCTCGCCGTCATGGGTGTAGAGCTCGTCGCCGGTGGAGCCGCCGGGCTCCAGGTGCACCAGGAACAGGTTGAGCTTGTTGTCGCTGCTCGCCGGGCTGAGCAGCTGCTTGGACACGCCGGTGCGCCACAGCTTCAGCTCCGGCCGCTGCAGCCCGCGCGTCACCACCTGGTCGGATCCGCCGTCGGCGTTCGGGCTGGCGCCGAACAATGCGGCGATGCCGACGCCGAGCACGTCGGCGAGCGTCGCCAGCACGCGCAGCGATGGCGACGACAGCCCGCGCTCGATCTGGCTGAGAAAGCCGATCGAAAGCTCGGTGCGCGATGCGACCGTCTCCAGCGAGAACTGCCTGACGCGCCTGAGATCCCGGATGCGGCGGCCGACCGCGACGTCCATCGCGGGCTCGGCCGGTTTGGTCACGGCTTTGGATTTCACCCGCTTCGCCGGCTTTGCGGCGGCCGGTCTGCGCATTCTTTTGCCACCGCTCACGTCAAACCGCTTCCTTCATGTGCATGAAAACCGCTTGCATCATCCGCGAAAGTGTGACCAAATTTTCATATTGGTGAAAATAGGCCGAAACGGCGTGGCCCGCAACGTCTGATCAAGGCAACGTCTGATCACGACATGCGCGAGCGCCGCCGCCGGCCGGGCCCAAAGGGGGATGCGATGAAGCGTTTTGGTCTGGCCGCGGTCGCGGCACTCGCAATTGCAACCGCGTTGCCGGCCTCGGCGCAGCAGGTGCTGAAGGTCGGCTCGACCCCGACGGGCATTCCCTTCACTTTCCTCGACACCAAGACCAACACCATCCAGGGCATCATGGTCGATCTCATCACCGAGGTCGGCAAGGATGCCGGCTTCAACGTGCAGATCGAGCCGATGCAGTTCTCGGCCCTGATCCCGTCGCTGACCTCGAGCAAGATCGACATCATTGCGGCCGCGATGTTCATCACGCCGCCGCGCAAGGAGGTCGTCGACTTCTCCGACCCGATCTACAGCTACGGCGAGGGCCTCGTGGTGCCGAAGACCGACACCAAGGCCTATGCCACGCAGGAGGACCTCAAGGGCGAAACGGTCGGCGCCCAGGTCGGCACCGCCTTCGTCGACGCACTGAAGAAGACGGGCCTGTTCGCCGAGGTGAAAGCCTACGACACCATTCCGGACATCCTGCGCGACGTGAACACTGGGCGCCTCAAGGCCGGCTACGCCGACTATCCGATCCTTGCCTACAATCTGAAGCAGGGCGGCTTCCCCGAGGTGCGCCTGGTCGACGGCTACAAGCCTGTCACGGTCGGCTCGGTCGGCATCGGCGTACGTAAAGGCGAAGCCGCGCTGCTCGGCAAGATCAACGCCTCGCTGGCCAAGCTGAAGGCCAACGGCACCATTGCGAAGATCCTGGATAAATGGGGCCTGAAGGCACAGGGCTGATCGCCCGCGACGGATCGATGAAGGCTGCGCGATGAAAGGCTTCTGGCACGACGCCGCCGAGTTCTTCCCGATCCTGATGAACGGCGTCGCGCTGACGATCGTCGTCACGATCGGCTCGCTGCTGCTCTCGACGGTGCTCGGCCTGCTCTGGGCGATGATGCGGGTCTCAGGCATCAAGGCGCTGTCGATGCTCAGCGCCAGTCTGATCAACGTGATCCGGGGCATCCCGATCATCGTGCTGCTGTTCTACCTCTACTTCGTGATGCCTGATCTCGGCGTCACGCTGTCGGCCCTGCAGGCCGCGATCCTCGGGCTCGGCATTGCCTATTCGGCCTACCAGGCGGAAAATTTCCGCGCCGGCATCGAGGCGATCGACAAGGGCCAGATCGAGGCGGCGCAATCCATCGGCATGGGCTGGTGGCTCACCATGCGCCGCGTGGTGCTGCCGCAGGCCGTGCGTATCGTGCTGCCGCCCTACGGCAACGTCATGATCATGATGCTGAAGGACTCTTCGCAAGCGTCCACCATCACGGTCGCCGAGCTTGCGCTGCAGGGCAAGCTGATCGCGTCCTCGACCTTCAAGAACACCAGCGTGTTCACGCTGGTGGCGCTGATGTATCTCACCATGAGCATTCCGCTGATCCTGCTGGTCCGACACTTCGAGAAGCGGGCCGGCAAGCGATGATCGAGCTGCACGACGTCCACAAGAGCTTCGGCAAGGTCGAGGTGCTCAAGGGCATCACGACCTCGGTCGCGAAGGGCGAGGTGGTCTGCATCGTCGGTCCCTCCGGCTCCGGCAAGTCCACCATCCTGCGCTGCATCAACGGGCTGGAAAGCTACGACCGCGGCGACATCAGCGTCGAGGGCCTGAAGGTCGACCGCGACGCGCCGTCGATCGTGAACATCCGCACCCAGGTCTCGATGGTGTTCCAGCGCTTCAACCTGTTCCCGCATCGCACGGCGCTGGAGAACGTGATCGAAGGGCCGCTCTTCGTGAAGAAGGAGCCGCGGGCGCAGGCGCTGGAGCGCGGCCGCGCGCTGCTCGCGCAGGTCGGCCTCGCCGAGAAGGCCGATGCGCATCCGCCGCAGCTCTCCGGCGGCCAGCAGCAGCGCGTCGCGATCGCGCGGGCGCTGGCGATGCAGCCCAAGGCCATCCTGTTCGACGAGCCGACCTCGGCGCTCGATCCCGAACTGGTCGGCGACGTGCTCGGCGTGATGCGCAAGCTCGCCGACGACGGCATGACCATGGTCGTCGTCACCCACGAGATGGGCTTTGCCCGCGACGTCGCCGACCGTGTGCTGTTCATCGACGGCGGCGTCATCGTCGAGCAAGGGGCAGCCAAGACGGTCCTCAATCAACCCCAGCATCCGCGGACGCAGGATTTCCTGCGCCGCGTGCTGCATCCGCTCTGACCGGTCTTCGCCATGACGCGCCTGCCTTTGCCGCCCTCGCTTTATGCCGACACCGCCGTCGCGCCGGTGGTCACGCCGCCGCTCGACGTCGACAAGAGCGTCTCGGTCGCAATCATCGGCGGCGGCTACACCGGCCTATCCACCGCGTTGCATCTGGCCGAGCAGGGCGTCGAGGCGCTGGTGCTGGAGGCGCAGGAGCCGGGCTGGGGCGCATCCGGCAACAACGGCGGTCACACCAATCCCGGATTGAAGCACGACCCCGATCAGATCGAGGCCGATTTCGGCCCTGAGCTCGGCCGCCGCATGATCGAGTTCGCTTACGGCACCACCAACTTCACGCATGATCTGATCCGCCGCTACCAGATCCCGTGTGAGGCACGGCAGAACGGCACGCTGCGCGCGGCCTATCATGAGGCCAGTACTGCCGCGATCGAGAAGACGGCACAGCAATGCATCCGCCGTGGCATGCCGGTCAAATATCTGAATCGCGAGCAGCTCCGCGCGATGACCGGCACCGACCGCTACGTCGGCGCCATGCTGGACACGCGCGGCGGCGATCTGCATCCACTCAGCTATGCCCGCGGCCTTGCGCGCGCCGCGATCTCGGCCGGCGCAAAGGTGCATGGCGAGACGCCGGCGCTGTCGCTGCGCCGGGACGGCTCGCGCTGGCGCATCGAGACGCCGCGGGCAGTGGTTCATGCCGACAAGGTGCTGCTCGCCACCAACGGTTTCACCGACGATCTCTGGCCGGCGCTCCGCCGCACCATCGTGCCGGTGTTCTCGTCGATCGCCGCCACCGCGCCGCTGTCCGACGAGGTCGCACGCTCCATCATGCCGACGCGTCCGGTGCTCTACGAGAGCGGCCACATCACGGTCTATTACCGTATCGACCAGCAGAACCGCCTGCTGATGGGCGGCCGCGGGCCGATGCGCTGGATCAAGTCGCCCAATGATGTCGCTTATCTCATGCGATACGCGGAGCGGCTTTGGCCGCAGCTCAAGGGCGTCGCCTGGACCCACGGCTGGAACAGCCGGCTGGCGATTACCGCGGATCATTATCCGCATGTGCACGAGCCCGCGGAGGGCATCCTGATCTCGCTCGGCTGCAATGGCCGCGGCGTTGCGCTTGCGACCGCGATGGGCGCTCAGCTCGCGCGTCGGCTGATCGGCGGCGCCACGGCCGAGATCGACATGCCCATCACGGGGATCAAGCCGATCCCGCTGCATGCGTTCTGGCCGGTGGGCGTGACGACCGCCGTCATCGCGGGCCGGGTGCGGGACCGGCTCGGCATCTGAAAAAAGGCGCCGCCCTGTGAGGAGCGACGCCTTGCATGATTGGCAGATCGGGCCTCAGCAGCGGCCTTGCTTCCACAGGCCGGGCGGGCAGCCATAACCGCGCCAGCCGACCTTGCGACCATGGTACCATCCGAACGACTTGCCATGGTGATGATGGCCCATCTTGTGGCCATGGCCATGGCCATGACCGCCTCCATGGCCGCCCTTGGCCAGTGCAGGGCCTGTCAATGTAAAGCCGGCCGCGATGATCAGCGACGCGGCGAGCGCAAGTTTCTTCATCATGTCCTCCACTGGGGTGAGCGCCTTTGTCCGTTGAGCGAACGAACCGTACGCAGCCAAGTTCCCTACGAATGTGGAGGAGTCGTGATGCTCGCCTGGATGCGTAATCGCGCGAGAACTCAACGCGCGCTGGCAGAATCGCGCAGCGATCCCCAGCGCTCAGGCTTCCGCAACCGCGTCGGCCCAGGGCTGAAAGATCTCGACCGCGCCGAAATTCGTGTCGCCCTCGCGCATCACCACGCTCGGGCAGGCGAATTTCTGCGGTAGCGTCTGCACGCGGGTCTCTTCATAGTCGAAGCGCGCGGCCAACGTCTTGCGCACGTCCGCGGGCAAACGAGCATCGCCGATCACCACCGCGCCTTCGCTGGCGTCGATGCGCGGCTGATGGATCGCGGCGTCGAGATCCATGCCGTAATCCATCGCGAACGACACGAGCTGCAGCACCGACGGCAGGATGCGGCGGCCGCCGGAGGCGCCGACGGCGAGGCGATTGCCGTCCTTGGTCTCGGCGATGACGGGCGTGTAGTTGCAGAGGCAGCGTTTGCCGGGCGCGAGCGAGTTGGTGGTGCCCGGCGTCGGGTCGAACCACATGATGCCGTTGTTCATGGCGATGCCGGTGTGCGGCGTCACATACCGCGAGCCAAAGGAAGAGAGCAGCGTCTGCGTCACCGCGGCGATGTTGCCGTGGCGGTCGACCACGGAGAAATGCGTGGTGCAGGCCGGCGCCAGATATTCGGCACCGAGCGAGCGTTTGCCATCGGCATCGCCCATGTCCTTGAGCCGCTCGCGGAAGGCCGCCTGCAGCGCGAGTGCATATTCGACATAGGCGGCCGCGTCCGGCGCGCCTGCGGGCGTCAGGCTCTGCTGCAACAGGCGCAGCGCGTGCGCCATGGTGGGCCCGGCCGTGAGCTCGGGCGTCGCATACACCTTGCCGCCGCGATACGGGATCGCCAGCGGTTCGCGCAAATGCGCGCGGAAGGCGGCGAGGTCCTCGACCGATAGCGAACCGCCGTCGGCCTTGATGTCGGAGGCGATGCTCCTGGCGAGATCGCCCCGATAGAAGTCGCGCGGCCCAGCCTCGGCGAGATGCGACAGCGTCGCTTTCAGCGTGTCCTGCGGCAGCCGCGTCTCGGCCTTGATGCCCCATGGCGCGCTTGGTGGCAGGCCGTCCTTCAGGAACGCCGCCGCGCTGGCGGGATAGCGCCTGAGATCGGCGGCCGAGCCCGAGATCGTCACCGTGGTCCACCAATCGACCAGCAGGCCTTCGCCGGCGAGCCTGGCTGCCGGCGCGACCAGATCCTTCCACGGCATCCTGGCGTAGCGGCGATGGGCCTCTTCCATCCCGGCGACGACGCCGGGCACGGCGATCGAGCCGGGGCCGTGGATGTTGCGATCGTCCTTCACCCGCGGCCAGGGGAAGAGATCGGACGCAGCGCCTACGCCGCTGAGCGGATAGTCGGTGACGCGCAGGCTCTGCGGCGCGCACATGCCGTAGTCGATCACCTCATAGCGATTTTCCTTGGCGCGGTAGAGCACCATCGCACCGCCGCCGCCGATACCGCTGTTCCAGGGCTCCAGCACGTTCAACGCCATGGTCGTTGCCACGACCGCGTCAACGCAGTCGCCGCCCGCCGCCAGCACCTGCGCCCCGACTTCGGCCGCTCGCCGCGATTGGGAGGCGACGATGCCGCCCTTGGACGTGACTACCGGTTTGCGGACGGTTTGGTTGAGGCTGAACTGATGAGGCATGATGTCGTTCTGTGCTGGCTTCGTTGCGTTGACTTGCTTCGCGATTGGCGAAGCCGGCGGACAATGGCACATTGCGACCAACGAGAACATCCAAAGGGAGGCGCGACATGGCTGGTGTGAAACGGGCGCGGGATGGCGCCGTCGGAATCCTGACGCTCGACGAGCCGGCGAGCCTGAATGCGATGACGCCGGATCTGCTCGGCGCGCTCGCCGCCGCCATCGGCGAGATGTCGCAGGACGAGGGTATTCGAGCCCTGATCCTGACCGGTGCGGGACGTGGCTTCTGCTCGGGACAGAATCTGAAGGCGTCGGAGGCGCTCGGCGAAGACATCGCGGCCGGCGTCATGCGTTTCTACTGGCCGGCCTTCAAGGCGCTACGCGAGTGCCGCGTGCCCGTCATCGTCGCCGTGAACGGAGTAGCCGCCGGCGGCGGCTTCAGCCTCGCCATGGCCGGCGACATCATCGTCGCGGCGCGGTCGGCGAGCTTCATCCAGGTGTTCAGCCGCATCGCGCTGGTGCCGGATCTCGGCTCGACCTGGCTGCTGCCGCGGCTGATCGGCCGGCAGCGCGCGCTCGAGCTGATGTTGCTGAACGAGCCGCTGACGGCAGAGCGTGCCCAGGAGATCGGCCTGGTGCGGCAGGTCGTCGACGACGCGAAGCTGATGGACGAGGCGCTTGCTTTGGCGCACCGGCTCGCCGAGGGCCCGACGCGCGCTTTGGTCGCGACCCGCCTGCTCGTCGAGGAGAGCGAGCACGCGACCTACGAGGCGCAATTCCGCCGCGAGATCGAGCTCCAGGCGGTGATCCGCAAGAGCGCCGACGCCGTCGAAGGTCGCAATGCCTTCGTCGAGAAGCGCAAGGCGAGGTTTACGGGGAGGTAGGGCAGGGGCACGCTTCTCACTACGCCGTCATGGCCGGGCTCGTCCCGGCCATCCACGTTCTTCGGAGTGGCCCAAAACGTGGATGCCCGGGACGAGCCCGGGCATGACGAGTGGAGAGACTGTTGATCGGCAAGGAGGGCCGCTCAGAGCCCGCGGTTCAGCCGGCTGGCCTGATACTTGGCGCGCCATTTCGGGCCAGGCCCGCGCATATAGTGAAGCTCGGGGCGGTAGGGGTCACCGGCGACCCTGACCAGCGTCTGCCATTTGGCGGCAACGAAGCTCAGGGGCTGGCGGAGCAGGCTCAGGGAGGCGATCAACATGGCATCACCTCAATGCGGCTTGCCGAGCATGGCGGTGAAGGGGAGGTCGAAAATCTCCTCGCCGTCGTCGTCGCTGACATGGATCACCCAGTCGCGCCAGTCTTCGTTGCTCGGCGTCAGGATCATCGACCGCATGATCTGGGAAGCGCGGTCGCGCGCCTCGGTGAGATTGGAGACGGCGGCGCCGTAGCGGTCGATCAGCGTGCCCTCGGTATTGGAGCAGTGAAAATAGACCTGGACCATATGCGCCTCCTGGCGGAGCAACTTGGATGGCAAAGCAATACCACCCGAAGCCTTCGCGAAACATTCGGGTCGAACCCGGTAAGGGAATTTACGGATATTGGTCGGTCCCAAGGCCGTTACAGGTTTAATCACAGGCGGGTGATGTTGAACTGGACGGCATTTCCACGGCATGGAACAGCTTTTCGCGGGAAGTCTGGGGAGGCCGCCGTGAGCTATTTCACATCTAGGCGCGAACGCCGAAGGCTGCGCGCATGTGCGGCGGTCTTGGTGGGCGTCTTGGCGGGAGTCTTGGCGGCCTTGCTTGGGCTCGGCTCGGTGGCTTCATCAGAGCCGCTCCGCCGGAGCGGCTATGCGATCGGCGCGGACACCTGCGGCAACGGTGATCTCGCTTTCCCCAGGATCCAGATCGACATGAAGGCCGGATTTTGCGCCGGGCTCGTCGCCAGCGAAGAAGACCGCCTCAAGTTTCCGCGGTCGATCGTCCAGGTTCCGGACCGCGACCTGTTCGTGGTGGCAGACATGGGCGGCTGGGGCCACAGCGACGGACGGTTGCTGCTGCTCGATCCGCGCGCGCCGCAGGGCGGGCGGCTCAAGGAGCTTCTCGCGGGAATCGAATATCCCTTCGGCCTCGCGATCGGTCCGGACAAGAAGCTCTACGCCTCGACCGCCGAGACGATCTTCCGGTTCGATCCGCTCGCCGACAATCCGCGCGGCACGGTCGAAACCATCATCCGTCACATGCCCGGCCGCCGGATCAAATTGCCCGACGGCACCAGGCTCGAGGAAAGTGCGCATCCGCTCAAGCAGTTCGTCTTCGACAGGAACGGGCGGCTGTTCGTCAATGTCGGCTCGCACAGCGACGACTGCATCACGCCGGCTCCGATCACAAAGCCTTGCGCGGCGGCCGAGGGCACTGCCGCCATGGCCTCGATCTGGCTGTTCGCGCCGCCCGCGGGCGGCGTCTTCCCGGCGCTGAAGCCCGGCGATCCCGATCCGCCGCACACCGTCTATGCGCGCGGCCTGCGCAACTCGATGGCGCTGGCGTTGCATCCGAATTTTCCTGATGCCGGCTACGCCTTCCTGCAGGGCGAGAACAGCCGCGACCTGCCCGATATCTTCAAGCCGAACGAGGAGATCAACGCGATTCTGCAGGGCGGGCACTATGGCTGGCCCTATTGCTACGACCTTTCGACGCCGAGTCCCGAATTCAGAAGCGTGCTGCAATCCGGGGCCTACAAATCGTTTTGCACGGCAGGCGCGGTCTACAAGCCGCCGTTCACGCTGCTGCCGCCGCACGGTGCGCCGCTCGCGATGCTGTATTATCACGGCGCCAAGTTTCCGGAGCTGGAGGGCAAGCTGCTGGTCGGCTTGCACGGCTATCGCCCGACCGGCAGCCGCCTGCTCGTCTACGACGTCGACGACCACGGTTTCCCCAAGCCAAGCCCGGCCCCGGTGCGCTATCACGTCAGTTGCGCGGCCGAGCCGACGCGCAGCTTTCAGACCGAGGCCGGCGAGGTGGCCGCCGCGCCGTTCGACGAGCTGATCGCGGGCTGGCACCGCGTCAACGGCGCGCGGCCGCAAGGCGCGCCGGTCGGCATGACGGTCGCGGAGGATGGCGCGGTCTGGCTGGTCGAGGACAAGAACCGGAGCGTGATCCGCATCGACCGTGCCGCGGGCGATCCGCCGCCACCGCTGCCGTGCGACACCCGCAGCGAGGCGATGATCGACCAGCTTGCGGCCTTCGTCGCCCGGGACGCGCAGAACAACGTCCGGCTGACCACGCTGCGCAAAGGCCTCGTCGAGCGGCACTGCGTCGGCTGTCATTCGGATTTCGGTCTGAAGCCGGGTCAATCGGAGGCAGAGAAGGATGGCGCAGTGCTCCGCTTCATGCTCGCGCAGGACGGCTGGATCTATCCGGGCGACCCCTCTTCCGGCAGGCTGCGCACGCGCCTGCGCGGCATCGGCGCGGAGAAGCTGATGTCGCCGGGAGGCGAGAGCCTGCCGAAGACCGAACCCGGTTATGGGCGCCTGCTCGACACCATGGACCTGCTTGTTGCGAAAATGGTTCCGGGCACACGGATGCGGATCAAGCCCGGCCCACCGCAGCGCAAGTTCTTTGGCAAAACCGGCAAGGAATGCGGCGAAATACCGGCCGGGAAGGTCGTTGTAGTGACACAAAGCAGCGCTGTAGACAAACCCGGCTTCAGCCGATTCTTCCGGCCGGCCGATCCCTACCTGAACGGCGAGTGCACCGACGGCGATGGCTATCACATCCGGCAGGAATTTCTGGTGCCTGTGCAGTAGCGTCTTCGTCGTCGTTGCGACGGCTTCCGCGCAAGCGGAGACGAAGCTGTTCGAAAGCGCGCAGGTGACGCCCGCCGGCGAATACACCTTCGGCATCGAGGGCCCTGCAGCGGACCTCGACGGCAATCTGTTCGTGGTCAATCTCGGCAAGCCCGGCACCATCGGCAGGCTGCCTGCGGGCGGTGCGGCGTCGCAGCCGTTCACGGCACTGCCCGAGGGCAGTGTCGGCAACGCCATCCGCTTCGATCGCAGCGGCACCATGTTCATCGCCGACTACAAGAAGCACAACATCTTTGCGATCCCGAAGGGGACGACCGCGCCGGCCATCTGGTTTCATTCCGACGAGATGAACCAGCCCAACGACATCACCATCGCCCACGACGGCACGATCTATGCGAGCGATCCGAACTGGAAGGGCAGGGAAGGCCACATCTGGCGGATTGCGAAGGCCGCCGACGGCACGGTGCAGGGACAGGTGATGGCGTCACCGCGCGCGATGGGCACTACCAACGGCATCGATCTCAGCCCTGACGGCAAGACGCTCTATGTCGGCGAATCCAGCAACGGTCAGATCTGGTCCTATGCCATCAACGGCACCGAGCTGACGGCGGCAAAGCTGGTCAAGACATTCCAGCCCGACACCGTCGATGGCTTGCGCACCGACGTTTCCGGCCGTCTCTATGTCGCGCGCATCCTCAAGGGCACCGTCGCGCTGATGAAGCCCAATGGCGCGGTCGAGCGCGAGATCGCACTCAAGGCCAAGGAGCCGACCAACCTCGCCTTCGGCGGCAGCGACGGCAAGACCGTCTTCGTCACCCAGCGTCAGGGCGGCTTCATCGAGTCCTTCCGCACCGACCAGCAGGGCCGCGAGCACTGCCTCCAGCGCGGGCGCTGCTAAGCCATGGTCTTGGGTTGAAACGGTTGCCGTGGGTGGTTCACCTCTCCCGCTTGCGGGAGAGGTCGGCGCGTCCGGGCGATGCGAAGCATCGTCCCGCGCGCCGGGTGAGGGCTTTCTCCTGTTAGGGATTGCCCCATTGCGGATGCACCCTCTCCCCAACCCTCTCCCGCAAGCGGGAGAGGGAGCGCACCTCGCTCGTTCACGCGACAGGTTGCGGCATTCTTCTTGCTTGCATCCTGCGGCCGCAGCGATCAAGACAGCTGTGGCATCTTCAAAACGACCACGGAGTGCTTGAGTGAAAGCCGTCCATACCGAACTGCACCGCAGCCATGATCCGCAATTCTTCCTGGTTCGCGGCGTCGTCAAGCGCACCACCGAGCAGCCGGAGCGCGCCGACCGCCTGCTCAAAGGGTTGAAGGACGGCAAGCATCAGCTGGTCGAGCCGACCAAGTTCGGGCAGGGGCCTCGCGCGCGCATTCACAGCCCGGAATATCTGTCGTTCCTGAGCGAGGCCTGGGACGCCTGGACCGCGCTTGGCGATTCCGGCCCGGAGATGATCGGTAACATCCACCCGGTGCGGCATGCCGCGACCTATCCGACCCACATCGTCGGCAAGCTCGGCTGGCACACCGCCGACACCGCGGCGCCGATCGGTCCGGGCACCTGGGCCGCGGCCTGTGCCGCAACCGACGTTGCGGTCACCGCCGCGCAGATGGTGATGGACGGCGAGGATGCGGTCTATGCGCTGTGCCGTCCGCCCGGACACCACGCCTATCGCGACATGGCCGGCGGCTTCTGCTTCCTCAACAACAGCGCGATCGCAGCGGCGCATCTGCGGCAGAAGCACGAGCGCGTCGTCATCCTCGACGTCGACGTCCATCACGGCAACGGCACGCAAGGCATTTTTTACGCACGGCCGGACGTCTACACGGTGTCGATCCACGCCGACCCCATCGCGTATTATCCCTATGTGTGGGGCTATGCGCACGAGCGGGGCGAAGGTCCGGGCCGCGGCACCAATCTCAACATCCCGCTTCCGATCGGCACCGGCGATGACGGCTACACGCAGGCGATGGAGCTCGCACGCAAAGCGATCGAATCCTTTGCTCCCGGCGCGCTCGTCATCGCGCTCGGTCTCGATGCCTCCGAACACGATCCGCTGAAGGGACTGTCCGTCACCACGCCTGGCTTCCGCCGCATCGGCCAGGCCATCGCCAGGATGGGCCTGCCGACCGTGTTCGTCCAGGAAGGCGGTTATCTCTCGGATATTCTGGGCGCGAACCTGACCTCGGTGCTGGCCGGTTTCGAGGAGGCAAGGTGAGGTCTGCTTGCCTCGTCGGGTCGGTCGTCATGCCCGGGCTCGTCCCGGGCATCCACGTTCTTCGAGCGTGCGGCGATGCGTGGATGGCCGGGACAAGCCCGGCCATGACGGCGGAGAGAGCACCGCTCGCCGTCGTTGGGGGAAGACGCACAACCGCGGAAGGCGTCATTCAGCCGCTTGCTTCAGCGGCCAGGCATTGCGGCTGATGGGGAGGCCGCCGTTCGCGCCGGAGCCGTCGGCGATCGCGAGGCGATGTGAAGGCGACGGCGAGCTCAGCGAGAAGTGCCAGCCGTCGGGATCGTCGGCGATATCGGGCTTGAAGCTGATCTCGATGGCCTCGCGCGAAACCTGCATCGCGAAGGCGTCGAGCGGCAGATTGAGCCCAAAGCCCCTGGCCTTCAGATAGGCCTCCTTGAGCGTCCAATAGTCGAAGAAGCGCTCGATCGCTGCGGGCTCGGGCAATCCGCGCAGCGTTTCGACCTCCTCCGGCGCAAAGAAGCGAAGCGCGGTGGACAGCGGCGCCACGCGTCGCGACACGGTTTCGACGTCGACGCCGACGGTCTCATGCCGCGACACAACGCAGGCGACGCAGCCGTCGGCATGAGACAGGCTGAAATGCAGCGCGGTCGAGGTCGCGGGTGCTGCGACAAACGGCCGCCCGTAACGGCCGGCCCCGAACGACCAGTCGGACGGCGCGACGTTTGTGGCGACCTGCGACAGCGCCAGGCGCAGCATGGCGTGCGCGAAAATATACTGCCGTCGATGCCGCTCGAACATGAAGCGATCGGCCCGGATCCGCTCGTCGACCGAGAGCAGCCGTCGGCACGTCTCGACCGCGCCCGGCGCGTCAATGGACTCGATCAGTCCGACAAAGAGTTCAATTCTGTCGTCCGCCATCAATTGGGCCTTTTGCGTCAGGCAGCGGGCAAATTCCCCGTCCCGACGGAAGAAACAACTGAGCAAGAATCAACCACGCAGCCGCCTGTAGCGGTCCACCCGGGCGAATTCTTGTCGATTTGCAGGCCGGTTTACAGGCGCAAGCTTGTGCGAGACCCCAACTCGACACGCGAGCAGCCCCTCCGAAAAGTGAAGCCTGAAGATCTCAGGGCGTCCCGGCCGACGAATTCTACTTCTTCTCGGTGCCCGGCAACTTCGGGCGACCTTTGCGGTACCTGTCGCTCAAGAGGTACCCCCGGCAAATCTGCTGAAGCCCATAACAATCCCCCGTCGAAATAAATCGTCCAAATCAAAACGCAGGGACATCTTGCGCGGCGACGTCAAATAATCAAGCCGCAACTTGATCATTCACAGCTTTGGCGGGTGAACCCGTGGTCATCCGTCTTGTGCGGCTCGGGCCGCCCTGCCAGCGAGGGCTGCCGTCGATGGCTAACGAGTCGTTTCATTTTACCTTGATTCCGTTTGTGAGTTTCCCCCGTCTCCCGGTGCGGCTATGAGTGCGGCCTGATGGCCATTTGAGCGCGCTCCATGCATTCCGTTGCCCTGCTGACTGCCAGCTACGCCAAGGATATCGAACGCTTTTCGCTGCTCAGCGAGAGCATCGACACCTGGCTGACGGGATACACGCGGCATTATGTTCTCGTTAACGATGAGGACGTGCCGCTGTTCGCGCGTTTCGCGTCCGACAAGCGCGTCATCGTTCCGGCCTCGCGCTACTTGCCGAAATGGCTGTTCGCACTGCCGCCGGCGCTTCAGTTCATCAGCAAGCGGCGCGTCTGGCTGTCGCTGCTGTCGTCGCCGGTGCACGGCTGGCACATCCAGCAGATCCTGAAGATCGCCGGGGTTCTCAACGCGCCCGAGCAGCGCGTCTGCATCCTGGACTCGGACAATCTGTTCTTCCGCGAATTCGACGTTGGCCAATATGCCGGCGCCGAGAAGACGCCGCTGTTCGTCACGCCGAAGGACATCGGCGCCGACCACCCGCTGCATGGGCTGTGGCTGCGTACCGTCGATCAGCTTCTCGGCATCAAGGGCCGCTCCTTCCCCGCCGACGATTATGTCGGCAACGCGCTGGTCTGGGACAAGGACACCGCGCGCGCCATGACCGCCGCCATCAAGTCGGCGACGGGGCTGGACTGGGTGCTGGCGCTGTGCCGGAAGAAGAAGTTCTCGGAGTATCTCATGTACGGCCATTTCGTCGCGAACTCGCCCGCGCATCTGGCCAACCACCGGGTCACCGAAGCCAGCATCGCGGTCTCGCATTGGGACGACACGCCGCTCGACCGTCCCGCCATCGAAGCGATGATGCGCGCCGCTTCGCCCGAGCAGGTCGCGCTCTGCATCCAGTCCTATTCCTCGACCTCGGTCGACGACATCCGCGACGTGTTCCGCCTCTCGTCGCGCGATCGCCGGGCTCCGAGCCTTGCGCCGGACCACATCGACGATGCGGCCGCTTTCGTCGTGCCGAAGACGCGCTGAGATCACGGCCGCCAAGTCTCGGTTTACCTCTCCCCGACGGGAAGGTGATCCTCAGGCGTCCTTGGTAAACTTGCTGATCACGTCCAGGAACGGCTTCGGCTTGAACTCCCCGTCGAGCGGCAGCGGGCGGTTCGGCTGCTTGTCGGCGCGGGCGAAGGTGCCGTTGATCCAGCTGTAGCGATCCGAAAGTCCCCAGGTCAGGATCGAGCGCACCGGGCCGCTGGTCGAGATCGCGGTGAGGAGATCGTCGACGCGCTTGGCGACAATGGCGTCGCGCTGCGCAGGACTTCCCGCCAGCTTCTGGTCGTCGACGTCGAGCTCGGTGACGAGCACGTCCAGCCCCCACGAGCGCAGCTCGGTGACGAATTCGGCGAGGCCATGGGTGTCGATCTCGAGCTCGGCATGCAGATGCGATTGCAAGCCCACGGCGTGCAGCGGCACGCCCCGGTCAAGCAGGTCCATGATCAGGTTGCGATAGGCGGCGCGCTTGGCAATGAACGAATCCTTGGCCGACTCGATGTCATATTCGTTGATCGCGAGCTTGACCAAGGGATCGGCCGCGGCGGCGGTGCGGAAGGCCAGCGGAATCCAGCCTTGACCCAGATGCTGCGTCCAGAACGTGTCGCGCCGGTCCTTCGGACTGCGGGGGTTGTCCGGGATCGGCTCGTTGACGACGTCCCACGACGTCAGCTTGTCCTTGTAGTAGGAGACGACGGTGCCGATGTGGTCGACATAGGCGCGCTCGACGCCGCGGGTATCCTTGATCTGCTTGGTCCAGTCCGGAATGTCGTGATACCAGGCGAGCGCGTGGCCGCGCATCGTCAGGTCGTTATCCCTAGCGAAATCCAGGATCGCGTCGGCGCGCTCGAAATTGAAGGTGTGGGCGTTCGGCCGCAACATCGGCCATTTCAGCTCGAGCACCGGCACCACCTGTGTGCAATAGGTGCTGATGGCTTCGCCGAGCCTGGGATCGGCCTGCAAATCCCAGAGCGTAGCGGCCGCGCCAAAGCCGGGGCGGCGCTGCGCAAGCTTCGACGCCGGGGCCGCGGATGCCGTTGCGCCCGCCGCAAGGGTTGCGGCGCTGCCGAGGAGAAATTCGCGTCTGTCGAGCCGGGTCACGTCACGGCAGTCCTTTTCGAGCCAACACAGCCATCGTATCAAGCGGGGACTTGCGACGCCGGGGTTTTGCCTTGTTGGGTTAACTCCTGCCGTCTGCCGGTCATGGTTTCCTCGCATGATCGCGCCTTGCCGTTCAAGGAAGGCCAAATTTAACGCTAACGCGCGAAAGCGGCTTCAAGGCTTCATTTGCCGCCCGATCTGCAGACTTATGTGACAATCTTCAGCGATGCTGCGGCGCAGTTCGTTCGCCTCGCCAAGGTCCCATTGATTAACGGCCGTCACATTCGCAAGAAAGCTGCCGGTCCCGTGCTCACATGCTGAACCGCCATTTCTCGATTTATCTGATCGCCTACATCCTGCCCGCGGCGGTGGGCTTCTTCGCCGTCACGGCCTATACGCGGCTCCTCAGCCCGGCGCAGTACGGCGTCTATGTCGTCGGCATCAGCCTCGCCGGCATTCTGGGCGCGATCTTCTTCGCCTGGATCAAGCTGTCGGTGTCGCGCTATCAGGCGATGTCGGCAGAGGTGGATTTTCGCGGCACGGCGATGGTCGCCTTCGCCCTCACCGCTGCCGTACTCTGCGCCACGACCCCCTTGGTCTTCCTGGTCCGCAACGACGTCGGTGTCGAGCTGCTGCTCGCCAGCATGTTCGTCGCGATCATGGCCAATGCCGTCGATGTTGGTCAGGAGTTCGAGCGCGCCAAATTGCGTCCCTACCGCTTCGCCGCGATCTCGATCGTGCGCAGCGTGGCGAGCGTCGGATTCGGTCTGCTTGCCATCTGGCTCGGCTGGGGCGGATTGGGGCTGCTGGCCGCGTTCGGCCTGGGCTCGCTGACCGGGATCATATTGAACCTGGTCGGCGACCGCACCAGGATCGCAAGCTTCCAGCGCAGCCAGTTCATGCAGCTGGCCCGCTACGGCCTGCCGCTGACGCTGGCCGGATTGTCCGTTGCGGTCTATTCGGCCTGCGACCGGCTCATCGTCGCTTACCTGCTCGGCAAGGATGCCGCCGGCATCTTCGGCGTCGCGGCCGACCTGCCGCGCCAGTTCATGGTCATGATCGCATCCAGCGTTGCCGCTGCCACCGTGCCGCTGGTGTTCCGGTCTTTGTCCGAGAACAACAAGGAGACGACGCGGGAGCGCTTGACCGAAAGCCTCGAGCTCCTGCTCGTCGTGGTCACGCCCGTTGCGGTCTGGCTCGCGCTTGCGGCGGACCAGGTTGCCGGCACCCTCGTCGGCGTCGACTTCCGTGCCGGCGTGTCGGCACTGCTGCCGACCCTGGTGCTCGCCCGCTTCTTCGGGATCGCCAATCAGTTCTACGTGCAGATCAGCTTCCAGCTCGCCGAGCGTCCCTTCATGCTGGCGGCGCAGTCCTTCCTCACCTTGGTCGTCAGCGTGGTGTTGATGGTCGTGCTGGTCGCCGGCTACGGCATCTACGGCGCTGCGCTGGCGACGCTCGCGACCGAGGCGATCGGTTTGCTCGTTGCAATCGTCCTGATGCACCGCGCCCACCCGGTCCCGTTCGACCTCGGCCGTCTCGCCGGCATTGCGGTCTCCGCAGCCTTGATGGCGGCGGCGATCCTGCTGGCGCGATCGCAAGCGGGTGGCACGGGTCTCGTGGCGCTCGTCATTGTCAGCCTCGCCGGCGGCCTTGCTTATGTCGCGACTGGCTGGCTCCTCAACGTCGCCAATGTCCGGACGCTCTCGCTGCGTTTCCTGCGGACGTTCAACCGGAGCGCCTTGGGAGTCTAGCCCGGATTCGTGCCCCAGGCGGCCGAGTTCCAGGTGGATGGGAACCTTGCGCGAGCGAGCAATATTGACCAGCAACTCTGAACCCGGCGGTCCATGCTGGCTCTATCATCGCCCCTTATCGGCGATCGGTGACTGGGAGTGCTGTAACGCTCGCCGGGCTGCGCCGCATCGTCGGTCGCGGTCCTCCAAAGGCGCGTCAATAGGAGAGATGTGTGGCGAGCGGATACATATTCAATAACAGGGGAATCCGCGCCGGCGTTCTGGACGGCGCATCGATTTTCGACCTCACCGGCAAGAAAGTTTACGACCTTCGGGGCAACAATATCTACCGCCTCTCGGGCGAGCTGGTCGGCCATACGCTCGACGCGTCGGGCTCTGACAAGCGCCTGGACCGCGACAGCGAAGCGCTGCTCTCCGTCCAGGAATCGCCGGAACCCGAGGAGCCCGATAATCGTCCTGCACCGCAAAGGCAGCCATCCGCAACTTTTGTGGAAGCAATACGCCTGCGCCGGATCATCTCCGACACCCCGTCCGATCGTCCCAAGAAAGGGTGATCGTGCAGTCCCGCGGTTTTCACGAATACTTCGCGCAGCGGCAGGCGATGCCCGATGCGGAGCCAGTCAACCCAAAAATCTATTGCAGCGGCGACCGCACCCTGGTCGCAGCATCGTAGATCAGGATCTGCAGCATCGGGAACCTGTCGAGCAGCTCGGCGCCGGCTGCTCGGGCTGCCGTTTCGCTTTCATAACGGGTCTTGAAGTGGCCATCGACGATAAGTGAGAAGCCATCGGTCGGTGCTACGTCAGCCCTTTGAATCGTTCTCGGCTCGATCTCTTCGACTTGCATGGTCGGCTTTTTCATGGGGTACCTTCGATCGTTGCAGGAGACGGGCTCGAGGCGCGCTTGCCTCCAACTGTCTCAGTTGTCCCTCGCGATCTCAGGCTTGTCGTACAAGACCGCGTTCAGGAGGGAACTGTGGACCTCGATCTTGCCGTTGTAAGTGATAAAGCCGAGCTTGCGAAATTTGTTCATGAAAAAGCTGACGCGGGATCGGGTCGTCCCGATCATCTCTGCGAGTGTCTCCTGGCTCATCTGCACGGACATGGGCTGAGTGGCGCCATCCGTGCCGAAATTCGCCAGCACCAGCAGAAGACGCGCAAGCCGCTTCTCGCTCGAATTGAACAACTGGTCGATCAGGTCTTCTTCGATGCGGCTGTTTCGATAACCTGATGGAGAGAGCTTCAGTCTAGCAGGCCCTCGCCGGACACGTTAGGCCAATCTTGCGGGGGCGGCGTTTGGCGCAAGCGCTGGCAGGCGCCTGCCGTGCGAATATGCCTGGAACGAACGTCGTCGGGGTGACTTGGTGATGGCGACCGGATGTGATGCCCACTCATCATATCTGATGAATGGCGGCCCTGGTTCGCACCCCCGTGCTGGGGCCGCTTCCTTGCGTGCGCTCCTTCAGCTGCTATTCGGCTGATCTCATCGGATCGTCCATGGATCTTTGGACATTCCCGCACTTGGAGCACTCGAAGATGCGCAGATTGGGGCCGTCGCGACTTGCCCCGACGTGAGTCAGCATCATGCGGCTCCGGCAGGTCGGGCAGAGTGGTCTTGGTATCGGAATCAACGTCGGTTCTGGGCGACCATAGACCTCGGACATATGAAGTTACTCCTCATATCGCGGGGTACGCTGGGCCTGAAGCCGCCGCCGATGACAGCCGATTCGCCGGCCGCGAGCGGTGAGCATGCTGCGCTCGTCTGTCAGCCTCTGTTCAATATTGCTCACATTGTCGGAATTACCGGACGGCGAATGGGTCCGATCTCACGTTTCCGATCTCGGTCGGGTGCGCCTTGCCGGCGCGCAAATTCGGCGGGAAGCAGTGCCGGTGTGAGCAATATTGCTCAGCAGAAGATTAAGGCACGGATCAGTATGCGCGCGTCGGGGGCACGACCTCAGAATTGCTGCCGAAGGCGTCCGGGGCGATCGCAGCATTTCTTCGGCGGACGTCGGGAGCAGACCGGAAATGACCCAGGGAATGCCGGAGATTCGCGCAACGGCGCAGTTGCTCGCCCGCTATCGCGAGCCGGACAGTGCGCGCGGTGTTCTCGAACTGGCGATCACGGCAATTCCGCTCTGCGTCATCTGGGCTCTGATCTGGGCCGCTCTTGACCAAGGCTATTGGTTCGCTGTGCTGCTCGAGGTGCCCGCGGCGGGCTTGCTGGTCCGTCTGTTCATGATCCAGCATGATTGCGGACATGGCTCGTTCTTCCGCGGCCGGGCTGCGAACGATTGGGTCGGCCGAGCCATCGGGGTGGTGACACTGACACCATACGATTATTGGCGGCGTAACCATGCCGGCCATCATGCGCACTCCGGCAATCTCGATCACCGAGGCTTGGGCGACATCGATACGTTGACCGTGCGCGAGTTTCGCGACCAGCCGCGATGGCGTCGGGTGCTCTACCGTTTGTATCGGCATCCCATCGTGATGTTTGGCGTCGGTCCCGCCTATTTGTTCATCCTGAAGCATCGATTGCCGATCGGACTGATGCGCGGCGGCTGGACCCCCTGGCTGAGTACGATGGGCACGAACGCTGCGATCGCGATTCTCGTCGCCGCGATGATTCAGCTGGTCGGCTATGGGCCATTTCTGCTGGTACACCTGCCGATCGTCGTTCTGGCGGCGTCGATCGGTGTCTGGCTGTTCTACGTCCAGCACCAGTTCGAGCACGCCTACTGGTCCCATGACGAGAATTGGAATTTTCACGACGCCGCGCTGCACGGCAGCTCGCACTACCAATTGCCGGCTGTCTTGCGATGGTTTACGGCAAATATCGGCGTCCACCACATCCATCATTTGTGCAGTCGAATTCCCTGCTATCGCCTGCCGGAGGTGTTGCGGGACCATCCACAGCTCGCCGGCGTCGGACGGATTACGCTGCTCCAGAGCTTGCGGACCGTGCGGCTGAACTTGTGGGACGAGGAGCGGCTGCAACTCGTTTCCTTTGGCGAAGCTGCCTTGACCTCAACCGCCTCGCCGACGCCGTTGAAGGCGTGAATGTCCGCGCACCGCGGTTGCGTTTAGGCCGGGGTTCGGCCGAAAGGTGCAGGGCGTTTAGCCACCTTTCCCGATCAAAAGCCTGTCGGTTCAAAGGATATGGGCCGTTCTTGCCGCATCGCGTCCATTTCCGCAGCGAGGACAAGAACCCGCGGATCCGACCCTCCAGGGCGGACATTTCGCCGCAGTGACAGACCGCCAGCCTCGGGCGCGAGCCACCCTTCCGCCTGCGCAAGCCGTCGTATATGAGAGATTGGTTGCCGAAGCGGGCCGAATATCGCCACAGACGGAACGTATGGCGGCTGTGATTTCTTAATCCAAAGATCGCAATCTGACACGTAATCGACATGAGCGCGGACTGGCATTTCGACCGGGGAGTGGCATGAGAGACCGACTGACGACGGCGCAATCCACCTCGGCAATGCGGCGTTGGGGCCCCGGCATTGCGACCCTGGCGGCGATGATGGCATTTGCTGCTCTGAGCCCGGCCGGAGCCGCTAAGCAGGCGCGCCAGGCGGCCGAGGCGGTGGCGCCGCGGCAGGCCGGCGACCCGATCATGGCGATCGTCTCGATCAAGAGCCAGCAGGTCACCTTCTACGACGCGGACGGCTGGATCCTGCGCGCGCCGGTCTCGACAGGCACCACGGGACGCGAGACGCCCGCCGGCGTCTTCGCCATCCTCGAGAAGGACAAGGACCACCGCTCGACCATGTACGACGATGCCTGGATGCCCAACATGCAGCGCATCACCTGGAACGGCATCGCGCTGCATGGCGGACCGCTGCCCGGCTATGCCGCCTCGCACGGCTGCGTTCGCATGCCGTTCGGCTTCGCCGAGAACCTGTTCGACAAGACCTATATCGGGATGCGGGTGATCATCTCGCCGCACGACACGGTCCCGACTGAGATCTCTCATCCCTCGCTGTTCGTGCCGAAGCCGGAGGCCATCGCGGCAGCGCCCCGCCGGGCCGACAAGCTCTCCGTCGAGGCGGAGGAGGCGACAAGGGCTGCCGACGAGGCCAAGAAGGCTGCTTCCGTCGCCGCGAAGGAAGCTGCCTCGCTCCCCGCCGCGCTGCGCAAGCTGGAACAGCAGAAGGCCCGCGCGGATGCCGAACTCGCCTTCGCCGACAAGACGCTCGCGAACGCTAAGACCGATCAGGCCCGCGCCAAGGCCGAGGAGCTGAAGCAGAAGGCGGTAGCGAAGGCTGCCGACGCGGCGACGCAGCTCGATACCGCCAAGGCCGCCGCGCAGCCGAAGCGCGATGCCGTGGCGGTGACGAAGGAAGCCGCGAAGGTCGCGGCGGCCAGAAAGGCCGAGGCCGTCAAGGCCGCGACCGACGCGAAGCTCGCGGGCGAACCGGTCTCGGTCTATATCAGCCGCGCCACGCAGAAGCTCTACGTGCGGCGAAACACCCACAAGCCGGCGCCAGACGGCGGCGGTGAGGTGTTCGACACCAGCATCGAGGCCCCCGTCACGATCCGCAATCCCGAGCAGCCGCTCGGCACGCATATCTTCACGGCGATGGCGAAAACCGATGCGGGCCTGCGCTGGAGCGTGGTCACGATCGAGAACGGCGACGAGGCCCGCAATGCTCTCGATCGCATCACCATCCCGCAGGACGTGTGGGATCGCATCGGGCCGACGGCATTGCCGCGCTCCTCGATCGTCGTCTCGGACGAGCCGCTGAGCAGCGAGACCAATTACCGCACCGAGTTCGTCGCGGTGCTCAGCAATGAGCCGCAGGGCGGCTTCATCACCCGCAAGCCGACCGCGCCTGCCATGATCGCGAGCGACGACGGCTGGGACAACGGCTTCGGCTTCTTCTTCCAGCAGCGCGATCCGTACGTCCAGCAGGCCAATCCGCGCCGGCGCAGCCAATATCAGTACTATCAGCCGGCGCAGCCGATGCAGCGCGGCTTTTGGTAGGGAAGCCGGGCTTGCGTGCGGCGCAGGCTTATGGCCGCGCCGTGATCACCAGGGCCTGGATCTTGGCTTCGACCGGTCCGGACCCATGGCGCGCGTGGATCGCAGCGGCGACAGCGTCCGTCGCGGCCTGAAGATCACCGCCGCTTCTCGCCTCGATTTCGCCGCGCAGCGGCGTACCCTGGCAATAGGCGAACGCCACGAGGTCGGGCGACGGTGCTCGGCTGGTGGCTGCCAGTGTTTCGATCGAGACGTTGCCAAAACCTGCGCGTGCGAGATCGGCCCGTATGATCGCCTGGTCGAAATAGCCGTGCGGCGTCCGCGCCATGAAGCGGGGCGGATCGTCGGGAAACAGCTTGCCCAGGGCGGTCGTTGCGTCATCGGCGAACACGTTCTCCTCGATGCGGTCCCAGACATTGAAGAGAAATGTGCCGCCGGGCTTCAGGACGCGCTTTGCCTCTGAGTAAGCCTTGACACGGTCCGGAAAGAACATCGCGCCGAACTGGCAGCAGACCACGTCGAACTCGGCCTCGCCAAAGGGCAGCGCCATTCCGTCCGCCTGGCGCCAGGTGATGCGATCGTCATCCGCCTGACGCTGTGCGGCGACCGCGAGCATGGGCTCGTTGAGATCGGTCGCGACATAACGGACGCCGGGCGGCAGCGCTGCTGCCACGGCGCGCGTCACCGCGCCGGTGCCCGCGGCGATCTCGAGCAGCACGGAAGGCGAGCGCGCGGCGACGCGTCTTGCGATGTCCTCCGCATAGACGGAGAAGATCATCGGGACGAGATATTCGTCGTAGATTTTCGGAATCGAGCCGGTGAAAACCTTGTCAGTGTCGGACATGTCAGCCTCGCTGAAGGTTCGAACGCGAAGCGCATGTTAGCATGGCTCCCCGCGCGAGCCAGCAGCGGCGCGACATCCACCGGCGACCGGTCCCTACGATCTCCCGCCGCCGACTTCGCGGATCGGCCGGGTGCCGTCCCAGGTCGACGCCGCCTGACGGACCCGCTCGAAGAACGGCCCCTTGGTGCCGCTGATGTCCGAAATCTCGATCACCGTGCCCGGATGGGCCTGGGTGTCGAAATAAGCAAAGCGTCCCCGTTCGCCGCCGATCTGGCCTTCATGGCCGACCCTGTAACCGAGCCCGAGTGCCTTGTCGTAGAGCGCCTGATAGTCGTGGCTCCAGTAGGACATGTGCTGCAGGCCCTCGTGGCCGGCGTCGAGGAACTCCTTGTACAGCGACGGCGCCTCGTTGCGCTGCTGGATCAATTCGATCTGGAGGTCGCCCGAATTGGCCAGCGCAATGCTCATCTCGACGGCAGAGTCCCGGCCGCGATGGCGAAACCAGTCGGTCCTGACGCGGTCCATGTAGTACCAGGGGCCGACACCCATCACCTCGATCCAGTGCCTCATCGCGGCGTGGATGTCCCGCACCACATATCCGTTCTGGCGCACCGCGCCGAAGATGCGGCTCATGCCCGCGCTCCTGTTCTCTGCTTGTCACGAGGGGACCTCATCCTGAGGGCCCGCCGCAGGCGGGCGTCTCGAAGGATGGCCGCATGCGAGCTGCCTGCGACGTTCCTGTTCACTTGACCTCGATGCCGGCGTCCTTGGCAACCTGCTTCCAGGCTGCGATGTCGCGGGCGTTGATGTCGCGCTGCTCCTCGCCGGGCACGAATTGCGGCGTGATGCCCAGTGCGAGCAGCTTCCCCTTCACCAGATCATCGCCAAGCGCCTCCTTCAGCGCCGCCGACAGCTTCTTCGCGATCGGTTCGGCAAGGCCGGCCGGCGCATACATCGCCCAGGACAGGTTGCGGTCGAACGGCACACCCTGCTCCTTGTAGCTGGCGACGTCAGGCAGGCTCGGCGAACGCTCGCCGCACGCGGCCAGCGCCTTGATAGAGCCGTCCTTCACCAGCGGCGTCGCGGTCGCGACATCGAGCGTCGCCAGCGAGATGTGGCCGCCGAGCAGGTCGCCGGCCAGTTTCGCGATGCCGTTGAACGGCACGTGATCCATCTTGATGCCGGTCTGCTGCATCAGAATTTCGGCACAGAACTGCCCGGTCGAGCCGACACCCCAACTGCCGTACTGGACCGGCTCGCCCTTCTTGGCCAGCGCGACCAGGCCCTTGATGTCATTGGCGGCGAAATTCCTGGTCGCGACCAGCATGATCGAGGAGGTGCCGACGCGGCCGATGGTGGTGAAATCCTTGATCGGATCGTAGGGCAGCTTTGGATAGATCGCGGGGGCCAGCACATGCGTGGTCATGCCGCCGACGGTGATGGTGTAGCCGTCGTTCGGAGATGTCGCGACCATCTGCGTGCCGAGCGTGCCGGCCGCACCGGTGTGGTTCTCGATATAGATGCTCTGTCCGAGCGTCTTGCCCATCCTGTCCGCAAGCAGCCGGCCGACCACGTCACCGCCGCCGCCAGCCGCGTAGGGCAACAGCATCCTGATCTTGTGGGTGGGATAGGCGGCCGGATCCTCGGCGGATGCGGGCGCCGCCGCAGACAGGATCAGCAATGACGATGTGACGAGGCGAAGCGTCATGATGGCTTGCCGCGCGGGCAAGAGGCGGGCGAGGCGTGCCATGGCGTTGTCTCCCGATTGCTCTCCGCTTATCGAACGGAGTTGAATGCCACCCGCGTGCCGATTGTTGCTGCATCGCGGTCGACGATCGTCGCCTATGACATGAATACGAACGATCGTTCGTACGGTTGACTAGCGAACGATCGTTCGTTAGTCAAGCCGCCATGGTTGTCCATACCTCCACCGCTGCGGCCGCGCCCACGACGCGCGAGCGCATCCTCACCGAAGCGCTCAACCTGTTCGCGCAGAGCGGCTATGGCGGCGCCTCGATGCGCGAGCTGGCGCGCCGCGTCGGCATCCGCGAGAGCAGCCTCTACAACCATTTTCCCGGCAAGGCCGCGATCCTGGAGGCGATCGTGGCCGAGCACGGTCCGGCGAGTTCGGCGAGCCGGCTGGAAGAGCCGCGCTACAAGCAGCTCGCGCGCCAGCCTGCCGCGTTCTGCCGCCAGTTTGCGCTCGACCTCGTCGAGCAATGGTCCGATCCGCGCGAGCACCAGTTCCAGAAGGTCATCACCGCCGAGCGCAACCGCGTCCCCGGCATCCGCGCCAAATTCGCCGACCATTTCTACGCGCGCGAGCAGAGCCTGATGACGGATTATTTCCGCGGCTTCGCGCTGGCCGGCCTGGTGTCGACGCCGGATCCGCGCGAGACCGCCCGGCTGTTCGCGGCGGGCCTGATCTACATCCGTCTCGAGCATTATGTGATGGGCGCAGCACCTTCGCCGCGGGCGAAGGTGCTTGAAGCGATCGACCGCTATCTCGCCTTCTTCCTGTCGCTGATCGCGGCGGGCGGCGAGACCGACAACAAGAAAAGAAAGCCAAAGGGAGAGAACCGTGGCAAGGCTGCCTCTGATTGATCCGGAGACGACCAGCGGCGACATCCGCGCCTCGTTCGACCGCATGCCGGTCAAGCTCAACATCTTCCGCATGATGGCCCACGCCGAGGCCAACATGATTCCGGCGATGCGGCTCGGCAACTCGATCCTGCACAGGCAGAAGCTATCTTCCGTCAACCGCGAGCTTCTGATCCTCCAGGCCGCGCAGCTAGAGGGCGGCGCCTATGAGTGGCGCCAGCACGTGCCGATCGCGCTCGGCGTCGGCTGCACGCAGGCCCAGGTCGATGCGGTCGAGCGCGGCGACTACGATGCGAAGGCCTTGAGCGAGGCCGAGCGCGCGCTGCTGAACTTCGGCCGCGAGGTGGTCGAAAACGTTCGCGTTGCCGCGGCGACTTTCGCTGCCATGCGTCGCCATTTCAGCGATCAGGAGATCGTGGAGTCCATCGTCGCGCTCGGCTTCTACATGATGATGGCGCGCCTCACCGAAGCGACCGAAACCGATCTCGATCCCGCCGCCGGCATGAAGGTCTATGACGGCGGCAAGACATAAGGCGGCTGGCGATGGCGGAGACCGAGAGCAAACCGGAGCGCTACGTCCGTCCGCCGAGCGCGGAATCGCTGGGTGATGCACCGGGCAGGGCGCGACTGAAAGGCCGCCATATCCTCATCGTCGGCGGCGGCCAGCGCGTGTTCGATGCCGTGACCGATCCGATCGGCAACGGCCGCGCCATGAGCATTCTGTGTGCGCGCGAGGGCGCGAAGGTTGCGGTCGCCGATCTCAACCACGCCTCCGCGCAGCAGACCGTCAAGCGCATCACCGACGAAGGCGGCGAGGCCTTTGCCATTGCCGCCGACGTCACGCGCGAGGCCGATGTTGTCAGCATGATCGAGGAGGCGCATCGCGCCATGGGCGGCCTCGACGGCATGGTGCTGAACATCGGCACCTTCGGCAAGACCGGCCTCGATAACGTCAGCCCGGAAGAGTGGAACAGGATCTACGACGTCAATGTTCGCGGCCCCATGCTGTGCTGCCGCGCCGCGTTGCCGAAACTCGACGACGGCGGCGCCATCGTCTTCATCTCCTCGATCGCCGCGCTGAAGGCCGGATCGCAAATGGCGGTGTACGATTCCTCGAAAGCCGCCCTCGGCGGCCTGATGCGCAACATCGCCCATCTCGGCGCGCGCCGCGGCATCCGCGCCAATCTGGTCTATCCCGGCCTCGTCGACACCCCGAACGGCCGCGAAGCCGGCGCCGGCCGCCCCAATCGCGGCAAGGGCCACATCCCGTTCGGCCGCCAGGCCACGGCGTGGGAGGTCGCCTATGCCGTGCTGTTCTTCCTGTCCGACGAAAGCGTCTACGTCACCGCACAGACGCTCGCGGTGGATAGCGGCCTGAGCGGGATGTGAAGCGCTCCATCCGGACTACTGCTGACCACACCCACAACCGTCATCCTGAGGTGCTTACCTTGCGATGCGAGAGCATCGCGAGGTGAGCCTCGAAGGATGGGCTACAGGCGCCCGCGGCCCATCCTTCGAGGCGAGCAAGGGCGCGCACCTCAGGATGACGGCGGTGCATGTGGATACGCAAACCTGTGCCTACCGTGCGGGCGATCGCGCGCGGCAGATGAGGTGATCGAGCGAGATGTGTCCGGGTCCGTAGGCCATGAGGGCGAGCGCCATGGCCGCCCAGGTGAGGTGGATCGGCCAGCCGTCGGGCACCGTGAGCTCGACGATGACAGTCATGAACAGCAGCCCAAGCCCTGCGAATCGCGTGCCCAGTCCGAGCACGAGGAGGATCGGAAACATGATCTCGCCGGAGCCCGACAGGAATGCCATCACAGTCGGCGCAGGAAAGTGGTAAGGCCCGCCCGGCAGGTGCAGCATGAACTCGTCGCTGAACAGCGTCACGGCGGTGTCGTTGAGCCTGAGGAAGCCGTCCCATTTGAGCAGACCTGAGCGCCAGAACGGCACCGCGAGTGCGAGGCGCATCACGAGCAGGACCAGCGAGGGGACGGCGATCGCCTGCACCAGCTGATTGGCCTTGTCGACGAGCAGCCAGGGCGACGGCAGACCGCCGCCGGTCGCCATGCGTTGGTCCGTGATCATCATGCGTCTCCAGCAGCAAGCGAGGTGAATGCACCGGCCTCGATCAGGCCGGCTATGTTCGAGGCGATCTCGAAGTCGGGCGAAGCATCCAGGGCTGTCGCGGCAGCTTCGCCGAGCGGCTGGCCGGATGCGAGGCAGGCAGCAAAGACGGCGCCGCCGGCGGGAAGATGCCGCACCGCGACGTCGAATTCGGGCCGTGTGATCAGTGCGTCCTCCGGCGTGGACGCATCAATGCGCTCGACCGGTGCGTCATCGCGATTGGCGGCGAAAATCGTCACCGCAGCGTACCGCGAACGAACGATCCGCATCGCCGGATGTGGGATGAAGACAGCGTCCGCCAGACGCTCCGGGGCAATCGCGGACAGCCGGGCCGGGGACAGCGGCGCGGCGTCGCCCGCATGATAGGCATCGAGCCAGGCCCGTTCGATGCGGGCGACATCGGCAAGCCAGGGCATCGCCTGCGCATGCTCATAGGTTTCGATGAACCCGGGAAGCTCGCGGCCATACTCGAACAGCAGCGGCGAGGTCGGCGGATGGCTGCGCACATGGAAGCGCGCCATGGCGCGGAAGAACTCGGCGCCGGTGATGCGCTGCACCGCCGGATAGACCGCGGCCAGCGCCTCGATCAGGCTGACGGTGACATTGTTGCGGTAGACATCGTAGCGCCGGCTGGCGGCCTTTCCGTTCGGGCCGGTCACGATCTCAGGCGTTTCGCGCGCGGGATCCAGCAGCGCCTGCGCGAACGAAGTGGCAAAGGACAAGCCGGGCTCAGGCCGCATGACGCTCTCCTGCCATCTCTGCGGACTGATGACGGTCGAGGATCACCTGTGCGGCAGCGGCTTCCGCCTGCAGCACCGGCCAGTCCGGAATCCTGCTGTCCCATTCGATCAGCGTCGGCACCGCGCCGCGGCGCTGGATGACGATCTCGTAGAGCTTCCAGACGGCATCCGCCACCGGGCCGTCGTGGCTGTCGATCAACAGCAGATCGCCTTCGTCGTCGGCCTGCTCGGCATGGCCGGCAAGATGAATTTCCTGAACGCGTGACAGCGGGAAGTCCGCGAGATAGTCGAGCGCCGAAAAGCCGTGATTGGCGGCGGAGACGAACACATTGTTGACGTCGAGCAGCAGCCCGCAGCCGGTGCGCTCTGCAATTGCGCGAATGAACTCGGTCTCGCGCATCGAGGATTCGCGGAAGGCGACGTAGGTCGAGGGGTTTTCCAGCAGCAGCGGACGGCGGATTGCCTCCTGCACCTGGTCGATGTGGTCGCAGACGCAAGCAAGCGCCGCTTCGGTATAGGGCAGCGGCAAGAGATCGTTGAAGAAGCTGGTCTCATGGGTCGACCATGCCAGATGCTCGGACACCAGTGCCGGCTGATAGCGCGCGACCAGGCCGCGGAAGCGCGCCAGATGCGCCTTGTCGAGCGGCCGCGGCCCGCCGATCGACATGCAGACCCCATGCAGGGATAGGGAATGGTCGCGGCGGATTGCCTCCAGCGCGCGATGCGGCGGACCGCCGTCGCCCATGTAGTTCTCGGCGTGGACCTCGAAGAAGCCACGCCGAGGCCCGGCCGCGAAGATGGCCGAAAGATGCTCCGGCTTGAAGCTCGTCCCGGCAACGCCGCCGATGGGCGTCGCGAAACGGAGCGGCACGGCCGCAGGTCCGGTCGACTTGGTCACCGTGCTCATCGTGCTGCTCCGTTCGAGCCTGCTGGCGATATCGCGCCGGCCGTTACACCGGCTTCAGCGAGCCCTTCTTGCCGCCCGGCAGCTCGATGCTGGTGCAGGTGCCGCCCTGCACGAATTTCCAGGCGTTGCCCTGGTAGTCGACGGTCGAGGTGCCCTGGCAGGTCGTGCCCGGTCCCGCCGCACAGTCGTTCTGGCCCTTCAGCGCGACGCCGAAGCACTTCTCCTTCTTGGCGGCGACGGCCGCATCGCCCTCGGCCTTGGTCAGCGGGCCGGCGGCGGCGAGGGTCGCGAGCGCGGTGGATATGGCGCCGGCGAGGACGAGCGAGGTGACGGCATGCTTGGCAGACATCGAGATTCTCCTGTTCGAGATGGCATCGCCTAGCAGGCAATGCGCGCATGGTCTCCTTCGCTGCGCGCGCAGCCGGGGTTACTTGCCGGCTGCTCACAAACCCGTGAGACCGATTGGATCGGGCGCACCGCGCGGTGCGCTTGGGCCGGTATTTGCGGGCAAGCCTCGGCTCAAAGCCAATGCCTAGGGTCTATCGACACGGTAGCCGCCGCGCATTGGCGGCGGGGGCTCGTTCCTGCCAGACGTAACGGACGCGCGCTGGCGGCGTAGAGCAATGTCAGTGGCTCGAATGGACCGGCAGGAAGACGCGATGAAGGTTGATCACGAACGACGGCTTCGTGCGATCGCAGGGCTGACGGTCAGCATTCGCCTCGCGGTGTCCGCGCTGGTCCTGACGGCGATCCTGCTGACGGCCGCGCTCTCCAGCCTGCTCTGGTGGCGCACGGCGGAGGCGACCAGCCGGCAGCTCGCCTCGACCATCAACGAGCAGATTGTGGCGGCGGTGCGCAAGGAGGTCTCGGCCATCGTCGACGAGGCGCGCGCCGCGCACACCGCGATCCGCACCCTGTTCCTGCAGAACGTGCTCGACACCCGCGAGGCCGACAAGCGCGAGTTCGTGTTTCTCTCGCAATTGCAGTCGCAGGCAACGATCTCCTGGGTCGCTTTCGGCTGGCCCGACGGCTCCTTCTTCGCCGCGCACAAGCTCGGCGATCGTCGCCTGGAGATGATGGAGATCTCGCTGACCGATCATCCGGGCCAGCGCCGCGTCGATGAATATGACGTGGTTCCCGGCGACATCGAATTCGCCAATCGCCGTTTCGAGCCGACGTCGTTTCGCGTCGCCGATCAGGCCTGGTTCAGGGCCGGGCTCGACGCGGACGAACCGCAATGGTTCAGGGTGACGGACCACGCGACCGGCGAGCGGCCGTCGATCGCATTCGCGGGGCCGATCGACGTCTATCAGGAGCGGCAAGGCGTTCTGTCCGTCATCATCGAATACACGAGGCTCGCGCGCTTCCTGTCGCAGCTCGAGGTCGGGCGCACGGGGACTGGCTTCATCGTCGATGGCAGCGGCGAACTGGTCGCGGCACCGGACAAGGACGCCGACGAGCTCCATCCGGCGCGCGGCGACACCTCGCTGCTGCCGCTGGCGCGCGCAGCGCTCGACAAGGCGGGGGAGGCCGGCCGCAAGGAGGCGTGGCGGAGCCGGCTCATTTCGGCCGGCGCGGCCTATGAGGTTGCGCTGACGCCGCTGCCGTTTCCCGGCTGGTCGCTCGCCACCGTGATTCCGGAGGCGGAATTCCTCGGCCCGGTGGAGACGACGTTGCACCGCCTGATCCTCGGCCTTGCCATCGGCGCCGTGCTCGCGGCGCTGGCCTCCGCGATGCTGGCGCGCTCAGTCATCGCTGCGCCGCTGTCACGCGTCGCCGGCGAGCTCCGCCATGTCGAAGCTTTTGCGCTGGAGCAGGTCCGCCGCCATCCGTCGCGGCTCAAGGAGATCGCGAGCCTGTCCAGCGCGATCGCGGAGATGGCGGCCGGTTTGTCTGCCTTCCGCAAGTTCATCCCGGCCGATCTGGTCCGCGGCCTGCTGCGTCAGGGCGTCGAGGCGAGGCCAGGCGGCAATGTCCAGGAGCTCAGCGTGATGTTCATCGACATTGCCGGCTTCACCGGGCTGTCGGAGCGGCTGGGCGACCGCGTGGTGCCGCTGCTGTCGCGCTATCTCGACGTCACCTCGGAGATCATCGTCGCCAATGGCGGGACGATCGACAAGTTCATCGGCGACGCGGTGATGGCGTTCTGGGGTGCGCCGCAGCCGCAAGGCGATCACGCCGCGCGATGCTGCGGTGCGGCGCTCGCCTGCCGCAAGGCGGTGGAAGAGTCCGGTCTGGTCGATGATCTCGGCCAGCCGCTCGAGATCCGGATCGGCATCAATTCGGGTCGCATGCTGGTCGGCAATATCGGCTCGGAGCTGCGGCTGAACTACACCGTGATCGGCGATGCCGTGAACGTCGCCAGCCGGCTCGAAGGCGCCAACAAATCCTATGGCACGCAGATCCTGATCGGCGAGACGACCGCACGTCTGGCGCGCGGCGCCGTCATCACGCGCGAGGTCGACAGCATCGCGGTCTACGGCCGGGAGGAGGGACTGTTGGTCCACGAATTGATCGGGATGGTGGACGAAGAGGCCGTCGACGGCGGGGCGATCGGCTGGATCGCGGATTACGAGCGCGGCCTTGCCGCCTATCGCGCGCGGCGGTTCACCGATGCGCTGGCCGATTTCGAGGCCGTGTTGAAACGGCGCCGCCACGATCGTCCCGCCGAGCTGATGCGCGACCGCTGCCGGCAGCTCGCATCGGCCGCGCCCGGTGCCGCCTGGCGGGCCGTGGCGACATTGGCGACGAAATAGCGGCGTCGGAATCCATGACGCTGGCGCTTCAATCACACCATCCGTACCTCACATCAGGCTCTTGAGCCCGCCGGGCGTCTATAGTAAGGATTGCGTGGGTCTGCAGTTCACCCAGGCGTCACCGTCCCGCGAGGGAAGCTAAACCTGCAAGGCTCAATCGAACCGACACCAAACCTCGTGCCGCGTCGTAAGCCGGTGACCTCCGACAATCCTATCCGGATCGGCACTTTGAGGATTGGTCATGGCCAGAACTCCCATTGCCTTTGTTGCGGGCGACATCTCCGCGCTCGCGAAATCCGTGCGCGCCCAGCTTCTGGAGCGGACGTCGCCACCCGGGCACGTCGAGCTGCTCAACATTCTTGCGCGTGCGACGGGACATAAGAACTACCAGCACTTCCGGGCAGGTGCGGTCGGCAAACCCGTGGACGACCGCGGCAGTCCCGCGCCCCGAGCCGATGCGGTCGATCTGAAACGCGTGCAGCGCGCGGCGCGCCATTTCGACGATCACGGCAGGCTGCTGCGTTGGCCGGCCCGTCACAATTTGCAGCAGCTGAGCCTCTGGGTGTTGTGGGCCGGCTTCCCGCCGCGGTGCAGTCTGGCTGAGGCGGACGTGAAGACGCTGTTGAATCGTCAGCACGCTTTTGCCGACGATGCCTTGCTCCGTCGCGCGCTATGCGATCACGGCCTGGTTTCCCGCACCGCCGATGGGCGAGCCTATCGCAGGATCGAGCGTCGGCCTCCGATGGAGGCGGCCGCGCTCCTGCGACATCTCAAAGCCAACGCATCCGGCCGGCCGGAGGCTGCGCCATGACCGCAAGTCCTGACGTATTGCCTCTCGCCGGGCCTGCTCCGGTTTGGGTGCAGACCTCCCGCGGGACAGTCCAATGCGCAATCGCGGGCGAGGGCACGGCCGTCCTGGCCATCCATGGCGGCATGGGCGGCCACGACCAGTCGTGGCTGCTGGCGCGCGCCCTCGCCATGACGCTCAGAGACAAGCGGGTGGTGGCCGTGTCCCGCCCGGGCTATCTCGGCTCGCGCCTCGCGCTCGGCGCCTCGCCCGACGAACAGGCTGATGTCTATGAAGCGCTGCTCGACGCGCTCGGGATTGCGAACGCGGCGGTGGTCGCGGTTTCCGCCGGCGGTCCCTCGGCGCTGCAATTCGCCGCACGGCACCCCTCGCGCTGCCGCTCGCTCGTGCTGGTCTCGGCCTGCACGGGACAATTGCAAACGCCGCCGGAGGTAGAAGCGCGCCTGCGCCTGATGCGCCACCTTGCGCGCCTTCCCGGACTGCCTCACTTGCTGAAGTGGCGGGCCGAACGGAATCCGCAGGCCGGTGCCCGCCGCGCCATTCCCGATGAGGCCATGCGCGAACGCACCCTTCGCCATCCCGAGGCCGGTCCGCTGTTGCGCGCCTTGCAGTCGAGTGTGTTCGAGCATCTGTCCGCCCGGCTGCCGGGGACCGTCAACGACATCGCGCAGTTTGCCGCGCTGGAGCAGTTGCCCGCGGGATCGATCTCGGCGCCCACTCTGGTCGTGCACGGCCGCGCGGACAATGTCGTACCGTTCGCGCATGCCGAGAACGTCTGCCGGGCCATTCCGCAGGCGAAGCTGCTGGCGCTGCCCGACGGCGGCCACGTCTCGCTGTTCACGCATCTGGACTTGGTGCGCAAGGAGGCTGAATCGCTGCTCGACGCGCGCGAACACGCTCCGTCCCTTCATCGCACCGAGACTCTCCCATGAAGACGATATTGCTTAGACCCGAAGACTACACCCGCTCGCCCTGGAAGAACGGCGGCGGCACCTTCACCGACATTGCGGGCGCCTGGCGCGCCGACGCGGCGGCGAGGGATTGGAGCAGCCTGCTGTGGCGCTTTGCCAGCACGCCGATCGTGGCACCCGGCCCGTTCTCGCATATGCCCGGCATCGACCGGCTGCAGATGGTCGTCAATGGGCGCGGGCTGGTGCTGAAGTCGCCGACGCAGGAGTTCGACGAGCGTGAACCTTTTACGACGGTGCGCTTCACCGGCGAGATGGAGATCGTGACCGCGCTCGAAGAAGGCCCGGTCGAGGTCGTGAACCTGATGGCCCGGCGCGGTGCAGCGGAGATCGAGCTCGTGGCTCTCATGGAGCCCGGCGAGAGGCGGCTCGCCGCCGGCACGCATCTGGTCTATGCCGCGCGCGGCGATTGCCGCATTCGCCTCGATGGTGAGGAATTTTCACTTTCGCACGAAGACACGCTGAAGGTGGAGCTCGCCGCGGTCTCGCAGCTCGCGCTGGTGTCGGGGCTGGCGGTGCTGGGCTCGGTCCGGCTTCTTGGCTAGGCGGCATCGGCCCGACAGCCCGGTGCGCACAATCCATGCAACTGGCCAGGTTGACGCGGCGAAGCCGGGGCACGATATCTGCCCTGATGCAGGCCACAGCTGTAAGGGGCAGGATATGAACGCACCGACCGACAATGCCCCCACGCAAGCCGACGGTGTCGTCGACTGGCTGACCAACGGCACGCGCGACGAGCGCTTCATCGACGACATTTTCGCGCAGATGTGCATCCGCCTCCAGCAGGCCGGCATTCCCGTCAAGCGGGCGACGCTCCACGTGTTGATCAATCATCCGCAGTGGCTCGGGGCCCGCATGATGTGGTCCGACGGGAGCCGCGAGGCTGAGATTGCGCTGGTCGACTATGAAGTTCGCGAGCGGTCCGAATATATCGGCAGCGCCGCCCACGAGATCCATGACGGCGCCACCGAGCTGCGCGAGAGGCTCGAGCAGGATCCCTCGCTCGGCCGCAAGCACGCCCTCTATGACGAGATGCGCGCCAAGGGACTCACCGACTACATCGCCTGGCCGCTCTACCACACGCTCGGCAAGCGCCACATCGTCACCTTCGCGACCGACCGTACCGGCGGGTTCGACGATGCGCATATCGCCGCCCTCAAGAAGCTCCTGCCGGTGCTGGCGCTGGTCAGCGAGATCCGTATCAAGAACCGCCTGGCGCGCACCCTGCTGGAGACCTATGTCGGCTCCCATGCCGGCGAGCTCATCCTGGCCGGCGCCACCCGGCGCGGCACCGGCACGACGGTGCGCGCCGCGATCATGATCTGCGATCTCAGGGATTTCACCAAGATTTCCGACAACTGGCCGCGCGACGACGTTATTGATCTGCTCAACGATTATTTCGACGCAATGTCGGAGCCGATCGCGCGGCACTGCGGCGAGATCCTGAAATTCATCGGCGACGGCCTGCTCGCCATTTTTCCGCTTCAAGATCCCAACGCCTGCGCAAACCTGCTCCATGCCGTCACCGAAGCCCGTCTGGCCATGGCCGCCCTGAACGAGCGGAACAACGCGACCGGCCGCGCGCCGCTGAACTACGGCATCGGCGTCCATGTCGGCGACGTCATGTACGGCAATATCGGATCGGCCAGCCGGCTCGACTTCACGGTGATCGGCCCCGCCGTCAACATGGCCTCGCGCCTCGAAGCGCTGACCAAGCAATTGGGACGGAAGGTGCTGCTGTCGCGCGACTTTGCCGAGCTGGTGCAGCCGAAGTTCGAGCTGGAGCACGTCGGCAAGCACGAGGTGCGCGGCTTCAGCGATCCGATCGAGCTGTTTGCGTATCACGGCTGAGGCGGCATTGCCGGGCGATGGAAGCCGCGGCCGAAGGCGAGCTTCCGAACCGAGGCCCGTCTGTTGCAAACGCGGGAATGTGCAACTACGCTTCGCCGCGGCCAGCCCATGGTCCTGTGATCAGCTGCACACATGCCCAAATTTCTTCGCATCGGAGTCCATCAGTCGAACGTATCCGGGTACACGTCGAAGGCGTGGTGTGTCCGGCGGGTTGGTTCGGCGGTCTTCCTGAAGTGGGGCGCCGTGGAGGTTCATGGCGCCGGCGATGGGCGAAGGGTCTACTGGGCGCGGGTGCCGCAGGAGAAGACCATACGCTGCGGCACGGCGCAGCGCGCCCAGGATTACACAAAGGCCGCGATCGCCCGGCGCCGCAATCATCGCTACGAACCGCTGACTGGGCCGATCGCGCCCCGGCGCCGATCAGCCGAACGCAGCGCCGAGCTCAAGCAAGCGCTGGCCACGATCCTGATCGTCGACATCGTCGGCTCCACCGCAAAAGCCGCCAAGCTCGGCGATGCGCGCTGGACCAAGATCATGGGCCACTATTACGCCGCTGTCCGCAAGGAGCTGAAGACGTGCGGCGGCAAGGAAGTCGTGACGACGGGCGACGGCGTGCTGGCCACGTTCAGGAAACCGGACGCCGGCATCGCGTGCGCGACCGCTATTCAGAAGGCCATGCGCACGCTGGGCCTCGAGATCCGGATCGGCTTGCACGCCGGCGAATACACCATCAGCGGCGGCGAGATGGTCGGCCTTGCCTTTCACATCTGCACCCGCGTCGCGGCGAAGGCGCGCCCCGGCGAGGTGCTGGTGTCGAGCGCGATCAGGGAGCTGATGAAGACGCAGTCTGCGATCAGCCTGAAGGATCACGGCGTGCACCGGCTCAAGGGCGTGCCGGAACGGTGGAGGCTGTGGCGGGTCGAGGGGTGAGGGCCGCCGCCGTCACCTCATCTGCACCACGACCTTTCCCTTGGCTCGTCCCTGTTCGAGATAGGCAAGCGCCTGTTTTGCCTGGTCGAACGGAAACACCTTGTCGATCACCGGCCGGATGCGCTCGGCTGCGAGAAGCGCGCCGATCTCGGCGAGCTGCCCGCCGTCGGGATGCACGAACAGGAACGAATATGTCGCGCCAGCCAAGCGGGCCCTGCGAATGATCTTCCAGCTCAGCAAGCCGAACAGCAGCACCATGAAGATGTTCATGCCCCGTCCGCGCGCGAACGCGGCGTCCGGCGGACCAACGAGCGAGGCAATCCTGCTGCCCGGCTTCAGAATTCGAAGCGACCTCTCGATCGCATCGCCCCTGACCGTCCCAAGCACGGCGTCGTAACCGCGCAGCACGTCCTCGAATTGCTGTGTCTTGTAGTCGATCACCTCGTCAGCTCCGAGGCTGCGCACCAGGTCGACATTTCCGGTGCTGGTCGTCGTCCCGACTTTCGCTCCGAGATGTTTCGCGAGCTGGATCGCAAAAGTACCAATGCCGCCGGCGCCCGCGGGGATGAACACCTTCTGCCCCGGCGTGAGGCCGATCCTCTCCTTGAGCGCCTGCCAGGACGTCAGGCCGACCATCGGGATCGAGGCCGCCTGCACGAAGTCGAGGTTTGCCGGCTTGAGCGCTGCGGCATTCTCCGGCACGCGCGCGAACTCGGCGAGTGCGCCGGTGCCGAGGTCGAAGATGCTGGCGAAGACGGCGTCACCCGGCTTGAAGCGGGTCACGCGGTTTCCCACCTCGACGACCACGCCTGCCAGGTCACTGCCGAGCGTGGCCGGCAGATCGAACTTGAGGATGGGCTTGAACGTTCCCTTCGGGATCATGTTGTCGATCGGGTTCAGGCCCGCGGCGTGAACCTCGACCAGAATTTCGTTTGGTGCGGGCTTCGGCCGGGCGATGTCGGCCAGCTCCACCTGATCGGGCCTGCCGTAACGCTTGAAGATCAGAGCTTTCATGTTTTCCTCTCGGCCCAAAGGTTCTTCGCGGTCGCAGGAGCAGCAGGCTGCCCATGCCGGTTGTCGCCGTCAGAAGGCGCGGGCGGTGCGGGGCGCTGCTGCCGGCATATCGAGCCGCAGGTCTTTTCGAAGCCCGGCATCCACCAGGCTCGCAGGCGCAAATCGGCGAAGCAATCGCAGGCGCTTCGCCAGCTTGCCGGCGGAATATCGGAGTTTTGGCCGCGCGGCGCTCGCCGCCTCCAGCACGGTCTCGGCCACGACGCCGGGCTGTTCGGCCGTCGCCATCACCTCGTTCACCCGCCTGGTCACGCCGGAGCGCGCCTCGTGATAGGCGTCGAGCTTGGCGTCGGGCTCCATGAAGTTCGCATCGAACGGCGTCTTGGTGTAGGCGGGCTCGACGACCGAGACCCGGATACCCCTCGTGCGCAGCTCATGGTCGAGCGATTCCGAATAGCCGGCCACCGCGTGCTTGGTCGCGGCATAGAGCGCGCCATAAGGCATCGGCAGAAAACCAAGCACCGAGCCGATGTTGACGATTCGGCCATGGCCCTGCTGGCGCATGTGCGGCACGACGGCGCGCGTCATCCGGACCAGTCCGAAGAAGTTCGTCTCGAAGATCGCACGGGCCTGCTCGATCGAGCTCTCTTCCGCGCCGGCAGGAGCGACGCCGAAACCGGCATTGTTCACCAGCAGGTGGATGCCGCCCTCGCGCCGCATCAGCTCGCTGACGGCGGCTTCCACCGACTCGTCGCGGGTGACGTCGAGGGCCAGCATCTCGAACGCTTGGTTGCGGATCTGTGCCCCCCGTCTGCTGGTGCCGTAGACCTTGTAGCCGGCCTGCGCGAGCCGCGCCGCCGTGGCTTCGCCGATCCCGGACGAGGCGCCGGTCACGAGCGCGACCTGGGGTTTCATCTTGTTCATGGGCTGGGTCTCCGACGCGGCCACGGGCTGTGAAATGTTTTGATTACGATCGTAACTAATGATATACATGACGACCGTAATGATAATTGTCAAGGGCCCGGTGCCCGAGGACCAGTCTGATGCGCGTTTCGAAGGAACAGGCCGCCCAGAACCGCGAGCGCATTCTCAATGCCGCCTCCCGCTTGATGCGGGAGCGCGGCATCGCCGGCGTCGGTGTCGACGCTCTCGCCGAGGCGGCCGGGATGACTCACGGCAGCCTGTACAGTCAGTTCGGCTCCAAGGAGCGGCTGGTCGAGGAAGCGGTCGCCCATGCGATCAGCGCCAAGGGGAAGGAATTGTCCGAGGGCTTCGCCCTTGACGACTACGTGTCGGAATACCTCTCGCCGGCGCATCGCGACGCTCCGGCCAGCGGTTGCCCCTTTGCGGCGCTGGCGTGTGAGGTGTCACGCCAAAGCAGCGGCGTGAAGGAGCGTTTCACCGCCGGCTTGCGGGGCGTGATCGCGCTGCTGAGCAGCCGCCTGCCGTCCGGTTTGAAGCCGCGGCAGCGCGACGACCAGGCGATCGTAGCGACCGCCGCCCTGGTCGGCGCTCTCGTGCTCGCCCGCGCGGTGAACGATCCCAAGCTGTCGGACGACATTCTTCGCGCGACGCGGAACGCAATATTGAAGTGAATAGCGCTCGACCCAGAGAGACGTAACTTCGAACAGCGGCCGCGCTGCATCGCCGCCCACACCGGCCGATGGCGAGTGCCAGAGCAATGATCAGGACCAAGCTCGGCCTGTTCCCGGTTGGGAACTGCGGCGATTCCCATTCCTCCGATAATTGCAGCAGCGGCGTTAAGGTCGAAGACACCAAGCGCCTTTACGGGTCCTTCGCGTCTCTGCCCTAGCCTTCGCATGGTTGGGGCGACATTGATGGGCTTCTTCGCGCGACTTCGTGCTTCTTTCTCCGTGGGCGATACGACCGATCCGCTCGGCCGCTCGTTGCTCGTCGAGCAGTTCCGCGTGCTCCGCAAGCAGGTGCCGGTTCTCTATGCCGCGCTTCTGGTCAACAGTATCAGCGTTGGGCTGCTTCTTCCGAGCACGGTCTCGGCATGGCTGCGATTTGCCTTGCCGGCCGCTCTCCTGGCGGCCTGTCTGTTTCGGCTGGCCCAGTGGCTCCGGCTGAAGAAGGTCGATTTCACCGCCGAGGAGGCCTACCGAGAGCTCGTAAGGGTGCGTCTCGCCACTGCGTTGCTCAGCTCCAGCTTCGTGATCTGGATCCTGGCGCTGTTCATGGTGGTCGATCCCGGTCTGCGTGTGTCGGTCTCCCTGCTGCTCTTCATGGGCTGCGTCGGGACTGCCTACTGCCTCGGCAGCTTCCCGCCGTCGTCGCGGCTGACGATGCTGATTGCCGGCGCACCGATCGCGACGCTCCTGCTGCTGTCCGGCGATGGGATGCTGGTCTCGGTCGGGATCAATTTGCTGGCGCTGCTCGTCCTGCTCGCCCGGATGATCAACACCAATTTCCGCTCCTTCGTGAAGCTGGTCGAGACCCACGGACGGCTGTCCGAGGAAGGCGATCGCGCCCGGGCCGCAGAGCAGACCGCGACCGCGTTCGCGGAGCGCTTCGACAGGGCGCTCAACAACATGTCCCAGGGGCTCTGCTTCTTCGATGCCGATCAGCGCCTGATCGTCTGCAACCGGCAGTATCTCGAGGTCTACGATCTCGACCCGAAACTGGTCCGGCCGGGCATGAAGCTGAACGAGATCGTCGATCTCCGCTATTCGGCCGGCAGCGCCCCAAAGATGTCGAAGCAGGATTATCTGGCCTGGCGCAACAGCGCTCCGGTGAGCGCCGAGAACTCGGATACGACCGTGGAGCTCACCAACGGGCGGATCGTGCGGATCCGGCATCGCCCGATGGGGGATAAGGGCTGGGTCGCAACCCACGAGGACATCACGGAGCGCCATCGCACCGAGAGGGCGCTGGCGGAAGCCAAGAGCGCGGCCGAGCAGGCCGAAGCTGCCGCGCGCGCCGCGCACACCCATCTGACCGAAGCGCTCGACGTGGTTCCCGAAGGACTTGCCGTCTTCGACAAGCACGACCATCTCGTTCTCTGGAATCGTCAATACGCCGAGTTCTACGCGGCCAGCCGGGACGCACTTGCCGCCGGCACGCCGTTCGAAACCATTCTTCGAACCGGATTGGCCGGGGGACAATATCCGGACGCCGCGGGGCGGGAGGAGGAGTGGCTCACCGAGCGCCTCGCCCACCATGCGCTGCGCTGCCCCAACACTCGCACGAGCAGCATCTGGCGGGTGACCGCTGGGTTCGCGTCGAGGAAAGACACACCAGCGACGGAGGAAGCATCGGGGTCCGGATCGACATCACCGACCTCAAGCGCCGCGAAGCCTCCTTCCGCCTCCTCTTTGAAGAGAACCCGCTTCCGATGTGGGTGGTCGATGCGAAGACGCGTCGGCTCATCGCCGTAAATGGTGCGATGTGCAGGCATTACGGCTATTCCCGCCAGGATCTCCTCGCCATGTCCGAGCATCAGCTCGCCTATGCGGAGCAACAGGCGGCAGCCGAATGCGACTGCGAGTTGCACAGGACGGCCGACGGCGAGGTGATCGAGGTCGTGATCGAATCCCGGCCGCTGGTCTATGACGGGCGGTCCGCCCATGTCTGCGTCGGCTTCGACGTGACGGAACGGAACAGGGCACAGCAGAGGGTGAGCTATCTCGCCGGTCACGACGCGCTCACGGAGCTGCCCAACAGGGCCGCCTTGGGCCAGCATCTCTCCGCCGCGATCGATCGCGCCGAGATCACCGGTAGCGCCTTCGCCGTGCTCTGCATCGATCTCGACCATTTCAAGGCGATCAACGACCGCTTCGGTCACGCCGTCGGCGACGCCGTGCTGCGCGAGGCCGCAAGACGCCTGCAGGAGGTTTCGCAAGGATCCTACGTGGCGCGCGTCGGCGGCGACGAATTCATCGGCATCATCGATCAAGCGCCGCTGCCGGCAACCGCGGAGCTGCTCGCCACCAGGATGCGGGCCCAGTTCGAGCAGCCGATCGAGGTCGACGGCCATGCCCTGAAGATCGATCTCTGCGTCGGCGTCGCGCTGTATCCGAGAGATGCCGGCGATTCCGTTGCACTGCTGGCGAACGCGGATGCTGCCCTCTATCGCGCCAAGCATGAGGGCAGGGGAGCCATTCGTCTGTTCACCAGCGCGATGGACCAGCAATTGCGCGATCGCCGTGAGCTGGAGCACGATTTGCTGGCCGCGGTGGAGCGGGGCGAACTCTATCTGGAGTACCAGCCGCAGCAGTATCGCGATGGCACGGTGATGGCCTACGAGGCACTGGTGCGCTGGCGGCATCCGGTGCGCGGGATCATCCCGCCGGGCGAGTTCATTCCGATCGCGGAGCGAAGCGGCTCCATCGCGCAGATCGATGATTGGGTCCTGAAGGAGGCGTGCAGGGAAGCGGCGTCATGGGATCAGCCGCTGCGGGTGGCCGTCAACGTCTCGGCGGCCCAGTTCCGCCGGGAAAACCTCGACCGGCAGGTCCGCCGGTCGCTGCGCGACAGCGGGCTTCCGGCCGCGCGCCTCGAGCTCGAGATCACCGAAGGCGTCCTGATCGAGGACATGCCGCGCGCCAAGCGGACAATGCAGTCGCTCAAGGCGCTCGGCATCCTGATCGCCCTCGACGATTTCGGAACGGGGTACTCGTCGCTGTCATATCTCGAAGCGTTTCCACTGGACCGCATCAAGATCGACCGCTCCTTTGTCGCCTCGCTCGGCCAGAGCGATCGCTCGCTCGCCATCGTCCGGGCCGTGATCGGCCTCGCCCACGGGCTCGGGGTGCCGGTCCTTGCCGAAGGCATCGAGACGGAGAAACAGATGTCGCTGCTGATGCAGGAAGGCTGCGACGAGATGCAGGGATATCTGATCGGGCGGCCGCGGAGCCTCGTGTCCTCCCGGCCAAGCAAGAGCGCCTCCAGGCGAGCGGCTTCCTGAACGGCGGAGGCAGCGCGGCGCGCTTTAGCCGGCTGGCTCGGCCCGATCGCATTTCGGGCATCGACCGTCCGCGGCGCCCGCGAGTTGTTGGCCGATTTCGTCCCTGAGGGCGTCTGCCTCGAACGGCATCCCGTCGCTCTTCAGGATTCGCTTGGCGCGTTCGTAAGCATGGCTCTCGGCGGCGTCGTCGCCGACGCGGATGATCACCTCGCCGTGGAAAGGGCAGACCGTGGTCGCGCGCGTCGTCTCGAGCGCATAGCGCACGGCCGCAGAGAGATCGTCGAGGTTGGCGGACATCATGGCTGCTCTCCTGGTCGAGGCGGTCCCGATGGTGGCCTGTCGCCGGCGGCGGGTTTGGCCGGCCGGGCGAAATCAATCAGCCCCGGCTTCCGAGGAGAGTTTCCAAGGGGGCACCGAGGCCGATTGCATGGTCTGTCCAGGGCTGGGCCTCCAACGGCTGGGCCATCCAACCCGCGGTACCGGCCTTCGTTCCATCGAACCTGCCGGCGAAGCCTCTCCTTGCGGAGCCGGCTCCCTGAGCGCGGTCGCTTGCACCCTGTCTTCGAAGCGGCGCCCGGAGTGCCTAGGAGTCCGGGCTCCGCTTCGTTCGGCACCGGATAGCGCGCCCGATGCCAGACACAGCATAGCGGCGGGCAGGCGGTTCGCCTTGACCCATCGCAAACCTGGGAAAGGCCCGTAAGGGATCGTCCGCAATTTCGCCGGCGGGGATTTCGGAGCATGACAGAAGCATGCAGCGCCAGATCCTCTTCAGGTGCCCGCGCACCGGCACGAACGTCCAGCATCGGTTCGACGACGAACGGCCCGAAGGGGCCGGGCCGGCGGACAGCTATGTGCCCGTGAGGTGTCCGGCCTGCATGTCGTTGCATTTCGTCAACAGCACCACCGGCAGGCTGCTGAATGAGCCAGGCGCGCAGCCCGGCTCCACGCCGCGTTCCGCCTGATCCAACCGCGCCGGCGCTTCACGCCGACCAGCGGTCCTGCTCCTCCCGGTGCGCCTGCTCGTTGAGCCGTTCGGCCAGTTCATCGGCGATCTTGTCCGACTCGGCCGAGGCCACCGGCTCGCCCTTGTGAGTCCTGAGCTTGTCCTTGTCGGCTTCGAGCGGGAAGTCGTCAGGTGTCAGTTCGGTTTCCTTGCCGGTCATCTTGGTCATGGCGCGCCTCGCTGTGTCATCTGAGACAACACGAACGAGGGCTGATTGTTGCAACCGGGATGAAGCGCCGATCGGCAGGCCGAAGCGGGCCGCCCCAACGATCCGGAACTGTGTCTCTTGCTTCGCTATTTCTCGACGGCGCCCGTCCAGTCCTTGAAGCCGCCGAGGTTGTAGACCTTGTCGTAGCCCAGATCCTTCAGCAACTTGCCGGCCAGCGCCGACCGGCCGCCGGACGCGCAGTAAAGAATGACGGTCTTGCCCTTGTCGAACGCCTTGTCGTGGGAGGGCAGCTCCGGATCCGCGCGAAACTCCAGCATCCCGCGCGAGACATTCACGGCGCCTGCGATCTTGCCGCTGGCGGCGACCTCCGGCGCGTCGCGAACATCAACGACCAGCGTGTTACCGCTTCGGATCATCTCGGCGGCCTCGTCCGACGAGATCTTGGGCACTGCCGCGTTGGCGGCTTCGAGCATTTGCTTGACGCTGGTCGGCATGGGTTGTCTCCGGTGCTGGTTCCGGGCGGAGGATAGCACATTGGGCGCGCCTCGCCTCGTCCTGTTGGAGGAGAGCGTGGCGAGCGAAATGATCGGCAGGGATCACGGCGATAGTGCACAAAAATCAGCGGTTCGGATTTATTGATTTTGCTGCATTTTCGTTCGATTTCGATCGTGTTTGCTGTGTTTCGGCGAAGTCGTTCTGGTGCGAAACGGGTGCGCGCCAGCGACGCAAACCCAGCGCTCCCCGCTTTGGCCATTCCAGTCGGCGACCTGATAAGCTGATGGCGGCATCACACGAATGATCCGCGTTAGCTCACGATTGGTCCAGCCGCAGCTTCATCCAAACCGGCACGAGCTTGGATAGCGAGGCTTCGTTCTGCAGCCTGCGAGTCGAAGTATTCCTCAATCGAATAAACCTTGCCCCATCGCAACTTGAAGACGTGGACGCCCCTGTTCACATACGAGCTTTGGCCGTCAAGTAGCCTCGCGTTGGCCCGCCACTTGACGAACACTGTGGTACTCCATGGCCAACCCGTCACCTCGACCTGCTCAATGTCTATGTGCAACTTCGGGAAAACACGGCCCATGCGCTCGAACCACTGCTTCACCGATTGCTTTCCATGTCGCTCACCCCCCAACGCATGATCTCCGGCAACCCAGTGATACGCGTTTGGCGTTAGGCCCTTTGCAGCATCATCCCAACGCTGGTTGTTGACATGATCGAAGCTCCTGCGGATCTCTTTTTTGACAATTAGACTGTAGACCATTGATGCACCCCGTTGTTGGATAGCCGACGGCTCTGCAAGACGGATGGATACTTTCCAGATACTGAAAAGCTGCTCCGGGTAACGACGCGATCTGTTGGGAAAGCTGGCTGACGGGCGGCCACGCAGACGGCAGCGGCGCAATAGTCAGAGCCATCGGCGAACCTCGGCCTTGTAGCGGCGGTAGTCGTCGCCGAACTTCGCTTCGAGATAGCGCTCCTCGCGGGCGATCACCTGCGTCTGGATTACGATCAGCACCAACGGGAGCAAGGCGAAGGCGATCGGCCCGTCGAAGCCGATCGCAAGGCCGGCATAGATAAGCGCCATGCCGAGATACATGGGATTGCGGGTCCACCGATAAGGGCCGGTCGTTGCGATGAGGGTCGTTGGCTGCGACGGCGGAACGTTGGTGCCCAGCCGCCGGAACAGCCCCGCCGCCGCAAGCATCATCGCCGCGCCGGCGACGAACAGCAGCGCGCCCGTCGCGACCAGCAACCGCCAGTCGATGCCGAAAGAGCGCAGGGGGACGAACCGCTCCGCCGCCAGCCCCAACAGCAGCGCTCCCAGATAGACGAAGGGCGGAGGGAAGCGCACACCCGCGCTGTCCGGTTCGACGGCCATGCTCATCTCCAATCTGTGCTTTCAAGCCACCATCGACTGCTGGGCGAAGATACCCGCCATCGCGCCGTGCGACGATGCCAGGGTGACCGATGGCGGCGTGATGGGATTGGCGAGGTCGCCGGCGGCGTAGATGCCGGGCATGCTGGTTTCGCGGCGCTCGTCGACCTTGAGGATGATGCCGAGGGGTGTTTTGACCGTGGCGAGGCCCAGTGATTCATGCAGGCTTGCGGACGGCTTGTTGCGCGGATGCGCGAACAGGATGTCGACCGCGACATCGGGGCCGGTATCGAGCCTGACGGTGGCGTTATGGGCCCCGCGTTGGGCGATCCCAGTGATCCGGCCATCGACGACAGGTATGTTGCGTCGCGCCAGATCGGCCCGGATATCGGGCGGAATGTCGTGACCATCGGCGAAGAGCGTCAACGTGTCGGTCCAATCGCGGAACAGCCTGACCTGATTGTGCGATTGCGGGCCGGACCAGACGAGGCCCCAATGCTGGCCGGCGACTTCAAAGCCATCGCAATAGGGGCAAGGCACGATGGACGTGCCCCAGCCTTCGGCAAAGCCCGGAACATCAGGCATCTGATCGGTGATGCCATAGCTCAGGATCAGACGGCGCGCCCCAAAGCTGTCGCCATCGGAAGTGAGGACGGAGAAATCGTCGATGGCGCCGGAGACACTTTCGGCCCGGGCACTGACCAGCTTGATCGTGGGATAACGCGCCAGCTGCTGCCGCGCCTCGGCCAGGATGTCCAGCGGCGGCTTGTGATCGTGGCCGAGCAGGCCATGCGAGTGGCCGGCGAAGCGGTTGCGCGGCAGGCCGGTATCGAGAACGGTGACCTTGCGGCGGGCACGGCCGAGTTGCAGGGCGCCGGCGAGACCGGCAAAGCTGCCGCCGATGATGATGACGTCATCCATGGTGATGGGCTCCGCTTGGAGGACAGGTTGAAACCTACCCATTGGCTTGCACATTTCAGATACTTCGTGGTATCGTAATTCAACAATTAGGATACTGTCAAGTACTGGAATTGTCGTGACCAAAAACAGCCAGGGCCGGCGCGGCCGGCCCGCCAACGAGGCGCTTGGCCAAACGATCGTCGACGCCGCGCGTGAACTCTTTGTGGAATTGGGTTTTCAAGCGACGACATTGGACCAGGTCGCCCGGCGCGCGAAGATATCCAAGCTCAGCATCTACAGGCACTTCGAGAACAAGGAGGCGCTGTTCGGCGCGGCCATCGCGGCCGGCTGCCAGCTTTTGTTTGCACCACAGGTCCTTCTTGAAGGCGACGACGGTTCGGTCGAAGATCAGCTCATGGCGGTGGGATCATTGCTGCTTCGCACGCTGCTCAGACCGGACGTCCGCGGTGTCGAAGCCATGGTCATGGCCGACAAGACCAATCAAACGACGCTAAGCAAGCTCCATTTCGAGGCCGGTCCCGCCCATGTCATCGGCCAGATCGAGGCCCTGTTGCGTCAGTTGCACGCGAAGTCGCTTCTGAACGTGCCGGATCCTCACCGGTCCGCCCGCTTGTTTGCCGCGCTTTTCAAAGGATCCGATCTCGTGATGATCGCGCGCTTCGATCAGGCGAGAGCAGAGGACGACAAGGAAATCGAATCCTATTGCCGATCGGCCGTCGCCATGTTCATCGCCGGGCACGGTGGAGGCGACCACGCGGGCGGATGTTTGCCTGCCCAAAGGTCAAAAGACAAAATTTGAACGTGCGTGACCGATGTTGTCAAAACGACCGAGACCGGTTTGAGAATCATGGAGGCTGAAGAGCTTCGATTGGCGACAAGATCGCGGAAAAATACGCTTGTTGAACTATCGGTTGCGATACCAGTCCGCACGATGATTCCCGCGCGCCCAGCCGCGTCGGCGTGTCGGGGGCGGTTTACCTTCTCGGGGTGACGCGGCGCGCCGGTCAGCATCTTCGCGCGCGGATCGTTGTCGAGGGATTGAGCATGACGGTCATTTGGTCAACCTCGTGATGTGCGAGAGACGAACATGACGGCGCAGAGAATTCATCGTCGTGAAACTGCAGAAGCGCGCTCGCGCTGACGCACGCGATGAAAATGCAAGAGCGCGTCGGTCGCGGACATTCGCTATCCGGGCGAAGTTAGTCAGCTCGGATGTCACTTCGACTCTACATCCTTGCGCCGGCGGCATGGCGCTTTGGACCTTTCTCTTCGAAGCGGAATGTCAACAACGCGCGACTCGGGTTGGGGCGCCGCATGTTGGCCGATCCGATCTTTCGGGCGGAACCTCCGGACAGTTTTCTGAAGCTCCGGACAAAGTCGGACGCAACATGCCGGCGGCCGCGATGAGGTGCCCGACAAACCTGAGTAAAATGAACGATATGTGCTCGAGCGACCGACCTTCCGAGGTCTGGCACGAATGCTGCTTAAGTAATCCGCAAAAGATTAAACAAGCAACACGAGGGGACGTCCAGATGCCAGCCAGCACTCAATCTTTCACCTAGAGCGACAGGCGATATCGCCTGCGTGGCATGGCGTGCTCCGCCCGACGGCGGAGCGCGATGACCAATGACGCCTGAGTTCGGCTTGGCATGCAAGGGAGAGAATAATGACAGTGGCGGAAGCGCATGATCTGGATCCGCAGGAAACCCGGGAGTGGCTCGATGCCTTGTGGGCAGTCCGCAGCCACCGCGGCAACGAGCGGGCCGAGTACGTCGTCAATGCGGTGATCGGCGCCGCGCGCAGCGGCGGCCTTGGCATTCAGCAGACATTGACGACGCCTTATTGCAACACGATCCCGGTGGAACAGCAGCCGGCCCTGCCGGGCGACCGCGCCATCGAACACAGACTGCGCTCAATCATCCGCTGGAATGCGCTGGCAATCGTGCTGCGCGCCAACAAGGAGAGTTCGGAACTCGGGGGCCACATCGCGAGCTTCCAGTCCGCCGCCACGCTCTACGACATCGGCTTCGGTCATTTCTGGCACGCACCGACGGACACCCATGGCGGCGATCTGATCTTCGTGCAGGGGCACTGTTCGCCCGGCATCTACGCGCGTGCCTTTCTCGAGGGGCGCCTCAGCGAGGAGCAGCTTCTCGGCTTCAGGCAGGAGACCGGCGGCAAGGGCTTGTCGAGCTATCCGCACCCGTGGCTGATGCCAGACTTCTGGCAATTCCCGACCGTGTCGATGGGACTTGGGCCTCTGTTGGCGATCTATCAGGCGCGGTTTCTGAAATATCTTGAGAACCACAAGCTCGCTGAAACGTCCAACCGCAAGGTCTGGGCTTTCATGGGCGATGGCGAGACGGACGAACCAGAGTCGCTCGGCGCGATTTCGCTCGCCGGTCGGGAAAACCTCGACAATCTGATCTTTGTCATCAACTGCAACCTGCAGCGGCTCGATGGGCCCGTCCGCGGCAACGGCAAGATCGTTCAGGAGCTGGAAAGCGTTTTCCGCGGTGCCGGCTGGAACGTCATCAAAGTGCTGTGGGGCTCGGGCTGGGATCGCCTGCTCGAGAAGGACAAGAGCGGCTTGCTGCTAAAGCGCATGGAGGAGTGCGTTGACGGCGAGTACCAGGATTTCAAGAGCAAGAGCGGCGCCTATATTCGCGAGCACTTCTTCGGCAAGTACGACGAATTGAAGCAACTCGTCGCCGACATGAGCGACGATGAGATCTGGAAGCTCGCGCGCGGCGGCCACGATCCGGAAAAGGTCTTTGCGGCCTATGCAGCGGCGGTGAACCACAAAGGCCAGCCGACCGTGATCCTGCCCAAGACCGTCAAGGGGTACGGCATGGGCGAATCCGGCGAAGGCCAGATGATCGCGCATCAGGCCAAGAAGATGACGCAGGACGCGCTACGCGGATTTCGCGACCGCTTCCAGGTGCCGGTCGCCGACGAGGAATTGGCGAAGGTTCCTTTCCTCCGTCTGCCGGAGGACAGCCCCGAGATGAAATATTTCCGCGCACAGCGCGAGAAGCTCGGCGGCAGCCTGCCGCAGCGCCGACGCAAGTCCGCGTCCTTGCAAATTCCACCCTTGTCGACATTCCAGCGGTTGCTCGATGCTACCGGCGACCGCGAAATTTCGACCACGATGGCGTTCGTGCAGATGCTCGGCACCCTCGTTCGCGACAAGGCGATTGGCAAGCACATCGTGCCGATCGTTCCCGATGAATCACGCACCTTCGGAATGGAAGGCATGTTCCGCCAGCTCGGCATCTATTCGTCGGTCGGCCAGCTCTACCGGCCGCAGGACGCCGATCAGCTGATGTACTACCGCGAGGACAAGAGCGGGCAGGTTCTGCAGGAAGGCATCAACGAAGGCGGCGCCATGTCGAGCTGGATCGTCGCCGCGACGTCCTACAGCACGAACAACGTGCCGATGATTCCGTTCTATATCTACTATTCGATGTTCGGTCTACAGCGCGTCGGCGATCTCGCCTGGCTCGCCGGCGACATGCGGGCCCGCGGGTTCCTGCTCGGCGGTACCGCCGGGCGTACCACGCTCAACGGCGAAGGGCTGCAGCACGAGGACGGCCACAGCCACGTCCTCGCCGGCACGATCCCGAACTGCATCTCCTACGATCCGACCTTTGCCTATGAGGTCGTGACGATCGTCCGCGAGGGCATGCGCCGCATGTACGAGGCGCAGGAGGATGTCTACTATTACATCACGCTGATGAACGAGAACTATCCGCATCCCTCGCTCGCCGATGCCGGCAAGGGGGCGGAGGAGGGAATCCTCAAGGGGCTCTATCTCCTGAAGAGCGGAGGCGAGACGCTGAAGAAGGGCCTTCGCGTCCAGCTTGTCGGCTCGGGAACGATCCTGCGCGAGGTGGTCGCGGCCGCCGATTTGCTCAAGGCGGATTTCGGCGTCACCGCCGACGTCTGGAGCGCGACCAGCTTCAACGAACTGCGCCGTGACGGCATGGCGTCGGAGCGCTGGAACCTACTGCATCCAACCGAGCCGCGCCGCAAGAGCTGGGTGGAAACGCAGCTCGAGGGACACTCCGGGCCGGTCGTGGCCTCCACCGACTACATGCGCAACTACTCCGATCAGATCCGGGAATATGTGCAGGCGGCCGGGCGTCGATACGTCGTGCTCGGCACGGACGGCTTTGGCCGCAGCGATTATCGCGTGAAGCTGCGAAAATTCTTCGAGGTCGACCGGCACTACGTCGCCCTCGCTGCGCTCAAGGCGCTCGCCGACGACGGAGCGATCAAGCCGGCAGTCGTGGCCGAAGCCATCGCCAAATACAAGATCGACGCCGGGCGTGCTGCGCCCTGGACCGTGTGAGCCAGCGGAGCCGAGGACAGAGCGATGAGTGGTCTGATCGACATCAGGGTTCCCGACATCGGTGACTTCAAGGACGTCCCGGTCATCGAGGTATTCGTCAAGCCGGGCGACAAGGTGAAGGCCGAGGATCCGCTGGTCGCGCTGGAGTCCGACAAGGCGACCATGGAGGTGCCGTCGCCGCGGGACGGCGTGGTGGAGTCGGTGGTCGTCAAGCTCGGGGACAAGGTGAGCGAAGGCGTTGTGATCGTGCAGTTCGATGCTGCCGGCGCCGAACAGGCCGAAGCGCGCCCTGTTGTCAGCGCGCCACCGTCACCCGTCAGTGCGCCTGCGGGCGTTGCCGAGGTTCGCGTCCCGGACATCGGCGACTTCAAGGACGTCCCGGTCATCGAGATCTTTGTGAAACCCGGGGACAGTGTGAAGGCGGAGGATCCCCTGATCGCGCTGGAATCGGACAAGGCGACGATGGAAGTGCCAGCGCCGCTCTCGGGCACGGTGCGCGAAATCAAGCTGAAAACCGGCGACAAGGTCAGCGAAGGTTCGATCATCCTGTCGCTTGTCACCGGGGATTCGTCTGCGCAGGCCGGCGGGCCTCCCACGCCGATGCCTGTGTCCTCGCCGGCCACCGCCGCTGGACCGGCGGTGGCCGGTGCCTCTGACGAAGCAGCCTTTGCGCTCGCTTATGCCGGTCCTGCCGTGCGCAAGCTGGCGCGCGAAATGGGTGCCGATCTCGGCAAGATCAAGGGCACCGGCAAGCATGGCCGCATCCTGCGCGAGGACGTCGCGGCTTTCATCAAGGGCGGGGCGGCGCCAGCCAAGCCGCAGGCCGCGGCCGCAAGTGGAGGCGGCGTCGGCGGCATTGACCTTCTGCCCTGGCCCAAGGTCGATTTCGCCAAGTATGGCCCGGTCGAGCGCAAGGAGATCGGCCGCATCAAGAAGATTTCCGCCGCCAATCTTCATCGCAACTGGGTCGTCATCCCGCACGTAACGACCCACGACGAGGCTGACATCACCGATCTCGAGCAGTTCCGGGGCAAGATGAACAAGGAGCTGGAGAAGAGCGGCGTCAAGCTCTCGCTGCTGCCGTTCATGGTGAAGGCTGCCGTCGCGACGCTGCAGAAGTTCCCGGAGTTCAATGCCAGCCTCGATGGCGATACGCTCGTCTACAAGAACTACTGGCACATCGGCTTTGCCGCGGACACGCCGAACGGCTTGATGGTGCCGGTGATCCGCGATGCCGACAAGAAATCGGTGCCGGAGATCGCCAAGGAGATGAATGCACTCGCCAAGCTCGCCCGCGAGGGCAAGATCAAGCCCGACCAGATGCAGGGCGGCACCTTCTCGATCTCCTCGCTCGGCGGCATCGGCGGCATCTACTTCACGCCGATCATCAATGCGCCCGAAGTTGCGATCATGGGCGTCTGCAAGGGGTACTGGAAGCAGCACTCGTCAGACGGCAAGTCGGGCAACTGGCGGCTGACGCTGCCACTGTCGCTCTCTTGGGATCACCGTGTCATCGACGGCGCGGCGGCTGCCCGCTTCAATGTCCATTTCGCTAACGTGCTCGCCGATTTGCGGCGCGTGCTGTTCTGAGATCGGGGGAAGCAGCATGACTCAGCAGATCGAAGTGAAAGTTCCTGACATCGGTGATTTCAAGGACGTTGCCGTGATCGAGGTCATGGTGAAGCCTGGCGAGACCGTCGCGGTCGACACCAGTCTTATCATGGTCGAGTCCGACAAGGCGTCGATGGAGATTCCGTCCTCGCATGCCGGAGTCGTCAAGGAGATCCGGGTCAAGGTCGACGACAAGGTAAGCGAAGGATCGACCATTCTCATGCTGGAAGCCACCGCGGGGGCTGCTGCGCTCGCGTCCGCGTCCGCATCGCAGCCGGCTGCGGCCGCGCCGCCGGCAGTGGCGCCTGCCGCGGCATCCTATGCCGGCAAGGCTGATATCGAATGCGATATGGTGGTGCTGGGCGCCGGTCCCGGCGGTTACTCGGCGGCCTTCCGCGCGGCCGATCTCGGCATGAAGACGGTGCTGGTCGAGCGTTACGATACGCTCGGCGGCGTGTGTCTCAATGTCGGCTGTATTCCGAGCAAGGCGCTGCTGCATACGGCGTCAGTGATCGACGAGGTCGGGCATCTTCCCGATCATGGCATTTCCTTCGGACCGCCGCAGATCGAGCTTGGCAAGCTGCGCGCGTTCAAGGACGGTGTGATCAGGAAACTGACGGGCGGCCTTGCCGGCATGGCGAAGGCTCGCAAGGTCGAAGTTCTGACCGGCGTCGGCGCCTTTCTCGATCAGCACCATCTCGAAGTCGTCGCGGCGGGCGGCAAGAAAACAGTCAAGTTCGCCAACGCCGTTATCGCCGCCGGCAGCCAGGCCGTGAAGCTGCCATTTCTGCCCGAGGACTCGCGCATCGTCGATTCAACCGGCGCGCTGCAGCTGAAGTCGATCCCCAAGCGCATGCTGGTGATCGGGGGGGGCATCATCGGGCTCGAAATGGCGACGGTCTATTCGACGCTGGGGGCGCGAATCGATGTCGTCGAGATGCTCGACGGTCTGATGCAGGGAGCCGACCGCGATTTGGTCAAGGTCTGGGCGAAGGCGAACGCGGGCCGCTTCGAGAAAGTCATGCTGAAGACCAGGACGGCGGGCGCGAAAGCAACCGAGGCCGGGATCGAGGTGAGCTTCGAGGGCGAGCAGGCGCCTGCCGGGCCGCAGGTCTACGACCTCGTTCTGGTGTCGGTCGGCCGCAGCCCGAATGGCAAGAAGATCGGCGCCGAAAAGGCCGGAATCGCGGTGAGCGAGCGAGGTTTCATCGACGTCGACAAGCAGATGCGCACCAACGTGCCGCACATCTTCGCGATCGGAGACATCGTCGGCCAGCCGATGCTGGCGCACAAGGCCGTGCATGAAGGCCATGTAGCGGCGGAAGCCGCGCATGGCGAAAAGTCATACTTCGACGCTCGGCAGATTCCATCCGTTGCCTACACCGACCCCGAAGTTGCCTGGGCCGGCAAGACCGAGGATCAGTGCAAGGCCGAGGGGACCAAGTTCGGCAAGTCGGTATTTCCCTGGGCGGCCTCCGGCCGCGCCATCGCCAACGGCCGCGACGAGGGTTTCACCAAGCTCCTGTTCGACACGACGACGCACCGCGTCATCGGCGGCGGCATCGTCGGCACGCATGCCGGCGATCTCATCAGCGAGATCTGCCTTGCGATCGAAATGGGCTGCGAGCCTGCCGATATCGGCAAGACGATTCACCCGCATCCGACGCTTGGCGAGTCGATCGGGATGGCGGCCGAGGTATTCGAGGGCCACTGCACGGATCTTCCGCCGCAGAAGAAGTGACGCTGAAGAACAAGGGAGACCGTCATGGTTTCAGGAGCGTGGCGAATTCTGATGCTTCTCGCATTTGTTCTGCTGCCGTCTAGGTTGGCGGCTGCGGCGGAGGCGCATTGGCCCCAGGTGCTCAGTCTCGGCACCGCGTCGGAAGGCGGCACTTACTACGTCTATGGCGAAGGGCTGGCTCGCCTGCTTACGCGAGAACTCGGCATTCCGGTGGTGGCGCGGCCGACTGGCGGCCCGATGGACAATATCAAGCTGCTCGAGAGCGGTGAAATTCAGCTGGCCTTCGTCACACAAGGCGTGGCGTTGCAAGCGTGGAACGCCAGCGCTGCCTGGACGGGCGGGCGGCCACACCGGAACATGCGCGTCATGTTTGCGATGTATGATACCCCGTTTCAGTTTCAGGTGCTCGGTGACTCGCCAGTTCAATCTCTTGCCGATTTCGCCGGCAAACGTATCGGCGTCGGGCCCGAGGGCGGTACCACCGCCGCCTACTTTCCCGAATTCCTCAAGGCGCTGAAGATCGAGGCGACCCTGGTTTCCGGCGATTGGACGGTGCTGGCGGAGAAGTCGGTAGCGCGAAGCATCGATGCTCTCGCCGTCGGCGCCGGCGTACCGGCTCCATTCCTCATCGATATCGAGCGAAAGGCGAAGGTGCGTTACATCCCGCTCACGCGGCAGGAGATCGCAACACTGCGCCTCGCCATGCCGGAACTCTCCGCATCCGTCGTCGCCGCTGGTACGTATCCCACCCTGCGGCGCCGCTACGACACCGTCGGCCTGTTCAATTTTGCCGTTGCGCGCAAGGATCTGCCGGACGATCTGGTCACAGCAATCGTCGACACGGTGTTCGCCAACAACGAGCGTCTGATCGAATTTCACCCGGCGGCGGCGGAAACAATCCCCTCGAACATCACGCGCAACAACTTCATTCCCTTACATGGCGGCGCCGTCAGTTGGTATCGCAGCAGGGTTACGCCCGGTGTTGCGCATTCGGACTGAGAAACAGCTTCTAGAAGGAACACAAGACATGGCAACAGTAACGGCAACGACAGACGGTCACCGATCCGTAAAGTGGTATCAGCACCTCTATGTGCAGGTCTTGGCTGCAATCACAGCCGGCATACTGCTGGGCCATTTTCATCCTCAGCTCGGCGAGCAGATGAAGCCGCTCGGCGACGCGTTCATCAAGTGCATCAAGATGATCATTGCCCCGATCATCTTCTTCACGGTTGTGCACGGCATTGCCAGCATGCGCGACATGAAGAAGGTCGGACGCGTTGGTTTGAAGGCATTGATCTATTTCGAAGTACTAACGACGGCTGCCCTGATCATCGGACTCTTAGTAATCAATTTGTGGAAGCCTGGCGTCGGCATGAACGTCGATCCGTCGACCGTTGACACGAAATCCATCGCGGCCTTTACCGCAAAGGCGAAGGAGCAGGGCACGGTCCAGTTTCTGATGGACATCATCCCGTCGACGGTCGTCGGCGCTTTTGCCAACGGCGAAATCTTGCAGGTGTTGTTCTTCGCGATCCTGTTTGCATTCGGGTTGCAGGCTCTCGGTCAGCACGGAGAGGGCGTGCTGCGGCTGATTGATGTCGTGAGCCACGTGTACTTCAAGATCGTCGGCTACATCATGAAAGTTGCCCCGATCGGAGCGTTCGGTGCAATGGCTTTCACGATCGGCAAGTATGGCGTGGCGACCCTGGTCTCGCTGGCAAACTTCATGTTGGCGTTCTACGTAACATGCTTGTTGTTCGTCTTCGTCGTGCTCGGATCCGTTGCTGCCCTTAGCGGATTCTCGATCTTCAAGTTCATCCGTTACATCAAGGAAGAACTTCTGATCGTGCTTGGCACTTCATCGTCCGAATCGGTGTTGCCGCGCATGATCGCCAAGACTGAGAATCTTGGCTGCGAAAAGTCGGTCGTCGGTTTGGTCATTCCGACCGGCTATTCGTTCAATCTCGACGGCACCTGTATTTACCTGACAATGGCCGCGATCTTCCTGGCGCAGGCGACCAATACCCCCCTGTCGATCTGGCAAGAGCTCGGCATCATTGGCGTCCTGCTCCTCACATCCAAGGGCGCAGCCGGTGTGACGGGGTCCGGCTTCATCGTTCTGGCCGCAACTCTTGCATCCGTCGGAACGATTCCGGTCGCGAGCATCGCCTTGATCCTTGGCATCGACCGCTTCATGTCGGAGGCGCGCGCGCTCACCAACCTCATAGGAAACGGCGTTGCCACAGTCGTTGTCGCCAAATGGGAGGGAGCGCTCGATGAGAGAATGCTCCATCGGCGTTTGAACCAGGAGAGCGACGTCGAAGCCGACGATCCGGAGTCCGTGAAGATTGCAGATGACGAGATCGAGGCAGGTGCGCCTCGGCCAGTCGTCGCTTGATGATGAGAACGGTAGAGGTTGAGGCGGAACGTTAAACAGGAGTTGATCATGACTGAAGTGGTAATCGTGTCTGCCGCGCGAACGCCGGTTGGCTCTTTCAACGGGGCATTCGGATCGCTGACCGCCCACGAGCTTGGCGCGGTGGCGATCAAGGGGGCGCTCGAGCGCGCCAAGGTCCCGCCCGGTGACGTCGACGAGGTCATCCTGGGCCAGGTGCTCTCCGGCGGAGAGGGGCAGAATCCGGCGCGGCAGGCCGCCATGGCGGCGGGCATTCCGCAGGAGAAGACGGCGTGGGGCATGAACCAGCTTTGCGGTTCGGGCCTGCGATCGGTTGCACTCGGACTGCAGCAGATTGCCAACGGTGACGCGAAGGTCATCGTCGCCGGAGGCATGGAGTCGATGTCGATGGCGCCGCATTTGTCGCACATGCGGGGTGGCACCAAGATGGGCGACGTCAAGTTCGTCGATTCCATGCTGAAAGACGGTTTGCTGGATGCGTTCCACGGCTACCACATGGGAGTGACGGCGGAGAACATCGCCACCAAGTGGCAGATCACCCGGCAAGAGCAGGACGCTTTCGCCACCAGTTCGCAGAACAAGGCCGAGGACGCGCAGAAGGGCGGCAGGTTCAAGGACGAGATCGTTCCCGTCACCGTCAAGACCCGAAAAGGCGACGTCGTGGTCGATCAGGACGAGTACATCCGCGCCGGCACGACGCTGGACGCGCTTGCCAAGTTGAAGCCCGCCTTCAACAAGGAAGGCTCGGTGACCGCCGGCAACGCTTCCGGCCTGAACGATGGTGCGGCTGCGCTGGTGCTGATGAGCGCGGACGAAGCCAAGAAGCGCGGGCTCACGCCGCTTGCGAGAATCGTCTCCTGGGCGACCGCGGGCGTCGATCCGGCGGTGATGGGGTCGGGGCCGATCCCGGCTTCGCGCAAGGCGCTCGAGAAAGCCGGCTGGAAGGTTGAGGATCTCGATCTCGTCGAGGCCAATGAAGCCTTCGCGGCGCAGGCGATAGCCGTCAACAAGGACATGGGTTGGGATCCGTCGATCGTCAACGTGAACGGCGGCGCTATCGCCATCGGTCATCCCATCGGGGCATCCGGTGCGCGGGTTCTGACGACGCTGCTGTTCGAGATGCAGAAGCGGCACGCCAGGAGGGGCCTTGCGACGCTGTGCATTGGCGGCGGCATGGGGGTCGCCCTGACGGTCGAGCGCTAGACAAGCAGCCGGCTTTATCGGCTCCGAAAAATGCGAACGCGGACGGCATCAGTCGTCCGCGAAGGATCGAGGCTCGCAAGGGCCGGCGAATACAACATGAACCGATCAGGATCAGGAGGGGAATCATGTCCAGGGTTGCAGTGGTTACCGGCGGAACGCGCGGCATAGGTGAGGCGATTTCGATTGGGCTCAAGGCGGCGGGCTACAAGGTAGCGGCAGGTTACGCCGGCAATGACGAGGCGGCGGCGAGGTTCAAGAGGGAAACGGGCATCAACGTCTACAAATGGGACGTGTCGAATTACGACGCCTGCGTCGCGGGCCTGAAGCAGGTCGAGGCCGAACTGGGGCCGGTGGAGGTGCTGGTCAACAACGCCGGGATCACCAAGGACGGAATGTTCCACAAGATGACGCCGGAGCAATGGTACGGCGTCATCAACACCAACCTGAATTCGCTGTTCAACATGACGCGGCCGGTGTGGGAAGGCATGCGCGAGCGCAAGTTCGGTCGCGTGATCTGCATCTCCTCGATCAACGGCCAGAAAGGCCAGATGGGCCAGGTCAATTATTCGGCGGCCAAGGCGGGAGACATCGGCTTCGTGAAGGCGCTGGCCCAGGAGGGCGCCCGCTCTGGCATCACCGTCAATGCGATCTGCCCGGGCTATATCGCCACCGAGATGGTCAAGGCGATCAACCCGGAGGTCGTAGCCAAGAACATTCTGCCTCAGATCCCGGTCGGCCGCCTGGGCGAACCGCACGAGATCGCGCGAGCCGTCGTGTTCCTGGCATCGGACGATGCCGGCTTCATAACGGGATCGACGATATCGGCCAATGGCGGCCAGCATATGGACTGATCGACAGTGATTACTATCCAGCCACGAGGGGACCTCACGACACGGACGCTCGCCATGCCCGCGGATGCGAATCCGAGCGGCGATATCTTCGGCGGCTGGGTGTTGTCACAGATGGACATCGCCGGCGGCATTCATGCCGGGCAGCGTGCGCAAAGCCGCGTCGCAACGGTTGCGATCGAGGCGATGCATTTCATCAAGCCGGTTCATGTCGGTGACGTCCTGTGTGTCTACGCGGCGCCCGAGCGTGTTGGGCGGACCTCGGTCGCAATCCGCCTGGAAGCCTGGGCATTGCGCAAGCGGCTGGGCGAACGCGTCAAAGTGACGGAAGGAATCTTTACGTTCGTTGCACTGGATGCCGACGGCCGACCCGCGCCAATCGTGGCCGCGGAGGGCAGGCAATAGTCACCAATTGAAGGAAACGAAATGTCCGACAGCAAGACAATAAACGAGGCCGACAGGGGCTCAGGAATGGCGGCGCTGCGCGGCCGCGGCGGAAGCGCCTGAAGTTGTCGAGCACAAGAAGCAAATGAGGGGCGCATTGTCCCTCGAGCCGAAGCGTCAAATCGGGGAATACGATGGATCAGGATCTCAGGGAAGCCGCACTCGAATATCATCGCCTGCCGAGGCCGGGAAAGATTTCCGTGGTGCCGACCACCGCGATGGCGACGCAACGTGATCTGTCGCTGGCGTACTCACCCGGCGTGGCGGAGCCTTGCCTGGTTATCGCCAAGGACCCGTTGCAGGCCGATGAACTGACCGCGCGCAGCAATCTCGTGGCTGTCGTCACCAACGGCACGGCCGTGCTCGGCCTTGGCAATATCGGCGCGCTCGCGGGCAAGCCGGTCATGGAAGGCAAGGCCTGCTTGTTCAAGAAGTTCGCTGGCATTGACGTGTTCGACATCGAGCTTGCCGAGGAAGACCCCGATGCGCTGATCGAAACCATTGCCAGGATGGAGCCGACCTTCGGCGGCATCAATCTGGAAGACATCAAGGCGCCGGAATGCTTCTACATCGAACGGAAGCTCCGCGAGCGAATGAAGATTCCGGTCTTTCACGATGACCAGCACGGGACCGCGATCATCGCCGCGGCTGCAATCCTCAACGGCCTGAAGCTCGTCAAGAAGGACATTGCGGAGGTGAAGCTCGTCTGCTCCGGCGCCGGCGCGGCGGCGCTGGCATGTCTTGATCTCATCGTCAGCCTCGGCCTGCGGCATGACCGCATTATCGTGACCGACGCAAAAGGCGTCGTCTATGCGGGCCGCACCGAGGGCATGGATGACAACAAGGCGCGCTATGCGGTGAGAACCGACGCGCGAAAGCTGGACGACATCATTCGGGACGCAGATATCTTTCTTGGCCTGTCGGCCGGCAATGTGCTGACGACCGACATGGTCAAGAAGATGGCGCGGGATCCCCTGATCTTCGCCATGGCCAACCCGATCCCGGAAATCATGCCGGAAGACGCGCTGGCGGCCCGTCCCGATGCGATCATCGGGACCGGACGCTCGGACTATCCGAACCAGATCAACAATGTGCTGTGCTTTCCGTTCATCTTCAGGGGCGCTCTCGATTGCGGAGCGACCACGATCAACGAAGAAATGAAGCGGGCAACCGTCCGGGCCCTGGCTGATCTGGCGATGTCGGAAGTGCCCGAGGTGGTGGCTGCCGCGTACAAGGGGGAAAAGCTCCGCTTCGGGCGGGATTATCTCATTCCCAAACCGCTCGATCCGCGCCTCATCGAGGTCGTCGCGCCGGCCGTAGCCAGGGCTGCGGCCGACAGCGGCGTCGCGAGGCGTCCGATCGCGAACATGGAAGCCTATCGCCAACAGCTCAGCCGGTTCGTCTATCAATCCGGCAACGCGATGCAGCCTGTCTTCTCGGTGGCGAAGGGAAGCGGAAAATCCCTGCTTCTGGCGGAAGGCGAGGATGAGCGCGTGCTGCGCGCTGCGCAGGTGGTCGTTGACGAGAGGATTGCAAGGCCCTTGCTGATCGGCCGGCCGTCGACGATCGAACAGCGGATCGAGGCGTTTGGCCTCCGGCTGCGGCCGGGCACGGACTGCGACATCATCGATCCCCATGACGCGGAGATCTATTCCAAATGCGCTGAAGTGTACCATTCGCGCAGAAAGCGCGACGGCGTATCGGCGGGCCTGGCGCTCTCGGAGACCCGAAGCAATGCGTCCGTACTGGCTTCGCTGCTGCTCGCAAGAGGCGTCGGCGACGCGATGCTGTGCGGCGTCATCGGCAGGACATCGGACCATCTGGCCGCCATTCGCAACGTGATCGGCACCCGCGACGATGCGCGGACGCTCGCGGTGATGCAGATGTTGATTCTGCCGCAGCATCAGCTGTTCATTTGCGACACTCATTGCCACCTCAATCCGACCGCCGAACAGGTCGCCGACATCGCCTTGCTGGCGGCGGCGGAGGTGAGGCGGTTCGGCATCACGCCCCGGGTGGCGTTGTTGTCGCACTCGAGCTTCGGTAGCTCCGCTGATGCGGAAGCCGGCAAGATGCGGGAGGCACGGGCGATCATTCGCGGGCGGGCTCCCGATCTGGCGGTCGAGGGCGAGATGCGTGGGGACGCCGCGCTGTCGCCATCCGTGCTCCACCACGAGTTTCCCGATTCCGGATTCGAGGGACCGGCGAACGTCCTGGTGATGCCGAATCTCGACGCCGCCAACATCTCCTACAATCTGCTCAGAATGGCGGCGGGCCAGGGACTGACGGTGGGCGGTATCCTGCTCGGAGCGGCCAAGCCTGCCCACATTCTCACGCCGTCCTCCACGGTGCGGCGTATCGTGAACATGGCGGCGGTCGCGGTCGCAGACGCGGTCTCCGATAGAGCCTGACCCAGAGGACGAACCCGATCGATCGAGGCCAGCATGGGTAAGCCGCAATCGGGAAAATCCCGGATCGTGATCGTCGGAGGCGGAGCCGGCGGACTGGAGCTTGCGACGCGCCTTGGTGACAAGTATGGGCGCAAGGGCAAGCTCGATATCACGCTGATCGAGCGCAACCGCACGCATGTGTGGAAGCCGAAGCTGCATGAAATCGCCGCCGGCAGCATGGATATCTCGGCTCACGAGGTCGACTACCTCGCGCAGTCCTATTGGCACGGCTTTCGCTACCGCATCGGCGACATGATCGGGATCGATCGGGACCGCCGACAGGTGCAGGTGGCGGCGTATTTCGACGCCGAAGGCCGCGAAGTCACGCCGAAGCGGACCTTTGACTATGACGTCCTTGTCATCGCCATCGGAAGCCAGAACAACGACTTTGGCACTCCGGGCGTCGTCAGCCACGCGATCAAGCTTGAATCGCAGGCGGACGCGCGGCGGTTCCACGAACGCATGGTCAATGCCTGCATTCGCGCCCATGCCCAGTCGGCGCCGCTCGGTGCGCACCAGTTGAAAGTCGCGATCATCGGCGCGGGCGCGACCGGCGTCGAACTCGCGGCCGAACTGCACCGGACGACGCGTGAGGTGGTGGCGTACGGCCTCGACCAGGTCGATCCCCAGAAGGACATCAGGATCACGCTGATCGAAGCCGCCGATCGCGTGCTTCCCGCACTGCCCGAACGGGTGTCGAAGGAGACGGAGAAGCTGCTCGGCAGGCTGGGCGTCGATGTGCTTGTTGGCGCCAAGGTCTCGGAAGTTGGCTGCGACTATGTGAGCCTGACCGACGGGCGTACCATTCCCGCCGAACTGATCGTCTGGGCGGCGGGCGTCAAGGCGCCTGATGTCTTGAAGGACATCGCCGGCCTCGAGACCAACCGCATCAATCAGCTCGCGGTCCGGCCGACGCTGCAGACAACGCACGACGACGCCATCTTTGCCATTGGCGACTGCTCCGCCTGTTCATGGGGCGAGCGCGGAACGGTGCCGCCCCGCGCGCAGGCGGCTCACCAGCAGGCCTCGCATCTTTATTCCCAGATTCCGCGCTATCTGCGCGGCGAGCCGATCAAGGATTACAAATACAGGGACTTCGGCTCCCTGGTGTCGCTCGGCGAGTTCAGCACGGTCGGTTCGATGATGGGCGCGCTGGTGGGCGGCAATCTCGTTTTCGCGGGCATCTTCGCAAGGATGATGTACCTATCGCTCTACAAGATGCACGAACACGCGCTGCATGGCTCGGTGAAGGTTGCGCTCGACACGCTGGCGCGGCTGATCACGCGGCGCACCGAGCCGCATGTGAAGCTTCATTGATGCGCAATTGATTCGGGCGCGGGGGTCCGCGTGAAGCGGGAGGAATGTTCATGGATGCCGTATTCCTTGCGCGCATACAGTTCGCCGCCAACATCACGTTCCATATCCTGTTTCCGTCGATCTCGATTGCGCTCGGCTGGGTGCTGCTGTTCTTCAGGATGAAGCATCTGCGGGCGAAGGATGCGCAGCAGAAGCTCGACTGGCTTCGCGCCTACCGCCTGTGGACCAAGGTGTTTGCCCTGACATTTGCGCTCGGGGTGGTGAGCGGCGTCACCATGAGTTTCCAGTTTGGCACGAATTGGCCGGGTTACATGGAGCGCGTCGGCAATATCGCCGGTCCGCTGCTCAGTTATGAAGTGCTGACGGCGTTCTTTCTGGAAGCGGGATTTCTTGGCGTCATGCTGTTCGGCCATCGCAGGGTCGGCGAGATGGTTCACCTGGGCGCGACCTTCCTCGTCGCGTTCGGCACGCTGATGAGCGCATTCTGGATCCTTGCGCTCAATTCGTGGATGCAGACGCCGGCGGGATACGGAATCGTCGATGGCCAGTTTCATGCGCGGAGCTGGCTGGAGATCATCTTCAATCCATCCTTTCCGTATCGTCTGGTTCATATGGTGCTGGCATCTGCGCTGACCTGCGCGTTCCTGCTGATCGGGATCAGTGCCTGGCAGCTCCTGAAGGGAGTCGCGACAACCAGCGCATCACGCGTGCTGCGCACCGGGCTTGTTTTCGCCGCGCTGGTGGCGCCGGCACAGATGGTGGCGGGTGACTTTCACGGGCTCAATACGCTCAAGCATCAGCCGCAGAAGATCGCGGCGATGGAAGGCATCTGGGAAACGACGCGCGGCGCGCCGCTGCTGCTGTTCGCGATCCCGGACGATGCGGCCAGAACCAACCGTTTCGAGCTGGCGGTGCCGAAGCTCGCCAGCCTGATCCTGCCACCGAGATCGGACGCCAGCCCTTTATCGTTGCCGGCCTGATTCGGACCAGCGACGTCGCCTCGCGTGTCCCGTCATCGAGCATCGCCCTGACGCTCGCGATCTATGTTGTGGTCTATCTGGCACTGCTCTTGGCCTATGTCGGGGTGCTCAAATACATGTCGGAGACCGCCGACAAGAAACTGAACGCAATCACAACGGTGAGTCCTTCAGCGGGCCAGCAATATCAGGGCCGGGGAGAATTCGCATGACTTCGATGTCGTTCGACGAACTGCTTCCGCTGATCTTCATTGGCTTGATGGGCGTCTCGCTGCTCGTTTACGTCGTCAGCGATGGATACGATCTCGGGGTCGGGATGCTGATGCATCGGGCGACGCCTGAGGAGCGCGATACCATGGTCGCGTCCATCGGCCCGTTCTGGGACGCCAACGAGACCTGGCTGGTGTTGGGTGTCGGTCTTCTCCTGGTTGCCTTCCCCAAGGCGCACGGGCTGGTGCTCTCGGAACTTTACTTGCCGACGACGCTCATGCTGGTCGGTCTGATCCTGCGCGGTGCAGCCTTCGACTTCCGGGTCAAGGCCAAGGCCAGCCGGAAGGCGATGTGGGACCGCCTGTTCATCGCAGGCTCAATGCTCGCGTCCGTGTGTCAGGGCTGGATGCTCGGTCGCTATATCAGCGGTTTCGGCGAGGGCTGGAATTTTCCGATCTTTGCCGGCGCCATTGCGCTGGCGCTGCCAATGGCCTACGCGCTGCTCGGCGCCACATGGCTCGTGATGAAGACGGGCGGCCCGCTTCAGGACAAGGCGATCGAGTGGAGCAAGATCGCCTGGCCGCCGATGGTCCTGGGTCTCATCCTGATTTCGACGGCGACACCGTGGATCAGCGAGTCCGTTCGCGAGCGATGGTTCACCCTGCCGGCGATCATTGCGGTGGCGTCGATCCCGATCACGTCGGGCATCGCGCTGCTGACAGTGCGCCTCCTGCTCAACTCGCCGGCCGTGCGCGGCGCGCTGTGCTGGTTGCCGTTTGCCTTGCTTGTCCTCGTCTTCCTGCTGAGCTTCCTCGGCCTCAGCTACAGCATCTATCCCTTCGTGGTGATCGACAGGCTCACGGTCTGGGAGGCCGCCAGCAGCCCGGATTCGCTCAAAGTCATCCTGATCGGGGTTTGCGTCACGCTGCCGGTCATCGTCGCCTATACCGGCTTTTCCTATCGCGTATTCCGGAGCAAGACCATAGAGTTGGATTATGCGTGAGTGGTCGTCTGCGGTGGTCGGCGCTCCCCGGTTTGTCTTGGTTCTCACGATGACGGAGCTTCTATCCCTGGTGAACACGAAGCGGAGGCCCGAAGCTCCTTTGGTGGTATCGGGAACCCTGCGTTGGCTTGTTCGTGGAACGGCTGCCCTTGCCCTGATCGCTGCCGCTTCATGGCTAGGTTATGCTGTGGCGTTCCAGCGCGGACTGGATCATTTGCACGGTGCTGCCCAGCAGCGGCTTGCTGTTGAAGCGGCAAGGCTCGACGGTCATCTCTCCAGGTTCGAATATCTGCCGTCGTTGCTCGTGACGTCTCCGAGCGTGTTCAGGTTATTCGACGATCCCGCCGATGCCGCGCTGCAGCAATCGGTCAGTCTGTATCTGAAGTCGATCAATCTGCTCGCCGGGGCCGACAACCTCTACGTCCTCAGCGTCTCCGGCGAAGCGTTGGCCGCGGCCGATTTCGAGGACCCGGGCACACCGGTCGGCCGAAATCTGTCTTATCGACCCTATGTGAGCGAGGCTCTCGCCAGCGGCCGGGGGGCGTTCTTCGGTGTTGGTATCACCAGTGCGCGTGCCGGGTACTATCTCTCCTATGCCCTTAAGGACGGCGGCGTGACGAAGGGCATTGCGGCGGTCAAGGTCAATCTTGATCCGTTCGAGCGCGGGTGGCGCGATGTTGCGGGCGACATCCTGCTCGTCGACGAGCGCCGCGTCACGATACTCGCCTCCCGCGACGAGTGGCGCTATCGCGCGATGGCGCCGCTGTCGCGTGAAATGCGCGAAGACATTGCCCGGTCCAAACCTTACGCAGACCACCCTCTGACACCGCTCGGATGGAAGGTCGTCACTCAGTCCGCAGGCGGCGCTGCACGCATCACCACCGAAAGCGGCACTGCTTATACTGTCAGCGAGCTTCCAATCAATCGCGGTGCCTGGAAGCTTGTCTTGCTCGACGACGAGGCGCCGACACGGGAAACCGCGCTCATCATCGGTGCACTGTCGGGTCTTGCCTCCATCGTTGCCTTGCTGGCGCTCGGTCTGGTGATGCAGCGTCGCAGAGAGATCAAGCAGCGCCTGGCCAACCAGGCGGCGTTGCAGGCGGCGAACGACATGCTCGAGACCCGCGTGCAGGAACGCACCGCCGAACTACGGGCCGCGCAGGATGAACTGGTTCACTCCGGCAAGCTGGCGGCTCTCGGCCAGATGTCAGCCGGCTTGGTGCATGAGCTGAACCAGCCTTTGGCTGCGCTGCAGACCGCGGCCGACAACGCAATATTGCTCGTCGATCGCGGGTCTGTCGGCGACGCTCGCGGAAACCTCATCCGAATCGGCGAGCTGGTGCGCCGGCTCGGGCGCCTGACCGGCCAGCTCAGGGTTTTCGCCTACAAGTCGAGCAGCCCGCTTGACGCGGTCTGCGTCGAACATGCTGTCTCTGAATCGCTCAAGATCCTCGCGGGGCGTGTCAAGGAGGGCGAGGTTGCCGTTGTGACGGACATTGACGCAAATCTCAAGGTCGTTGCCGATCAGACGCGGCTTGAGCAGCTGCTGGGCAACATCGTGGGGAACGCGCTGGACGCCGTGGAGAGCGTCGAGCGCAAATCGATCCTAATCCGGGCGTCGAGGGAAGAGGGGCAGGCCGACCGCTGCCGGATCACGATCAGCAACAGCGGTCCCGCGATCGCCTCCGATGTTCTGCAGCGCATGTTCGAGCCGTTCGTGACGACCAAGCCCGCGGGCAAGGGGCTCGGTCTCGGCCTGATGCTGTCGAACCACATTGCGCGCTCCTTTGGCGGCGAACTGCGTGCTCGAAATCTCGTGCCTGACGGTGCCGAGTTTGTCGTGATCCTCCCACTGGCTGACGTAAAAGAGGCGGCTTCGCATGTGCGATGACCAATCAATCGGCGTGATCTATGTCGAAGACGACGAGGATGTCCGCATAGGCGGCGTTCAGGCGCTCGAACTTGCCGGGTTATCGGTCTCGGGATTTGCTTCGGTTGAGACCGCCAGCGCATCCATACGCTCCGACATGCCATTTGTCGTTGTCTGCGACGTGCGTCTGCGTGGCAAGAGCGGCCTTGAATGGCAATCCGATCTGCGCAGGCTGGATCAGGATCTGCCAGTGATCCTCATCACCGGGCACGGCGATATTTCCATGGCCGTGCAGGCGATGCGCAACGGCGCCTACGATTTCATCGAGAAACCGTGTTCCTCGGAGCAGCTGGTCTCGGTGGTGCGCAGGGCGGTGGAAAAGCGGCGCCTGACCCTCGAAGTGCGTTTGTTAAGATCTGCGTTGTCGGACCGCCACGGGATCGAAGCGAGCCTGCTCGGCCGGTCGCCGCAGATCCAGGAAGTGCGCCGGCTCGTGTCTACGCTCGCCGCAACCAATGTCGACGTCACGATCTATGGCGAAACCGGAACCGGCAAGGATGTCGTCGCGCGCTGTCTGCACAATCACAGCGGCCGCCGCGCCGGCAACTATGTCGCGGTGAACTGCGGTGGCCTGCCTGAATCGCTCGTCGAGAGCGAGCTGTTCGGTCACGAGGTGGGGGCGTTCACCGGCGCCACCCGTCAGCGTATCGGCAAGATCGAATATGCGAATGGCGGAACGCTGTTCCTCGACGAAATCGAAAGTATGCCGCTGAGCGTGCAGGTGAAACTGCTGCGGGCGCTGCAGGATCGGTCGATCGAGCGTGTCGGAACCAACAAGCCGATCTCCGTGGATTGCCGGGTCGTGGCGGCGAGCAAGACGAACTTGTTGGATCTGAGCGAAAAGAAGCAGTTTCGCGCCGATCTCTATTACCGCCTCGGTGTCGCCTTCATCGAGCTGCCGCCGCTTCGCGAGCGACGCGAGGACATTCCTCTGCTGTTCGAGCACTTCACGCTGGATGCCGCGAGGCGCTTCGAGCGCGACGCGCCGATATTGGACGAGCAGACGTTGTCGCACCTGCTGGCCTATCCGTGGCCGGGGAACGTACGCGAGCTTCGCAATGTTGCCGACCGCTTTGTGCTCGGCGTTCTCGACGGCAAGGCGATCGGAAAGTCCGGGCTTGGCTCCTCGGATCCGTCGCTGCCTCGCCAACTCGAGAACATCGAGCGGTCGATCATCGAGGATGGGCTGCGGCGCAAGCAGGGTGATGTCCAGGCAACCGCTGCGCTGTTGGGTATCCCGAAGCAGACGCTATACGACAAGATCAAGCGCCTTGCCGTGAACGTTGACGGAATTCGCGAAGGCGCGACCGTCCGCTCCGGAACCTGACGAAGGCAATGACATCCGACTGACGGATGCAAGAGCCAAGGGCGCCAGATAGAAGCTGCCCGGAATCGGAAACGCAACACGTCATCCCGTTTTGCTGAGTGAGGAGCATCTGATGAATCGGCCATTCAATATGCCGGACGAATTTGTCGATGGATTCATGAAGGCGGGCGCGAGCTTTTGGCGATCGCTGGGCGGGGCAGCGGATGGCGAGCGCGAGGGCACGGCGGTCAATTCACCTCTGGGTTCGTCGGAACGCATTGCCGAACTGCAGGCCGACTATCTTAAGGGTTTGTATCAGCTTTCGGAGCACATCATCAAATCGGCAGGCGCAGAGCAGGGTGAAGAGAGTGTCGAAACCCCGCGCGGCGATCGTCGGTTCCATGGCACTGAATGGCGGGAGAGTGCGCTCTATCGCATACTGAAGCAATGCTACCTGCTGAACTCGCGCTACTGCACTGACTTCGTCGAAGCGCTGGACATGGACGAGAAGGAAAAGCACCGCCTGCGCTTTTTCACGCGTCAGTTCGTCGAGGCGATGAGCCCGACCAATTTTGTTGCAACCAATCCCGACGTGATCAAGCTTGCCACCGAGACCGAAGGCCAGAGCCTCAAGGCGGGCCTCGACAATCTGATGGCTGATCTGGGCAAGGGCAACCTGACGATCACGGACGAGAGCGCGTTCGAGGTCGGCAAGGACGTCGCAACGTCCAAGGGCGCGGTCGTGTTCGAGAATGATCTGTTTCAGCTCATTCAATATGAACCGGCGACCGAACGGGTCGCCGCTCGGCCGCTGCTGATCGTGCCACCCTGCATCAACAAGTTCTACATTCTTGACCTGCAGCCAACCAATTCCTTCGTGCGCTTTGCGGTCGACAACGGCTTGACGGTGTTCATGGTGTCCTGGCGCAATCCTGATCATTCGTGCGGTCACTTCAGCTGGGATGATTACGTCGAGGATGGCGCGATGCGCGCCATCGATGTCTCCCGTTCGATATCCGGCGCCGACAAGGTCCATGCCGTCGGCTGGTGCGTCGGAGGAACCATTCTATCGTCTGCACTCGCAATCTTGCGGACACGCGGCGATGAATCGGTCGCCAGCGCGACGCTGTTGACGACCATGCTCGATTTCCGCGAACCCGGTGATCTCGGCGTGTTCGTGGACGAGGAGACCGTGCGCCAGCGCGAGCAGACGATCGGCAAAGGTGGCATCTATCGCGGCGCGGAGCTCGGATTCGTCTTTCAGACCCTGCGCTCGAAAGAGCTGATATGGCCGAACGTGATCAACAATTATCTGAAGGGACGGCCGCCCGAGCGGTTCGATCTTCTGGCCTGGAACGCCGACGTCACCAATCTACCGGGACCGATGTACTGCTGGTACATCAGGAACATGTATCTGGAGAACAATCTGCGGGTGCCGAACAGGTTGACGATGTGCGGCACACCGGTCGATTTGGGACGGGTCGATCTCCCGGCCTATGTCCTGGCGACCGTTGAAGACCACATCGTGCCGTGGCGGTCCGCCTATCGCACGACAGGCCTGTTCGGCGGTGACATCCGCTTCGTTCTCGGTGCGAGCGGGCATATTGCTGGTGTGATCAATCCGGCTGCGAAGAACAAGAGAAGCTATTGGATATCGTCCGATCGATGTGACGACCCGGCAGCCTGGCTGGCGAGTGCGGACGAGAAGCCGGGCAGTTGGTGGAACGATTGGATCGCGTGGCTAAAGCCATGGGCGGAAGTGCAGCATCCGGCGCGCGCGCAGCTCGGCAGCAATCGTTATCCGCCGGGCGAATCCGCACCCGGTCGATATGTGAAGGCCAAGGCGGACTGACGCGTCTGTGGCGCATGGATCTACCGGAGGCCGGAGTTCGTTCCGAAGCAGTCGAAGCGGCGAGGTTGGTTTGGCGGTATTGGCATTCTCCCACCCAACCGCCGTCGACAATGTAGTGCTGGGCGGTGCAGGCGGAGGCCTCTTCGGAAGCGAGCAAGATCGTGAATTTCGCGACCTCATCGACGCAAAAGCGGATCACATCATCAAGTCCGGTAGACCGCACTTAATCTTTGAGACTGCGGGTGCAGTCGAGATATCGAGTGCACTGGACTGCACCCCAGCAATGAGACACGATAATTTACAGTGGCAATGTGGGACGCCGAAACGCCGTGAGGCGGCACGCGTCAGCCCCGTGGGCAATGTTCGAAGTGGGTATGAAAATCTCGTCTGGAAACAAGCGCGGGGAGAAGCGTTTGGTAGGATAGGGAGCTCAGCGGCTGCGCCGCCTGGCACACCCCGCGTATAAGGAAGCATTCGATGAAGATGATCAAGGGACCGGCGATATTCCTCGCCCAGTTCGCGGCCGACGCGGCGCCGTTCAACTCCTTCGACAAGATCTGCGAATGGGCGGCTTCGCTCGGCTACGCGGGGGTCCAGATTCCGAGCTGGGATGGGCGGTTCTTCGACCTGAAGATGGCCTCGGAATCGCAGGACTATGCCGACGAGGTGAAGGGGATCGCGGCCCAACACGGGCTTGCGATCACCGAGCTCTCGACGCATTTGCAGGGTCAGCTCGTCGCCGTTCACCCGGCCTATGACGCGGCATTCGACGGCTTCGCCGTGCCGGAGGTGCGCGGCAACGCCAAGGCCCGCACGGAGTGGGCCGTCGACCAGGTCAAGCGCGCGATCCTGGCGTCCAGGCGGCTTGGAATCACGGCGCAAGCGACCTTCTCCGGTGCACTTGCATGGCCCTATGTCTATCCCTGGCCGCAGCGTCCGGCCGGTCTCGTCGAGACCGCTTTCGACGAGCTCGCCAGGCGCTGGCGGCCCATCCTCGATTTTGCTGATGAGCACGGCGTTGACCTCGCCTATGAGATCCACCCGGGCGAGGACCTTCACGACGGCATCTCCTATGAGATGTTTCTCGAGCGGGTGAACGGTCACAAGCGCGCGAACCTGCTCTACGACCCCTCGCACTTCGTGCTGCAGCAGCTCGACTATCTCGACTACATCGACATCTACCACCAGCGCATCAAGGCATTCCATGTCAAGGATGCCGAGTTCAATCCGACCGGCCGCCAGGGCGTCTATGGCGGGTTCCAGAGTTGGGTCGACCGTGCCGGTCGCTTTCGATCGCTCGGCGACGGTCAGGTCGATTTCGGCGCCATCTTCTCCAAGCTCACGCAATACGATTACGACAGCTGGGCGGTGCTGGAATGGGAATGTGCGCTGAAGCATCCCGAGCAAGGCGCGCGCGAAGGTGCCGAGTTCATCAAGAGCCACATCATCCGCGTCACGGAGAAGGCCTTCGACGATTTCGCAGGCGCCGGCACCGACGATGCCGCGAACCGCAAGATGCTCGGCATCTCCTGAGGGAGGAGACGAAATGACGATCGAAGCAAGCAACGAAGCCGGCCATCGCGGTCGCATCCGGCTCGGCATGGTTGGCGGAGGCCAGGGAGCCTTCATCGGCGCAGTCCATCGCATCGCCGCTCGCATCGACGACCAGTTCGAGCTCGTGGCCGGTGCGCTCGCCTCGGATCCGATCCGGGCCAAAGCCTCCGCGAAGGAGCTCGGCATCGCCGACGACCGCGCCTACGGCTCCTTCGAGGAGATGGCCAAGGCGGAAGCTGCCCGAGCGGACGGCATCGAGGCGGTCTCGATCGTGACGCCCAACCACGTGCACAGTCCGGTCGCGAAGGTGTTCCTGGAAGCCGGAATTCACGTCATTTGCGACAAGCCACTGACGACGACCGTTGCAGAGGCCGAGGAGCTCGTGGCCTTGGTCAGGAAGACGGGCAGGGTGTTCGTGGTGACGCACAACTACACGGGCTATCCCATGGTCCGGCAGGCCCGGGCCATGATCCTGAACGGGGAGCTCGGCAAGATCCGGCTGGTCCAGGCCGAATATCTCCAGGACTGGCTGACGGAGCGATTGGAGGCAAGCAGCCACAAACAGGCGGCATGGCGCACGGACCCGGCCCGGTCCGGCGCCGGCGGATGCATCGGCGACATCGGCACCCACGCCTATAATCTTGCCTGCTTCGTCACCGGCCTCGAGCTCGACGAACTGCTCGCCCAGCTGTCGACCTTCGTCGAGGGCCGGCGCCTCGATGATGATGTCCAGATACTCCTGAAGTGGAAAGGCGGCGCCAAGGGCATGTTGTGGGCGAGCCAGGTCGCCGTTGGCAACGAGAATGGCCTTACGCTGCGCGTCTACGGCAGCAAGGGCGGCCTCGAATGGGCACAGGAGAATCCGAACCAGCTCTGGTTCACGGCTTACGGCCGGCCTAGGCAGCTGCTGACCCGCGGCGGCGCTGGTGCCTTGGGCGAAGCGGCCCGCGTCACCCGCATCCCCGCCGGTCACCCCGAGGGCTACCTTGAAGGTTTCGCAACCATTTATGCCGAGGCAGCGCGCGCCATTCGCGGCGCAAGAACCGATGAGAAGCCCGATCCCGAAGTTATCTTCCCGACCGTTGAGGATGGCCTGGCGGGCGTGAAGTTCATCGATGCTGCTGTAAAGTCCTCGGCATGCAAAGGCACCTGGGTTCGGATCACGTAACGGCTCGCGTCTGTCATGAGGCGCTCGGTCAGGCCATCGACGTACCGTTCCACGGGATCGCTTCGCCGCTTCGAACCTGATCAGATCAATGCGCCCTTCGGTGGTCGGGTGGCCGGCTAGCTTCGATCGCTTGCGAGTCCCGCGCGCCATGGCTCGACGGGGGACAGCTCAAAAGCAAAAGGCGATCAGCATGTGTGCCGATGATCGGAGAAGGCTACGGAGCGCCAGCTGGCGTGGAGACCGCCACCCGAGTCACATCTGCGCTGGCTTGCCGGCGCCGCAGTCTCCCGGCCCCGTTCGACCGGATGCTCGTCGCGCACCCAACTCTCGTCGCGTTCGAATTGCCAAAAGCCGGCGGTGTGCTCAACTCTCCAGTTGTTTGCCGATCGCGTCGCAGGAACGAATCGCGTTCTGGGGGATCGAGCGCGAGCATGCTCACGCTGCATCGAGTGTCCCGGAAGGTCATGCCGGTTTTCCAGGGGGCCGGAGGGCGTTCTGCTGAATGAGTGTGGATTGCGATACTTTCTGCCGGATGCCTACGGCTATGCTCGGTTAACAAGCCAGACGGATAGGAGCCAACGACAGGGCCGCTTCCGGCGGAAATGCGTGACTTCTAATTGCCATGGCACGCCGACGAACGGCTTGGGATTATTTCAAAATGGCTGATCGTGGCGGTGAATGATGCAGAAGTAGGGCAATGCAATGGCTCGGCTGTCGCGAGGCGCGACCATCTTTCTTGTGCATCCCACTCAACGGAAGCCTACTTTCGCGCGGCTGCCGCAGCCCTAACCATGCGGTCGGACACCTCCGAACCGGATATGTCGGAGACATTGCTGAAGCGCCACTACGGATTGACGGCTTCGATCGCGAACCTGTGCTCCGAGGTCGAGCGCACCGTTGAAGTCAACCTACCAGACGGTCGACGGCTAATCCTGAAGACGTCGACAAGACCGGCGGCGCTTGACAGTTTTCGTTTCCAAACTGGAGCCATAGCAGGCTTACAAGGGGCGGCTGGCTTTGTTGCACCCACAGTGCTCCGTACGAGCACCGGCGCATTGATGTTTGAGCAGGAGGGAGTCTGCGGGTACCTGCAGACCCGGATCGAGGGCATTCCGCTGCACCAGGCGACGCACAGTCCAGACCTGCTTTTTCGGACTGGTCGCGCCCTCGCTCGGCTTGATTTAGCCCTAGCGCAAGTCAACGTGCTCGCAGCCCATCGGCCCGTTCTTTGGCATGTCGGATGCTGGTCGCGGTTGCTGGAGCTAGAGCAGTACCTGCCACGCGGGGGCATTGCGGACAGCGTTCGCGCCGCCATGGTGGAGTATGTGGAGTTTGTTGAACCACAGATCTCGAGCCTCGTCTGGCAGGTTACTCATAACGATCCCAGCCCGTTCAACATGATTGTGACTGGCCAGGCAGTAGGTTTCATCGATTTTGGGGACGGCTGCTGGAGCCCAAGGATCCAGGATCTGGCGATCGCAGCAAGTCACGTCGTAACGGATCCCAAGCTTGCATTGGGCGGGGCCGAACATCTTATTGCCGGCTATGCTTCTGTCATTCCGCTTTCGAGGCTGGAAGCAAGACTCCTGGTCGGACTGATGCGAGCGCGACAAAGCGCATTGATCTTGGTCAACTGTTGGCGCTCTCACCTTTTTCCGGCCGAGGCCCAGTACATCAAGAAGAACGTCGCGCGTGCCGAGCGCGGCCTTTCTATCCTAACGCCTCTCGATGTGACCTCGGGCGAGGCGGCAGTCGTGGCAGCTGCATCGTCGGCCTTGCCGTAGCGCCGTTTAGGTTCGCTCGATCGACAGGATCGCATAATTGCGAAGTGACCAGGGTACCCTTTCAAAAAGGCAAGCAGCACATGTCCACAGACCTCATGCCTAATCGCTACCGACCTGGCGAGTCCGAGCTTCCCAGGCGTGAATCCGAGCTCATCGCTCGCCGTGACAAGGTTCTGGGCGCTTCTTATCGGCTCCAGTACCGACGGCCCGTGCACTTCATTCGCGGCGAGGGTATGTGGCTCTACGATCCCGACGGCCGAGCTTATCTTGACTTCTACAATAATGTGCCGTGTCTCGGCCATTGCCACCCGGAAGTAAACGCGGCAATGGCCGATCAGGCGGGCCTAATAAGCGCCAACACGCGCTATCTGGAGCCAAAGCTTGTCGACTATGCCGAGCGGCTGGTCGGTACTTTCCCGAACGAGCTCGATCGGGTGGTTTTTACGTGCACGGGAAGTGAATCCAACGATCTGGCCCTGCGTATTGCGCGGTGCGCGAGCGGCAAGGAAGGCGTGATCGTTTCTACCTATGCCTATCACGGGACTAGCGCGGCGACCGCCGCGGTTTCGCCAAACCTGGGAGACGCCGTCAAGCTCAGCCCATTCGTGCGGATGGTGTCCCTGCCTGGGCCGGCGGGCGTACCGGAAGCCCAGGCTGCGGACTTCTTCGAGATGCAGATTCGTTCGGCCATCATGGATCTGAAGCGTCGTGGCATTGGCGTTGCGGCCCTGCTCATCGACAGTATTTTCTCTAGCGATGGTGTGTGGGTAGATCCTCCCGGCTTTGTTGCCGGTGGAGCTGCGGCGGTGCGAGAGGCCGGTGGTCTGGTCATTGCCGACGAAGTTCAACCGGGCTTTGGGCGAACCGGCGCTTACATGTGGGGCTTCGAGCGACATGGGATCGTTCCGGATCTCGTTACCCTCGGCAAGCCGATGGGCAATGGATTTCCGATTGGCGCTGTGGTTGGTCGCAGAGCGCCGATGGAGCAATTTGGTGCCACCTCTCGCTACTCGAACACGTTTGCCGGAAACACAGTCGGAATAGCCGCCGCGGAGGCCGTGCTAACGATCCTGCAGCGCGACCAAATCCCGCAAAAGGCACTCGCGGTGAGCGAGCGCCTCCGCGCCGGACTGGAGAAGCTAGCAAAGCAGCGTCATGAGGTGCGCGCGATCCGAAACGCCGGTCTTTTCTTTGGCGTCGACATGGGGGCGGAGGGCACCCCGGCGGCAGGCCGGCGCGCAATGGCTTTGGATGTCGTCAACGCGATGCGGGATGACGGCGTACTTATCAGCACCACAGGGGCCAATGAGGATACATTAAAGGTGCGTCCTCCGCTCGTTTGCCAGGCGGAGCATGTTGATCTATTCCTTGCATCCATGGAGCGCGCCCTCATCAGGGTCGCAGGCTAGATACATACTCTGCGAGCCGATGGCATGCGCCAGTTCGGGCCGAATGCGTGCGCTAAAGCCGAATGACGATCGTCCGCGATACGGCGCGGCCGAGGAAATCGTTGCCCGTGCCTGCTGGACAAGTCAGTAGCTTGTTGGCGCGCAGCACGGCTGCGAAACAATCCCAGATGTCGGTATCTCGCTATGGGTATTCTGTAGCCATCAATGGGGCAGTTCGCTTGGCGGATTCAGCTCAGGGCGTGACCGGCCAATCCGTAGACCCACGGCTCGTTTTCCTTTCGGTTGAGGAATCGCCGTCCCTTGGACATGGTCGTGACAGTATCGCTCATTGCGAGGCCGCTTTGTTGAAGAAAGTCGGCAAAGGGGCCCATCTGTTCACGCGTATCCACGCGGGCAAATCGTCCGACGAGATCCCTGAGATGCACGGCCGTGAGATGGATCGCGTCACAATCATTGTTGGCGACGATGGGGCCGATCACATGACCGCGTCCAAATTCGCGGTTCATGGAGTAGCCGACGGTCTCGCCGCCGCGGCGCAGAACGCAGATCGATGCCCCCTCCGCAAGCAACGCAAGCAGCTTCTGGCGGTTCGTTCCGAAGGCGCGCTCATCCAGTGCCGCTATCTCTTCGACATTCTCCGCCGAAAGCGAGTGCAATTCGCCGTCCAGAACTGGCACCGCCGGGAGAGATGATACGACCTCCCCCTGCCAAAGATATACGACGGCTTCTTTGGTGAAGCCCAGCGATAGATAGAGGTGATACGCGGCGTCAGTGGAGTTGAGGCTCAGATTCCGACCGCCGCAGCGCTCAAAGACCTGTTCCATAAGCCATCGCCCAGTGCCTTGCGCCTGGGTGCGAGGCGATGTGATCACCAAGCCAATCGTCGCGAATTCGCGGCCGTGTGGGAACCACATCGCGCTGCCGAAGACGCGTCCGATGCCGTCGACCGCGACGATGCCATGGCCTGCGCGACGCAAGAAATTCCAATCCTTGGGCCGATGCGGCCAGCCGACCCCAATTGAGAGCGCATGGAGCAGTTTCACATCGACTTCGTTGATGTCCTTCGCAGCGAGTTCAAAGGACTTCACGCGTACCGTTCGTCCCATTCAGCCTCATCCATTCTTGCACGATGCCAGGTCCCTGGGACATCCTGCCTTTTGTCCCGAAGCACAATAGGACAGCAGACGTGCTCCGCCGCATTATGGCACGAATACTCAGCAGTTTTCGCCGGTTTAGGGCAAGTTTTCGAAATCTTCAGGCTGTCGTGCAGCGCAATTCGGCAGGGAAAGCTCCTTCCTGCAGCTACCCTCTCGAAATTCGCAAATTGCGCAGACAGAGCGGGCCACCATGAGTGCTAGAAGAGATCTTGCGAGGCAATTCGCTTTCGTCGGCGGCGAAATGCCAAATGAGGCCGCCTCATGCGCAAGAATGACCGAGGATCCCGGTACGCGACTGTCCGCGTGACACGGCGGGTGCATCGATGGCCTTTCTCTTCAATTCTGACGCGGCCAGGGGCGCGGTCTTCCGCGAGGCGTTTGCGCGTGAGCTTCCTGATCTGGAATTCTACCATTGTAACGAATCCATCGATCCGGAAAGCATACGATACCTGCTGACCTGGAACGTGCCAGAGGATGTCTCGCGCTTTCCCAATCTGGAAGTGCTTTTCTCGCTCGGTGCGGGGGTCGATCAGTTCAAGCCGGAGACCATACCGGATCACGTGAAGCTGGTGCGCATGGTCGAGGATGGCATCGTACGCATGATGCAGGAATACGTCGTCCTTGGCGTGCTGACGCTGCATCGCGAGATGCTCGCCTATGGGGAGCAGCAGAGCAGGGGACTTTGGCAGGCCTTGGCAACGCCACAGGCGACCGATCGGCGCGTGGGTTTCCTGGGCTTTGGCAGGCTGGCGCAAGCTGCAATCGATCGCCTGAAGCCGTTTCGATTCCCCCTTGCTGCGTGGAGCCGCAGCAAGAAAACGGTCGAGGGAGTTGCCTGCTTTCAGGGCGACGATCAGCTTGGGGACTTCCTGCAAGGGACGGATATCCTTGTCTGCCTTCTCCCGCTGACAGAGCAAACGAGCGGCATCCTGAACGCAAAGCTCTTCTCGCGTTTGCCAGCGGGAGCAAGGTTGCTGCATGTAGGCCGCGGCCCGCAGCTTGACCAGGGCGCACTCATCGAGGCGCTCGACAGCGGGCACCTGGCAGCAGCCATGCTCGACGTCACCGATCCCGAGCCACTGCCGCAGAGCCATGCACTCTGGTCCCATCCGAAGGTGATCATCACGCCGCATATCGCGTCCGTGACACAACCGCATACGGCGGCACAATCCGTCATAGAGAACATCCGGCTTCACCGCGCCGGACAAATTCCGGTCGGCCTCGTCGATCGAACACTCGGCTACTAACGGGAAAGATGCCATGTCACTTCTGGTCACCATCGACACCAATCCGGACTTCGAACCAAAGCACGCCGTGCCCGCTCCGGAACGGCTCATTTCGGGCAGTCCATCCTTCAAGACCTGGGCGCAGGATGCCTCGAAAGGCGAGAAGGTGCTGACCGGCGTCTGGGAAGCGACACCGGGCGAGACCCATTCCATCAAGGGCACCACCTTCGAGTTCTGCCACATCCTCTCGGGCCTCATCGAAATCGAGGAAAAGGATGGCGAGGTCAGGAGTTACCGCGCTGGCGACAGCTTTGTGATGAAACCCGGCTTCGTCGGAGTCTGGCGCACGATCGAGACGGTGCGAAAGATCTACGTCTGCCATTATGACTGAGGCGGTGCCGAGGGCCGCACTGGAAACGGCGCACCGAATATTCGACCTTCAGGGCCGCGTCTGACCGGATGCAACGCCGCCAGACAATTCATTCTCGATGAAAAATGCGGCGTGCGGTCCTGTACTGCTCGCATGAGACGGCATCGTCTCGCCAATCGCAAATCCCGGCTGTGATGGCGGGGAGGGCCGAAGACAAGGAGCAAGCCATGATTGCGTTGAAGGACAAGGATCTGTTTCGCCAGCAAGCACTGATCGGCGGCAACTGGCGCGATGCGAGCACGAAAGCCACCGTTGAAGTCATCGATCCTGCGAGCCAGACAGTGCTCGGCACCATCCCCGACATGGGCCGAGACGAGACGAGGGCGGCGGTCGACGCCGCGGCGGCTGCGTTCAAACTGTGGAAGACCAAGGCTCATGCAGAGCGTGCCGTGCTGCTGGAGCGCTGGTATGAGCTCATGCGGCGCCACGAGCAGGACTTGGCGCTTCTGCTAACGCTGGAACAAGGCAAGCCGCTTGCTGAATCGCTCGGAGAAATCCGCTATGGGGCATCCTTCGTCAAATGGTTTGCGGAGGAGGCTCGCCGCATCAACGGATCGACGATCCCGGCGCCCAGCGTCGATCGCCGCATTCTGGTGCTGAAGGAGCCGGTCGGCGTCTGCGGGATCATCACGCCCTGGAATTTCCCCAACGCGATGATTACGCGTAAGGTGGCACCGGCGCTTGCCGCGGGCTGCACCGTGGTCATCAAGCCCTCTGAATTCACGCCCTTTTCAGCCCTTGCCATGGGTGTACTGGCGGAGCGGGCGGGAATTCCACCTGGCGTGATCAACATCGTGACGGGCATGCCGACGGACATCGGCAAGGAGCTGATGGCCAACGAAACTGTCCGCAAGATCTCCTTTACGGGATCGACCCGCGTCGGCGCGTTGCTGATGAAAGGTGCTGCTGACAACATCAAGAGGCTCAGTCTCGAGCTCGGCGGCAACGCGCCGTTCATCGTCTTTGATGATGCCGATGTCGATCGGGCCGTCGAGGGCGCGATTGCGTCTAAATTTCGCAATGGCGGCCAGACGTGCGTTTGCTGCAATCGCATTCTCGTGCAGTCGGGCATTTACGACGCCTTTGCACAGAAGCTTGCCGGCCGGGTCGCGAAGATGAAGGTCGGTGCGGGTACGGAAGAGGGGGTCACAATCGGGCCGATGATCAACGCGGCGGCGATCGAGAAGATCAAGCGGCATGTCAGCGACGCCCTGGACAAAGGCGCGAAGATCATCTCGGAGAGTGAGGCGATGCCGGAAGGTCGGCAATATGCCCGTCCTCTCGTGATCGGCGAGGCGACGACTGAGATGCTCTTGGCTTCGGAAGAGACTTTCGGGCCGGTCGCACCGCTGTTCCGCTTTGAGACCGAGGACGAGGCGATTGCGATTGCCAACGGCACGCCATTCGGCCTTGCCGCGTACTTCTACACTGAAAATTTGAAGCGCTCGTGGCGTGTTGCCGAGGCGCTGGAGTTCGGCATGATCGGGCTGAATACCGGTCTGATCTCGACCGAGGTTGCGCCTTTCGGCGGCTTCAAGCAGTCGGGTCTCGGACGTGAGGGGGCGCAGCTGGGGATAGAAGAATACCTCGAGACCAAGGCGCTCCATGTCGGCGGGCTGGACTGAGCGGCCCATCGGATCGGCAGCCGAAAGAAGAAAGGGGGCGGTCGACCGCCCCCTTTTTTCCTTCACTGTGCACCGATCTCTATTGAAGCTTTCGCAGAGCTGAAGCACTGCGAGAGAACCCAAAAAGAATGCGTTCAAGCGCTTTTGCGCGGGGGCTCAAGCCCGACTGCCGCAGCAAGCCCGTCGATGCCAGCGACCTCGGTGTATTCGTAGAAGGGATTGGCGGGCTCGTGACCGCGGTTCACCCAGACCTTGCTCTTGATGCCCAAGTCGTAGGCGGTCATCAGATCGTAGCGGAAGGAGGAGGAGACGTGGGTAATGTCCTCCGGGCCGCAGCCCAGCTTGTCCAGCATATACTCGAAGCCCTTCATGTGCGGCTTGTACGCGCCGGTCTCCTCCGCCGTGATGACCATGTGGAAGGGAGCGCCGAGTTTCTCAACGTTCGACATGATGAGGTTCTTCATGGAGTTCGACAGGATCACCAGCGGAATCTCCCTGGCAACCTTGGCCAGGCCCGCCGGCACGTCGGCATGCGGACCCCACGTGTGGATTTCTTCATTGATGCGCTGGGCATGCTCCGGCCGAAAGACGATACCGTTGCGTTTGCAGGCGCGCTCCAGCGCATTGTGCACGACCTCGAAGTACGGCTTCCAGGCGCCCAGGACCTCATCCAGGCGGTAGGCCGAAAAATCCTTGATGAGCTTTGCCATCGCCGCGGCCGAAAGCTCCGAGCCATAGACACGGGTCGCGGCGCCGGCCATGTCGAAATTCGTCAGCGTGCCATAGCAGTCGAAGGTGATGTACTTGGGTCTAAACGTTGCCATCGCTCGTCCTCTCAGTCCTCATGCGCCGCTTGCCGGCACGACAAGCAACATAGCGAGCGAGCAACCAGATAAAGCACCGCTGTCGCGGCGACCCGGAGCAGATTGTTTCGTATTGGGTCGGAGCTTTGGCAGAGAGTTGCGCCCACGTGTCGAATGCGAGCGTCATCCGGGCGGTCGTTCGGCACCGGCATAAAATTCCGCAGCGATCATCGATGAAAGTCAAAACGTCCTCCATCCATACGCTGCATGCGAGCAACTGCTGTCTCCGTCGCCGTACGTTGCATCCGATAAGATCGGGCGGCCGCACGGCGTTGCGGCCGATCTGGAGGACGACATGTTGAGCAACTCGCTGACTGAACTCGATCGGGCGCATCTGATTCACCCGGTCTCATCCTACCGCAGCCATGAAAAGTCGGGCGTGCGGGTGCTGAAATCGGCCAAGGGCGCCACGCTGACGGATGCCTCGGGACGTCAGTTGCTCGACGGCTTCGCGGGTCTGTGGTGCGTCAATGCCGGCTACGGCCAGGACAGCATCATTGAAGCGGCCACAAGGCAACTGCGCGAACTGCCATACGCGACGGGATACTTTGGGTTGGGCTCCGACCCGGCTATCAGGTTGGCGGCGAGGCTCGCCGAACTGGCGCCTGGCGATCTGAACCATGTCTATTTCACCCTGGGCGGCTCCGATGCCGTCGACAGCACGATCCGGTTCATCCGCTACTACTATCATGCGAAGGGTACGCCACAGAAGGACCAGTTCATTTCCGTGGAGTGTGGCTATCACGGTTCGTCAACGACGGGCTCCGGCCTGACTGCACTGCCCGCCTTTCACACGGGCTTCGGAGTGCCTTATAGCTGGCAGCACAAGATCCCGTCGCACTATGCCTATCGCAATCCTGTCGGTACCCATCCTCAGGCTATCATTGCCGCATCGGTTGCGGCCCTGCGGGCCAAGATCGCCGAGCTGGGCGCCGATCGCATTGCCGCCTTCTATGTCGAGCCGATACAGGGGTCAGGAGGCGTCCTCGTTCCGCCGCCGTCCTGGCTGAAGGCGATGCACGCCGTCTGCAAGGCGCACGACATTCTGTTCGTTGCCGACGAGGTCATCACCGGCTTTGGCCGGGTCGGTCCGCTCTTCGCCTGTGAAGAGGACGATATCGTGCCCGATCTCATGACGACGGCAAAAGGACTGACCTCCGGCTATGTGCCGATGGGGGCCGTTCTCATGTCGGACCGCGTGTACAACACGATCGCTGACGGCGCCGGCAAGACGGCCGTCGGTCACGGCTACACCTATTCCGCACATCCCGTCAGCGCAGCCGTCGGGCTCGCATGCCTCGACCTTTACGAGAACGGCTTGCTGGAAAACGGCCGTAAGGCCGGCCACCGCCTGATGGAAGGGCTTCGGACGATTGTCGATCATCCGCTTGTCGGGGACGTCCGTGGTCGCGGCATGCTGGCCGCAATCGAGCTTGTCACCGACAAGGAATGTAAGACGCCCCTGCCGGCGGAAGCCGACGCGGCACGTCGCATCTTCGACCGCGCCTGGGACAATGGACTCGTCATCCGCGCCTTTGCTCAGGGCGTGCTGGGTTATGCGCCGCCGCTCTGCTGCACCGATGCGGAGATCGACGGCATCATCGAACGGACAAGGACCACGCTCGACCAGACGCTCGAAGATAGCGACGTCCGCGCGGCGATGAAAGGATGATCGGCGCGCTCGCGATCGGCGGCCAGATCGTTCTTCAGCCGTTGAAGATGCTCTCGAGGGGTAGGTGAGACTTCACGATAGGAGACTTGAGCACGACAAAGCTGAAGTATTTGTCGATGCCAATATCCATTTCGACGAGGCGCTCCATGATCGCCTGGTATTCACTGATCCCTGAGGTGATGAACTTGACGAGATAGTCGTACCCGCCCGAAACCAGATGGCACTCGACGACGGAATCGATCTTTTCAATCGTCGTGAGGAAGCGCGCGAAATCGATCTGTCGATGATTCTTCAAAGTGATTTCGGCGAACACCGTCAGTGTCTGTCCGAGCTTGGCAACGTCGATCTGGGCGGAATAGCCGGTGATGAAGCCCTCGGTCTGAAGCCTCTTGACGCGCATCAGGCATGGGCTCGGGGACAGGTTGATCAGCTCTGCGAGTTCGACGTTGGAAATCCGCCCGTTCTTCTGCAGTTCGCATAAAATCCTGATGTCGATCTTGTCGAGCTTCATAGCGATGCCTTGAGATTGTGGAGGACGGCAGCGTCAAGGCTTTGAGGCTTCAGCGTCATACACACTGTCATAGCACCAACCCGCATCTTTGCCCACTGAGCGGTAAAATTGCCCTTCAGAACTCGGCGACCTTGCCCCAGGCCCCCAGTTTCAGCCGCTCCGGCCTGTAGGGACGCGGGTCGACGATCGGCACACGACCAGTGATGATGTCGGCAATCATATGCCCAGCGCCGGGGCCAATCCCGAAGCCGTGTCCGCTGAACCCCGCCGCCAGGATGAAACCTGGAATCGCATCGACTTCACCGATTGCCGGAACGCCATCCGGCGTACTGTCGATGTAGCCGGCCCAGACGTTCGAGATGGCGACGCGCCCGAGCTCCGGCAGCAATTCGCAGGCGCGTCGATGCGTCAGCCGAATCTGCGCCATGTCGGGACGGGGATTGAGCGTCCGGTTCAGCTCCATGGGGGTCGCCTGATCCAGCTCCCATTTTGCAAGAGATTCATGGCCATGGCGCACACCCTCGAACGCTCCCGGGGCAAGACTTCGCCACCGACGGGCGAACATGGGCAGGAATTCGCGGCCGAACCTGAACTGTTGCGGCGTCGGATCGACTCGCGCGCGCCCACTGATTGCCAGCGTGTATCCGCCGTTCGCGCGTCGGGTGAGCGACACGAGCGCGGTATGCAAGGCGTCGGGCAGACCGGCGGCGCCGGGGTCGACGGCGAGAATGGACTGGCGCACGGACGCCTGCGGAAAACGAATTCCATACTGGTTGCAGAACGAAGAGGCCCACGCGCCTCCCGCCATGACCGCGATCTTCGTACGGATCGTGCCCGCTTCGGTCACCACTCCGTTGACCCGGCCGGCACCGAGTTCTATGCCGCGCGCCGCGCAATTCTGGTGTACCGTGCCACCGGCCGCCATGATCGCGCGGGCGGCAACGGGCACTGCCTTCGAGGGATCTGCCGTTCCGTCCGTTGGAGAAAAGACGCCGCCTTTCCACTTGCGGCCTGTCGCCTTGCCCCGCTCGCTCGCCTCTTCCGCGCTAAGCATATGTGTGGTGACGCCGACGGTCCTGGCGAAATCGCGCCACTTTGCCCAGCCCGCCAACTCGGTTTCGTCGTTCGATAGATACAGAAGGCCGCAACGGCGGAAACCCGTGTCCTCACCCGTTTCCTCGGCAAATCTCTCCCAGAGGTCGAGGCTCTTGGTTGCGATCGGCAGCTCGCGCGCATCGCGGTTCTGTTGGCGGCACCATCCCCAGTTGCGGCTGGACTGCTCGGCGCCGACGCGACCCTTTTCGAGCAAGGCGACCTTGATGCCACGGCAGGCGAGATAATAGCTCGTGAATACGCCCACCACGCCGCCGCCAATCACCACGACATCGGCCTCGCCAGGCAGGAACGGGCTGGATTCGATATGCAGGAGCGGCGCGCTCATCAGACAGGGTCTCCGGTGGCTGCCGTAACGTATTCGAGAAGAAGCGGCAGCCCTCGCGGACTTTCGCGATCAGACCGAATTTCCTGCGGTTCATTGCCTTTGACACAGGCTATTATTGCGAAAACATTGTGCATGCTGCGGCTAGCGGGCGGCGAGACCGATGCACGCGCTTCGGCAATCGATGGGCTTCCCTTCTGGGCAGGCGCTGCTGCTGGCCTGGCGGCACAGAGTGAAATGCCAAATCGGACTTCGTTTTCGGAAGTTCCTGCTGCCCGGATGCCCGCTTTCGGCGATTCCGGGGAGATCGAAATCGCCAATATCGGGAGAACCACTCGATCGGTGGGGCGAAGTCCATAGAGGCAACCTGCATGAGCCCAGCAGCACACCTTGGCAGAAGCGATCAAGCCATGACGCGGGTGTCATCTGTGCTTCGCTTCGATCGGGTTGACCAATTCGGTCGGCGCCGCGCTCTGAACGACAGCTCTTGCTTGTTGCGCGAGGAGGCCTGAATCATGTCGCAGCCTCCAACGAAGGAATGGCAAGTTGAGCGGCAAATTGTCGACCTGTCGAAGGAGCGTGGCAACGCAAAGAGCCAAAGGCTCGATTTGCAGCCGCATGACCGAACCCGGTCAATAGGGGAGGATCTTCCTATGGCCTCTGACGTGCAGGCTGCGGCCCCCGCCGATGTTGCGCTCTCGGTGCGCGACCTGAGCGTCAGTCTGCCTGAGGGAATGGAGCGAGCTTACGCCGTCGAGAACGTCTCCTTCGATCTGAAGCGCGGTCAGATCCTGTGCATCATCGGAGAATCCGGATCGGGCAAATCGGTCACGGCAAACGCGATCATGGGGCTTCTGCCGAAGGCGATCAGGGTCTCCTCGGGTGCGGTCCACCTGAACGGGATGAACATCGTCGGCCTCTCGCCCATCAAGCTCCGCAGCCTGCGCGGCCGCGTCGTTTCAATGATCTTTCAGGATCCTCTTTCGGCGCTCAACCCGCTGATGACCGTGGGCGCACAGATCGAGGAGGTGATGGCGGCGCACGATGTCGGCACGCCGAAATCCCGGCGCAGCCGGGCCATCGACCTGTTGATTGAAGTGGGACTGCCCGATCCGCAGCTGATGTATCACCAATATCCCTTCCGCCTTTCCGGCGGGCAGCGGCAGCGGGTGATGATCGCCATGGCTCTGGCGCTTGAGCCTGCGATCCTGATTGCGGACGAGCCGACCACGGCGCTGGACGTGACGACCCAAGCGCAGATCCTCCAATTGATCCGCGACATTCAGCGCCGCAAGGGAATGAGCGTCATGTTCATCACCCATGACTTCGGCGTCGTGGCGGAGATTGCCGATTCCGTTGTGGTGATGGAAAAGGGCCATTGCGTGGAGCAGGGGACCGCCGAGCAGGTGCTCAAGTCGCCGAGCCACCCCTATACTCGCCGCCTGATCGCGGCCGTGCCACACCTCACCGGCAAGGACCGCATTGCTTTGCGACCCGCGGACAGAACGTCCATCCTCAAGGTGGAATGTCTCGCAAAGACCTATCGCAGCGGCAGCTCGCTTTTTGGCAGGCAGCGCATCGTTGCGGCGGTCAATGGCGTCACGTTCGATCTTGCGTCCGGGCGCACGCTGGGCGTGGTCGGGGAAAGCGGCTCGGGCAAATCGTCGCTGGGTCGGCTGCTGATCAAGCTCATGGACAGCGACAGCGGCTCGATCCTGTTCGAAGGCCGCGACATCGCCGCGCTTTCGGAAGCCGAGTTTCGGCCCTTGCGGCCAAAGATCCAAATGATCTTCCAGGATCCGTTCGCCTCGCTCAATCCGCGATCGACGGTGGGCCAAATCCTCACGGTGGGTCCGGTCGCGCATGGGATGCCCTACGGCGAGGCTGCCGAGCGCGCGCGAGAGCTTCTGTCCCATGTCGGCTTGGATTCAGGAGCTTTTGACCGCTATCCGCACGAATTCTCCGGCGGGCAGCGCCAGCGCATCGGCATCGCCCGGGCACTGATGTTCGAGCCAAAATTGCTGATTGCCGACGAAGCTGTCTCGGCGCTCGACGTGTCGATCCAGGCTCAGATCCTGAAGCTGCTGGACCGGATTCAGCGCGAGACGGGCGTCTCGATGATCTTCATCACGCATGATCTGCGGGTTGCAAGTCAGATCTGCGACGAAATCGCCGTCATGCATCGCGGACACATCGTGGAGCATGGGCCGCCTTCGCAGATCTTCCTCGACCCGAAATCCACCTACACGCGAGAACTGGTGGCGGCGATCCCGGGGGAGCAGCCGGCGAATGCAGCACACGTAGCAAATCCATAAACCCCACGGCGGACATCAAAAGCGAGGAGAGAGGTCATGAGCAAGCGTTCGACGACTCAATCGAGCTACTCGCGGCGCGACGCGCTGCGAATGGTTGCGATCGGCGGAGTTGCCGGTCTGATCGCGCCCAATCTGCTGGGAAAGCCTGCCTTCGCTCGGACGTCTTCAAAACCGAGCGGTCGGGTGATCGTCGGACTTGGGCAGGAGCCGACCGTCTTCAATCCGCTGATGGTCCACATCGAAGTAGATGATGGCGTGCATTTCTCGGTCTTCGATGCGCTCTTCCGCATCGATCCTCAGGGCGTCATTCAACCAAATCTGGCCGTGGAAGTGCCGAACCAGAAGAATGGTGGCATTTCGGAGGACGGTCGCAAATGGCGTATTCGCCTGCGAGACGATGTCCGCTGGCACGACGGCAAGCCTTTCAGCGCCGAGGACGTGAAGTTCACGCTCGAGCTGATCATGAATCCCAACTTCCGCAGCTGGCGCACGGCCGGCCATGCTCTCGTGCGCGACATCACGGTGATCTCGCCCACGGAGATCTCGTGGCGAATGGAAGAGGCTTTTGCGCCTTATCTGTCGTTCCTGACCGAAACCTTCATCGTTCCCAAGCACATACTCGAGAAGGAAGCCAATCCGAGCAACGCCGCCTTCAACCAGGCGCCGGTCGGCACCGGTCCGTTCAAGTGGGGCAAGCGAGTTGCCGGCGATCATCTCGAGCTCGTGGCTAATCTCGAGTACTTTGGTGAAGGCCCTCACATCGAGAGGCTGGTCTTCAAATACATTCCCGACCTCACCGTCCTCTACACTCAGTTCAAGAGCGGCGATGTGGATCTGGTGGGGCAGCCCTACATCACACCTGACCACTACGGGGAAGCCAAGACGCTGCCGAACCGAGTGGTGGCCCTGGTCCCAAGGAGCTCATTCGAGTCCTTCTACCTGAACCTCGAGCGTCCCCAGTTCAAGGAACTTGCGGTTCGCGAGGCGCTCTACGCGGCAATCGACAAGGAGGCAATCATCCAGGGGCTCTATTACGGAGTGCCGACGCCGACTGAGACCTTCATGCCCAAGCAGTCCTTGTATCATAACCCCAATCTGCCGGCTCACGAGTTCAATCTCGATCGCGCGCGCAAGCTCCTCGACCAGGCCGGCTGGGTGCCTGGACGGGATGGCATTCGGGCCAAAGGCGGCGTCCGCCTGTCCTTCGCCAACTCGACAACATCAGGCGATCCGCTTCGCGAGCAGGCGCAGCAGTTCTTGCAGCAGGCATTCGCGCAGCTGGGCATCGAGATGAAGATATCGAACTTGCCCGCCGCCGTGATGTGGGGTGAGTTCTGGCAGCAATCGCAATTCGATTCCGTGATCGTCGGCAGCACCTATCTGATCGGCGCTGATCCGGATGTTACCAACCGCCTGCACTCGCGTTCGATCGCAGCGAAGGGCGGGCGCGGCTCGAACAATGCGCAGTATTCAAATCCAGAGGTCGATGCTCTGCTCGACAAGGGCGCGCGCACCTTCGATCCGGAAGCGAGGCGCGGGATCTACCACAAGGTACAGGAGCTTGTACGTCGGGACCTGCCCTTCCTTCCGCTGTACCAGAGCAATGCGGTCCAGGGTAACAAGAAGGGGATTTCGGGTGTCGTGCCGAACGGGAATACCCGTACGGAATCATGGAACGCGTTGGCCTGGTATTGGACGAGTTGACCGGCCGCCGCTCGAGGCCTGCATAGCCGGAGGACGGCGGCGAACTGGTACAGCCAACTTACATGGAGACTCGAATGTCCGGGTTCCTGCTCAATCGTCTCTCGCAGAGCATCGTGCTGCTTGTGATCGTCTCGATCATCGGTTTCACGGTTCTCAACCTCATGCCGGGCGGTCCTCTCGCGCAGTTCGGGCTTGATCCCGGCATGACCCAGAAGGACGTCGAGCGGCTCGCAGAGCAGCTTGGGTTGAACCGCCCGCTGTGGCTCCAGTATCTCGACTGGGCCTGGCGGCTGATTCAGGGCGACTGGGGCCACTCTTTCCGCGATGGCTCGTCGGTGCTCGCGGTGATTGGTCGGCATCTCCTGGCGACGCTGCTGCTGATGGGCACGTCCACCGCCTTGGCGATCGCGGTCGGCACCTGGATCGGAATCCGCGGTGCCACCCATCGCTATTCCCTGTTCGACTACTGCGCGACGATCTGCGCCATGGTCGCATTGTCGGTCCCGACATTCTGGTTCGGCCTCATCGGCATCTACATCTTCACGCTGAAGCTCGGCTGGGTGCCCGCAGGCAACATGTACACGATCGGAGACGGGTCGGTCATGGACTACCTGCATCACCTGATCTTGCCGAGCTTGGTGCTGTCGCTGGTTCATGTCGCGATCTGGAGCCGCTACATGCGCACGGCGACACTCGACGCGCTAAGCCAGGATTTCGTCAAGACGGCCCGAGCCAAAGGCGTGAGCGAGCGCCGCATCTTGCTGAAACATGTGGTCGGCAATGCGCTGTTACCGATGATCACGCTGGCTGGGATGCAGCTTCCCAGCATTCTGACCGGCGCGCTGGTCACGGAAACGGTGTTCACCTGGCCGGGAATGGGGCGGCTGTTTCTCGACAGCCTTGGTTACAGCGACTATCCGGTCGTGATGGGGCTGTTGATCTTCTCGGCCGTTCTGGTCGTCTCGGGCAACCTGATCGCAGACATCGTTATCGCTATCGTCGACCCGCGCATTCGCCTGGCTTGAGCCCGCGGACTTACGCCTGATAACAGGAGGCAGCAGAATGACCGCAATTGCCGCGCATCTACCTCCAACTCGCTGGTGGCACAGCCGTGCGGTGTACCGCTTCATGCGCCATCATCTGGCGCTCGTGGGGGTCACGATGATCACCCTGCTTGTGTTGGCATGCACCATCGGTCCATATGCGTTGCCCTACGACTCGCTCCACATCGATCTGCGCGCTCGTTTTGCCCCACCGCTAAGCGGTCATCACTACTTCGGCACCGATCCCCTCGGGCGTGATTTGGCTGCGCGGCTGCTGATGGCCGGGCGCGTCTCGCTCCTGGTGGGATTCTCTGCGATGCTGCTGTCAACGCTGATCGGGACGCTGGTTGGCGTAACGGCCGGCTATCGCGGCGGCTGGATCGGCGCGGCGCTGATGCGCGTGGTCGACGGGTTCCTTTCCTATCCCTCGATTTTCCTCGTGCTCGCGTTGGCCGCGACGTTGCGGCCCAGCCCGGTGATGATCACCGTCATCATTGCGGTCACGAGCTGGATGGAGACTGCCAGGATCGTTGAGGCAGAGGTCCGCTCGCTGCGCGAGCGTGAATTTGTCCAAGCCGCGCGTATGGTGGGACTGAGCCGGAGGCATATCATGTTCCGGGAGATCCTGCCCAATGCCATGGGTCCCATCATCGTCGCCGCGAGCCTGGCGGTCGCCCGCGCGATTCTGCTGGAAGCCTATATCAGCTTCCTCGGTTACGGAATTCAGCCGCCGCTGCCCAGCTGGGGCAACATGCTCAACGGCGCGCAGCAATATCTGGCCAGCGCTCCGTGGCTCGCCATCATTCCCGGTGCTGCGATCACGATCGCGGTGACGAGCTTCAACTTCATCGGCGATGGGCTCCGAGATGCCCTTGACGTTCGAAACGACCACTTTTGACGGTTTGAGTTCAATGCAAGCCGAGGTGCAGGCCTGCGGTCGCCTGAACATCTAGGAGCCATAAGCCATGCACGCGCCGACAATTGCCGAGAAGGCGACGCCCTACTGGTGGGAAGCCGCCCCGCTTACGCCGCTGCCTGAGCAGCCATTGCCCAAGAAGCTTGACGTTCTGATCGTGGGCGCGGGCTATGCTGGACTCGCGGCCGGGTTGATGCTGGCGCGCGAGGGACGCTCGGTCGCGGCCTTTGACGCAATGAATCCGGGCGAGGGAGCTTCGACGCGCAACGGCGGAATCACCAGCGGAAGCATTCGGCCGGACTACGACACGCTGGCGCGGCGGTTCGGCGAAGAGAAGGCGCTGGCGATCGAGGCGGAGGGCAAGGCCGCGCGAGAATTTCTCTACGATTTCATCAAGACGGAAGGGCTCACCTGCGACTTCCAGCTGGTCGGACAGTTCAAAGGCGCGTTTGGATACGAACAATACGAAGCCATGGGACGCAGCGCGGAGAGACTCGCGAAGAAACTGGGGATCGAAGCTTATGCAGTTCCCTATGCCGAGCAGCGCAACTACATCGGTACCGATGTCTATCGCGGCGGCACGGTTCGGATGGACATCGGCGGGCTGCACCCGGCGAAATTCCACGCAGAACTCGTGCGTGTCGCGCTCGCTTCCGGGGTGGCCGTCCACGGCGGAACACCAGTCACCTCGATCGAGAGGGATGGCTCCGGATTCCGCGTCGTGACGTCAGCCGGCGCGCTAGAGGCGCGTCAGGTGCTGGTTTGTACGAACGGCTATACCGATGGCGTCGTCCCCTTCCTGCGCCGCAGGCTGGTCCCGGTTCGCAGCCGGATCATCGCGACCGAGGAGCTCGCGCCCGAAGTCATGGCGCGGCTGATGCCTAAACGCATGATGATCACCGAGAACCGAGAGATCGGCTTCTATTACCGTCCATCGCCCGACGGCAAACGCATTCTGCTCGGCGGACGTGACAGCTCGCGTGTCGGCGATCCCGTGGCTCCGAAGCTGCTTCTGCGCAGGGGGCTTGTCAATCTGTTTCCTGAGCTCGAGAACGTTCGCCTCTCACACAGCTGGTTCGGCAACGTGGCGATGAACCGCGACATGATACCCCGCATCTTCGAGAAGGACGGCATCGTCTACGCCACCGGCTTCTGCGGTTCGGGCGTGGTCTGGGCGCCATGGATCGGCATGCATGCGGCCCACAAGCTGATGGGACATGAGGAGCGGGCGCGCAGTGCATTTGACTTCCGGCCTCCGGCTTTCATCCCGTTCTATCGCGGCAATCCTTGGTTCATGCCTGCGTTCATTCAGGGCTACCGGATGCGTGACCGAATCGCGATGTGGCGCGCCAGCCGTTGACGGCATATTGGATGCGATGCTGCATCATCTACGAAATACTATACCGAACTTTGCTCCTGGTTGCTCGCATAATGCCGTCGAGCTCAAGATACGCTGCAGACGATCAGAGGATCATCAGATTGCCGTCGTTCCTGTCGGCCACTGGCGATTAGTCGGGCAACTCCGAGCAAGAGACATCGGCGTATCATGACAAGAGCAGCATACCAGGACGGAGATCGTGTCGAAGAGAACGTGGTCCTGGTTCCCTTCGCCAGAGCGCATCTGGAAGGTGCCCTAAAGCTCTCGCAAGAGATGTCCTGGCCCTATCGGCTTGAGGATTGGGACGTCGCGCTGCAGTTGGGCCATGGCTTTGTGTTGCAGCGTGCCGGTGTGGTGATCGGGACAGCGGCTTGGTGGCCATACGGCGACACCCATGCGTCCGCGGGCATGATCATCGTCGCGAAAGACGCTCAGGGCCGCGGTTATGGGGCGCGGCTGATGGATGCGTTGCTGGCATCGGCGCATCCACGAACCATCGCGCTGAATTCGACGGCCGAAGGCATCATGCTCTACCGGCGCCGCGGCTTCGTCCCCATCGGGATCATCCATCAGCATCACGGCATCCCAAGAGGGCGTTTTGAGGCGCCGCATTCCGGCTTCATCAGGCCGATGGCTGTATCGGATTTTGAGGCCATCACGCGGCTCGATCAGGAAGCTACGGGATTGGACAGGCAACGGATGCTGGACCGGCTCCTCCAGAGCGGTGATGGCTATGTTCTCTTGCGTGACGGCACGCCGCGCGGCTACGCCATCTGCCGCCTCTTCGGCCGCGGACATGTCATCGGCCCTGTCGTCGCCGAAAACCCGGCCGATGCCCGCGCGCTGATCGAAGCTGCGCTCGTACGTCTCGAGCGTGCTTTCGTCCGCATCGACACTTCTACCACATCGCAGCTCGGAGAGTGGCTCGAAGGCATCGGCCTGCAGCAAGTCAGCGATGCCACCACCATGATCCTGGGGACACCGGCGCACTCAACCGGAACGGCGCGCCTGTTCGCGCTCGCCAACCAGTCGTTCGGCTAGGAGACGTCGACGTGCTACGCCAGGAGATGCGCGAGGCAGATATCCGAAACGGTGAGACGGCCGAAACGATCGGCGCGCTGGCAACGCCGGCCCTCCTGCTCGACAGCGACCGGCTCGATCGCAATCTCGCCCGCCTCTCTTCGCGTATGCAGGCGCGCGGCGTCGTACTGCGTCCCCATATGAAAACGGCGAAATCCATCGACGTCGCTCGACGCGCTCATCGGTCGGGTCCCGGGCCAATCACCGTCTCCACCCTGGCGGAGGCGGAATACTTCGCCCAGCACGGTTTCCGGGACATGACCTATGCCGTGGGACTGGCGCCGCACACCGCAGAGAGAGCAATGCGTCTGCGAAGAGCGGGCATCGATCTCAAGGTGCTGCTTGATTCCCCTGAACAGGCGACGATGCTGGGTGCGACCGGTCGCGCCGCCGGCGTGACCCCGTCCGCCTTCATCGAGATCGACTGCGACGGCCACCGCGGTGGGTTGACCGCCGCCGATCCCAAGCTCGGCATGGTCGCGGCCATCCTGGCCGAAGCCGGCGTCAAGCTCGCCGGCATTCTCACCCATGCCGGCGAGTCCTACAGCCTCTGCACGCCCGAGGCCCTCATCGCAGCCGCGGAAAATGAAAGGGCGGTCGCAGTCGCGGCGGCGGAGGTGTTGCGGGCCGCGGGGCATGAATGCCCTGTCGTGAGCGTCGGCTCGACCCCGACCGCCCATTTCGCGAAAGACTTGACCGGCGTCACGGAAGTGCGGACCGGCGTCTACATGTTCTTCGACCTCGTGATGCACGGTGTCGGTGTCTGCACGACCGATGACATCGCAATCTCGGTGCTCGCCACCGTGATCGGCACGAAGCCGGAGAAGGGCTGGATCTTGGTCGACGCGGGCTGGATGGCGCTGTCACGCGATCGCGGCACCGCGGCGCAGCGGGTCGATCAGGGGTACGGCCTGGTCTGCGATCTCTCCGGCAAGATCTATCCCGACCTTATCGTTGTGCAGGCGAGTCAGGAGCACGGCACCCTCGCCATCAGGCCCCGATCGGCTGAGGCTTTGCCGGATCTTTCGATCGGCGCAAAAGTCAGGATCCTGCCCAATCACGCCTGCGCAACGGCCTCGCAGCACGAGGTCTACAACGTCGTCTCCGGCGGCAGCGAAATGATCCAAGCGCGATGGCGACGAATGCGCGGCTGGTAGGCGGTCGGCACCTATTATCGGATCAAGGATCGCTTCCAATGACCTCTCCCCTCCGACACCTGACGGAAGCCGGCTTCCTCGGAAAATTCTACATCGACGGAGAATGGCGGAAGCCGGTCGGATCAGTCGCGGCAGCAGCAACCGTCGTCAATCCGGCGACGGAGCAGCCGATCGCCGAGGTTACGCTCGGCGATGACGATGATGTGGACTGCGCCATCGCAGCCGCCAGACGAGCCTACGCCGGCTGGTCCATGACGCCGCCTGCCGACAGAGCGGCGCTGCTCGACCGGGTTCATGGTTTGCTTCTTCAGAGGCTGGAGTTGTTGGCGCAGGCTCTCACGTGCGAAATGGGAGCTGCCATCACTTATGCGCGGCGAGCCCAGGTGCCGCTGGCTGCCGAACATATCCGCGTTGCACGCGACAATCTCGCGGACTATCCGTTCGTCACCCGACGCGGCAGCACCGCGATCATGCGCGAGGCGATCGGGGTCTGCGGCCTCATCACCCCCTGGAACTGGCCTCTCTACCAGATCACAGCCAAGGTCGGCCCCGCGCTCGCGGCCGGTTGCACGGTGGTGTTGAAGCCGAGCGAATTATCGCCGCTGAGCGCCTTGCTGTTCGCTGAGGTAATGGACGATGCCGGTTGTCCGCCCGGCGTCTTCAACCTCGTCAATGGGACAGGTCCGATCGTGGGCGCCGCTCTGGCGTCGCATCCAGAGGTCGACATGATCTCGATCACCGGCTCGACCCGGGCCGGCGTTCTCGTGGCGCAGGCCGCGGCGCCCACCGTCAAGCGCGTCGCCCAGGAGCTCGGCGGCAAGTCGCCGAACATCATTCTGCCGGATGCCGATCTGAGCCGTGCTGTTCCGCTCGGCGTCGGCGCAGCCTTCCGCAATCTCGGCCAATCCTGCAGCGCACCGACGCGCATGCTTGTGTCCCGCTCACAGATGGAGGAGATCGAGATTCTGGCGGCGGCCGCCGCTTCTGAATTGGTGGTCGGCGATCCCCTTGCGGAAGGCACGACCCATGGTCCCATCGCCAACCGGCCGCAGTTCGAGCGCGTGCAGACCATGATCAGCATCGGTCTGAAGGAAGGCGCGAAGCTCGTCATCGGCGGGCCGGGGCGGCCCGACGACCTTCAGATTGGCCTCTATGCGCGGCCGACGATCTTCTCGAACGTCCGTCGCGACATGAGGATCGCGCAGGAGGAGATTTTCGGCCCGGTGCTGTCGATCATTCCCTACGACAGCGTGGAGGAGGCGATCGAGATCGCCAACGACACGGTCTACGGTCTCGGCGCCCATGTACAAGGCACTGACATGGAGACGGTACGGGCGGTCGCCCATCAAATCCGGTCGGGTCAAGTGCATCTCAACCATCCCGACTGGGACCCCAACGTACCTTTTGGCGGCTACAAGCGCTCCGGCAACGGCCGGGAATACGGCCTTGAGGGCATGGAGGAGTATCTTGAGACCAAGGCCGTCCTCGGATTTTACCGATGAAGGCCAGCGATCGACCGAGAGCAGCTTCGATCAATCAAGCGGCCAAAAACCCCAACATCTTGCGAAGTCCTGGATGATTTCAGCACATTCTATCGGGTGCATCGTGCGATGAAGGGCTGATCGGAACTTTGCTTCCGCATTCCTGGCAGCCAAGGTTCGTTGGAACATGTCGCCCCACGTCGAGCGCATTTACAGCGATGAGCGTCTTCCGGCCGAGGCCGATGTCGTCATCGTCGGCGGCGGCATCCTCGGCACTACGGCCGCCTATTACCTGGCGAAGCGCGGCCTCTCGGTGGCGCTCCTCGAGAAGGGCCACGTCGCCTGTGAACAATCGAGCCGAAACTGGGGTTGGTGCCGCCAGCAGAATCGCGACCGGCGCGAACTGCCGCTCTCGGTGCTCTCCATGCGGCTCTGGGACGAGCTCACGCGCGATATCAATCGGGACCTTGGATTTCGGCGCTGCGGTCTCGTCTATGCGACCCATGACGAGGCTGTGCTCGCCGGCTGGGAAAAGTGGCGCGAGGTCGCCCGGGAGTACGACGTCGATACCCGCGTGCTGAGCCGGGCGGAGGTGGCCGAGCGCGTCCCCGAAGCGCGCGACAAATGGGTCGGCGGGACCTATTCGGAGCGGGACGGCAAGGCCGAACCTGCGCTGGCCGCGCCGGCTATCGCCGATGCGGCCAGAGTGCTGGGCGCCACGATCCACCAGGGATGCGCCGCGCGCGCGCTCGACCTGGCCAATGGCAAGATTGCGGGCGTGCACACGGAGAAGGGCTACATCAGAACCAGCGCGGTGCTGTGCGCCGCTGGCGCCTGGTCCTCGCGCTTCCTTCGGCCCCTCGGGATCAGCTTCCCCCAAGCGAGCATCCGGCAGACCGCGCTGCGTTCCACCCCCACGATCAATATCGGCGAGGCGGTCTCGACACCCTACTGCACGATCACGCGCCGACTGGACGGCAGCTACACGCTTGCGATCAGCGGCAAGGCGAACCTCGAGATCACGCCCCAGGCGATCCGGTACAGCCGGGAATTCATGCCGCAGTTCTTGCGTCGGCTGAAGAACGTCAGGCTCGGCGTCGGCCGATCGTTCGTTTCGGGGCCGGATTCGATGCCAGCGCTGCTGACCAACGACGATCGGATCTTCGAACAGAATCGCGTGCTGGATCCACCGCCCTTGAAATGGCTGGTGAGCCAAGTGGTGGAGAGTGTCCGGAAAACCTTCCCCCAGCTCGGCGAAATCAAGATCGATAGCGCCTGGGGCGGCTTCGTCGATTGCACGCCGGACGCGGTGCCTGTGGTGTCGCAGGTGGACGGGGTGGAAGGCCTCGTCCTCGCGGCCGGCTGCTCGGGGCACGGTTTTGGTTTGGGTCCGGGGCTCGGCTATCTGGCTGCGGAGCTTGTCGTAAACGACACGCCAAGCGTCGATCCCACACCATTCCGGCTGTCACGTCTGGTCGACGGCTCGAAGCTGGACATCGCCGCCATCTGAAGATCGAGCCGGAAGCCTGGCCTGACGCGCACCCTGGCGAGAAGGACTCGGAGCTGTGCGGGCGGTCGGCTAGATCACGGCTGTCCTTGCGCTCCCGGGATTTAAGCTTGGGGCACTACCATTCTGAGCGGAATGGCGACGCGGTTCGCCGATCGTGTGGAAGTCACCTATCGTCCGGAAGGGCTTGTGTACGAACTCCAAATTCTCGTCAGCGCGGTGCGAGCACCTGTTGCGACGAGGTCTATGCCGCAAGGGGCGGCGGAATCGCCTCGTTCGACTACCGTCGAAACAGGTCGAGAACAACCGAGACCTCGCCTATGCGAGGTCCCGCCCCGGATCGTGCTTGGACGCGCTGAGTTCATTCTGTGCGAGGGGAAGTCTGACCTCAAAGATCGACCCTTCGGGGCCTGATCGAGCAAGAGCCAACTTGCCGCCCGCTCTTTCGAGAAGCGTTCGGCAGACCGCGAGGCCCAGACCCATGCCGTTTGGCCTCGTGGTGAAGAACGGTTCGAATATTCGCTCTTGATCCGCGGGAGCAACACCGGGTCCTGTATCTTGGACGATCAGGAGCGCAGAGCCGCGCTCGGACCGTGAGGACAATGTCAATTCCCGCCTGCCCGATGCAGGGCTCATTGCCTCGATCGCGTTTTTCACCAGGTTGAGAATGACCTGCTGAACCTGCGTGGGGTCTGCGTGCACATAGTGGCCCGGCGTGAAAAAATTCGCCGCGACCCGAATCTTGTGGAGCTGCAGCTCGTGCTCGAGGAGGCGCAATACTTGCAGCACGACGGCTTCCACGTGGATGGTGGTTGTGACGGTTCCCGAGCCCTTGAACAGCTCTCGGACGCTCGAGATCGTTGCATTGACCCGCAGGCTTGCCGCCTCGATGTCCTGCAGAATGACATCGACGTTGGCCAGGTCTGGAGGCTCCATACCAAGCTGCAGGCGCGCGGCCTCGACGTTTAGCGGAATCGACGCCAATGGCGATCTGATCTCATGGGCGATCGCCGCGGTGGCGGCGTCGATGCTCATGAGCCGGTTGCCCCTTTCTCGTCGCAGCATCGTCAACGCGCTGGCGAGGCGCGAGTAGAGCAATGCCGTTTCCGTCAGAAGCACGCTCAACAGCAGTGAGCTCGCGACGAGTGCGAAGCCACGCGCGGCATACCAGCCCAAGGAGAAGCGGACCGAGCTCGCGACCGCCGCGACCAGGAAATTCGGAATCCAGGCCAGCAAGGTCACCATCAGCCAGAGGTCGAGAATGGTGCGTCGGCGGACAAACAGTACGGCGAGCGTAATCGCGCCGAGCAGGCACAGCGCAATGTTGATCTGGTTTCCGAACCGCGTCTGTTGCGTGATGCTGCCCGTGTAAAATGGCGGCAGCAGTGCGACGTTTGCGGTCACCAGCCAGGCCAGCACAACAATCGTCGCCACCACGCCGCAGATCGTCATCGCAAGGCTCTTCGCCGGCGCAATTCGAGAGGTCGGCTTTTCGTCCTTCAGGAAGGCGTAAGCCATGATGCAGAGAGGAAAAGTCGTATGCCAGAGCACGAAGAACCAGGCGGGGCTGTTGTTGCCATCGCCGATCACACCGGCGGGCCCGTAGCCGCCGGGGAAGGTCAGCGTCTGCAGAAAGGCCATGGCGCCGCTGAAGATGTAAGCGCTGCCCACGGCAAGCAGCGCCCTGTGGGGCTGAATCGCGTATTGTGCAAATAAAAGGATCGCCGTGAGCAGGTCGACCAGGCTCAGAACCGTCTGGAGTACCGGAACGAACACGTCGATCCGTGCGAGCTGAAGGTGGGCGAACGGAGCAACCAGCATGGCGATCACGAGCAGGATGATCGCAGCAGCCGAAGCTGCGACCCGCTGCTGGCGCGTCGGAGGCAGCGACGAGATCACGAGCGGGAGGTCGTGAGGAGAATCTACCGGCATGGAGGAAGCCCAATGACATTAACCGGTCGGCCGCCGCCAGTGAGAACGAGTTGAGCGTAAGCGTCAAGTGGACGGTTCTCTAGAGGAGCGTCACAACGCGATTTCATGCCAAAAGCTCCCGGAGGCCGGCTCGAAGCCTGGCTTGCGGAGACGTTCAACGCCGGCGAGCACCTCCGCTGGCCATGGCCGTAACCCGGCCTTGCCAGCGAGCTCGATGAGGTCAACGCGTGGGACTAGGAGCTTGACCGAGACGTGGCATCGGCATCGCCGTCACTTCATTACCGCTTCCACGGCGTCGAGAAGCTGCATGTCGCGATGGGATTCGCAGAACCGCGAAACTCTGTTGGCGTTGCGGCTGAGAGCCTGAGTGTCGACCATAGGATTGTTCCGACGGCCGGCGTAAAAGCCGCTCAGCCAGACATTGACGGTCTGGCTGTGGGTAATGCGCTGCGTGATATATTGATCGCAGGTAATTTTGGAAACGTCGACCATGACCTGGGCTTCGGCTGCTCCTATCGCAGCCGTTGCGCCGAACAATGCGAAGACAAGCTTGCGTAATCTGAACCCAACCATCTGAAGTCCCACAATGATCATCCGCTCATGCGGAGGGTTCGGCGGGGGGAACGCCTTGCGCTTGATCTGGATCAAAGGAATGAGTTGCTCATACAATGACGCAGGGCAGACCGGTCGGATCCGCGCTGCGTTGTGGACCCGGTTTGATCCAATCAGCTCAGCTTCAGCACCAAGTGAATCGCCTGAGGGTCTGGCGTGGCCGCGGCTTTGAACCCGAGCTTCTCGAATATGCGCCGCATAGCGCTGTTCTCCGGCAGCACCTCTGCTGTCAGCTCCTTGAGCCCGGCTTTGCGAGCGAGTGCGGTGAGGTGACGCGCCAGCAGGACGCCGACGCCGCGGCCCTGCCAGGCATCGATGACGACGAACGCCATCTCGGCCCTCCCGGGCTCAAAGACGACGTAACGGCCGCCTCCTATGATCATTGTACGGCCGGCCTGCTCGGCCTCGGCCACCAGCGCGACGTGATTGCTGAAGTCGATGTTCATGAAGAACGCGCGCTCCTTGTCGGAGAAATGGCGTTTGGTGACGAAAAATCGCCGCTGCAACGATTGCACGCTGGTCTGGTCCAGTGCATCAAGCATGTCGGCCTCGTCGTCCGGCCGAAGCGCCCGGATTTCGACCCGGCTGCCGTCCCGCAGGTGCTCGCATACGTTGTAGGTGGCGACGTTCGACATGCGGGCTCTCGTCTCAGCGGGCCGGACAGCGTACTGCCGGGGATGCCGCTCATGAGACGCAGGGGCGCCCGCACTCCGCTTGATCTGGATCAAGCAGGCTGAATGACGCCCCGGGCTAGCCTTTCCCGCGCAGCATGCGCGGCTACCGCTGAGGGCACCCGTGAAGACACTTCGCCAGCTTCTCACCGGAGAGGACGTGATCCAGCTGGTGATCCGGCTCGGCTTACTCGCGCTGTTGATCTTCTGGACGTTCTACCTGATCCGCCCGTTCGTGACGATTCTGGTCTGGGCCCTCGTGCTCGCGGTCGCGCTCAATCCAGCCTTCGTCCTGCTCGCCAAGCTCCTGGGCGGCCGCCCGAAGCTCGCGGCGACCATTCTCACGGCGGCCAGTTTCGCCGTCGTCATCGGGCCGGCGGCCTGGCTCGGCCTCGGCGCGGCGGACGGGATCAAGGATTTTGCAGCCCAATTGGCGGTCGGCGAACTGGCGGTTCCGTCGCCGCCCGAGGCGATCAAGAGCTGGCCCCTGATCGGCACGCAGTTTTACGAGCTCTGGGATCAGGCCTCGACCAATCTGCGACCGGTTCTGCAAATGATCGCGCCGTATCTCAAGCCATTCGCCGGTACGCTGCTTGGTCTTGCAGGCGATGCCGGCGTAGGCACGATCAAGTTTCTGCTCTCGGTCGCGGTCGCCGGCTTCATCTTTCCCTATGGGGCGCAGCTGGTCGCGGCAGGCAGGGGCTTTCTGTCGCGGATCGTACCCGAGCAGAGCGAGCACTTTCTGGATCTGGCAGGCGCCACCATTCGGGCGGTAGCGCAAGGCGTGATCGGCATAGCCGTCATCCAGGCGCTGCTGGCCGGTATCGGTTTCAAGTTGGCGGGCATCCCGATCGCCGGCCTGTTGGCGCTCGTGGTGCTGCTTCTCTCGATTGTCCAGATCGGCGCCGCCCCCGTCATGCTCCCGGTCATCATATGGATATGGACCGACAAGGACGTCTCCACGGCCGTGCTACTGACGTTGTTCCTCGGCGCAGTCAGCATTCTCGACAACATATTGAAGCCTATGGTGATGGGGCGAGGCCTGACGACGCCGACGCTCGTCATCCTCATCGGCGTCATCGGCGGCACCCTGGGCCACGGGATCATCGGTCTTTTCATCGGACCGATCATCCTGTCGGTGGCCTGGGAACTTGCGGTGGCCTGGATCGGGACCGACCGCACCAGCCCGGCGCGGCATGCAGTCCCCGAACGTTGACCTAAATCAACGTCGGCCGTCCCCGAGCGCCTTGGATCAAGCCGCGCGGTGATGAGGTCCGAAAATGTCGATGGAAATCCCAAGCCTGCCCGGCGGCCCGCTGTCCGGGGTCGTTGCCTCCGCTGTCGAATACATGGTCGATGCAGGCCAGCGCAGCGTGCTGTTTCTCGACATCATGCGCCAGCGCGGCGACCAGTACCGCGAGCACGTCTCGCAGACCGCGCCGCATGTGCTGCAATATGCTGCCGAATTGATCATGGACGGCCGCAAGCTCGACGAGCCCGTCAACTACGCGCTGGTGCGCATCATCCCGCCGGCGGGGGTGGAACTCGATCTTGAGCGCCGCCCGTTCATCGTGGTCGATCCGCGCGCCGGCCACGGTCCAGGCATCGGCGGCTTCAAGGCAGACAGCGAAATCGGCGTCGCGATGAAGGCCGGGCATCCCTGCTATTTCGTCGGCTTCCTGCCGGAGCCGATGCCGGGACAGACCATCGAGCGGATCGCGCGAGCTGAAGCGCTGTTCGTGGAGAAAGTCATCAGCCTGCATCCGCAGGCCGACGGCAAGCCGTGCGTGATCGGCAATTGCCAGGCCGGCTGGGCCGTCATGATCCTGGCCTCGCTACGGCCGGAATTGTTCGGTCCGCTGATCATTGCCGGGGCCCCGCTCGCTTACTGGGCCGGCGTGCACGGAAAATACCCGATGCGCTATGCCGGTGGCCTGCTTGGTGGAAGCTGGCTGACGGCGCTGACCAGCGATCTTGGCGCCGGCAAGTTCGACGGCGCGTGGCTGGTGCAGAACTTCGAGAGCCAGAATCCCTCGAATACGCTCTGGACCAAGCAATACAACGTCTATTCCAAGGTCGACACCGAAGCCGACCGCTACCTGGAGTTCGAACGCTGGTGGGGCGGGCACGTCAATCTCAACGCCGAGGAGATCCAGTTCATCGTCGACGAGCTCTTCGTCGGCAACAATCTCGCGGCGGGCAAGATCGAGATGTCCGACGGCCGCAAGGTGGATTTGCGCAACATCAGGTCGCCGATCCTGGTGTTTTGCTCCAAGGGCGACAACGTCACGCCGCCGCAGCAAGCGCTGCACTGGATCCTCGATTGCTATGCCGACGTCGATGAGATCAGGGCTTACGGGCAGACCATCGTCTACACGGTTCACGAGAGCATCGGGCACCTCGGCATTTTCGTCTCCGGCGGTGTCGCGAAGAAAGAGCATGCCGAATTCTCCAGCAATATTGACCTGATCGACGTGCTGCCGCCGGGGCTCTACGAGGCGACGTTCGAAGCCAAGGGCGAGGAGACCACGAGTTCAGATCTCGTCGTCGGCCAATGGGTCATGCGCTGCGAGGCGCGCACGCTCGACGACATCCGCGCCATGGGCGGCAATTCGCCCGAGGACGAGCGACGCTTCGCGGCTGCCAAGCGCGTTTCGGAACTCAATCTTGCTGCCTACCAGAAATTCGTTCAGCCCTGGGTCAAGAGCATGACGACGCCGCAATTGGCCGAAGCGATGCGCAATCTGCATCCGCTGCGACTCCAGTATGAAGCGCTGAGCAGCCAGAATCCCTGGATGGCGATGGTGAAGTCCGCGGCAGAGGGGGTCGAGGAGAACCGCAAGCCTGTCGCGAAGGACAATCCGTTCCTGGCGTTCCAGGAGCAGATGTCCAAGCAGATCGTGCACGTGCTGGACAGCTGGCGCGACTCGCAGGAGGCGCTCAGCGAAGCGATCTTCCTCAACGTCTACGGTTCGCCTCTCTTGCAGGCGGCTGTCGGGGTCGATCCGACGTCCGAGCCATCACGCCGGCGGGAGATGTCGCCCGAACACCGCGCCATGCTCAAGCAGCGGATCGCCGAATTGAAGGCGAAAATCGGTGAGGGCGGACTCCGCGAAGCGGCCTTGCGTGCGCTGCTTTACGTGGGGTCGGCGCGAGGCATGGTCGACGAGCGCAGCATCGAGGCCTTGCGCCAGGTTCGCCGCGAACATGGCGGCGCGCGTTTGACGCTTGCCGAGTTCAAGACGCTGGTGCGCGAGCAGTTCTTCATGCTGCTGCTGGATAGGGACGCAACGCTGGCCGCGATTCCCAAGCTGCTGCCCGACGACTTGAATCAAAGGCGCGCAGCGTTTGCCGCCATCCGCGAGGTGCTGTCGGCCAGCGAGGCGATTTCCGGAGAACGTGCGGACCGCCTGAAGCGCATTGCCGATCTGTTCGGCGTGGATTCGGGAGAGACAACGTCGAACGTTGCCCCTTTCGACCCCAAGGCGAGGGCGTCCTGACGCATATTGGAAGGATGGAGGGCGACATCATGTCAGCCGATACGAGACCGGCACAGTCTCCTAGCAAATATGATCGGCTGATCGCGGCAGCCAGGGCGACATCGCCCGCCCCGACCATCGTGGTGCATCCGTGCGACGAGACCTCGCTCCGCGGCGCGGTCGAGAGCGCCCAGGCTGGGATCATCGCGCCGGTGCTGGTCGGGCCCGCTAGCAAGATCAGGGAGACGGCCGCGAGGTTCAGCGTCGATATCTCCGGATACGAGATCGTCGATGCCGCGCACAGCGACGCCGCGGCAGCGAAGGGCGTCGAACTCATTCATGCCGCCAGAGGCGAATTGCTGATGAAAGGCAGCCTGCACACCGACGAGTTGATGCGCGCCGTCACGGCGAAGGTCGGCGGCCTGCGCACCGATCGGCGCATCAGCCATGTGTTCGTCATGGACGTGCCAGCCTATGCCGAGACCATCTTTGTGACCGACGCGGCCATCAACATCTTCCCGGATCTCGATGCCAAGCGCGATATCATCCAGAACGCAATCGACCTCTACACGCAGACCGGCTTCGGAAAGCTGCCTCGGATTGCCATCCTCTCCGCCGTCGAGACCGTCACTTCCAAGATTCCGTCGACCATCGAGGCTGCGGCGCTCTGCAAGATGGCCGATCGCGGCCAGATTACCGGCGGACTGCTCGACGGTCCGCTGGCCTTCGACAATGCGATCGATCCGGAGGCGGCGCGCATCAAGGGCATCAAGTCGGACGTTGCGGGGAGGGCCCAGATCCTGGTTGTCCCCGATCTCGAGGCCGGCAACATGCTGGCGAAGAACCTCGCCTATTTTGCCAAGGCGGATGGTGCGGGTATCGTGCTTGGCGCCCGGGTGCCGGTTGTCCTGACCTCGCGCGCCGACTCGCCACGTGCACGAATGGCCTCCTGCGCGGTCGCCGCGCTTTACGCCAACGCGAGACGACTGAAAACGCCAACGATTGCCGCGTGATCGCCATGGATACGATCCTTGTCGTCAACGCCGGCTCATCGAGTGTGAAGTTCCAGGTCTATTCGGTCGAGGGCGAAGGCACTCTTCGCCGTCAGATCAAAGGCCAGATGGATGGCATCGGCACCCGGCCGCGCCTGCGGGCCAGTGGTGCAAACGGCGATTCGCGGGCCGACCGCTGCTATCCGATCGAGGCGGTGGCAAACGTTCCGGCCGCGATGGAGGTCGCGGGCGATTGGCTGCGGAACGAGATGCAGGTCAATCCGCTTGCAGTCGGGCATCGCGTCGTGCACGGCGGTGCGGAGTTCGACCGGCCGGTGTTGATCGATCATGGCGTGGTGGCACGTCTCGATCGCCTGGTCCCGCTGGCACCGCTGCATCAGCCGCATAATCTGGCTCCAGTCCGCTCGATCCTCGTCAACTTTCCGAAGCTGCCCCAGGTCGCCTGCTTCGATACGGCGTTTCATCGCACGCATAGCGCGGTCGCGGACCATTACGCGATCCCGCATCAGCTTCATTCGGAAGGCGTGCGGCGGTACGGTTTCCACGGGCTTTCCTACGAATATATCTCGAAAACGCTGCCCCAGATTGCCCCTGAGATCGCGAACAGGCGGATCATTGTCGCCCATCTCGGCAGCGGCGCATCGATGTGTGCCATCAAGGGCGGACAGAGTGTCGAAAGCACCATGGGATTCACCGCGCTGGATGGGCTTCCGATGGGGACGCGGCCCGGCCAGCTCGATCCCGGCGTCGTGCTTTACCTGATGTCGGAGAAGGGGCTGTCCGCCGCGAAGGTCCAGGATTTTCTCTATCGCGATTGCGGGTTGAAAGGCTTGTCCGGCATCAGCAACGACATGCGCGAGCTCGAAGCCAGCGACAGCTTCAACGCAAAACTGGCGATCGATTGTTTCGTCTATCGGATCGGGCTCAATGCCGGCATGCTCGCCGCCGCCCTGCAGGGTCTGGATGCCTTCGTTTTCACCGCCGGCATTGGCGAGAACTCCGCCGGCATCCGCGCGCGCGTTGCGGAGCACCTCGGCTGGTTCGGCGTTACGCTCGATGCAGCCGAGAATGCGCGTCACGCCCGACTGATATCGCGTCCCGACAGTGCCATTCCCGTCTACGTCGTGCCGACGGACGAGGAATTGATGATTGCGCAGCACACGCTGGCGCTCCTGATGAACGGCAAATCGCACGATTCCAGAACCAAGAGGGTGTCATGATTCCCGTTTTCCCGGACAGCAAGGTTGCCCTCAAGGGCAAGAAGGGCCTCGTCGTCGGTATCGCCAATGATCAGTCGATCGCGTGGGGATGCGCCAGGGCGTTCCGCGCTCTCGGCGCCGAGGTCGCGGTGACTTATCTGAACGATCGGGCCAAAAAGCACGTCGAGCCCTTGGCGCAGGCGCTGGAGGCTCCGATCTTCATGCCGATGGACGTGATGGTCGAGGGGCAGACTGAGGCGGTATTCGAGCGCATCGAGAAGGAATGGGGGCAACTCGATTTCCTGCTGCACTCGATCGCCTTCTCGCCGAAGGAAGCATTGCACGGCCGTGTCGTCGACGTCGGCCGCGACGGCTTCCTCAAGACAATGGACGTCTCATGCTGGTCGTTCATGCGGATGGCACATCTTGCCGAGCCACTCATGAAGAATGGTGGAACGATGTTCACCATGACCTATTACGGCAGCCAGATGGTCGTGAAGAACTACAACGTGATGGGCGTGGCCAAGGCCGCTCTTGAAGCCGCCGTCCGCTACATCGCAGCCGAGCTTGGTCCGAAGGGCATCCGTGTCCACGCGATCTCCCCCGGGCCGCTCGCCACGCGAGCCGCGTCCGGAATCCCCGAGTTTGACGATCTGATGGACAAGGCACAGTCCACCGCGCCGACCCGCAGCCTCGTCAGCATCGAAGATGTCGGTAATGCCACGGCGTTCCTCGCACTCGACGGCGCCAAGCTGATCACCGGCGGCGTGCTCTACGTCGACGGCGGCTATCACATCATCGATTGAGGCGCGGACTTGTTGCTGTCGCGTCCGGCAGTCTCGGAGACGAGGGACTGATCATGCCACCTATGTCGGTGTTTTGCCCGACGGAGCAACCGTCTTTCTGGCTGACTGTCGCCGACCGAAAAAACGTAATGACTTCAAGCCCCAGCCTACTGTGCATGGGGTTGTTTTCGCCTTTTTTTGCTCAGCGATAGTGCAGGGCGATCAGCTCGGCGACGCAAGCGGGTTTCTTGCCGCCCTCGATCTCGATCACGAGATGGTAGTTCACACGCAAGCCGTCCGGCGGCACGTCCTCGGTCTCCGCCACGGTGACGCGGCCACGCAGCTTTGACCCCGCCGGCACCGGCGCGAGATATCTGATCCGGTCCGCGCCGTAGTTGAGCGTGTTGCGCAGCCCCTTCAGACCGATGACCGAGCGGATGAAGAGCGGCGCGAGCGCCAGCGAGAGCAGGCCGTGGGCGATGGTCTTGCCGCCGGGCATCTCCTTGGCCGCGCGCTCCTGGTCGACGTGGATCCACTGTTCGTCGCAGGTCGCTTGCGCGAACTGGTTGATCCGGTCCTGCGTCACCTCAACCCAGTCGCTGGCTCCGATCTCGGTGCCGACGGCCGATTTGATCTCGTTGAAGTCGCCGAATATCCGCATGATCGTGGCCTCGTCAGAGCTTCATTTCCGCAACGTTGTCGGGTACGACGAGCTCGGCCTCCGTTACCGCCAGGACCTCGCCGACGCTGACGCCGGGCGCGGTCTCCAGCAGGGTGGCCCTGCCCTCGGGGAAACCGATCACGGCCATGTCGGTCACGACCAGGTCGACCTGCCGTGCTGACGTCAGGGGCAGATTGCATTGCTTGACGATCTTCGATTTGCCCTTGGCGGCGTGCTGCATGGCGACGATCACCCGCTTGGCGCCAGTGACGAGGTCCATCGCGCCGCCCATGCCCGGCACCATCTTGCCGGGAATCATCCAATTGGCGAGATGGCCGTGTGCGTCGACCTGAAGCCCGCCGAGCACGGTAACGTCGACATGGCCGCCGCGGATCAACCCGAATGACATCGCGCTGTCGAACACCGAAGCCCCCGGCAGTGCGCTGATCGGGCGGCCGCCGGCATCGGTCAGTGTCGGATGCGCCATGCCTTGCTCGGGAATCGGACCGGTGCCGATGAGGCCGTTCTCCGACTGAAAGAACACCTTCAGATCGGCGGGCACGTAGTTCGCAACCAGCGTCGGAATGCCGATGCCGAGATTGACGAGGTCGCCGCTCTTCAGCTCCTTGGCGACGCGGCGGGCGATGACGATCTGCGGATCCATGATGTCACCCGTTCGCAATGAGGTAGTCGACGAGCGGTGCCGGCGTCACGACGTGGTCGGGTGCGATGACGCCGACGGGCACAATGTGCTCCGCCGTCACGATCACGGTGTCGGCGGCCATCGCCATGATCGGGTTGAAGTTGCGCGACGTCAGCGCATAGGCGAGGTTGCCAAGGTAATCCGCGAGAAAGGCGTGCACCAGCGCGAACTGGGCTCGCAATGCGGTCTCGAGCAGGAACGGCTTGCCGTCGACCTCGATCTGGCGCTTGCCCTCTGCAACCAGGGTGCCGACGCCCGTCGGTGTCAGGATGCCACCCAGGCCGCATCCGCCGGCGCGAATGCGTTCGACGAAGGTTCCTTGCGGCACGAGATCGACGGCGATCTGGTTCGTCAGCATCTGCTGCTGCGCTTTCGGATTTAGGCCGATATGGGTCGCGGTCAATCGGGAGACCAGCGAAGCCTCAAACAGCTTGCCGACACCTTTACCTGGCGTCGCTGCGTCGTTGGAAATCAGGGACAGGCCGGTCTTATGCTGCCGGACCATCTCGTCGAGCAGTCGCTCCGGCGTTCCGACGCCCATGAACCCGCCCACCATGACGGTCGCGCCCGATGGGATCATGGCAACGGCTTCTTCGATGGAGACGGCCTTCATGATTGAAACTCCGGTCGGGGCGTGTCGAAGGCGGCGGTGCGGGAATGTTGGTCGGCGGTCGCTCCGGTCCTTTGATCTGCGTCAACGCTCCGCATCATTCGTGAACGTGATACCGACGCTTTCCAGCGCTTCTCGCCAGAGCTTGCGCACGCCGGCGTGGCGCTTTTCGAGCGCCGCGCTCACGGCATCGCGCAAGGGCACCAGCTCGGGACCTTTCAGGAACAGGATTTGGCCCTGCAGCAGCCGACCGCTCTCGAATTCGATGCGGCGCAGCGCCATGACGAAGGGTTCGTCGGCCTTGGCGTTCACTGGCAAAAGAGCCGCTGGCCGGATGCCGGCATGAATCGCGTGTGCGAGCGTCGCGAGGTGGATCGCGCCGGCAAGAGAACGGTCTGCAACGCCGTCGATCGGTGCGGGAAGCCAGGCGGTCTCCCAGGATGCAACTATATAACCCAGGGCAAGATCAGGCACCCATGCCGTCGCGCGCATCAGAAGCGAGACGATCTCGGCCTCACGGTAGAGCTGTGCGTTCAGTTCAGTCTGCCAGGCGGTGTCGAGCTTCAAGGGCAGAGTGAATGCGAACTGGCGCGCCAGCGCCCCATGGGCCGAGATCAGGAAGGCCGCGACGCGCGTCTGCTGGTTCGCCGGCACGCGGCCCTCGGAATCGAGCGGGCCGAAAAATCCGCTCATGTCGCCGTCCTCTGAACGGGGATCGCGCGCAGATGATCGTAGCCGGCCGGGAACGGCGTAAGCTCGCCGCCCGGGTCTTCCGGGGCGATCCAGACTGCCTTGTTGCCCTGCCAGTGCCCGGCCAGCACGTTCTCGGCGAAGCGTGCCAGCAGGTCGGCCGTGAGTGCGCCTCTTTCAAGCGTAAACGCATGATACGCCTTCGGAATGATCACCAATGCGCTGTCCGGAATTTCAACCCTGAGCGTTTCATGCAGAGGCCGCGGCGTCAGGAAGTCGAACTCGCCGTTGAGGATCATGGTCGGGACGGAGATCGACGAGAGCTGCGGCGTCAGTGGCTGAAAGTCGAGGAAAGATTCCATCAGGTTCTGAAGCGCGTAGACGTCGTTGACGAGCCAGCCCTGCCGCTTGACGCTGTCGAGCTTGTCCAGGAGCGGCGTCAACCATTGGTCGGACAGGTTCATGGGCAGCAGCAGATCCTGGAGATAGCCGGTGCCGCCGAGAATCAGTCCGGTGCGCAAAGCATTGCCGATCAGCAGCAATTGCGGCGAGAGTTCCGCAAAGCAGCTCATGGGCACCAGGCCGGACAGACGCTTGCCATGCGCGATGGCATAGCGCAGCGCGATCAGGCCGCCGAAGCTGATGCCACTGAGGAAGACCGGTCCGTCGCCCAGTTCGTCGATAAGGAGACGAAGTGCCGTAACCTGGTCATCCTGGTTGATGAAGAGGGCAGGCTTGTCGGATCCGCCTTGCCCCAGCAGGTCGAATGTCGCAACGCGAAAATGTCGGGCCACGAGTGCATCGCGGTAGGCGGCCCACAACTCGGCATACTGGGTCAGGCCGTTGACGAGGACGTAGGTGGGCGCGCCGGCCGGCCCTTCCAGCTCATAGCGTATCCGATATGAGCCATGATCGAGGAAAGGCATTGGGACGACCAGCCAGATATTCTGTCGCGCTATCCTCGATCCTCGGAAGAGGATTCCATTGAGTTAGATCAAGCCTCCCCATGTCGCCCCACCTAGCGTTTTCGCAAGAAACATCATCGGGAGGGATACGTCATGTCCGGGAGAGGCGCTCTGAGGCATTGCCTCGTCACCCTCGTTTTGCTGCTGGTCGGCACGGCCCTAGCCGTTGCCCAGCCCTTCACGCGGCGCTCGTCGCAGATGCAGCACGATGGTTTGAAGAAGTCCTACGAGATCTCCAACTTCCGCCTCGGGGGAAAGTACGATCTCGCCAATCCGTCCAAATGGGAGAGCGGCGGTGAAGGCGGCGTCACGCTGGAATCGCTCGGCGGCGGTAAGCTGCGGACCGGCTACATCGCGATCGGCAATGCACGCCGCAACGCCGCCGGCGAGATCACCAATGCGATCGTCATCAACTCCTATTATTCGGGCGACTCCACCGACATGTACGAGCAGTGGGTCAAGGGCGCACCGCTCTCGGGCGGCGTGCCGATCATTGGCCCGGGCCGGCCGATCGATACCGACCGCTATTACGTGATCATGGTCGATCCGCTCGGTACCTGGGGCGCAAGCAAGCCGTCCGACGGCCTCGGCATCAAGTTCCCGCAGTACAGCTATTACGACATGGTGCAGGCCAACTACCGCCTGCTGCGCGACGAGCTGAAGGTTGCGCGCGTCGCGCTGGTGACCGGCGTGTCCATGGGTGGCACGCAGACCTATGTCTGGGGCGTCATGCATCCGGAATACATCAACGCGCTGATGCCGATCGGCGGCACGACGCAGTCGGACGGCGACGACCCCGTCGGCAACTGGACCTTCCAGATGATGACGGCGGCGATCGAATCCGATCCGGTGTGGCAGGCGAGCAAGGGCGATTATTACAAGCTGCCCAAGGAGAAGCATCCGGTCCCCGGCGTGGCGTTCGGCTGGTCAATTCTCGGCATGACGGGGTATGACTTCGCCTACCGCACGAGCCAGAACTGGGCTGCCGTCCAGCCCGAAATTTTCTATTGGGACTCGCCGAACGAGAAGGCCGGCTTGAACGTCACCAATCGTGCCAAGCTCTACGACGCGGTCGATCTCGTCTGGCGCAACCGGGTTGGCGAGACGCACAACGTCAATCCTTATCTCGGCCGCATCCAGGCGCGGACGCTGGTGATGCACATCACCAACGATCTCTGGCTAAACTTCAAGCTGGCCGAGAAGGCTGTCGATCGCGTGCCCGGCGCGGACCTTATCGCGCAGGAAAGCCCGGTCGCCCATTACGGCGTCTTCCCGATCATCAACCAGCGCAAGAACGATCCGAAATTCGTCGCCTTCATGGACGACGTCGCAGCGCTCGATCGTGCACAAAAGTTCGTCGACAAGAACTATCGCGTGCCTGGAGTGGCCGAGAAGATCGACCCGAGCAAGTCCTTCTGGAAGGACTTCGTGACCTATCCCTATCCGGTGAAATACGCCAACGCGAAGGACAAGAACGGCACCACCTGGCAGATCGGCTACATGGACGAATATGCGGGGACCGACAGGGACCCGAAGACGCTTGTCATCATCCATGGCAAGGGTGCCTTCGGCGGGCATTACGGCAACGTCATGCGGTATGCCCTGCGCAACGGAGTTCGCGTCATCGTGCCCGATCTGCCGCATTACGGCATGTCCGGACCGGGCAATCTCGACAAGAGCCCGGCACGCACCATGCAGGACATGCGCGAGGTCATCTACGACCTCGTGGTCAACCAGCTCGGCGTCAAGAAGGCCTACTACCTCGGCCATTCGCTCGGGGGCCAGTTCGTCATGGGCTACGCCTTGACGTGGCCGGATGCGGTGCAGGGGCTCGCCCTGGAAGCGCCGTCCGGCCTTGAGGAATATCCGCGCGACATCACCATCGCCAAGGACAAGAAGGCGCGCCTGTTCGACGACGCCTTCGGCCGTGACTTCGAGAAGTGGAAGCTGGCCTGGGACCAGACCGGGATCCTGGCCGCCGAGAAGGCGCGGAACGAGCAGAACATCCGGGACTTCTTCTACTTCAAGAAGCGCGACCCCGACACGAACGCCGTGTCCGCGGCCAAGAGCGGCTACTTCTTCGGCGACAGCGAATATGCCCGCTTCCACACCGAGCAGCGCGTCGGGTTGACCAAGGGCAACCCGAAGGAGCTCGAGCAGTGGTGCAACGTCTTCATCTTCGACGTCTACACGATCGGGGCCGAGCTCCAGCAGGATGATCCGAAGAACCTCTACGAGCGGCTAACGCAGATCAAGGCGCCGATTTTCCTGGCCTTCGGCGACAAGGAGCCGTTCATCCCGACGCCCGCCTTTAACGGGCTGACGGACCTCGGACGCGACGTCATCACGCCGTTCATGACCCGCATGACCAATGCGGGCAACCGACCGATGCTGAAGGTCTATCCGGAGACAGGTCATTTCATCCACACGGACAATCCGGTCGAATATTCTGCCGACGTGGTGGATTTCGTCACCAAAGGCACCGTGGACACCTCGTCCCCCCTCGGCACCGACCGCATGATCAAGGGAGCCGTGGTCTCGGCCCTGCCGGTGGCGCCGACGCCGCCAGGCGCCGCGCCGACGGCCGGCTTGAACAAATAGGATAGACCGATGCCGAGAGTGCGGGCGGGCGAGGTCCAGCTGGGCTGGCGGGAGTGGGGAGAAGGCGATGTCACCGTCGTCTTCGTCCACGGCAATCTCGCCAGCAAAGACTGGATCGAGCTCGCCGCACCGCTGTTTCCCCTTGATCTCCGCGTCGTGGGGATCGATTGGCGCGGCTGCGGCGACAGCGATCGGCCAGTGCCTACGACTGACTATTCCAACTACGCGATGCAGCAGCACGCTGAGGACATGCTGGCGGCGCTTGATGCGCTCGACATTCGGTATTGTCACCTGGCAACCCATTCGACCGGTGGCATCATCGCCGCGCGGATGCTGCTGATGCAGCCGCAGCGGTTCGGCCGCGTCTTCGCGCTCGATCCTGTAACGCCGCTGGGCATGTCATTCAGCGACGACCAGATTGGCGTCTTCCGCGCCATGATGGCAAGCAAGGAGCTGACGCGGACCGTCATGGCCACGGCGGCGTCCTCGCTGTTCGTTCCGGAAAGCATGGCCGCCAACGCAATTCCTCGCTTTCGCGCGGGCCTTGGGGAGTGTCAGGCGCTCTTCGAGCGGATCATCGAGCAGACCTTCGGCGTCTCGGAGGGAGTCTGGATCGGTACGCCGGTCAATCTGACCAAGGAGAAAGCAAGCCGCGAACTGGAGCGGCGCATGGCGGAAATCCGACATCCGCACCTGGTCCTGTGGGGCGAGCGGGACGGCTGGATTCCTCCGGCCGATCTCCGCGTCATGGCCGAGGCGATGCCGGACTGCCGGCTCGTGGTTGTGCCCGGTGTCGGGCACTCGATGAATGTTGAAGTGCCGGCTCTGTATGCCGGCTATTTCGGTGCCTGGTTTGGAGGACTTCGCGCGTAATCACCCAGCTCTGGAAGGAGGCTTGTCATGAACAATGGTCATCAGCCCGAGCCTTGCAGAGCCACGCGCGAGCGATGACCGATCAGGCAACCGTGGGCAAGCCCGCTATGCACGTTTGAAGTCTGGTCGATCCCTATGCTGTTGCAGTTGCTGGTCGGTGGCTCGGTAAGCGTGGTCAATATCGGCCTTCACGCGCTTGTCACGATCGTTGCGGTTGGAATTGCCCGCGGCGCAGGGCTGCGGCGAACCGAGAGACCCAGGCTGCACCTGATGGGCGTGATGATCGCGACGGCTGCGGTGTTGAAGGTTGCGCACACGGTGGAAATCCTGGTGTGGGCTTGGACGTACGGCCTCGTCCGGGCTGCCGCCCCCGGCAGCGATCTGCTCTATTTTGCCTTCGTCAACTATACCACGCTCGGCTACGGCGACATCACGCCGGTGCCCGAATGGCGGCTGATGGGTCCATTGACCGCCATGAACGGCGTCCTGCTGTTTGGCTGGTCGGCGGCAATCTTGTTCGAGGTCCTGCGCAAGACCCTCGATCACGTCGGACTGATTGACATGCCTGCTTCGGGCTCTCGCCAACCCGATGCACCCATGCTTGGTCGCGGCGCAACAGACGACCCGGGCCCCCATGCCTGAACTCGCAGCATCGCGATGGGTTGCCGACTTCCTGTTCGGCTTTGGGGCGCTGTTTGCAATCATCAATCCGTATGGGCTGGCCTTCATCTTTTTCGACAGAACGAAGGGGCTCTCGGAGAAGGAGCGCGCGAAGCTTGCCTTGCGGGTTGCCTCTTATGCCTTCCTGGTCCTGCTGGTATCGCTGTTTCTCGGCAGCCAGATTCTCAACTTTTTCGGCGTAACCATCCCGGCGCTCCGAATCGCCGGCGGCCTCGTCGTGGCGGCGACCGGTTGGTCCATGCTCCACGCCATGCCGGGCGCAGCGGAGCCTCCCGTGGCTTCGTCGGCGGATCTCGCAACCATGAAACGGATGGCCTTTTTTCCGCTGACGATCCCGCTCACGACCGGCCCGGGGACAATTGCGACGGCGATCGCAATTGGGATAAGCCGGTCCGACAGCCTCGATGCCATGTTCGCATCGTCCATCGTCTCCATGGTTGTCGCGCTCACCGTGACCGCTGCGATCTACCATGCCTACCGGAAATCGAGCGCAATGGCTCGCCTGTTCGGCGAGGAGGGCACGAGCGTCGTGACCAAGCTGTCGGCATTTCTGCTGCTTTGCATCGGTGTCCAGATTATCATCACCGGTGCATCCGAGATCGCGCGCACCATCCTTGATGGAGCGTCGCGTGCCACCCAATAGGTGTCTGAAGCGTTCAGGGTTGTAGATCAAGGCTCGCGAGCTGATGACGGTCGAGCAATATGATCTGGCGCTGCGTGTTCCCAACGAAGCCGAGCACTCCGAGTTCGTGCAGATGCGAGATGGCTCGCGACACCGTCTCCAGCGTCAGACCAAGATAGTCGGCAATATCGCGCCGCGACATTGGCAGCGCCAGCACGCCTGCGGCCGTTAGCCGCTTGTCCATCTCAATCAGGAAAGCGGCGACCCGCTCCAGCGACGTCTTGCGTCCCAGCAGCAGCATGTGATCTTCCGCATGCTGGAGGTTGGTCGTGGTCATGCCGAGAAGGTTCTTGGCAACCATGGCGTCGCTTTCGGCGACCGTCTCCAGGCTCTGCCGTTTGATCAGGAGTACTGTCGTATCGACGACGGCCTCCGTGGTGAAACGGTGCGTCGTGCCGTTCTCAAGCCCGAAAATGTCTCCGGCGAGGTGAAATGCACCGATCTGGCGCCGGCCGTCCGACAGCAACTTATAACTTCGCACGGCACCGGTCTTGACTTGGTAGACGTATTCGGCAGGCTCTTTCTCGCCATAGATCTCTTTGCCCTTTTTGTATGTAATCTCGTTGAGGCGGACAATTGGATCTGAACCGCTGCTCATTCCCAGGGCGCGGAGCGAACTAGGGCGGGGGAGCGGATCGGTCGTGCGTACGAACATGGCCAACTCCTCAACGCCGATCGCGAATTGGTCTTAGTCAGGTATTCCATTATGAGAATTGAGAGGTAATACTCACGCCTCCAGGTTTATCTACGATAAAGGTGAGGTTTCTCACATTGTCCCAACGGACATTGTACCAAAGGACAGGCCGCGCAATTTCGTGCACGGAATGAGAAGCAGGGGTTGTTGTTAATTGGAAATTTGTTTTGCCGAAAGTTGTCGTTATCGGGAGTTCGGAATTGTCTCGCTTCGTCTACGTCGTGGATGACGACGCATCTTTTCGGACGGCCATCGAGCGGCGGCTGAAGCTTGCCGGATTTGAAGTGGCGACCTATGCATCGGCTCTGGATCTGCTGGAGTGTCTGCCTAGAAACGAACAGCAGGGATGCATCCTGCTCGATGTGCAAATACCGGGATTGAGTGGACCTGAGCTTCAGAGCCGCCTGCTCGAGCGGGGGTCATCGCTTCCCATCGTCTTTCTCACTGGCCATGCCGATACCCAGACGACCGTGCGGGCGATCAAGGCCGGCGCCGAGGATTTCCTGACCAAGCCTGTCTCGTCCGCGCAATTGATCGATGCGATCGAGCGTGCGCTGGCGAACCAATCCCAGGCTCGCAGTCTGCGCGACAAGCTCGATGGACTGCGTGCCCTGCTTGGCCTGCTGACGCCAAGGGAGCGCCAGGTCTTCGACCTGATCGTGCGCGGCAAGATCAACAAGCAGATCGCATACGATCTTGGAACGACCGAGCGAACCATCAAGGCGCACCGTCACCAGGTGATGGAGAAAATGCAGGCTCGGTCGCTGGCGGAACTGGTTTCCATCGCGGAACGTCTTGGACTGCTCGAAGCGAACGTCAACCTAGCGAGCCCGTAGGTATTTCAGTAGCTTTCCCTCATCGAGACAGCCGTGTTCCCAGGGACAATACAAAAGATTTGCGACAAGGTGTTCTTTGGAGCGCGCTGGGTCTTTCGAGATTGACCGTCTGCAGGACACGCGATCCTCACGCCGCTTGATGGATGGCGTAGCGCATCGCAACCAACGACGTTGTATGGTCGCGTTGTGCGCGCACTGCTTCACCGCTATTCGACGGTTGCGTTCACTGTGATGACCGATCTGCCCGAGCCGAACGGACCTTTGCCTTCGCCATATATCGCAAAGGTGTCATTGCCCCTGTATCCGGATTTCGCGGTGTATCTGAAAGTCGTTATGTTGAGCTGTTTCAGTATCCCGTGTGCAGGCTTGCTGGCAACGCCCGCGTTGTTCATTATGCCTGGAATTCGGATCGGGAAATTGCATGTTTCGCCGGACTTGATTGCGACATAGGCAGTCATGTCGACACCGAATACCGATGGATTGCCTGTGACCCGACAGTCGGACACGGCGAAAGCCGAAACCGGCGTAAGGCTGACGATCGCCGCTATGACCCACAACCGCATGTTGATCTCCCGTCTGGAGGTGACATCGACGACAGTTGATTCTGAAGCGGTGAGACAACCATTGATATGAATCAAGAAGCCGGCCTGGTTCGCCGGAAACGATTAATCGACAAATCGCTGCCGTGCCGCGCCTTTAGCTCGTCGCGATGTTTGCTGCGATTGCACGCAGTTAGTCGATGGAGCAACGAAGTGAACACGATAAAGATCCGTGCAAGCGCGCCCCGAGCTGCCGGTCGGGCTATTCTTCGAGATCCTGCTCCAGCGTCTGCGCCGGCGCACCGTTGCGAACGGACGCAAACCTTGCCAACGGCAGCGCGGTTGTCAGATTCAGAAGATTGGAATCGACGACCTCCAACACGAGCCTCGTTCCGGCTTCCATCTCCTTGATGAGCTTCGGGTCGGCAACATCCGCGGCTATGCAGGCATTGGTCACGCACCAGCTATACGGCACCCGATAGGTGCCGCCCTGATCGACGCTCAGCTTGGCAGGGTGCCGCAGGTACATGCCAACAGGGACAAACATCTGTAATCGCGCCCTCTTGTCTCCTTCGCGCTCGATCAGGTCTACGCGCACTGCCAGCTGTCCGGTCGCAAAGCTGCCGGTGATCGACGTCCGGCAAAGCAGGGGCGCGCCACCCGCTTTGAAGCAGAGCTTCTTCCAATCGCCGTAGGTGATGTCCTTTGCCTCGCGCTGACCACGTGGGGCTTCGGCGGTCGTGGCGGTTTGGGGTTTCTGTTTTGCCGAGGCGATGCCGGGGGCTGCAGGGGTGGCAAGCAGGGCCATCAGCAGGATCGACAGGCAATGACTAGCATTGGTCATGGATGCACCTCTGGGATCGGCACTTGCGCGCTTATTTCTGCGCGTCGAGAAACTTCGCCACCAGCGGCGACCAGATCGGAATCGCGTCAGGTGAGCCAATCAGGAAATGTCCTTCGCTGCCGAACGACGGCACCAAATGGTACTCGGCCTTGCCACCCGCCGCGGTGAAGGCCTGATGCATTCGCTTCGACAGGTCGGGGCCGAAGAAGGTATCGTTTTCGATATAGATCCACAGCATCGGCACCCGCGACGTCCGGCCAAAATCAGCTGTCGCTTCGATCAGCTTGTCGGGCGCGCAATTGTTGTTCGGCTTGCCGCCGACGCGGCCACCGCGGCCTCCGGCAAAGATGATGACCGCCCTGACTTGTGGCGGGTTGACGCTAGACAGGGCGATCGAGGCCCAGCCACCGGCAGACTGTCCGACGACGATGACGTCCTTCGGTATGATGCGCTTCTCGGCTGCCAGGTAATCGATGATCCAGAGATCGACTTGAGCGACCGCAAGACCTGCGTCATGGAAATTGGGGTTGGTGCACTTGCCAATCTTGGAGAAGAACGGGCCGAATACCGCGCGCTCGGGTATGTCGATCGCGGCGGCGCCGTAGCCTGAACCGACTGGTGCCACCACCATGCTGCCCCGTTTGGCAAACCATTTCGCTGCATCACGGAATTCCACCAGCGGAAAAAAGCTGCGTTCCTTCGCATCGAGCGAGACGCCGTGGTTCATGATCACCAGCGGGAAGGGACCATTGCCGACCGGCCGGACGACATAGGCGAACATCGGCAAGGGCAGGGGCAGAGCCCAAATCTCTTCCTGGATGCGGATTGTCTCCGTCGTATCAGCGGAGCGGGCGGTGGGGGCCGCAGCGACGGCCACGAGAACTGCGGTCAGCCAGCGCAACAGGTGAATAGGACGCATGAGCGCTCCCCTCAGCCAGTGTAGGTGGCTGCCACAATGATTGGACCGAGCACGGTCAGGACCACGTTGCCGACCGCGTAAGGCACGGCAACCCCGAGCACAGGCGTCTGGCTCTCGGCGACCTCGCATGCACCAGTGACCGCGGCATCGACGGTCATGGCCCCGGCCAGTGCACCGCAGGTCACGACCGGATTCATGCGCAGCACGTAGCGGGCGAAGAGCGTCGCGACGATCAACGGTACCAGCGTAATGACAAGGCCCATGCCGACCAGCAGCATCCCGTGCGCCTGGATCGCGGCCCAGGCGGCGGCGCCGTTGCCAAGCCCAATGGCGGCGATGAAGCCGCCGAGACCAAGATCGCTCAATATCTGCTGCGCGGCGGGTGGCAGCGCGCCCATGGTCGGACGGCGCGAGCGGAGCCACCCGCAGACCAGACCCGCAATCAGCGCGCCTCCGCCGCCGCCGAGCGTCAGTGCGACGCTGCCGATCTTGACGCTGACGAGGCCCGCAAGCAGGCCAACCGCGATCCCGGTGGCAAGGAAGGCGACATCGGTGCGGTCGCCAGCGCGCAGGATCTGGCCGACATTTGCGGCAGCCCGCTCGATGTTGCGCGTGCTGCCGACCAGGGTCATGACGTCGCCGACATAGACTCGCGTATCGGGGCTCAGTGGCACTTCGCGGCCCATCCGGGTCAATGCGCGCAGGAACACGCCGCGCGCATTGCCGCCAACGCGTTCGGCCACGTCCTTGATAGAGCGTCCGTGAAGCTGGCGGTTGTCGACCAGCACCTCGACCACGTTGCCAGGGATCGCCTTGATGATCTCGTCCGCGTCGATCTCGGCGCCGATGATCGGCCTGGCCGCAACGATGGCGGCGGTTCGTCCCGTGATGACGATGTTGTCGCCGGCTTCGAGCGTCGTATCCAGATGAGGCTCGACGTCCAGGCCCTGGCGGACAATGCGCTCGACCACAGTGCGGCTGCCGAGCTCTTCCTCGAGCGACTTGACGGTTCGGCCCGCTGCGGTCGAGACGAGATAGGCACGGGCTTGGAATTTTCGGTAGGCAAAATTCTCGGTCGATGGCGCTTCACCGCCTGAAAGCTCCGCCTCCAGCTTCCTCGCTTCGGTTTTCAGGTCGACCCTCATCAGTTTCGGCGCGACAAACGGCACGAAGAGCAGGGTCACGATGTAGCCAAGCACGTAGGTCACGGCATAGCCGGCGGCGATATTGGCTTCCTGCTGCTTCAACACGTCGCTCGGCAGGCCAAGCTGAGCCAGCGCGCCGGATGCGGTTCCGATCACCGAGGATTGGGTCAGTGCCCCCGCGGCGATACCGGACGCGGTGCCGGGATCAAGCTGAAAGCTGAAGGCAAACGCGAGCACGATGGCAAGCCCCGTGCCTCCGAGCACGAGCGCCATGGCGACCTGCGCCAGCGTACGCATGCTGAGCGAGGCAAAAAACTCCGGTCCGGACCGGTAGCCGATTGTGAACACAAACAGGCTGAACAGGATCACGCGCAGCAGGGACGGGAACGTGAAGGTCCCGAGTTGCCCGATCAGGACTGAGACGATCAGAATGCAGGCCGTGGTGCCGATTGCGAAACCGCGCAACCTGATCCGCCCGAGAAGGGTGCCGATTGCGATTGCCAGCAACAGAAAGATTTCCGGTGCGGCGGTGATGATCCACCTGACGGTATCCATGATCGCATATCCCCGGCAGCTGCCACCGATTTGATTGGTGACCGCGGACGGTTTCTTGATCCAGATCAAGCCTTGCCGGCGACAAGGCGCGGCCAATCACGTCATGCGAAACCTGCCCCAGCCCGCACTGCCGCCATGAGCATTCTGGAGGTCGCCTCTGGCGCGATCCGCCGCGACGAGACGGTCGAGATCGTTCTGCTGCTCGCCTTTGCCGGCGGCTATATCGACGCTTATACCTGGATCATCCACGGCGTGATGGCGAACGCCCAGACCGCCAACCTGATTTTCCTCTGGGTCTATGCGACGGCAGGCGACTGGCCGAAGGCACTTCACTTCGTGCCTCCGATCCTGGCGTTTGCGGTCGGAATCCTGATCGCGGCATGGCTGCGCCGCATCGTCGGCGAGCGAGCCGGCGCGATCAGCACCTTGCTCGAGATACTGTTGCTGATCGCGATAGGCATCCTGCACAACCGGCTGCCGGATCTCGCCGGCACGCTCGGCATATCGCTCGTCGCCGCCATGCAGGCCGCTTCCTTTACCAAAGTCGAGGGCACCATTTGCAGCACGGTGATGATCACCGGCAACATGCGCCAGGCGATCGAGACGATTTTTGCGGTTGCGTCCGGAGGCGCGGCGCCAGGGACGTTGCGCCGGTCCGGTATCTTCTTCGCTCTGTGCGCGGTGTTCGGCTTTGGCGCTGCCGTCGGCGCCTTCGCCACCAAGGGCATTCCCGATCTCGCGCTCGCCATTCCCGTGGTCGCGCTGCTGATCGTTCTGCTGCGGTGCGAGACGCCGCATCGCGAGGCGACGTGATGAAGGCCTCGCCCGAGCGGAGTTGGACCCGGCTCTTTCCGCCGGCGCAATGGCTCGCCGCCTATCGGCGCGAGTGGCTGACATCCGACGCCGTCGCCGGCATCACGCTCGCCGCTTACGCGATTCCCGTCTCGCTCGCCTATGCCGCGCTGGCCGGCTTGCCACCCCAGATCGGCGTCTACGGCTACATGCTCGGCGGCATCGGTTACGCTCTGTTTGGCTCGTCACGGCAACTTGCGATTGGTCCGACGTCTGCGATCTCTCTGATGATTGCCGCCAGCGTCGGTGCACTCGCCGGTGGAGATGCAGCGCGCTATGTACAGATCGCAAGTCTCACAGCCTTCGCGGTGGCGGTGCTCTGTTTCATCGCGTGGCTGTTCAAGCTCAGCGTGCTGGTTCGCCTCGTCAGCGACAGCATCCTGATCGGGTTCAAGGCCGGTGCCGGGCTTACCATCATCATGAGCCAGTTGCCGAGCCTGCTTGGTGTCGCCGGCGGCGGGCACAATTTCTTCGATCGTGCCCTCAAGCTGGCAGGGCAACTCGGACATATCGACATTCTGGTGCTGACCATCGGCGCAGTCGCGCTATTGCTCCTCCTGCTCGGCGAGCGGCTTCTGCCGGGCAAGCCGGTCGGCATCACGATCGTGGCGCTCGCGATCGTCGTGGCAACGCTGCTCGGCCTGCCGGCGCTTGGTGTGCCCGTCACCGGAAAGATCCCCGAGGGGTTGCCGGGATTGGGGATGCCGGCATTCGGGCTTCTGCAGTTCGACGAGCTGTTTCCGCTCGCCGCCGGATGCGTCCTGCTGGCTTACATAGAAGGTGTCTCTGCCGCCCGCAGCTTTGCCGCCAAGCACGGCTATTCCCTCGACGTCCGGCAGGAGTTCCTGGGGCTGGGCGCCGCGAACCTCGCGACCGCCTTTGGCCATGGCTACCCCGTCGCCGGCGGACTGTCGCAATCGGCCGTCAATGACAATGCCGGCGCACGAACGCCGCTGGCGCTGGTGATTTGCTCGGTGGCGCTTGGGCTATGCCTTCTGTTCTTCACCGGGCTGTTGACCAACCTGCCGAAGGCGGTGCTGGCGGCCATCGTCTTTGCGGCCGTTTACAGGCTTGTCGACCTCCGCGCGCTGCTGCGGATGTGGCAAGTCAGCCGGATCGACTTCTATGCCGCTGCCATTGCCCTGGTGTCGGTGCTGCTGCTCGGCATCCTCCAGGGCGTATTGCTGGCCTCGATTGCGTCGATCTTCCTGCTGCTCGCGCGAGCCTCGCGGCCGAACGTGGCATTTCTCGGCCGGCTGCCGGGAAGCGGTCGCTACTCCGACAGCGCGCGGCACGATGATGTCGAGCCGCTGGTCGGCGTCATTGCGTTTCGCCCGGAAGCCTCATTGCTCTACATCAATGCCGAGACGATCCTGGACACGGTGCTGGTCGCACTGCGGAACTCGCCGCGCCTCCACCTCGTAGTCTGCGACCTCTCGGCGTCGCCCTACATTGATCTCGCTGGCGCGCGCATGCTGCGCGACCTCAACGATGAGCTCGCGCTCCGCCACGCCAGCTTCTGCATCGTCGGCGCGCATGCGCAACTGCGGGACCTGCTGCGGGCGGAAGGATTGGCTGAAAAGACCGACAGCGGCCAATGGCTGCGATCGCTGGATGCCGTTTTGGGCGACGACCAGCACGCTTCGAGCAGGCGAACGCCATAGCGGCTCCGTGTTGCGATGCAACTGGCATCGCAGCGATCGCGGCCTGCTCAGAATGGCGCGACCGTTGACTTGGATCAATGGTGCATCCGGCGCCGCACCCACGATCCCGCATCAACCTTCGCCTCAGGGATCGGGAGAGACGCATGTCCAAAGACGCCAAGCCCACACAGAAGCGCATTGATCAGTTCTTTTCGGGCCCGGGGGCACGGGCAGACGATTGGCGTGATCTTGTCGACGCTGCGAAGACGTGGGCTCGCGGCGGCGACCGAGCAAAATACGATGCAGCGCTGGCAGATCTCTCGGTCACCGAGGAGTTTCACGGCTATCCCGGCCTGCAATTGATGGCGGCGCTGCGTGAAGCGGCGGCCGCCGGCGATGGGGCAACATCGCTTGCCCTTGCGACACGGATCACCCAGGCGTTGGCGACGCGATCCTTCCGCCAGCATGCCGGCGACTGGAGCGCGAAGGACGAAGGCAATGGCGATGTGCCCGAGCTGGTCCCACCGACCTTTGGTGCGCATACGACACGCAGGCCCTATTTCGAGACCCTGATCGTCACCGGGGTATCTCCAGGCCAATGGCCGGCGCTCGCTGCCGAATGGCGCAAGCTGCGGCGCCCGGTCGATGCTTTCGTTTATGAGCCGGTCATCGTCGGTAGCCTCGAAGACGCCTTCTGTGCGACGATGCTCAATCCCAACATCGGCGCTGTCATCATCAACGAGGGATTTGGACTGCGCTCGCGGCATAACGCGCCGGTGCTCCGCTCGATCACGGCCACGGCAGGCCTCAACGACGAGTCCGACGCGTCCGCGCTGCGGCTTGCCCAGATCATCAAGCGTGTCAGGCCCGAGCTCGATCTCTACATGATCTCGAATCGCGACGTCGAGGAGCTCGCCGGAAACCCCGAAGCCAGCGTGGTCCGTCGCATCTTCTATTCGGTTGAGGAACTTCTGGAGCTGCATCTGTCGATCCTCGAAGGCATCCAGGATCGCTACGATACGCCGTTCTTCGACAATCTGAAGAAGTACGCGCAGCGCCCGATCGGGACGTTCCACGCGCTGCCGATTGCCCGCGGCAAATCCATCTTCAAGTCGGACTGGATCCGCGACATGGGCGAATTCTACGGCCCGAACCTGTTCCTGGCCGAAAGCAGCGCGACCACGGGCGGCCTCGACAGCATGCTGGAGCCGACCGGCAACATCAAGAAGGCGCAGGAGAAGGCAGCGCGCGCGCTCGGCGCTGATCGTGTCTTCTTCGTGACCAACGGCACCTCGACCTCGAACAAGATGGCGGTGCAGGCGCTGCTTGCGCCGGGCGACATCGCGATTGTCGATCGCAACTGCCACAAGTCGCATCATTACGGCATGGTGCTCGCCGGCGCTCAGCCGCTCTACGTCGAAGCCTTCCCGATGACCGAATATTCGATGTACGGCGCCGTACCGCTGAAGACGATCAAGCAGGCGCTGCTTAGCGCCAGGGCCGACGGCCGGCTTGAGCGGGTCAAGATGCTGGACCTCACCAACTGCACCTTTGACGGCCATATCTACAACACCCGCCGAGTGATGGAGGAATGCCTCGCCATCAAGCCCGACCTGATCTTCTTGTGGGATGAAGCCTGGTTCGGCTTCGCGCGCTTCTCGCCCTTCCTGCGCCGGCGCACAGCCATGGGGGCCGCCAACGAGATCGAGGCCTGGATGCACGATCCGAAGTCGGTCGCGGCCTATGAGAAGCAGCGGGCCGAGCTCGGCAAGAGTCCCTCGGATGAAGCGCTGCTCAAGACGCGGCTGATTCCAGATCCGCGCCAGATCCGGTTGCGCGTCTATCAGACCAACTCGACCCACAAATCGATGTCGGCGATCCGGCAGGGTTCCATGCTCTCGGTCAAGGACGTCGAATTCCACACGGTCGAGCAGCAGTTCAAGGAGGCCGTCTTTACTCACGCCTCGACAAGCCCGAACCAGCAGCTCATCGCCAGCCTCGACATCTCGCGGCGTCAGATGGAGCTGGAAGGGTATGGCCTCGTCGCCAATGCGATGGAGATCGCGCTCGCCATCCGCCACGCCGTCAACAACAACCCGCTGCTCTCGAAGTATTTCCGCATTCTTGGCGCCGACGTCATGGTGCCGGCGCAGTACCGCCAGAGCGGTTTCACCGATTATCTCGCACCGGGCGTCAACTGGGCGAATACGCTGAAGAGTTTGGACGAGGACGAGTTCTGCCTCGATCCGACCCGGATGACGCTGGTGTGCGGCACGGCCGGCTACGACGGCACCCAGTTCAAGGGCATCCTCGCCAACGAGTACAACATCCAGGTCAACAAGACCTCACGCAACTCGGTGCTGGTGCAGTCCAACATCAACAACACCCGCAGCGACGTCGCGCATTTGATCCGCGTCCTTGCCGAGATCGCGGGCGAGGTCGATCGCGGACTCGCGCAAGGCGGCGCCAACGCGAAGAAGACGTTCGAAGCCCGGGTCAAGAGCTTGATGACCGACGTGCCTGACTTGCCGAACTTCTCGCATTTCCATCCGAGCTTCCGCGGCGATGCCGGCACCAAGACCAATGAAGGCGACATCCGCAGCGGCTTCTATGCCGCCTATGACGTGGCGGGCTGTGAGCACATCCGCCTCAACGATCCCGAGATCGACCGGCGGCTGAAGGCCGGGCCCGAGCTCGTCTCCGCCAATTTCGTGATTCCCTATCCCCCGGGCTTCCCGATCATGGTGCCGGGGCAGGTCATCACCCAGGAGACGATCGACTTCATGCGCAAGCTCGATGTGAAGGAGATCCATGGCTACGACGCCAAGGAAGGGCTCAAGCTCGTCCGCACCGAAGCACTGGCCAAACTAGGCAGGCCAAAGCCGACGGCAACGCCGAAGCTCAAGGCCGCGTCATAATCCGTTAGAGGGGATGAACATGCAGGCGTTCTTCACATTCTTGCAGCAGAATCCGTATCTGTTGCTGTTCTTCGTCGTCGGGCTCGCCGTTTATATCGGCCGGGCCAGCATCAAGGGCTATGGCCTCGGTATGGTCGCCGGTGCCATCGTCGTGGGCGCCGGGCTTGCGGTCTGGTCTTCGAGCTACGGCGTGAAGCTCGAGCTGAACAACTTCGCCAAGAGCTTGTTCTACTATCTCTTCATGTACGGTGTCGGCTTGCGGGTCGGACCTTCCTTCGTCAACAGTTTGAGGGGAGACGGCATCAAGTTCGTGTTCCTGGCGGTGGTGTCGAGCATTCTCGGCCTCGCGCTGGTCGTCATGTTCGCCAAGCTGTTCGACCTTCCGACCGGCGCCGCCGGCGGCATGTTGGCGGGCTCGCAGACCATGTCGGCTGCGATCGGCTCGGCTGAACAGGCCATCACCTCGGGTGTCGTCAAGCTGCCTGAGGGCATGAAGCCCGAGGATGCAACGGGCATGATCGCGCTATCCTACGGCATCACCTATATCTGGGGTACCGTCGGCATCATCCTGATCTGCAAATACCTGCCGCGCTGGTGGGGCATCGATGCCAAGGCGGCGGCGAAAAAGTACGAGAAGGACTTCGGCGTCAAGGATCTCGAGGGCGGCGGCCTGACCGGTTATCGGCAGTTCGGTCTGCGTGCCTATCGACTGGAAAATCCGGCGCAGGTCGGCATGAGCATCGCCAAGTTCCGCTCGATCCATCCGGAGTACCGCATCGTCAACGTGGCGCGCGGCGGCGAGCCACAGGGAGCCGATCCCGATCTGGTGCTGCAAAAGGGCGACGTCGTCGCGCTCGGCGGCACGACCGAGCATCTCACCGACAAGATGGGCCTGATCGGGCCCGAGGTGGCCGATACCGCGGCGCTCGGCATTCCCATGGATCAGGCGGATATTCTTGTCACCAACAAGGAGATGGTCGGACGCACCTTTGAATCCTTCCGCGACACGGCGATCGCCGGCCAGTTGCAGGTCACCAAGGTCGAGCGTGGTGGTGTGCCTCTGGCCGCCGGTCTCAAGACCGAACTGCAGCGGATGGACATCGTCTCGGTGGTCGGCCTCAAGTCGGCCGTCAATGAGCTTGGCGAAATGTGGGGACGCATTGCGCGGACCAACACGTCGACCGACCTGTTGACACTGGCCGTGGGCATGATCCTCGGGTTCCTGATCGGCCGGATCGAATTCCCGGCGTTCGGTGCCAAGATCGGCCTCGGCAATGCCGGCGGCCTGTTGCTGTCCGGCGTGATCGTATCTTCGATCGTGTCGCGGCTGCGCTTCTTCGGCAACACGCCGAACGCGGCGCGCAACGTCCTGGAGGATCTCGGGCTCGTCGTCTTCGTGTCCATCGTCGGCATCAATGCGGGTGCCGGACTCCTGGCGCAACTCACCGGCGCGGTTGCCTTGAAGATATTCATCGCCGGCTTCATCGCCTGCACGATCCCTCCGTTCATCGTCTGGGCAATCGGCTTCCATATCTTCAAGATCAACCCGGCCGTGCTGATGGGGGGCGTTGCCGGCGCTCGGTCGCATTCCGGGCCATGTCGTGAAGCGGCGGTCGAAATCCAGAGCACGGTACCCTGGATCGGATTCCCGGTCGCCTATGCCGTCTCGGGCATCCTGCTCACCGTGTTCGGCTATTTCGCAATGATCCTGGCTCAATGAGCGGCGCGACAATCAAAAAGGGGAAGTGACATCATGAGAAAGCTTGCTATCGGCGCCGTCCTGGCTACCTCGCTCGCCGTTGTTGCCGGTTTCAGCACGCCATCGCGTGCCGACACCGGCCAGGTCGCCGTCGTGTTCACCAAGGGCGGCTTCATCGTCGGCGTCGGTGGCGGCGAGGGCGTGTTGCTGTACCGGGGCAAGAAGTATCCGTTCACTGTCTCTGGCATGAGCGTGGGCTTCACAATCGGTGCCTCCACGACCAAGTTCGTGGGTCGGGCCCTCAATCTCAGAGGGCCCGCATCGATTGAAGGTTCCTACGCTGTGGGCGGAGCAGGCGGGGCTGTCGCAGCGGGTGCAGGTGCCGTGCAGCTGCAGAACGCCAATGGCGTCATTCTTCAACTCAGTGGTCCGAAGATCGGGGCGGAAGTCTCGGCTGCGGTCGGCGGCGTTACGATCCGTCTGAAATAGGCAGAGCAAACGGGCTTACAAAAAGAACAAAGACGGGCTGCGCCACCGCAGCCCTTTTTTTCCATTTCGGGATCCAGGCGTTTCAGTATCGCTCTTCAACGAATTTCAGACCACGCAGGCTGGCCTGGTCGTTATAGCGTCCCTTATGCGACCGCGAAGGCAGGTTGACCTTCTCCCGCTTGATCTTCTTGTAGGGAATGGTCTGCAGGATATGCGAGATAGCGTTGAGGCGCGCGCGCCGCTTGTCGTCGGAGCGGATCAGTCGCCACGGCGCATGCTTGGTGTCGGTCGCCTCGAACATCATGTCGCGCGCGCGGGAATAGTCGTACCAGCGGCCGAACGACTCGGTATCCATCGGGCTCAGCTTCCATTGTCGCAGCGGATCCTCGATGCGCGCCTGGAAGCGAAGCTCCTGTTCCTCCATCCCGACCTCCAGCCACAGCTTGATCAGGACGATGCCGGCGTCCACCGCGAATTTCTCGACCAGAGGGCACAATTCCAGGAAACGCTTGTGCTCGGTGGGCGAGCAGAAGCCCATGACATATTCGACGCCGGCGCGGTTGTACCAGCTGCGGTCGAAGATTACGATTTCGCCTCCGGCCGGAAATTGTTCGATATAGCGTTGCATGAACAGCTGGGACTTTTGCCGGTCGGAGGGCGCGGGCAGGGCGCAGACGCGGAACACGCGGGGGCTCACCTTCTCGGTCAATGCCTTGATCGTCCCGCCCTTGCCAGCGGCGTCGCGGCCCTCAAAGATGATGATCACCTTTAGTTTCTGGGCCTTGACCCATTCCTGAAGATGGCAAAGCCCGACCTGGAGCTTCTCCAATTGCTTCTCATAGTCCTTCCGCTTCATCCGCTCCGCGGGCTCGCCCTTTGCCATCCGGTCCTCTCACCAGTTCGAGCGGCACTCAATCCCCCCAGGAGATGACGATGCCGATATCGCCCGGTACGCCGCCGGGAAAGTCGATGATCTGATACGCGATGCGATAGCCGCGCGGCTTAAGGTAGTCGGTCCAGAGCTGGAATATCTCCTTGGGAATGCCGGTGAGCGTGTCCTCCCAGCCTTTTTCCATCTGATTGATGGCCCGGCCCTTGTCGGTGCACAGCGTGTTGGGGAAACGATAGACCTGGACCTCGGTCAGGCCGTTCCGCACCGCACGCTGGATGATGGTCGAGGCCAGCTTGATTTTCTCCTCCTCGGTCTTGCCGGAAGGTTTACTGAGCCGTTCAATCAGTGCGCGTTTCTCCGCCTCGGCGGCCGCAGCGGCGCGCGCGTACGCGTCGGCCTTCTCGGCCTCCTTGAGGGCTGCTTCCTTCCGGATCTGAGTGGCATTGGGAATGAGATCATCGAGGCCGGACATGACTGACGGCTCCCTGCTTTGGGTGTGTGTCCACTTATGCGCTGACGGAAGGCTAGGTCCGGGTGGAGGCGCTCCCTTGATCCAGATCAAGAGCTGCCCGCTGCCAGGGAATGATCGTGACCGTAGCGGGCCGCGGTCGGCTCGGTCGCTTGTGGGAGATTATATTGGGCGAGCAGCTTCATCCGATGGCCCCGCATCATCTTCCCTTCTACCTCGCACCGGGAAGCGGAACCGACACGATGATGGTCGTGATGGGCGTGTTCCTGATCGGTACCGTGCTGTGGGTCGGCACGCTCTACTGGCGCCTACACAGCCTGCCGGAGCGTATGGCGCACAAGTCGCAGAAGCTGCAATTCGAGATCGTCGCCGTGCTTGGGATCATTTCGCTGTTCACGCACATGCACGTCTTCTGGATTGCCGGGCTATTACTCGCGATGATCGATCTTCCAGATTTCGGCACGCCGTTGCGCAGCATCGCCAATTCCGTTGAGAGGATCGCCGATGCGGCGCCTGGCGAAGAGGAACCTGAGCAATCAGGCCCGACGCGCCCACCGGTGGTCAGTCCCGAGCGGGAGAAGGAGCGCGATCATGCTTGAGCTCATGATTTGCTCGCTCGTCACCATCCTGCCCGACTATCTCTACCGCCGCTACGGCCAGGGCAAGCGCTTCGGCAAGGAGATCACCTTCTTCTCGATCTGGTACGAGCTCCGCTGGGGCATCACCGGCTGCCTGATGCTGACGGTGTCGCTGATCACGATGATTTTCTATTTCCACCCGGCCACGTCGTCGGCAACGCTGTATTTTCGGACCGTGCCGATCCTGCCCGAGGGCTCGGGCCGCGTGGCCGACGTCAAGGTCGGCTTCAGCGCTCCCGTGAAGAAGGGCGACGTCCTGTTCACGCTCGATAGTTCGAAGCAGCAGGCGGCGTACGAGACTGCGAAGCGAAAGATCGCGGAGATCGATGCAGCCGTGCAGGCGGCGCAGTCCGAGGTCGTCAAGGCCGACGCGCAGATCGGTGAGGCGAAGGCCAACTATCAGCAGGCCAAGGACGAGCTCGACGTCAAGACCGAGCTGCAGCGCCGCAATCCCGGAATCGTTCCGCAACGCGACATCGAAAAGCTCCAGGTGCTGCTCGATCAGCGTCAGTCCAGCCTGGACGCGGCCACGGCAGCCCGGCAATCCGCCTCGCTGCAGGTATCCACCTTGTTGCCGGCGCAGAAAGCCAGTGCAGAAGCCGCGCTCGATCAGGCCCAGGTCGACCTCGACAAGACCTTCGTGCGCGCCGGCGTGGACGGCAGGGTCGAGCAGTTCCTTATTCGCCCCGGCGACGTCGTCAACCAATTGATGCGGCCGGCCGGCGTGCTCGTTCCGGAGGGCGCCGGTCGCAAGGCGCTGCAGGCGGGCTTCGGCCAGATCGAAGCGCAAGTGATGAAGGAAGGTATGGTGGCGGAGGCGACCTGCATCTCGAAGCCCTGGGTCATCATCCCCCTCGTGATCACGACCGTGCAGGATTACATCGCCGCCGGACAGTTTCGGTCCGGCGAGCAGTTGATCGAGGCTCAGAACAACGTCCGGCCTGGCACGATTTTGGTGTTCCTCGAGCCGCTCTACAAGGGCGGGCTCGACGGCGTAACGCCGGGCAGTAGCTGCATCGTCAATGCCTACACCAGCAATCACGAGGAAATCTCGGCCAAGGATACGCCGACCAGCCGGAAGGTCGCGCTGCATGTCGTCGACGGCGTCGGCCTGGTCCACGCACTCTTGCTGCGCATCCAGGCGTTACTGCTTCCGATCCAGACCCTGGTGTTCAGCGGCGGCCATTGAGGGCACAAGAAAGGCCAATCGAATGAGTTCACATCATTTCTTAATGGTGCTCGGCGCGACATTGGTCTCGCTGCTTCTCATGTCTGGTCGCACTGATGCCTTGGACCTTAACGGGGCGTGGGTCAGCGATGCCGACAATTGCGCCAAGGTGTTTGAACGCAAGGGCGCGCAGCTTGGTTTTACCGACATGTCGGATGTCTATGGCGGCGGCTTCATCATCGACGGTGACCAGATCATCGGCAAGTTTGCGCGCTGCCGCATCAAGACAAGGAAAGACAGCGGAGCGAACGTCAACCTGATCGCTAGCTGCGCCACCGACATGATGCTTTCAAGTGTTCAATTCAGTTTGAAAGAGCTGGATGCGAACAGTCTCGCTCGCCTGTTCCCGGGTATGGAAGATATGGAAATTCGCTATCAACGCTGCCCTGCCAGATAGCGACAAGTGCGCTTCGCTTGATTCATGTCAAGCAATGCGGCGCACAGGATGCGTTGAATTCCGTCACCTCGGGAGGATTGCATGAGCCAAGCAGCAACCATACGAACCGCAATTGGAGCAGTCGGCACGGCCTTGCTGCTCGCCGCCATTTCACCGGCCTGCGCTGATGATCCGGCGAAGATCCTCAAGTCGATGGCCGATTATCTGGCGAGCCAGAAATCCCTGTCGGCTTCGTTCGACAGCGATATTGAGATCATTACACCTGAGCTTCAGAAGATCCAGTTCGCGAGCTCAGGGCAATTCAAGCTGAGCAGGCCCGACAAGTTGCGGGTCAGGCGCACCGGCGGTTACGCCGACGTCGAGCTGGTCTATGACGGCAAGACGGTGTCGCTCTACGGTAACGACGCCAAGTCCTACATGCAGGCAGCTGCGCCCGACACGGTGGACAAGGTGATCGACACGCTTCAGGCATCGTCGGGCGCAGCCATGCCAGGCACCGATCTGTTGCTCTCCAATGCGTACGAAGAACTGGTGCAGACCGCGACGGAGGGCAAGCATATCGGCCACGGCGTGGTTGACGGCGTCGAGTGCGAACATCTGGCATTCCGTACAGCCGACACCGACTGGCAGATCTGGATCGAGATCGGCGCCAGTCCGGTGCCCCGCAAATACGTGATCACCAGCAAGACGCTGACCGGTGCGCCGCAATACACGCTGCGCATCAAGGATTGGAAGACCGACGCCTTCGCCGATCCCGACACTTTCGTGTTCAAGGTGCCCGCCGGCGCGACCAAGGTGACACTGGATTCGGCGGCGATGATCGAATTCGACGAGCTTCCCCCCGGCACACCTTCAGGAGCCAAGAAATGATCATGTTGCGGAAACTGTTGATCGGCACTTCGGCGGCAACCGCCTTTGCTGCCGGCCTGTTCTGGAATGACACAGGCGGAGTCTTCGACCGCAGCTTCGTTGCGGAGGCTGAGGCCAGGGTGGGCCGGCCGCTGACACCGATGAGCTATGCCGGTGTGGCCCGGCGGACGACGCGGCGCGCGGTGGTCGGGGCGGGCGTCGCGGCGGGCGCGGCCGGAGCCTATTATGGATCGTCCTGCGTTCAGGTCGTCGATGCTTACGGACGCATCGTCACGCGCTGCTGAGACGAGTTACGGTCGCGCGGACGCTGGCGGCGCTATGCAATTCCCGCTAGAATTTCTCCGGAAAGCGGCGTTCGAACCCGCGCGGGAATGATGATGAGCGCGAGCGGGACCAATCGGACCGTTAAGTTCCGGCGGGCCACGGCGATCATGCTGTGGCTCGGCCTGATCCTCGCTGCATGCACCCCATCTGGGCCGGCCGGCGCCGAACCTCGCTATCGCGAGCTGAAGCGCGTGCTGCTGCTGCATTCCTTCGGGCGGGAATTCCGACCCTGGAGCGAATATGCGCGGAGCATCAAGGCCGAGCTCGAACGGCAATCGCCTTGGCCGCTCGACATCCAGGAGCACACGTTGCTCACGTCACGCTTCAACAATCCAGGTCCCGAAGCGCCTTTCGTCGAATATCTCAGCTCGCTCTATCAGGGTGCGCCGCCCGATATCGTGGTGAGCATCGGCGCACCTGCCGCGCGCTTCGTGCAGCAATATAGAGCGAAACTGTTTCCCGATACACCGACCGTCGTGACCGTGGTCGAGCAGCGGCTGGTGAATCCTGTTGATCTCACCGACCGTGACGTCGTCGTGGCGGTCCGCAACGATTTCGTGGCCGCGTTCAACAATATTCTCCAGCTCCTTCCGGATACCAGGACGGTGGCCGTCGTGATCGGTGCCTCGCCGCTGGAGAAGTTCTGGATCGAGGAGGTGAAACGAGAGCTGAAGCCGCTGGAGGGCCGGATCGACCTCGTTTGGTACTCCGACCTGTCGTTCGACGATATCCTCAAGCGTGCGTCAGTACTTCCACAGCATACTGTGTTGTTCTGGGGGCTGATGTCGGTGGACGCCGCGGGCATCGTGCACGAAGGCGACATCGCCCTGCAAAGCCTTCATGCCGTGGCGAATGTGCCGATCTTTTCCTACCAGGAACCGTTTTTCGGCGGCAGCACGGTCGGAGGTCCGATGCATTCCGTCTCCGAAACGACCTCGAAGACCGTCGACGCCGTGACAAAGATTCTCGGCGGCGAGAAGCCGGTCGATATCACCTACGCGCCGATCGGATTTGCCCGACCGAAATACGATTGGCGGGAACTGCGGCGCTGGGACATCAGTGAAGGCAATTTGCCGCCTGGCAGTGCGATCCTGTTCCGCGAGCCGACGCTCTGGGAAAGGTACAGGTGGCAGGTGCTGCTGTTGGCGAGCGTGATCCTGGTGCAGAGCGGCCTGATCGGTGGTCTGCTGCACGAGCGCAGGCGCCGCCAATGTGCCGAGGTCGAATCGCGCCAGCGACTTGCCGAGCTTGCCCACGTCAACCGTTATGCGGCTGCCGGCGAGCTGACGGCCTCGATCGCGCACGAGCTGAACCAGCCGCTCGGCTCGATCCTCACCAATACCGAAACCGCAGAGCTCATGCTGAAGGGCGCCTCGCCCAACCTGGAGGAGATCGGCGAGATCCTCGCCGATATCAGGCGCGACGATCAGCGGGCGAGCGAGGTGATCCGCAGGCTGCGCAGCGTTCTGAGGAAGACGCCGTTCGAGGTCCGGGATATCGAGCTCAACGCGACAGTGCGGGACGCGATTGGGCTTGTCGTTGCCCTCGCCAACGGGCGGAGGATCGCATTGACCTTCATGCCGGTCCTCCTTGATCTTCACGTCAAGGGCGACCCGGTCCAGCTCCAGCAGGTCATCCTCAATCTGGTCATCAATGCGATGGACGCGATCTCGGATGCGGAAATGGTCAAGCGCGAGGTTAGCGTGAGCACCGTGCGGGCCGGCGCCCACGCCGAGATCAGAGTCGCCGACACTGGTCCGGGAATCGCGGCCTCCGATCTCGCGAAGGTCTTCGATCCGTTCTTCACCACCAAGCCGCAAGGGATAGGTATTGGGCTCGCGATCGCCAGGACGATCATCGAGGCCCATGACGGCACGATCTCTGCCGCGAACCGATCCTCAGGTGGGGCGCTTTTCACGATCCGGCTCCCGATCATGCGCAGGTAGCTGAAACCATCATGGCGGCACGCCGAAGGCGTGACGCCATTTCATTGATCTCGATCAACAAACGTCTGACGGCCAGCCCGATCCTCCCGCTCGAACGCGCAATGGAGGGAGTGATGTTTCGCTGCTGTAAGACTTTTATGGCGCTTGCATTGGTCGTTGCGGTTCCCGTTGCAGCGACGGCGCAGACCCCGGCGCCGGTGCCGCCGAGCACACAGGCCCAGCCCGCCACTCCGCCAGCTCCGACCGCAGACCTGTTGAAGCCTGAGCAGCTTGAGGCGTTGGTCGCGCCGATCGCGCTCTATCCCGACGAACTGCTTGCCAACGTGCTGGCGGCCTCGACCTATCCGCTCGAAGTTGTGCAAGCGGACCGCTGGTTGAAGCAGAACAAGGCCCTGAAGGGCGATGCGCTGAAGACCCAGGTGGACAAGCAGGCCTGGGACGACAGCGTCAAGGCGCTCAGCAGCACCGCCGACGTCCTGACCATGATGAGCGACCAGCTCGAATGGACCAAGAAGCTCGGTGACGCCTTCCTCGCGCAGCAGGCGGACGTGATGGATGCGATCCAACGCCTGCGCAACAAGGCCTACGACAACAAGAAGCTGGTCACGACAAAGCAGCAGAAGGTCAGCGTCCAGTCTCAGGAGGGCAAGCAGGTCGTCGTCATCCAGCAGGCCGATCCCTCGGCGATGTACGTGCCGTATTACGATCCCGCGACGGTCTACGGCGGCTGGCCCTATGCGGAGTACCCGCCCTATTACTGGGGCTACCCATCCTATATAGGCGCCGGCATGGTGGCGGCCGGCATTGCCTTCGGCACCGCCTGGGCGATCGGGCGCTGGGGCAATTACTGGGGCGGCGGCTGCAACTGGGGTAACCGTAACGTCTACGTCAATCATCGCACCACCAACGTCGGCAACGGCTGGCAGCACAATCCGGCACATCGTCAGGGCGTGCGCTACAACAACACCAACGTTCAGCAGCGTTTCGGCAACAACAATCTGAAAGCCGGCGCGTCGGATCGAATGGATTTCCGAGGCCGTGACGGCAATCAGGTGCTGCGTCCGAGCCAGGGTGCGGGAGATCGCGCGGGTGACCGGGCCGGAGACCGCGCTGGAGACCGCGGCGATCGTTCGGGAGCGGGTGATCGCGCCGGTGCAGGTACGCGAGACCGGCCGGGCGGCGGCGATCGAGCCGCTGCGAGTGATCGCGCCAAGGGTGCCGGCAACCGGACCAAGGGCGGCGGTGATCGTGCGAAGGCTGCAAATCGCGCCGGCGGCGGTGCGGCCAACCGCGGCGGCGGTGGAAATCGCGGCAGCGCGATGAACGTCTCGTCCGGCCGCTCCGCGGCCGCGGCGTCGGCGCGTGGACGATCCAGCATGGCGAGCATGCCGCGCGGCGGTGGCGGACCGAGCATGGCCGGCCGTGGCGGCGGCGGAATGTCGATGGGCGGTGGTGGCGGATTCCGCGGTGGCGGCGGAGGCGGCTTCCGCGGAGGCGGCGGCGGTGGCCGGCGCTCGGACATGGCGCTGAAGCATGATGTCGTCCTGCTCGGCCATCTCGGTAATGGGCTCGGCTACTATCGCTTCAGCTATATCGGGAGTGACAAGGCCTATGTCGGCGTCATGGCGCAGGAGGTCGAACAAGTTGCGCCGAACGCTGTGACGCGCGGCAGCGACGGGTATCTGCGGGTTTATTACGAGAAGCTTGGTCTGAAATTCCGCACTTACCGCGACTGGATCGCCGACGGTGAGAGGATTCCTGCGGAGGTGACGCCATGACAGGTCTGACATCGTTTCGTCGTGCCTTGTTGCCGGGCATCATGGCCCTGGCGCTGCTTGGCTCCGCGTCACAGGCACAGCAATCCTACAAGACACCGGAGGACGCAGCTACGGCACTTGCGGCCGCGGTCAAGAGCGGACCGCGCGATATCCTGAAGGTGCTCGGCAAGGCAGCCGAGGACCTCGTCTTCTCCGGCGATGAGGTTGCCGACGACAACATACGCCAGCGCTTCGTGTCCATGTATGACGCCAAGCACGGCATCAAGGCCGAGGGCAATAAGACCGCGACCCTGTTACTGGGGCAGGACGATTTCCCGTTCCCGATTCCGCTGGTCAACACCAGGACCGGCTGGGAGTTCGACACCGACGAGGGACGCATCGAGGTGCTTCGCCGCCGCATCGGCCGCAACGAGCTCGATGCGATCCAGACCGCGCTCGCTTTTGTCGATGCCCAGAACGAGTATGCCGAAAAGGATCGGGGCGAGGGCGCCGGCGTCTACGCGCAGCGCATCGTCTCTTCACCCGGCAAAAAAGACGGCCTGTTCTGGCGCGACGACAGCGATCCGAGCCCGCTCGGCGCGCTCGTGGCCGAGGCTTCGAAGGAGGGCTATCGGGCCGGCGATGCCGGTCCTGCACCGTATCATGGCTACTACTTCCACATCTTGAAGGGACAAGGCCCTGACGCGCCCGGCGGCGCGCTCAATTACGTCGTCAAGGGCAAGATGATCGGCGGTTTCGCGCTGATCGCGTGGCCTGCGGAATACGGCAATTCCGGCGTGAAGACCTTCCTGGTCAACCATGCCGGCACCGTCTACGAGAAGGATCTCGGCAGCCGAACCGATTTCGTCGCCTCGCGTACCACGCTGTTCAATCCCGATCAGACCTGGAAAAAGGTCGATGCCGCAAAACCTTGAACGGCGAATGATGCTGCGAGGGCGCGCATCTCCCGTCGCCGCTGTCGTCGTGCTGGCGCTCGCCCTTGTCGCGCCGTGTACGCAATCCTTCGCGCAGGCCGCCGGGCACGTCCACGCCAGGATCGTCAAAGCCGGCCTCCTGGTCGGCGGCGGTGCAGGCAGCGGCGTGCTGACCTATCGCGGCAAGACCTATCCGTTCAAAATCACCGGCATGAGCTTGGGCATCACCGCCGGAGCCACCATTGGCCGGCTCGACGGCTGGGCCTCAGGCATCCGCGACGTCAGCGATTTCGCCGGCACCTACAGCTCTGTCGGCGGCGGCTTTGCCCTCGTCGGCGGCGCCAACGGCGTCCAGCTGCGCAACGAGAAGGGCGTGAACATGGTTCTGCGGGGACCCAAGGCTGGCCTCGAACTCGCGGCCAACGTCAGCGCGATCACGATAAGCCTCAAATGAGATGCACGGAGCCTTGTTGAGGTTGTTTCTGGTGCGAACCTGGTGCGGTCTGCGATCCATCAGTCTAGTGGCCACTCGTACGGTGGGGGCCCATAGCCGACGCTATCGGGTGAGGAACGGAAAATGATCTTCGCAAGTAGCATGTCGTTTACGAGCGAAGCTGGAAACGCTATCGGAGCCGCTCCACCTTCGCCGCCATATCGGGGACGCGGCTTACTCTGTAGGTCGCGTTGCTGCATTTGAGAACCCAGACCTCGTGGTCGGGCTTCGATCGCTTCGCGTCCTTCACTGCACTTAGCGGCTTGCCGCAATCATTGCCTTGCATGCGTATCTGGGCAGCCAGCATGACCTGCGGCGTCTCCTCGATCGCGCGTGCGGGAGATCCCACGAGACTACCTCCCCAACTGCCGACGGCCAGAGCCAGGACGATACCAACGAGCTTCGACATATATCCCTCCCTCTCAAACGCTACAGGCCTTCTTTCTGGTCAACCGTGCTGTCGGTATTTCTCCCGGTCCTCGCAATAAGCGGCGGACTTGAGTGCCTTCAGAGCAACATCGAGTGTCAAATCTGAGGGTACAGTACCATAGAGCGAGACATTCTATCGCGGGTTGATACACTGTCATTTGCTGGCGGGGACGACAAGCAAATGACGCGATGCATCTCCGAACCAAAGTCTCGTTATCGGCTCATCCGCGCAGCTTTCGGCCTGGCTACGGCGATGGCCGGATTCTTGTCCGACGCTGCATATGCCGACGAGGACGGCGTCTCGTACTGGCTTCCGGGGCGTTTCAGCAGCCTCGCGGCAGTCCCCGCGGTCCCGGGCTGGTCGATGGCCGAGGTCTACTATCACACGACCGTGTCCGCCTTCGGTAACGCAGCCGCGGCAAGAGAAGTTCGCGTCGGCCGGATCCCCGCTAACGTCAATGTCGATTTGAGTCTGCGTCTAAACGCGCAGGCGGATCTTGTCTTGCTCAACCCAACCTATACGTTCGCGACGCCGGTGCTCGGCGGACAATTGGCGATCGGCATGACCGGCCTGTTTGGCCGATCCGCTGCAGCGCTCGATGGAACGCTGACAACGGCAGTTGGGCCTTTTGCGACAACACGCACCGGCACCCTCTCCGATTCGGTCTCCTCCATCGGCGACCTATATCCGCAGGTGACGCTGAAGTGGAACGCTGGCGTCCACAATTTCATGACCTATTTGACCGGCGACATTCCGGTTGGCGCATACTCTGCAAATCGTCTTGCAAACCTTGGCATCGGTCACGGCGCGATCGACGGCGGCGGTGGCTACACCTATTTCAATGAGAAACTGGGGCACGAATTTTCGGCGGTTGCCGGGTTCACCTACAATTTCAAGAACCCTGACACGCAGTACCAAAGTGGCATCGATTTCCACATCGATTGGGGCGCTTCGCAGTTTCTCTCGAAGCAGCTCTTCGTCGGGGTGGTCGGCTACTACTATCAACAGATCACGGACGATTTCGGCCAGCCCCCGATCCTGGGTGGTTTCCGGTCGCGCGTGGTGGGAGTCGGTCCTCAGATCGGATACCTGTTTCCGGTCGGCGACATGCAGGGATATCTGAACCTGAAAGGGTACGGCGAGTTTGCCGCAGAAAATCGGCCGGCTGGCTGGAACACGTGGCTGACTTTCTCGCTGTCGCCGATGGCGCCCACGAGCACTGTGGCGCCGACGCGGCGAATAGCTACGAAATAAGAGAGGCACGCGGTGGTGCGACCAAATCACGCAGCGAAGTCGCTGCGCCCCGGCACATGACAACTAAAAATTGCGGGAAATACTGCGAAGCAAAAGTCGTCGGGAATCAACAAGGTTTCCCGTAACATTGGCTAAGTCGCACGAGCTGCATTCTTCGAACGACTTGCTACAGCGCGGGCGCGACGTGGAACAAGATCATGGCCGGAGCTGGCGTGCTGTGCTAGCGTCGTGCTCGTAGAGGCTGACGAAATATTTTTTCGCACCCACGTTTAGCGACAAGCACCTTATCACCAGCAAGACCAGCGCACCCGTTTCGATCTCTGCGGACGCCATGCAGCGTTTTCGGCAGGCGATGTTGCATGTCCTTCTCGCGCAGTAGCGCGACGGCCCTGTGGGATGAAGATCCCACGCATCATAGTGAAGGTCAGAAAGGGTGTTTGACATGCTCCTGCGGGTCCCGGGACTGACCTTATCTTTCTGCCTTGCCGCGCTGTCGGCTCAGTGAAGGGTGAAGCGCCAGAGCTTTGGCGCCGACGTTCGATTTCTCGCCGGCCACCGATCGGCTGCTTGCAGACAAAATTATCGGGAAGCCTGCCGAACCTCCCAAACAGGAGGAGGCAAACATGAAGCGTGCAAAACTGGTTCAGATCGCTGAATTACTGGCAACGATGGTGTTGGGGGGTATGGAGGCAGACGTTGCGCAACACCGCCGGTCTCGCATTCCCTGAAGACAATCGGTACGCGCACGGCGGCGGTCAAGCCGGAGATCGTGTCTTCGCTGTTCGTATCGAATTCCCGTGGAAATCAGAAATCGCCAAATCGTAAGAGGAGGATTCGACATGTTTCGAGGAATTCTGACGCTGATAATTTCTCTTTGCCTCGGCGCGGCGGCCGCGCCTGCCGCGCGGGCGCAGGGCACTGCATCGGCCATCACCGAACAAGAGGCGCATGCCATCGCGGTGGATACCTATGTCTACTTTTACTCGTTGATGTCGATGGACATCACGAGAAAGCAATTCACCAACGGCACGACCGATTTCCGAGGTCCGATGAATACCTTTGTCAACGTGCCGGAATACCCCCCGGCCGATTTCAAGGGCGTTGTGCGGTCGAACTTCGATACGCTGTATTCCGCCTCCTGGCTGGACATGACCAAGGAGCCCGTCGTCATCTCCGTACCAGATACAAATGGGCGCTACTATCTGCTGCCGATGCTCGACATGTGGACCGACGTCTTCGCATCGCCCGGCTGGCGAACGACCGGCACCAAGGCCGGCACGTTCCTGATCACACCCCCGGGCTGGCGGCCCGATCTGCGCGACAGGTTCGCGGAAGAATTCAGGCTTCCGGGCGACACCCAGCGCATCGAAGCGCCGACGCCCTATGTCTGGGTGATCGGCCGCACCAAGACGGATGGCCCGCCGGATTACGATGCCGTCCATAAGATTCAGGCCGGCTACAAGGTCACGTTGCTTTCCGAGTACGGCAAGACACCGAAGCCGGTCGAATTCAAGCCGGACCCAGGCGTCGACATGAAGACGCCGCCGAAGGTCCAGGTCGACACCATGTCGGCCGGCGTGTACTTCGCCAACGCCGCAGAGCTGCTCAAGCTTCACCCGCCGCACGTTACCGATGAGCCGATCGTCGCGCGGATGAAGAAGATCGGCATCGAGCCTGGCAAGAGTTTTGACATCGGCAAGCTCGATCCGGTGTTGCAACGGGCGCTGGAGACCGCACCGCAGGATGGCCAGAAGCTGATGGCATGGAAAGTGCCGACACTGGCGCGGGTCGCGAACGGCTGGTCGATGAACACCGATACGATGGGTGTCTACGGCAACTACTATTTGAAGCGAGCCATCGTCGCCCAACTTGGGCTGGGCGCGAACCTGCCCGAGGATGCCATCTATCCGCTCAATCTCGGCGACGAGACCGGCAAGCCGCTGGATGGAGCCAACAAGTACACAATTACGTTTGAGAAGGGCGCCGCCCCGCCGGTCAATGCCTTCTGGTCGATCACGCTATACGACCCCGAAGGTTTCCAGGTCGGCAACGTGCTCAACCGTTTTGCGGTGAGCAGCTGGATGCCATTCAAGTACAACGCAGACGGGTCGCTCGATATTTTCTTCCAGAGCGATAGTCCGGGCAAGGACCAGGATGCCAACTGGCTTCCGGCGCCGAAGGGAGCCTTCAATCTGACCATGCGCCTCTACAGCCCGAAGTCCGATGCGCTAACGGGAAAATGGAATCCGCCGCCGGTCGTGAAGACGCAGGCGGGAACGGTGGGCTTGGCTCAATAAAAGTTGAATTGAACGCCGGCGCTTTGGCGCCGGCGTTCGACCGCACGAGCACAAACACCTCTGGAAGACCGATCGTTCGAAGCTGAAGCGGGTTGATCCTGAAGGAGATTCACATGTTGACCAAACGTGAACTGCTTCGCACTGCTGCAATGACGACGATCACCCTTGCAGCGACAAGGACCGTGCCGGCGTTTGCCCAGGCCAGCGCCGACCGACCGGGCTTCATGAAGGCAAAAGACGTTGCCGAGGCAGGCTTCATCTACGGCCTGCCGATCGTGATGAACTATGCCGTCATGTATGAATACGCCGTGGATCGCAATTCGGGGCAGTTCAAGGCGCCGTTCAATCAGATAAAGAACGAGCCCAACGTGTTCACTTACAAGGACACCGCCATCGTAACGCCGAACAGCGACACGCCCTATTCATTCGTGTGGATGGACCTGCGGGCGGAGCCGATCATTCTTTCCGTTCCGGCAGTGGACCCTAAGCGCTACTATTCGGTGATGCTCTGCGACGGCAACACCTACAACTACGGCTACATCGGTAACCGTGCCACGGGAAGCGGGGCCGGCGATTACATGGTGGTGGGGCCGGACTGGAAGGGTGCGACCCCGCCTGGAATAAAGAAGGTGTTCCGGTCAAGCACGCAGTTTTCAGTTGCCGGCTATCGCACCCAGCTTTTCAACGCCGACGACCTCGACAACGTCAAGAAGGTGCAAGACGGGTACAAAGTACAGACGCTTTCTGCCTATCTGAAACAACCGGTCACGACTGCCGCGGCGACAATCGACTTTCCAAAGATCGACAAGGAGCTCGTGAAGACCAATTTCTTCGAATTCCTCGATTTTGCCCTACAGTTTGCTCCCGTCCAGGAGAACGAGAAGGAAATGCGCGCAACGCTTGCCACCATCGGCGTTGGACCCGGCAAGACCTTCAACTTCAGAGACCTGCCGCTGGAGCAGAAGCTCGAAATCGGCCTGGGAATGAAGGAAGGGGAGCGGAAGATCGATGAGGCTGTCGCGTCGGTGGGCAAGGATGTCAACGGCTGGCGGGTCAGCTCGTTGCCGGGCGATAGCGCGCATTACAACGGCGACTGGCTGAAGCGCGCTGTCGCCGCCAAGGCCGGCATCTACGGCAACGATGCAATGGAGGCGGTGTACCCATTCACTCGCACCGACAGCGATGGCCAGATACTCGATGGCAGCAAGCACACCTACACGCTGACATTCGCTCCGGGTCAGCAGCCGCCGGTGAATGCCTTCTGGTCCATCACAATGTACGACGGAAAAACGCAGCTTCTCATCGAAAACCCGATCAACCGGTACCTGATCAATTCACCGATGCTGTCCGGCATGAAGACCAGCACCGATGGATCGCTGACGTTCTACATCCAGAACAAGTCACCGGGCACCGACAAGGAAGCCAATTGGCTGCCGGCTCCGGACGGCCCGATTTATCTGGTGATGCGGCTCTACTGGCCGAAGACAGAGCCACCTTCGATCCTGCCCGCGGGCGAAGGAACCTGGCAGCCGCCCGGAATAAAGAGGGTTTCGTAGAGCTGCAAATTTCAGCCCGTGTATTGGTCCCGCCGCCGGTGAACTATTTGACGCCGTCGGGAAGTTTTGTCGTGATCTCGCGGGTCGTTGAGGTTGCGCCCAACGTGTTCGACCAGGTCACGTGCCGGAGACCGCAATCTCGCCCTGTCCCGCCGATTTCAAGGACGGCAAGCCTGCCAGCGAGGGCGGTGCACAAGGCCTGCTTCTCCTGCCACGAGCCTGCTAAGGATCGCGACTACGTCTTCATCCGCTACGCCCGTTGATATCCAAAGTGGAGGCGGCGGTGCGCTTCGCTGCCGAGCTCGGTTACGCGGTCACGGTGGTCAGCGACGCCATCGCGAGCTACTCGGATCGGGAGATGCACGCAGCGCTGGAGTCAACATGCCGAACTGCGCCAGTGCCATTGTGACAACGAACGAAGCTGTTGCCGTGATCTCCTCCGGGTGAGCCTTCGCATGAGCGTCAATTCCAGGTGACATACATTGGGGTGCAGGCCAGCGCTGTCACCACAGTCCAACTGCCTGGTTGATCATATTCGATCTCGCATGGCTTCTGCACTCAGCAGCCGATGCTGGAGCGACTCTGGCGAACGTGTCCGATGTGACGCGGCTTCAGACATGCGGGGATGGGGGTGTGCGTCACGCAATGGTGAGCATACCGATTTGCCATTCGCGCAGCTGTGATTTTTCACAGCGTGTTTTTCCCGAGCGCATACCCACCTAATGTTCATCCAAGAAACTCGAAGGAAACGCGTTCAACAGAGCAGCCGATTCGAACCAGCGCGAATGCTCCGCACAAAAACAACAGCCGTTAGGAGCACGACCATGACTGGATTCAGGACCTTTGTTATTGCAGCGATGATGTCGATCGGCGCGATAAGCTCTGCAAGCGCCCAGTGCCCATTGTGGGCGACTCAAGATCCAAATTCGTTTCAGGCGCAATATCCCGATCGGGATGTGTTGAACGACTGCGAACTGACTCCAGCAGGCAGAATGGGCCTGGAACGCCCCGGCGGCGCGGCTCCCGTGTTTGGGCCCAACAGGGCTTATGAGACAGCGCCTGGCGTTGCCCAGCACCACGGCTTTCACCACCGATCGCGGTGAGCATCTGAAAATGGATCCGGATGGTCGGATTGCGGCGGAGAAACCGTAGCGCGCCAAGTCGAATGACCAAAAATCAATCCGCGCACCTTTCGGTACACGACCGCTCTCAGCGATTGCTAGGTGCTTGATCCCGCTGGTGGGCCCGGCAGGACTCGAACCTGCAACCAGACTGCATGAGCGGCCTGGATCAGCAGAACGCCCTTGTTTTTTCGAGGTTTTCTACGTCGACAATTTGCGATCTTCTGCGTTCGTTCAGGTTCATGCGGGACCCAATCGGGACCCCGACAGGACCCGAAGAACAAAGGAGAACGGCTGGCATCATATGAGATCAACCGCCATGCCCTGCGTTCCAGCCAATGCTGTGAATCTGCTTCCGTTTTCGGCGGCATAGGGACATGGCTGGACTTGCTATTTCCGCGAGAGGTCGTAGATCAGCGATTAGACCCACAAGCTCATGAGTCCTCTCCAGTTAAGGCAGGACTATTGTCGGCAAGGATAAGCGAATCCGCTGCGAGAAATCGGCTCCGCCATCGGCCGCCTGTGCGGCTTCGTTGATCAGGGATCCTAGCCTCAGTTCATCAAATGGCAGCGTCGTGTCTATCCGGCCCGAGTGGTACAGGTAGCTGTCGATCAGTCCGTTGAGGAGATGGCGAATGTCGAACCGGCCCCTCCGGCCGGCCGCATTCGCATAGCGCACGATGTTGACCGTACAGCTGTTGGTCAACAGATGATAGAACTCTGGCTGATCGGCGAGTTCGTTGATGCGCGTCAAATAAACCAGCAGTAGACGGCGCACGTCTTCGGCCGATGCATTGAGGCGATACAGGTACACCGGCTCCTGACGATGGTTGGTACGCACGCCTACGACGTCAGGTTCTTCACCTACGACGTAGATTAACTCGAATTGCTTGAACAAGGAGGCAACGGGCGCAAAGCCTTCGCCGACTTCGGGGCGCGTCTCGATGGAGATAGCCAGTGGCGGCGCATTGTCGAAGATAAAACTCACGAACGTGTGTCCGACCGGCCCCTCGGCAAAGTAGGAAACGTAGAAATCAAGGGCAATCAAGTGCGACAGCGACACCACGCGCTCCTCGTAGCGCACAGTAAAGTCGTTCCGGCTTCGGTAGTCGAAGTTACGTACACCGGTCAGGCGCACGTGGTCGCCTTCGATAACCGCGCGCGGCATCACCGCGACTTCCGGCCGCCAATGGCGGTTGTGCGAGGGTGGGATTGCGATCCACCATGCGACGACAGCGGAAAACATCACGAGGAAGACAACGGACATGCGCCGTTGGCGCGAGAGCCAGAGCGCCCAAATCGCGAACGCCGCAAACGCTCCGGCCAAGATGGTACGTGGCCCGCCCCAAGGCAAGTTCGAGTAATAGATGGCCAGAACGGCCCATGTGACGAGTACGATCCGGCAGAGAAAGCCAATTATTTCGGTCGACCAGCCGAACGACGTGGATACGAACTTCCGGACTGAACTCACCTGCCTCCTCCTGCCGCATCAGTGCCGAACCCAGAATCGGTGCGCCGGACACCGGGGCGAGCGCACTATATTGCTAGAGAGGCGTCAGCCGGCAGTGTACACTGATTGGCGCCTCTTGCTTGAGTTGTGGTATAGACCGGACAATCGGGCCGCAATCTTGGTGAGAGATAATAAGCGCTTTTGAGAAATCAAAGCTGCAACAAAGCCTGCCGCTGCCTCCGAATACAAGGAGCCGAAAATGCAGCAAGAGCTTACCGAGGCTTCCTCCCGCACGCCCGTTCTCGTTGACTTTGCCCTGCAGGGCGGCGGCTCTCACGGCGCCTTCACCTGGGACGTTCTTGACCGGCTGCTCGAGGAGGACTGGCTGCGCGTCGAAGCAATTTCCGGGACCTCCGCCGGAGCGATGAACGCCGCAGTGCTGGCGGACGGATGGACAAAGGGCGGAGCCGCGGGTGCCCGGGCGGCGCTCGATGTCTATTGGAGACAGGTATCGCAAGCAGCGTTTTCAGTCCCTTGCAACGTTCGCCTCTCGACCGTTTGATGGGTCGTTGGACGCTCGACACTTCTCCGCTTTATCTTGCGATGGACATGACGTCGCGCGTCTTCTCACCCTACAATCTCAATCCGTTCGGCCACAATCCGCTGCGTGCCATTCTCGCCAAAAGCATAGACTTCGAACGCCTCGCGCGCTCCCCGGTGCGGCTGTTCGTTGCCGCTACCAGCGTCCGCACTGGCCGCGGGCATATTTTTTCGCAATTCGGAGATCACTCCAGACGTTCGTTCTCATGGCATCCGCGTGTTTGCCGACGATGTTTCAGGCCGTTGAAATAGACGGTGAATTTTTCTGGGACGGCGGCTATGTCGGCAATCCGACCATCACACCGCTCGTGAGAGAGAGCGACGCCCACGACACGATCCTGGTGCAGATCAATCCACGCGAAGACTTTTATGGGAAGCGCCGCCGGCTTCTTTGCGCAATTCTTTCCACTATTTTTGCTTGGGGCGTTATTTGGAAAGCTAATGGAGGATAGCGGATCGGTTGGAGCGATCGCTAGCTTCATGACTTACCAACTGGGTTCGCAGCGAGCGGTGCTTGCTGTCGTATGCGCAGGAGCACTCGTCACCTACGGCGGCGTCAGCCTTTTCGTCGCTTTTTCGTGCTTGCACCAATGGCGCAGCAGCTGTTCCGTTCGGCTGACATTCCACGGCGTTTGATGCCTGCCGCAGTTGTGCTGGGCACATCAACGTTCACCATGTCGGCATTGCCAGGCACGCCGTCGATCCAGAATGCTATTCCGATGCCCTTCTTCGGGACGACTCCATTCGCTGCTCCGGGACTGGGCGTGCTGGCATCCCTGATCATGCTGGCATTCGGGCTTTGGTGGCTCAATCGAGAAGAGACGGCGCCAAAAAACATGCTGAAGGCTTCGGCGACGACGTGCTGTTTTCACCAGATCGTCTCGCCGACGACGAAAAGCTTCGAGAGCGCGCCACGGCGTCACGCGACTTTGATCCGGCAGAGATTTCGCGTGGTCAGATGACCGATGTCCCGCCGTCGTTAGCGTTCGCCGCGCTGCCCCTCGTCGTTGTCATCGGTGTCAATCTCACAATGTCGGCTCTCATCTTGCCTCTCTCGATACATCATTCCTCGCGGAAGCTCGTTGGGGGGAACATCACTGGCGGCTGTTGGTGGCGTTTGGGCCGTCATGACGGCCCTGATATGTACGATTGCGACCGTCATTGCGCTCAACAGGAAGCGGCTGCCGACACCTCGAATGACGATGGATGCCGGCGCAAATGCATCGGTTCTTCCTGCGATCAGCGTCGCAAGTCTGGTCGGCTTTGGCGCGGTGGTCGCGGCGCTGCCCGCCTTTGGCGTGGTGCGGGACGCGGTGTTGAATATCGGCGGCGGTCCGTTCGTCTCGTTGGCGGTCGCAACGAACCTGCTCGCGGCACTCACGGGGTCGGCATCGGGCGGACTAACGATTGCCCTTGATGCACTCGGAACGACTTACATTCAGCGCGCTGCCGAAGTTGGCCTCAATCCCGCGCTGCTGCACCGCGTAGCAGTGATCGGTTCGGGCACACTCGATAGTCTACCGCACAACGGTGCGGTGGTTACACTGCTCACCGTTTGCGGATCAACCCACCGTGAAAGTCGGCATCGTCGGTCCGATCATTGCGCTCGCCGCAATCATCATCCTTGGCTCATCATTTGGCTCGTTCTGATCCCTGACGCGGGAAGCGTGCTGAAGCAGCGATCAACGCCAGCTCAGCAGGAGCCGACGATGCTTTTGAATGGGAATATCGGCCAGATGCTGTCTTCCAATGTGTCAGATTACCTGTCGTTTAAGTTCCAGGAATAACACGGTAAAGTTGCCGTCCGCGAGCCGGGAAGCTGCCCTCATTTTTGCCGGCTTTTGGTTGATTCGAAGGGCCGCGATCGGACTGCAAGGATGTGCCACACGCGTTGAGTACGTGGAGGACGCGTCATGAGAAAGGTCAGCTACCTTGCTCTTGTCATCTTAGTTCTTTGTCTTTGCGCACCCACCATGCCCGCTGTCTCGACAGCATTGGCACAAAGCGTGACGATCGACCGTGACGGCATCCGCGTCGATCGCAGATCGCGTGGAATCGATCGGCGTGAGGCGATACGCATCGCGCAACGGAACGGCATCAATCGCGTGAGAAGCGCGAGTGTGCGAGGACGACATTGGATTGTTAGCGGCGAAACGCGACGTGGGCGCGACCTTTTGCGACTAACCATCGACGAGCGATCCGGCCGAGTTGTCGGAAGGCGATACATTCATCGCTAGGTTTGGGATCGCGCAGGAAACGTGTGGCGAAATTGAGTTGCTTTCATAAGCGAGCCTGGCTCCCATTCGCTCGAGCGAAATGCCTGCGATCTTGTGGCGTTTTCTTGCAACAGATCACGCCAACCGTCATAGGCTTTGAACTTCGGTCGGAACAGTGAGGCGCGCGAAATGAGAAAATGGTTTCGACAAACCGCATTTTCATCGCTGCTTTCGGCCCTATCCATTGGCTTCTGTCAGCTAAGCGGCGCACAGGAACAATCCGGCGTCACGCTTTTCGAGAACGTTCGCATCTTTGATGGCAAGAGCGCCGCGCTCTCCGCCCCGTCAAATGTCCTGATCAGGGGCAATATTATCGAGCGCATCTCGACCGCCCCAATTGCAGTCGATCGCCGCGCCGATACACGCATCATCGCTGGCGGCGAGCGCACGCTGATGCCCGGCCTCATCGACAACCATTGGCATGCGATGTTGATCCGGGTCACACCGGCACAGTCGCTCGGCGACGTCGGCTACCTCAATCTCCTGGCCGGCGCCGAGGCCACCGACACTCTGATGCGCGGTTTCACTACCGTTCGCGACGTGGGCGGGCCGGTGTTCGGTCTCAAGAGCGCCATCGACGAGGGCATCGTCAAGGGCCCGCGCATTTATCCGTCCGGCGCCGTCATTACCGTCACGAGCGGGCATGGGGATTTCCGCCAGCTCACTGACCTGCCGCGGACGATCGGCGGCATGCCCACCCGCATGGAGCAGACCGGCGGCGCAATGGTGGCGGACAGCCCCGACGAGGTGCGCGTGCGCGCCCGCGAACAGCTCATGCAGGGCGCCTCCCAGGTCAAGTTGACGGCGGGCGGCGGAGTGTCGTCCCCCTTCAGTCCGATCGACGTGACCACCTTTACCGAGCCCGAACTGCGCGCCGCGGTTGAAGCGGCCGAGAATTGGGGCACGTACGTCGCCGCACATGCCTTTACAACGGCTGCGATCCGGGGGGCTATTGCGGCTGGCGTGAAGTGTATCGAGCACGGCTTCCTGGTGGACGAAGCAACAGCCAAACTGATGGCAGAGAAGGGTGTTTGGCTGAGCATGCAGCCTCTCCCCGAGGACTTGAGACTGGGCTTTCCAGTCGGCTCCGTCCAGCGAGCCAAGGCCGATGAGGTCTGGCCCGGCATAGCCAGGTCCTACGAATTGGCGAAGAAGTACAAGATCAAGACGGCGTGGGGCACGGACGTCCTATTCTCCGCCGCGCTGGCACGCCAACAAGGGGCCATCCTCGCCTCGCTTTCACGCTGGTACACCCCCGCGGAAGCGCTGATCATGGCGACATCGACAAACGCCGAACTGCTGGGGCTGTCCGGTAAGCGGAATCCTTATCCCGGCAAACTCGGCGTCGTGGAACAGGGCGCACTCGCGGATTTGCTCCTTATCGATGGAAATCCATTGGACAATATCAACCTGATTGCCGATCCCGCCAACAACTTCAAGATCATCATGAAGGACGGAAATATCTACAAGAATACGCTAGCCCGTTAGACTAGGATTCTGTGAACAAGCATGTCGACTGCCGATTTGCGATCATTCCATGCCTAATCTGCGCGCACCGTACAAGGCATAGCGAGCGAAGCAGGATTGACTCGCTGCGCTGCGAAACCTGCTATCCGGGCATAGCGGACTTTGGCAAGCCTTCCGCCGGCAGATTTATAGTTTCACGGCCTAGATTGCTCGAATGCTGCGAGTACGGATGGTTGGCTTGGCCGCCTCGCGGGTGCCGACGACGCGCTTGGGCGTCTCCCGCTTGCGAGTGATCGCCCCGGACGCCTCCTTCAAGTAATCGGAATGGTGATGACCGTAGGTGTCGATCATAACCTTCACCGCTTGCCATGGGTCAGTGCCTAGCTGCATGAGCCAGGTCGCTGCCGTATGGCTTAGCGTGTGGAGAGTAACATTGCCGTCAAGTCTGGCAGCGGGCTCTGTCGGGAAACCAAGCAAAATCAGCGGTTCTTGATCGAGATCATGCACGTTTTGTATAGGTTTTGCCTGCAATCGCGCCGAAGAGCCTGCTGCTGTGGGGGGCCGGTCGGCGTTTCGAATTGCGCGACGATGCATTAGTGCCACTGATTTGCCCGACGTGTCAAAATGATCTCGCTGGATTCGCTTCAAGCATTTATGCCAGCGACCACCGGCTACTTTGCATGGGGTTGTTTTTCGATATTTTGATTGGGCGCAGGGTGGCTTGCCGAGCCGTAGCTCGCGTGCAGCGCCCGCCTTCACCCAAGTGGGCTTCGGCGCGGCAGCCTTCACTCGCTTCGCGAGCGAAGGCTGGTGGGCCCGGCAGGACTCGAACCTGCAACCAGACCGTTATGAGCGGCCGGCTCTAACCATTGAGCTACAGGCCCCGCCGCGCGGCGGCTCGCGGGACTTGCGCGGCCGGCAACGGTGCGCGGTTCGTTTACAGGGATGGAGGCGGGGGTGCAATGCTGGCCCTGGCGGGCGGCAGCGCCCCGGCGGCATCGCTGCTCATTTTCAAATAACCGAAATCGGGCGATGATGCCTGCATAACCCTGTTTTGCCCGGCGAAGCCAATCGTCTTGCGACGGCCGGCTTTTTGGGTTAGGTAACCCATTGAAATTGTTGGCTTCGTCTACTGTGCATGGGGTTGTTTTGCAACTTTTGACGCGAGGGGGCCTTTCGGTCCCCTCCGATGTCTGGCCGGCGAACGGCGGGCTCGCGGCTGGGCCCTTCGCTAATCCACCGAGACCCCGGCGAACTCCACCACCTTGCGCCACTTCTCGGTCTCGTCCGCGACCAGCTTGCCGAACTCGGCGGGCGTCATCGGCTTGGGGATGCCGCCAGTCTCGGTGAGGCGCGCGACCAGCTTCGGGTCCTTCAGCGCTTCGCCGACGGCCTTGTTGAGCGTCTCGATCACCTCGCTCGGCGTGCCCTTCGGCGCGGAGATGCCGTAGAAGCCGACCGACTCGAAGCCCGGCACGGTCTCGGCGATCGCGGGCACGTCGGGCACGCTCGGCCAACGCTGCGGCGAGGTCACGCCGAGCGCGCGGACAGTGCCGCCTTTCACCTGCTCCATGGCCGAAGGCAGGTTGTCGAAGATCAGCTGCACCTTGTTGGAGATGATGTCGGGGAAGGCGACCGCGGAGCCGCGATAGGGCACGTGCACCATGTCGCACTTGGTCAGCACCTTGAACAGCTCGGCTGACATGTGCACCGAGGTGCCGTTGCCGGACGAGGCAAAGGAGATCTTGCCGGGATTGGCCTTGCAATAGTCGACGAACTCCTGGACCGTCTTCGGCGGGAACGCGTTGGACACGACCAGCATGTTGGTGAGCTGCATGATGCTCGCGACCGGCACGGTGTCGCGCAGGAAGTCGAACGGCAGCTTCTTGTAGAGCGAGCTCGAGATCGCGTTGTTGGGCGCGACGAACAGCAGCGTGTAGCCGTCCGGCGGCGAGCTGATCGCGGCGGCGGCGGCAATGTTGCCGCCGGAGCCGGTGCGGTTCTCGACGATGAATTGCTGGCCGAGACGGTCCGACAGCCACTGCGCCATGATCCGCGCCACGATGTCGACCGGGCCGCCGGCGGAAAATCCGATCAGCCAGTGCACGGGGCGGTCGGGATAGGCGGCGGAGGCTGGAGGCGTGACGCTGAAAAGACCTGTGAGGACCGCGAGCCCGAAAACACCGCACCGCAAAATGCGCAACATGACGCCTCCCGTTGTTCTATTGTCGTTGGGAGCATGCTTTCACAAAATCGGCCCCCTGCCTACATCGCCGCAAGTCGGTGTTGACGCGAGCCCTCAGGGACGACCATGAGATTCGCAATCATCCTCGTCAGCGCGGCGCTGCTCTTGAGCCCGGTTGCCGCTCAGACCGGAGGCACGGCCATTCCGACCACGACACTCAGCCTCGGCACCGCGACGCCCGGCGGCGGCTTTCCGCTCTATGGCAATGCCTTTGCCGAGGTGATGAACGCGGCCGATCCGCACCTCTCCATCGCGCCGCGCAACACCAAGGGCAGCAACGAGAACATCCCGCTGCTGGAGAAGGGCGAGCTCGATCTCGCGCTGGTCGCGGGCGAGCCGGCCTATGAGGCCTTCGCCGGCATCGGCCGCGTGCCGGCGCGGCTGAAAATCCTGACGGCGATCTATTCCAATCCCGGCATGTTCGTGGTGCGCGCGGACAGCCCCTACAGGACCATCCGCGATCTGGTCGGCCAGCCCGTCGCGTTCGGCGCCAGGGGCTCGGGCCTGCCGATCCTGGCGCGCTACGTGCTCGACGGCATCGGCCTGAAGCAGGACGAAGACTTCAAGGCCGTCTATCTCGACCGCGCCGGCGACGGCCCCGCGATGGTCGAGGACGGCCGCGTCGCTGCCCTCTGGGGCGCCGGCATCGGCTGGCCCGGCTTTGCCGCGGTCGCATCGAGCGCGTCTGGCGCGCGCTTCATCGCGCCTAGTGTCGAGGAGATGACGCGCATCCGCGCCAGGCACTCGTTCCTGAAGCCGCTGCTGGTGCCGGCGAACAGCTATCCGAAGCAGGACGCGCCGATCGCTTCGCTGGGCTCGTGGAGCTTCGTGCTGACGCGCGAGGATCTGCCTGACGACGTCGCCTATCGCCTGGCGAAGACGCTGCACGGCGTTGAGGCGACGTTCTGCAAGAAGCTCGCCCAGGCCTGCGAGACCACGGCCTCGAACACCGTCGCGGCGGCGCCGAGGCCGGAGCTGATCCATCCCGGCGTGATGAAGTATTTTCGCGAGATCGGAGTGACGAAATAGGACGCAGCCACACCCGCTGCCGTCATGGCCGGGCTTGACCCGGCCATCCACGCGTCACCGCGATTAAGGAGAGACGTGGATGCCCGGGACAAGCCCGGGCATGACGAGTTGTGTGCTTTGCGAGACCGTTATTTTTTCACCAGCGGGCAGGCCGGGTCCGGCGGACCGAACGCCTTGTCGCCGGAGATGGTCGTGAGGATCTTGTAATAGTCCCACGGATATTTGCTCTCCTCCGGCGTCTTCACCTGCACCAGCCAGAGATCGTGCACCATCAGATTGTCCTCGCGCAAACGGCCGTTGCGGGCGAAGAAATCCTCGATCGGCTTCTCGCGCATCTTGGCGGCGACCTTGAGCGGATCGTCGCTGCCGGTCTCCTTGATGGCGTTGAGATAGTGCATCACGCTCGAATAGACGCCGGCCTGCCACATCGACGGCATCTTGTTCATCTTGGCGAAGTAGCGCTTCGACCATTCGCGGGTCTTGTCGTCCATGTCCCAGTAGAACGAGGTGGTCAGAAGCAGGCCTTGCGCGGCCTGCAGGCCGAGACCGTGGATGTCGGTGATCAGCGCCAGCAACGCCGCCATCTGCTGGCCGCCCTTGAACACGCCGAACTCCGAGCCGGTCTTGATCTCGTTCATGTTGTTGGGGGGACCTGCGGCGATGCCGATGATCTTGGCCTTGGAGGCCTGCGCCTGCAGCACGAAGGAGGAGAGATCCGGCGTTGCCAGCGGCGGCCGCACCGAGCCCAGCACCTTGCCGCCATTGGCGGTGACGACCGCGGAGGCGTCGCGCTCCAGCGAATGGCCGAAGGCGTAGTCGTCGGTGATGAAGAACCAGCTGTCGCCGCCGCGCTTGACCACCGCGTCCGCGGTGCCGACCGCGAGCGCGCGGGTGTCGAACACCCATTGGATCGCGTAAGGCGAGCAGAACTTGCCGTGGAAGTCCGCGGTGCCGGTGGAGTGGGTGATGAACAGCCGCTTCTTCTCGTTGGCGATGTTCTGCACCGCAAGCCCGACCGCCGAGACCGGCACGTCGACGATCAGGTCGACCTGCTCGACGTCGAACCAGCGCCGCGCGAGCGAGGCGCCGATATCGGCCTTGAGCTGATGATCGCCGACCACGACGCTGATCGGCTTGCCGAGCACGGTGCCGCCGAAATCGTCGATCGCCATCTGCGCCGCCGTCACGGAGCCCTGGCCGGTCGGCGCCGACGCCGGCCCGTTCATGTCGGTGAGCACGCCGATCTTGACGACGCCGTCGGAAACCTGCGCCATGGCGGCGCCCGACATCAGCGTCGCCGCCAGGATCGTTGCTGCAAAGCCGGCCGCGACCGGTAGTCCAAATCTCGTTGGATTCACGTGTCTCCTCCCCTGATCCGGCGCGTTGGCCGGTGTTGCTCCGGGTGTGCCCCCGGCTGAATTGGTTTCTTTTGCAACTATTTGGGGGCGGGCGTCAATGTCAGGCTGCGAACCGGATCTGGCCTGCGGCCGAAGGATCGTAGCCGGTCAGTTCCTCGGCGCGCTGGCGCAGCCGCCTTTCGGCGAGAAACCGCAGCAGGGCCTGCATGGCGGGGCGGAAATAGCTGCGCTGCCGCATCGCGAGGTCGAAGTTCTCCCAGACCAGCGGCACGAAATCGAGCCCCGCCGAGCGCGCGCTGGCGCGGGTCGCGATGCCGCAATCGGCCTGGCCGGCGCGGACCAGCTCGGCAAGGTCCGGACCGGTGAGAGCCGGCGTCTCGACCCGGCGCAAATCCCGCGTCGTGGCGCCGGCGCGCTTCAGCAGCACGTCGAGCAGCATCTGCGCCCCGGTGCCTTGTTGCCGCATCGCCACCCTGGCGCCGAGCGCGAGCACGTCGGTCAGGCCGTGCAGCTGCTTGGGATTTCCTGGCGGCAGCACGAGCCCCTGCTCGCGGCGCACGAACGCCACCAGCACCGCATCGTGCAGGTCGGGAGCTGCGCGCAGCGCCTCGATACTGGCATCCCCGGCGACATCGTCGGAAGCGTCCTGCCCGTGAAAGTGCACCGCCGCCGCCATCACCTCGTTGCGCTGCAGGCGCTCGAGCCCGCGCACGCTGCCCTCGCTGATCGATCCCAGGCCCGAGCCGGATTCGCGCAGGCTCCAATCCAGGAGTTCATCCTGGCTGCCGCCCACCACCGGCGGCGGCTCCGCGATCAGCATGCCGGCCGGACGCGCGAGCCCCGACAGCACCCAGAGATCGAGTTCGTGTCGCGGGAAGAGCCACTTCCCGGTCACCTTGGTGCAGGGGATCGCGCCGGTGGTGACGAGTTCATAGAGCTTACGTTCGCCGAGCCGAAGATAGTCGGCGGCTTCGCTGGTCGTCAGGAATTCCATCCTGCATTCCTATGCAAATTCTTACTTCTTCTTGACGTTCGACGCAGGTGGATATTCTGCATTTCAAGAGTTCGCGGGAACCATGCCTGATCAAGTCGCTGCTTTGCAACACATCCTCGCATGCGATTTTTGCTTTGGTGAACGATTCCGAAGCGCGCAGCCTTGCCGAAATTTCCCGATTGGAGAGCGCGGAGCGCGCAAACGCGTCACGAGTGCGGCGCATTCGATCAGCATCATGAAGGCGTCATAGCCAATGGGAACCTGATCATGGGCCGCCTGTCCGTTGCATTCGCGCTGTTCTGCGGTCTCACCGTGGGCGTTGCGGCGTCATTCGCCGAGGACCGCAGCATCGTCCTCGCCACGACGACCGCGACCCAGGAGTCCGGCCTGCTCGACTATCTGCTGCCGATCTTCCACGACAAGACCGGCATCGAGGTGACCGTGATCGCGCGGCGCGCCGACGAGGTGCTCAACGGGCCGCGACGAGGCGAGGCCGACGTCGTGCTGATGCACGCGCGGCCGCAGGAGGAGAAATTCGTCGCCGACGGGTTTGGCGTGAAGCGTTTCGACGTGATGTACAACGACTACGTTCTGATCGGGCTGAAGAGCGATCCCGCGGCGGTGAAGGGCAAGGACATCGTGACCGCGCTGAAGGCGATCGAAGCCAAGGGCGCGCCGTTCGTGACGCGCGGCGATCGGTCGGGCACCCACGCCGCGGAACTCGCGCTCTGGATCGTCGCCGGCATCGACATCGCGGCGGCCAAGGGCGCCTGGTATCGCGAGGCGGGGCAGGGCATGGCTTCGGCTCTCGACGCCGCGCGTGCCGCGAATGCCTATGTGCTGTCGGATCGCGGCGGCTGGATCTCGTTCAGGGATCGCGGCGATCTCGACATCGTCGTCGAAGGCGACCGGCGGCTGCTCAATCAGTATGGCGTCATGCTGGTGAATCCTGCGAAGTTTCCGAACGTGAAGCAGGATCTCGCGCAGAGCTTCATCGATTGGCTGACCTCGCCGGAGGGGCAGGCGGCGATCGCCGGCTACAAGGTCGACGGGCAGCAGCTGTTCTTCCCGAATTCGGACAGGTCCGGCGGCTGAGGCCCGCATCGCCGGCGGTTGCCAAAGCGGGCGATGCATGGTCCACCATGGCGCATGACCCAGCGCCTGCCGCCATCGCTGACGCCGCTCGACACCGCGCTCGCCGCATTGCTGAACGGGCTAGCGCCGCTTGCGCCGGTGGAATTGCCGCTGATCGATGCGGCCGGCTGCATCGCGGCGGGCACTCCGTTGCTTGCGGCCCATCCGCCGCACGACATTGCCTCCACGGACGGCTGGGCGCTCCGCGCCAATGATCTTGTCGGTGCGTCCTCTTATTCGCCGCTGCCTTTGACGAAAGCCCCGGCATGGATCGAGGCTGGCGAAGCGATGCCGGCGGGATGCGACTGTGTGCTCGATGCCGACGCGGTGGAGGTGTCCGGGCCGCTCGTGCAGGTGCTGGCGGAAGCCGTGCCGGGACAGGGCGTCAGGCGCGCAGGCAGCGACATGACGGCACGCACGCCTGCCGGGGCCGAGGGCTCTCCCGTCGGTGCGTCCGATCTGCTGCTCGCACGTGTTGCAGGCTTGGCGAAGCTCGGCGTGCGGCGGCCGCGATTGCGCATCGTCAATGTGCCGGGTGCAACGGCAACGATGCACATGATCGCCGGTCTCGCGCGCTCGGCGGGACTGGACGTCGAACCGCGCGAAGCCGGTGCGCGCGACGAAGCATCGATTGCCGACGCGCTTGACGCCTCCTCTTGTGATCTCCTGCTGACCGTCGGCGGCAGCGGCGTCGGCCGCCGGGATGCTGCCGTGTTGGCCTTGGCCCGGCGGGGCGAGGTGAAGGCACACGGCCTTGCGCTTCACCCTGGACGTACTGCCGCGGTCGGCCGGCTCGGACCGGTTCCCGTGGTGGCCTTGCCCGGCTCGCCCGATGCTGCGCTCGCGGCCTGGCTCGCGCTGGTGCAGCCGCTCGTCGATCGCCTGACAGCGCGTCGGACGCGCCGACGGATCACCTTGCCGCTGGCACGCAAGATCGCATCCAGCGGCGGCATCGCCGAGATCGTTCTGCTGGCCGAGGAGCGTGACGCCTGGACGCCGCTCGCAGTCGGGGAATGGCCCTTCCACGCCATGGCCGGTGCGGACGCATGGCTGCTCGTTCCCGGCGACAGCGAGGGATTTGCGGCGGGAACGCCGGTCGATGCCTATCTGATCCGGGAGTGATATGGGTTCGGCATGACGATGATCCCCCAGTCGCAAGACCGCAGCGCCTTCGAACAGGCGCAGTTCCTCAAGATCCTCTCGCGGGAGGAGGCCCTGGCGCGCTTCGAGGCAGCCTTGTTCCCGCGTTCGATTCCAGCCGATCGGCGCAAGCTTGCCGATGCGCTCGGCGCAGCGCTCGCCGAAGACGTCACGGCGCCGATCGACGTTCCCCCCTTCGACCGCTCCAACGTCGACGGCTTTGCCGTGCGCTCGGCGGATCTCGTCGCGGCGGGCGAAGGCAAGCCGGTGCGTCTTGGGTTGAACGGCGAAACGATCCAGTGCGGCACCGCGCCAAGGCTGCAAGTGGCGCCGGGAACCGCGACGGCGATCGCCACCGGCGGTCCGCTGCCGCGTGGCGCCGACGCCGTCGTCATGGTCGAGCACACCCAGCCGGCGGGGTCCGACACGATCGAGGTTCGTCGTGCCGTCTCGCCGGGGCAATTCGTGTCCTATGCGGGATCCGACATCGCGCGCGGCGAGGCGCTGCTGCGTGCCGGCACCATCATCGGCTCGCGCGAGATCGGCATGCTGGCGGCTTGCGGCATCGCCGAGGTGAAGGTCGCGCGCAAGCCGCTTGTGGCCGTGATCTCCACCGGCGATGAACTGGTTCAGCCCGGCCGGAGGCTCGCCGCTGCCGGGATTTACGACACCAACGGCGCCATCGTCGCGGCCGCGATCGACGAGAACGGCGGCGAGGCGGTCTTCCTCGGCGCCATTCCGGACGATGAAGCCAAGCTCGAAGCTGCCATGCGCGGCGCGCTCGCGGATGCCGACATGCTGGTGCTGTCAGGCGGCACCTCGAAAGGCGCGGGCGACCTGTCCCATCGCATCATCGGCCGGCTCGGCAAGCCCGGCATCATCGCGCATGGTGTCGCGCTCAAGCCCGGCAAGCCGCTGTGCCTTGCGGTGTGCGACGGCAAGCCGGTGGTGATCCTGCCGGGCTTTCCGACCTCGGCGATGTTCACCTTTCACGACATGATCGTGCCGGTGCTGCGCAGGCTGGCCGGCCTGCCGCCACGCTCCGATGCCAAGGCGAACGCGACCGTGCCGGTGCGCATTGCGTCCGAGCTCGGCCGCACCGAATTCGTCATGGTCTCGCTGGTCGAGGGCAAGAATGGGTTAGTCGCCTATCCCTCCGGCAAGGGCTCTGGCGCGATCACGTCCTTCGCGCAGGCCGACGGTTTCTTGCGCATCGACGCGCTCGCCGACCAGATGCCGGCCGGGACCGCAACCGAGGTGACGCTGTTCACGCCGCATGTGCGCGTGCCGGATCTCGTCATCCTCGGCAGCCATTGCACCGGTCTCGATCTCGTCACCGCTGGGCTCGCGCATGCCGGCCTGACCGTGCGCTCGATCGCCGTCGGCAGCCTCGGTGGCCTCGCAGCCGCCAAGCGCGGCGAATGCGATGTCGCGCCGATCCACCTGTTCGACGACAAGAGCGAGACCTACAACTCGCCCTATCTCGTCGACGGCCTCGAGCTCGTGCCAGGCTGGCGGCGGATGCAGGGCATTGTCTTCCGCAAGGGCGACAGGCGTTTCGAGGGCCTTGATGCGAAGGAGGCGGTGGCCGGCGCGCTCTCTGATCCCGCCTGCATCATGGTCAACCGCAACCAGGGTGCCGGCACCCGCATCCTGATCGACCGGTTGCTCGGCGGCGCGCGCCCGGAAGGTTATTGGAACCAGCCGCGCTCGCACAACGCCGTCGCGGCGGCCGTCGCGCAGCAGCGCGCCGATTGGGGCATGACCATTGCGCCGGTCGCCGATGCGGCCGGCCTCGGTTTCATTCCGCTCGCGGAAGAGCATTATGACTTTGCGCTGGTGACGGCGCGCAAAGGCCGTCCAGCGGTGCAGGCGTTTCTCGATGCCCTCGGCTCGGACGAGGCGCGTGCGGCGCTGGAGCGGGCCGGCTTCCGGCCCGCGTAGCGGGTGCTGGAGACATCGCGCGCCAACATCTGGCGCAGGTCTACGGCGACGACGCCTGGTCGGTGCCGCTGGCGGATTGATCGGGCTGATCGCGTTTGCGCTCCAGTTTCTCGGCTTCGGCCAGCGCACGCTGCGCGGCGGCCGGTAGCGGTTTTGGATCCGGCGGGACCTCGACGGTGTCGGGCTTGCTCAACTGCTTCGTGCGATCGATCACCTCCGAAACATCGAGCGCGAGATCGACAACATCGAAAATGACATCCAAGAGCGAGTCGGCCATGGCTCATCCGGGGCAGGGTTCGGTCAGTGGTCGCTGCGGTCCCGGGTCCGGTTCAGGACGTCATGAACTTGGATGGCCGCCGCTACGACCAAGGAATATGAGCCAGGTCATGACCGCATCGATGCCCTTCAATTTCCGCAAGCTTGCTGCACTCATCGCGACGGCCGGAACGCTGTTCTGGCTCTACACCTTCTATCACATCGCGAATGTCCCGCAGGGGGACGGCAGCGGCTTTCAATGGCTTGCGGTGTTTCCGCTCGGCATGGTCTTTGGGGCGTTCTTTCTGCCGGCCTGGCTGCTGGTTGCGATCGGCCGTCTGCCGCGATTCAACACGGCCCTCGGTCTCTGCGGCCTGATCGCCTTCGCGATCATCTGGGCGCAGCTTCTCAACGAGTTTCCGAAATCGTAACGCCGCTAGGCCGCATCATCCAGTGCCGCCAGCCGCTCGGCTTCGGCGATATCCTCGACCGTGTTGGCGTTGAAGAACGGATCGAGTGGCTCGGTGGGCCACGTCACCGTCGCCAGCGGATAGCGTGCGGTCCAGCGGTCGATCTTGCGGAGGTCTTCGACGACCAGCGCGTGGCGCAGCTCGTCGCGCAAAGCGACCCGCCACAGGCCGATCACGGGATGCGACTGCTCGCCTGATGCGGCAACGGCGAGCTGCGCGTTCTCGCGCGCGCGCGCGTCATGCAGGCGGGCAACCAGATCGCGCGGCAAGAACGGGCAGTCGCCGGCGGCGCTGAGCACCCATTCGACGTCCGGCCGGTTCGCCGCGGTCCAGTCCAGCGCCGCGAGGATGCCGGCGAGCGGGCCGGGGAAGCCGGGCACGTCGTCGGGGACGACCGGCAAGCCGAAGGCCGCGAAACGTGCGGGATCGCCGTTCGCGTTGAGGATCAATCCACTGCATTGAGGCTTCAGGCGCGCGATCACGCGTTCCAAAATGGTGCGGCCGCCGATGGTGCGCATCGGCTTGTCGCCGCCCCCCATGCGGCGGGCGAGGCCGCCGGCGAGCAGCACACCTTGCGTGGCCGGGGATTCAGTCGTCACCACCTTCACCCTTGCGCTTGTGCTTCGCCGACTCTTCCTCGACGTAAGCAAGGTTCTGGTCGTAGACGATGCGCTCCTCGCCGGCGAGGACGATGAAGCGCTTGCCGCGGGTGCGGCCGACCAGCGTCAGTCCGACCTGACGTGCGAGATCGACGCCCCAGGCGGTGAAGCCGGAGCGCGACACCAGGATCGGAATGCCCATGCGGACCGTCTTGATCACCATCTCCGAGGTGAGGCGCCCCGTGGTGTAGAGGATCTTGTCGGAAGCATCGACGCCGTGGCGATACATCCAGCCGGCAATCTTGTCGACGGCGTTGTGGCGCCCGACGTCCTCGGTGTAGCAGAGCGGGGTGCCCTCCTTGCACAGCACGCAGCCGTGGATCGCGCCGGCCTCGAGATAGAGCGAGGGCATGGTGTTGATGGTCTGCGTCATCTGGTACAGCCAGGATGTGCGCAGCTCCGCCTTCGGCAGCGCGACGCTCTCCACGGCTTCGAGCAGGTCGCCGAAAGCGGTGCCCTGCGCGCAGCCCGAGGTCTGCGTTCGCTTCTTCAGCTTGGCTTCGAAATTGGTGTGATGCTCGGTGCGCACCACGACCACCTGGAGATCGTCGTCGTATTCGACCTCGGTGACCGCGTCGTTATATTTCAGCATGTTCTGGTTCAGAAGATAACCGAGCGCCAGATATTCCGGATAGTCGCCGATCGTCATCATGGTGACGATCTCCTGGGCGTTCAGGTAAAGCGTCAGCGGCCGCTCCATCGGCACCTTGATCTCGACCCTGGCGCCGGTCTGGTCGGTCCCGGTCACGCTCTGGGTCAGGCGCGGGTCGTCCGGGTTGGGGACGATCAGGGGCACCGGGGCTTTGTCGATCTTCATCATGGCCGCGAGGTTAGCATGACATTCGGGTCAAGCCGATATAAGCATGGCGGGGAATGGACAAAATGCCTCCGTTCGTCATTGCGAGCGCAGCGAAGCAATCCAGAAATGCATCCGCGGAGACACTCTGGATTGCTTCGCTGCGCTCGCAATGACGGGGTTGGACCGGCGGTTCCACCCAAGGACTGAGGCGTGCGCAGCGACGGAGCTGGAATGAAAGTCATCGGCCTGGCAGGCTGGAGCGGGGCGGGCAAGACCACGCTGTTGGCGCGGCTGATCCCGCATTTCAACGCGCAAGGTCTGCGCGTCTCGGTGATCAAGCATGCGCACCATCAGTTCGACGTCGACGTGCCCGGCAAGGATTCCTGGCGCCATCGCGAGGCCGGCGCGGCCGAGGTGCTGGTTGCCTCGTCAAACCGCTGGGCCCTGATGCACGAACTGCGCGGCGCGGCGGAGCCGCGGCTGCCGGAACTATTGGGCAAGCTGTCCGCGGTCGATCTCGTCGTGGTCGAGGGTTTCAAGCGCGAGCCGCATCGCAAGATCGAGGTGCATCGCGCGGCAAACGGCAAGCCGCTGCTGTTTCCCGACGATCCTGGGATTGCCGGGATCGCGACCGACGCCGCCATTGACACTCGGCTGCCGACTGTCCATCTCGACGACATCGAGGCCGCTGCGGCGTTGCTGCTGCGCGCGGCGATGCCGGTCGAGGAAGTGGTGGCAAAGAGCGCCGCGATACGCTGACGAGGCACCATGGCGCAACTCTCGGACGATTGCTTTGCCTTCGGCGGCCCGATGATGTCGGTCGACGACGCCGTCGGCCTGATCACGACGCGCGTCAACGCGATCGCCGATCTGGAGACGGTGGCGCTCACCGACGCAGACGGGCGCGTGCTGGCGCGCGACATCGCGGCGCCGCTGCCGTTGCCGCCCTTCACCAACTCGGCCGTCGACGGCTACGCCGTGCGCAATGCCGACCTTCCTGCTGGCGCCGAGCAGGCAGTCCCGCTTGACGGCCGCATCCCGGCCGGCGGGCTTGCACAGGCACCGATCAAGCCCGGCCACGCCGCGCGCATCTTCACGGGCGCGCCGATGCCGCCGGGCGCGGAGACCGTCTTCATGCAGGAAGATGTCCGCGTCGACGAGGCCGGCAGGATCGTGCTGCCGCCGGGGCTGAAGCCTGGGTCCAATGTCCGGCCCGCGGGCGAGGACATCCCGCAGGGACATGTCGCGCTGCGCGCGGGCCAGCGCTTGCGGCCGCAGCACGTCGCGCTGGCGGCTGCGTTCGGTCTGACGGGACTCGACGTGGTCAGGCGCATTCGCGTCGCGGTGTTCTCGACCGGCGACGAGCTGGCCTCGCCCGGCGAACCGCGCGCGCCCTCGCAGCTGTTCGATTCCAACCGCTTCATGCTGATGGCGATGCTGCGCCGGCTCGGCTGCGAGGTCAGCGACCTCGGCATTCTGCGCGACGAGCGTACCTCGCTTGCGAACGGCTTGAAGCAGGTTGCGGGTCGCCACGACCTGATCCTCACCACCGGCGGCGTCTCGACCGGCGAGGAGGACCACGTCAAGGCGGCGGTCGAGAGCGTCGGCTCGCTGGTGCTGTGGCGGATGGCGATCAAGCCCGGGCGGCCCGTGGCGATGGGCATCATCGACGGCACGCCACTGATCGGATTGCCCGGCAATCCCGTCGCGAGCTTCGTGACGTTCGTCCATGTGGTGCGGCCGACGGTGCTTGCGCTGGCGGGCGGCCTGCCGGAACCGTTGACGCCGATCCCGCTGCGCGCTGCGTTCACTTACAAGAAGAAGGCAGGCCGGCGCGAATATGTGCGCGTTTCCCTGCGCCGCGCGCAGGACGGCCGGCTCGAGGCCATCAAGTTTCCGCGCGAGGGAGCCGGGCTGTTGTCCTCGCTGGTCGAGACTGACGGCCTCGTCGAGCTCGGTGAGAGCATCACGGGCGTCGAGCCGGGGCAGGATGTCGGCTTTCTGTCCTACGCCGATCTGCTCTAGCGGCCTTGCGTTGACGCCATCGCTTCGTCCCGCCATGTTGCGCCCATGACCAGAACGATGCTCGATCTCACCGGACTGAAATGCCCGCTGCCCGCCCTGAAGACGCGCAAGGCGCTCAAGCCATTGCAACCCGGCGATCAGCTCGAGGTTCATTGCACCGATCCCCTGTCGGTGATTGACATTCCGAATCTGATCCGCGAGACGGGCGACAAGGTCGAGATCACCGAGCGCAATGAGGCCCGCATCGTGTTCCTGGTCGAAAAGGGCGATGGGCCGTAGAAAGGTGCATATTCACGGCGGCGGCGTTTGACTATGCTGCGCCGGCGGGGGAACGGCCGGGTTTCGCTGCAATGCGAAAGGCGCCGACTGTTGCGTGGATGATCTCAAACCTAAGACATCGGGCATGACTTTCTCAACATCGAGGGCAAGCGCAGCCGCACCTTCCGCAGCGGGCCGCGAGCCTGCCGTCAAGCCCGGCAAGACGGCGGCAGGGCCGGAGTTCGGCGCGCTGGCGCAGGCCTCCATCCTGATCGTCGACGACGAGCCGGGCATGCGCAATTTCCTGGTGCGCACGCTTGGACCGCGCTGCAAGCTGGTGGACGAGGCGGCCGATACCGACCAGGCCTCGCGCAAGCTCGATTCCAACCGCTACGACGTCGTCATTCTCGACAACATCATGCCAGGCAAGAATGGCGTCGATTGGCTCGCCGAGCAGCGCGCCGTGGGCTTTTTCGCCGACGCCATCCTGATTACCGCCTTTGCCGACCTCGACACCGCGATCCAGGCCCTGCGCGCGGGTGCGGCCGATTTCGTGCTCAAGCCGTTCCGCTCCAACCAGATCCTCAATGCCGTGGCGCGATGCCTCGACCGTGTCCGGCTCCAGCGCGAGAATTACGTCCTGCGCTATGCCTTGCGCGCCTCCTCCGACCGCGCCTTTCTGCGCGACAACCTGATCGGGCAGTCGGCGCCGACGCTGCGCGTGCGCGAGACCATCGCACGGGTCGCGCCCCTGCCGACCTCAATCCTCCTCACCGGCGAATCCGGCACCGGCAAGGAAGTGGCGGCGCGCTCGATCCACTCACTGTCCGACCGCGCCGACAAGCCATTCGTGCCCGTGAATTGCGCGGCGATCCCGCCCGACATGATCGAGGCCGAGCTGTTCGGACACATCAAGGGCGCCTTCACCGGCGCCGATTCGGGCCGCGAGGGCTTGTTCCTGTACGCTCATGGCGGCACGCTGTTCCTCGACGAGATCGGGGAGCTGCCGCTGCCGATGCAGAGCAAGCTGCTTCGCGTGCTCGAAGACCGCCGCGTCCGTCCGGTCGGCTCCGAGCGTGAAGTTCCGGTCGACCTGCGCTTCATCTTCGCGACCAATGCCGAGCTTCAGCAGGAGGTCGAGAGGGGCCGTTTCCGGGCCGATCTGTTCTATCGGCTCAACGTGATGCAGATCCGCCTGCCGCTCCTGAAGGATCGCGGCGACGACGTGCTGGAGCTTGCCGGCATCTTCATGAGCAAGCTGTCGGTTCAGCTCGGCATGCCGCCGGTGCCAATCGACGCCTCGGTGCGGGCGGCGCTCGCAAGCTATGACTGGCCGGGCAATGTGCGCGAGCTGCGCAATCTGATCGAGCGCACGCTGATCCTCGGTGCCTTCCCCGACGATTTCGCCGGCTCCCGCAACGATGGTCAGTCGGCGCCTGCCGACAGCCTCGCCGAGCTCGAGCGCCGTCACATTCTCGGCGTGCTGAAGGAGGTCAACGGCAATCGCGAGGAGGCGGCTCGGCGCCTCGGTATCTCGCGCAAGACCATCGACCGCAAATGCGCGTTGTGGGATGTCTGATGGCGCCGGCCGCAGCGGCGAGCTGGTGCGGGGACGCTCCGTCCGCTTCCGGCTGCTCGCGATCGCGTTGCTGCCGATGCTGGTCATCCTGCCGCTCCTGCTCGGCGTTGCGATCTATCGCTGGAACGCGAAATTCGACGCGACCCTGATCTCCAAGGTGAACGGCGATCTCACCATCGCCCATCAATATCTCGCCCGCATCCTGGAGAAGACCGGCGTCCAGGTCCGGGCGCTTGGCCTCTCGGCCCGCTTCCACGAGGTGCTGGCGCCGGATGCGCGCGGCTCCTTGCGGGATCTGCTCGACGAGACCCGCAAGGAAATCGGTCTCGACTTCCTGTATCTGAGCAACGATCGCGGCGAGGTCCTGGCCTCGTCGCCGCCGCTGCAGCACCAACCGAGAAGCGACTGGCCCATCATCGTGTCGGCGCTGTCGGGCCAGGTCGCCGCGACGGGCGTCGATATTTTCGGCAATGACGAGCTCGCCGCGATTTCGCCGGCCCTGGCCGAGCGCGCGCGATTGGATCTCGTGCCGACCCCGAACGCGGTGCCGACCGACCGCAGCACGGAGACGCGCGGCATGGTCGTGCATACGGCGAGCCGGGCGACGCTGCGCGACGGCGGCGCCGCGGCGTTGGTCGGCGGCACCCTGCTCAACCAGAATCTCGAATTCATCGACACGATCAACGACCTCGTCTATCGCGCCGCGAGCCTGCCGGAGGGCAGCCAGGGTACCGCGACGCTGTTCCTGGACGACGTGCGGATCTCGACCAACGTCCGTCTGTTCGAGGGACGGCGCGCGCTCGGCACGCGCGTGTCGGCGGCGGTGCGCTCGGCCGTGCTGGGCGAGGGGCGCACCTGGCTCGACAGCGCCTTCGTGGTCAATGACTGGTACATCTCCGCTTACGAGCCGCTGGTCGACAGCTATGGCAAGCGGGTCGGCATGCTCTATGTCGGCTTTCTGGAGAAGCCGTTCAGCGAGGCCAAATACCAGACATTGCTGATCATCATCGCGGCTTTCATCGCCATCACCGCCGCGACCGTACCGATCTTCCTGCGCTGGGCGAGCTCCATCTTCATGCCGCTGGAGCGCGTCACGGCGACGATCGCCGAGGTGGAGCGCGGCAACCTGTCCGCCCGCACCAAGATGCCGGTGTCGGGTGACGAGATCGGCCGCGTCGCGGTTCATCTCGACGGCCTGCTCGACCAGATCCAGGAACGCGACCGGCAGCTGCGGGAATGGAACGAGGAGCTGAACGTCCGCGTGCTGGAGCGCACCCGGGACCTCGAGCACGCCAATCTCAAGCTCGAGGCGACCACCAAGCAGCTCATCATGTCCGAGAAGCTGGCGGCGATCGGCGAGATCACCGCCGGCGTTGCCCACGAGATCAACAATCCGATCGCGGTGATGCAGGGCAACCTCGACGTCATCCGCAGCGTGTTCGGGGCGGATGCCGACAAGGCAAAGGTCGAGTTTCGCCTGCTCGACGAGCAGATTCACCGCATCAGCCAGATCGTGACCAAGCTGTTGCAGTTTGCAAGGCCGGAGGAGTATGCCGGCTATGTCGAGCGCCATGCGCCGGCCAGCGTCATCTCCGATTGCCTGCCGCTGGTGCAGCATCTTCTGAACAAGACCGAGATCGCCGTGGTCAGGGAGGATCGCGCCAATCGGCTCGTGCTGATGAACCGGAACGAGCTGCAGCAGGTGTTGGTCAATCTCATCGTCAACGCGATCCACGCCATGCCGGACGGCGGGACCCTGACGCTTCGCTCCTTCGATGCCGAGCGCGACGGCCATCGAGGCGTCGCCATCGAGGTCACCGACACTGGCATCGGTATGAGCGAAGAGGTGATCGAAAAGATATTCGATCCCTTCTACACCACGAAACGGCGGCAAGGCACCGGGCTCGGCCTCTCCATCAGCCAGACGCTAATCAAGCGCCAGGGTGGACAGATCACGGCCGAAAGCCATCTCGGTTCCGGAAGTACATTCACGATGTGGCTGCCGGAAGCGAGCTGATTGGACATTTTGTCCCGGGATTCCAGACATTCTGTCCGGCGCGGCACATTGCGCTGCGGGAAGTCGTTGAATCATCACGATGCGCTTTCTGGCACGCGCGTTGCTCATCTCAAGACAGGGTGTTGAGGGGGACGAGGGCGCGATCGCCGTCGCTGCAACGCTGCTTGCGAGGCGAAGGGACATCGCCCGCGATCAGTTGCTTGCTCGGCGCACACGAGGCGATGCGTGCCAGACGATTCCACTTCGGCATGAAATCCGACCGGTCATGCGCGGGCTGCCAGGCCCGCACACGAGCGGTCTCAAACCGATGTGCCGGCAAGGCCGCGCTTGGGAGGAAATGCTTATGACGACTGCCGATACCGTTTATGCACCGGTTGGTGCTCCCGGCCTGCTGGATCGTGAACGCACGATCGCGAAGGCCGGCTTCAATCGCTGGCTGGTGCCGCCGGCCGCGCTGTGCATCCATCTCTGCATCGGCATGGCCTACGGCTTCTCGGTGTTCTGGCTGCCGCTGTCGCGCGCGATCGGCATCTCGCAGAGCAAGGCCTGCGCCGACATCTCGCTGTGGCAGGAGCTGTTCACCACGACCTGCGACTGGAAGGTCGCAAGTCTCGGCTGGATGTACACGCTGTTCTTCGTGCTGCTCGGCGTCTCCGCCGCGATCTGGGGAGGCTGGCTCGAGCGCGCCGGCCCGCGCAAGGCGGGCGTTGTCGCCGCCTGCTGCTGGGGCGGCGGTCTTCTGATCGGCGCGTTCGGCGTCTACGTTCACCAGCTCTGGATCATGTGGCTTGGGGCCGGCGTCATCGGCGGCGTCGGGCTCGGCCTCGGCTACATCTCGCCGGTGTCGACGCTGATCAAATGGTTCCCCGATCGCCGCGGCATGGCGACGGGCATGGCCATCATGGGCTTTGGCGGTGGTGCGATGATCGGTGCGCCGCTCGCCAATCTCCTGATCAACTACTTCAAGAGCACAAGTGACGTCGGCGTCTGGCAGACCTTCGTCGTGATGGGGGTTATCTATTTCGTCTTCATGATGATCGGCGCATTTTCGTATCGGGTCACGCCGCCCGGCTGGCAGCCCGAGGGCTGGACGCCGCCAAGCGAGAAGAAGTCGATGATCACCGAGCACCATGTGCATCTCAACAACGCGCACAAGACGCCGCAATTCTGGCTGATCTGGTGGGTGCTCTGCTTGAACGTCTCGGCCGGCATCGGCGTGATCGGCATGGCCTCGCCCATGCTCCAGGAGATCTTCGCCGGCAAGCTGATCGGGCATCCGGAGCTGAGCTTCAGCCAGCTTTCGGGTGAACAGAAGGCTGCGATCGCAGCGATCGCCGCCGGCTTTGCCGGTCTGCTGTCGCTGTTCAATATCGGCGGCCGGTTCTTCTGGGCCTCGATGTCCGATCTCATGGGCCGCAAGAACACCTACTACACCTTCTTCCTCCTCGGCATCGCGCTCTACGCGCTGGCGCCGACCTTCGCGGCGATGGGCTCGAAATTGCTGTTCGTGCTCGGCTTCGGCATCATCCTGTCGATGTACGGCGGCGGCTTCGCGACGGTGCCGGCCTATCTGGCCGACATGTTCGGGACGCAGTTCGTCGGCGCCATCCACGGCCGGCTGCTGACGGCCTGGTCGACGGCCGGCATCATCGGTCCCGTGGTGGTCAACTACATCCGCGAGTTCCAGCTCGCTGCCGGCGTGCCACGCGACCAGCTCTACAACACGACGATGTACATCCTGTGCGCCATGCTGATCGCCGGTCTGATCTGCAACTACATGATCAAGCCGGTCGATCCGAAGTGGAACATGAGCCAGGAGGAGGTCGCCAAATTGCAGGCGGCGAGCGCCAAGAGCGCGGCGTCGATCCAGTACGGCTCGTTCGGCATCGGCAAGGGCGGCCTGGACGCCAGTGCCGCAATGTTCTGGGCCTTCGTCGGCGTGCCGCTGGCCTGGGGCGTCTGGAAGACGCTGGAGAGCGCGGTGAAGATCTTCTGATCGCACAACATCGCGAGCGGGAGTGCGGCCTTTCGCGCTCCCGCCGCTGATTTCGTGTGAAGGGGGCACCGGTCGCCTCGGAGCCGGGAGCTCGATACGACTTCGCAATCGCAGCATAGGATGCCTTTATTGATCTCCGGACCAATTCGGGCTTCGTTCTATCGATTGGCGCGTTGGACGAACGCCAGGCCGTTTTCCGGGCAGCGATCCAAGGCTGCCTTTGGACTGCGCTTAACTGCTTCCGTGAGCATGATAATTTGCTTGGCATCTGGCATGCCAGGAGCTAGAACTGGACCTGTTCTTAAAGACGAGATCGAGACGAATCGATGAGCCACGACGTGCATGAGGTCCGCCCGTTCGAGCATCCCGGCGAGGGGCGCCGGCGCGCCAAGGCCACGCCCAAGGGGCGGCAGGTCGATCCCACCGCCGCGCACGAGATCGAGCAGCTGCTTGGCGACCGGCCGCGGCGGCGCGATCTCTTGATCGAATATCTGCACCTGATCCAGGACAAGTATCACCAGATCTCGGCTGCGCATCTGGCTGCGCTCGCCGACGAGATGAAGCTCGCCTTCGCCGAAGTGTTCGAGACCGCGACCTTCTACGCGCATTTCGACGTGGTGAAGGAGGGCGAGCCTGACATCGCGCCGCTGACGATCCGCGTTTGCGATTCCCTGACCTGTGCGATGCTTGGTGGTGAGAAGCTGCTCGAGGACCTGCAAAGCGCGTCAGGTCCCGGCATCCGCGTCGTGCGCGCGCCCTGCGTTGGGCGCTGCGATACCGCGCCTGCAGCCGAGGTCGGGCACAATTTCGTCGATCATGCGACCGTCGCCAATGTGATGGCGGTCGCGAAGGCCGGCGACACCCACGCCCATCTGCCGAACTATGTCGGCTACGACGCCTATGTCGCCGGCGGCGGCTACAAGCTGCTGGGCCGCCTGCGCTCGGGCGAGCTGTCGACGGACGATCTCTTGAAGTCGCTCGACGACGCCTCGCTGCGCGGGCTCGGTGGCGCCGGCTTCCCCACGGGACGCAAATGGCGCGCCGTGCTGGGCGAACCCGGCCCGCGGCTGATGGCGATCAACGGCGACGAGGGCGAGCCCGGCACGTTCAAGGACCGCTACTATCTCGAAAGCGACCCGCACCGATTCATAGAGGGCATGCTGATCGGCGCGCATGTGGTGCAGGCGTCCGACGTCTACATCTATCTGCGCGACGAATATCCGGCTTCGCGCGAGATCCTGGAGCGCGAGATCGCAAAGCTGCCGCCGGGCGGACCGACGCTGCACATGCGCCGCGGCGCCGGCGCCTATATCTGCGGCGAAGAATCTTCGCTGCTCGAGAGCATCGAAGGCAAGCGCGGCCTGCCCAGGCACAAGCCGCCTTACCCGTTCCAGGTCGGCCTGTTCGGCCTGCCGACGCTGATCAACAACATCGAGACGCTGTGGTGGGTGCGCGACATCGTCGAGAAGGGCGCCGACTGGTGGAAGGGCAACGGCCGGCACGAGCGTCACGGCCTGCGCAGCTTCTCGGTCTCGGGCCGCGTCAGGAATCCCGGCATGAAGCTGGCGCCCGCCGGCATCACCGTGCGCGAGCTGATCGACGAATATTGCGGCGGCATGGCCGATGGCCATCAGTTCTACGCTTATCTGCCGGGCGGCGCGTCCGGCGGCATTCTGCCGGCGTCGATGGACGACATCCCGCTCGATTTCGGCACGCTGGAGAAATACGGCTGCTTCATCGGCTCGGCTGCGATCGTGATCCTGTCGCAAAAGGACAGCGTGCGCGCGGCGGCGCTGAACCTTATGAAGTTCTTCGAGGACGAGAGCTGCGGCCAGTGCACGCCGTGCCGCGTCGGAACCCAGAAGGCGGCGCTGCTGATGCAGAAGCCGGTCTGGAACCGCGCTTTGCTGGAAGAATTGAGCCAGGCGATGCGCGATGCCTCGATCTGCGGGCTCGGACAGGCAGCATCGAATCCGCTGTCCTCAGTGATCAAATATTTCCCTGACGAGTTCAAGGAAGCGGCCGAATGACCAAGATTACGTTCGAGCTCGACGGCAAGCAGGTCGAGGCCAAACCCGGCGAGACCATCTGGCAGGTGGCCAAGCGGCAGGGCCGCGACATTCCCCATCTGTGCTATTCGCCGGCGCCCGATTATCGCCCCGACGGCAATTGCCGCGCCTGCATGGTCGAGATCGAGGGCGAACGTGTGCTCGCAGCGTCCTGCAAGCGCACGCCGTCGGTCGGCATGAAGGTGAAGACCGAGAGCGCGCGTGCGGTGTCCGCGCAGAAGATGGTGATGGAGCTGCTCGTTGCCGACCAGCCGGCGCGCGAGACCAGCCACGATCCGGATTCGAAGTTCTGGCACTGGGCCGAGACCACGGGCGTCACCGAGAGCCGCTTTCCCGCAGCCGAACGCTGGGCGACCGACGCCAGCCATCCGGCGATGCGTGTCAACCTCGATGCCTGCATCCAGTGCGGCCTGTGCGTGCGCGCCTGCCGCGAGGTCCAGGTCAATGACGTCATCGGCATGGCCTATCGCAATCACGATTCCAAGATCGTGTTCGATTTCGACGATCCCATGGGCGAGTCCACCTGTGTCGCCTGCGGCGAATGTGTGCAGGCCTGCCCGACCGGTGCCTTGATGCCGGCCGTGATGCTGGACGAGAAGCAGACCCGCGTCACCTATGCCGACAAGAAGGTGGATTCGCTCTGTCCGTTCTGCGGCGTCGGCTGCCAGGTCACCTATGAGGTCAAGGACGAGAAGGTGATTTATGCGGAAGGCCGCGACGGTCCCGCCAATCACAACCGTCTTTGCGTCAAGGGCCGTTTCGGCTTCGACTACATCCACCATCCGCATCGCCTGACCAAGCCGCTGGTGCGGTTGCCGAATGCGAAGAAGGATGCCAACGACCAGGTCGATCCGGCCAACCCCTTCACTCATTTCCGCGAGGCGAGCTGGGACGAAGCGCTCGACATCGCCGCCAAGGGCCTGGTCAAGATCCGCGACGAGAAGGGCGTGAAGGCGCTGGCCGGCTTCGGCTCGGCCAAGGGCTCGAACGAAGAGGCCTATCTGTTCCAGAAGCTGGTGCGCACCGGCTTCGGCTCGAACAACGTCGATCATTGCACCCGACTGTGCCACGCCTCGTCGGTGGCGGCCCTGTTCGAGGGCCTGAGCTCCGGCGCGGTGTCGGCACCTTTCTCGGCGGCGATGGATGCCGAGGTCATCATCGTGATCGGCGCCAACCCGACCGTAAACCATCCGGTCGCCGCGACCTTCATCAAGAATGCGGTGAAGCAGAACGACGCCAAGCTGTTCGTGATGGATCCGCGCCGGCAGTCGCTGTCGCGCCACGCGACCAAGCATCTGCAGTTCAAGCCGGGCTCCGACGTCGCCATGCTGAACGCGATGATCAACACGATCATCACCGAAGGCCTGACCGACGACCAGTACATCGCCGGCTACACCGAGGGGTTCGAGGACCTCAAGGAGAAGATCAAGGAGTTCACGCCGGAGAAGATGGAGCCGATCTGCGGCATCCCGGCGCAGACGTTGCGCGAGGTCGCGCGAACCTATGCGCGGGCGAAATCGTCGATCATCTTCTGGGGCATGGGCATCAGCCAGCATGTGCACGGCACCGACAACGCGCGCTGCCTGATTGCGCTCGCGCTGATCACCGGCCAGGTCGGCCGTCCCGGCACCGGCCTGCATCCGCTGCGCGGCCAGAACAACGTGCAGGGCGCCTCCGACGCCGGCCTGATCCCGATGTTCCTGCCGGATTATCAGCCGGTGGGGCGCGACGATCTGCGCGCCAGCTTCGAGAAGCTCTGGCAGCAGGATCTCGATCCCGTGCGCGGCCTGACCGTGGTCGAGATCATGAACGCGATCCATGCCGGCGAGATCAAGGGCATGTATATCGAGGGCGAGAACCCCGCGATGTCGGATCCTGATCTGCAGCACGCGCGCCACGCGCTCGCCATGCTCGACCATCTCGTGGTGCAGGATCTCTTCGTCACGGAGACCGCGTTCCACGCCGACGTGATCCTGCCGGCCTCGGCCTTCGCGGAGAAGGACGGCTCCTTCACCAACACCGATCGCCGCGTGCAGCTCGCCCGCCAGGTGATCAAGCCGCCGGGCGATGCGCGGCAGGATCTCTGGATCATTCAGGAGATCGGCAAGCGCATGGGCTTGCCGTGGAATTATTCCGGTCCCGGCGATGTCTTCACCGAGATGGCGGAGCTGATGCCGTCGCTGAAGAACATCACCTGGGAGCGGCTGGTGCGCGAAGGCGCGGTGACCTATCCGGTCGATGGGCCAGACCAGCCCGGCAACGAGATCATCTTCACCACGGGCTTCCCGACCGCGAGCGGCCGCGGCAAGATCGTGCCGGCCAAGGTCATCCCGCCGGACGAGATCCCCGACGCGGAATATCCCATGGTGCTCTCGACCGGCCGCGTGCTGGAGCATTGGCACACCGGCTCGATGACCCGCCGCGCCCAGGTGCTCGACCAGATCGAGCCGGAGGCGGTCGCCTTCATGTCGCCGAAGGACATGCGCAAGATGCAGCTTGCGCCCGGCGATTTCATTCGCCTTGAGACCCGCCGCGGCGCGGTCGAGGTCAAGGTGCGTTCCGACCGCGACGTGCCGGAGAACATGGTGTTCATGCCGTTCTGCTACGCGGAAGCGGCGGCGAACCTGCTCACCAACCCGGCGCTCGACCCGTTCGGCAAGATACCGGAGTTCAAGTTCTGCGCGGTCAGAGCCGAACGCGCGGAGATGCGGGACGCCGCGGAGTAGGGAAGGTCTCGTCGTTACCGCGCGCACGAGACTTGCCATACAAACCGCTGTCATGCCCCGCGAAGGCGGGGCATCCAGTACGCCGCGGCTCATCCATTGAGCCATAACTGTCTCGGAGTACTGGATCGCCGGGTCAAGCCGGGCGATGACAGTAGTTGTGTGGTGGGCAAATGTGCCCACGTCGTCGCTTCGCTCCTCGCAATGACGGTGGTAAACGTGACCCATGTCCAAAGTCACTCCCGCCACGCGCGCGCTCACGACCGCCGGTGTTGCCTTCACCGTCCACGCTTACGACTACGATCCTGATGCCGAGAGCATCGGGCTGCAGGCGGCCGCCGCGCTCGGTGAGGATCCCGCGCGCGTCCTCAAGACGCTGATGGCGCTGGTGGACGGCAAGCCGGTCTGCGTGGTCGTCCCCTCCGACCAGGAAGTCTCGATGAAGAAGCTCGCCGCGGCCGTGGGCGGCAAGTCGGCGCAGATGATGAAGCCGCCGGAGGCCGAACGGGTCACCGGCTACAAGGTCGGTGGCATCAGCCCGTTCGGCCAGCGCAAGCAGGTCGGTACCGTGATCGAGCAGCGCGCGCTCGCGCATGATCTCGTCTATCTCAATGGCGGCCAGCGCGGATTGCAGGTCCGGCTGAAGCCGTCCGACGTCCGGGATGTCCTCAAGGCGGTCGCGGCGGATGTGCTGGCGTGACGGCGACGGAGCGGGATCGTGAAGTGGCTGCTTCTGCTGTGGCTTGCGATTCTGCTCGGCATCGGCCGTCCGGCTGAGGCGCACCAGGTCAACCTCGTCACGGCGCGCGTGGCGCTGACCGCCGATCGCACGGTGAGCGTCGAACTCGGATTGAAGGGCAGCGATGTCGATCGCCTGATCGGCACGAGGACGTATGACGCAAAGCAGGACGCGGTCGATCCCGCTGCGGTCGAAGCGGCCGGCGCAGCAATCCTCGCCTATTTCGAAACGCATATGGCCGTGACGGGGGGCGGCACGGCCTGTGCGCCGGGCAATGCTGCGATTCTGCCCGATGGTGACGGCATCGTCTATCGCAACAGCTTTGCTTGCGCGAGCAGGGCGGGCGATATCGTCTACCGCTCCACCGTGCTGACGGAACGGGACAAGGCTGCGCGTCAGGTCGTGCTGGTTGCGCAGGGCAAGTCCGAGACGCAGGCCTTGCTCGATTCCGAGAATGTCACGGTCACGCTCTCGAAGGAGCTGCCGTCGCTGGCCTCGACCATGTGGCGCTATCTCCTGACCGGCATCGAGCATATCTTCCTCGGTTACGACCACGTCGCATTCCTGGCCGCAATCGTTCTATGGGCGCGCCGGCTGATGCCGGTCGTCAAGATCGTCACCGCCTTCACCGTCGCTCATTCCCTGACATTGTCGCTCGCGGCGTTGAATGTCCTGGTCATCCCGAGCCACATCGTAGAGCCGGCGATTGCGGCCTCGATCGTGTTCGTGGCGGTCGAGAACTTCTTCTCGCGCGACGTCGACAAGCGCTGGCGCCTGGCTTTCCTGTTTGGCTTGATTCACGGCTTCGGCTTCGCCGGCGTGCTTCGGGAGATCGGCTTGCCGCCGGATGCGGTCGTCCCGGCGCTGGCCGCCTTCAACCTCGGCGTCGAGGTCGGGCAGATTGCGATCGTCGCGCTGATGCTGCCGGTGCTTGGCTTGTTGGATCGTCTGACTGTGGTCGGGCGGGAGGAGCCGGCGCGCGCGGCGAGGCTGGTCTACGCCATGTCCGCGGTGATCGGCCTGCTCGGTGGCTATTGGCTGCTGACGCGCCTCCTCGAGGCTTGAGCCGGCGGCTACTGCTGCTGCAACAGCTTGAGCCGGCAGCGCAGCGCCTCGCGGATATGGGCGCGCGCGAGCTGCTCGGCCTTGTCGCCGTCGCGCGCGGCGATCGCCTCAATGATGGCCCGATGCTCGTCGTGGCTGGTCGAGGGACGCCCCGATATGGTGAAGGTGGTCGGACCGAGCAGGGCGATCCAGTCCTGCAATTCCCGCGAAGCGTTGTCGAGATAGCGGTTGCGCGCGGCGCGGCAGATCGCCTCGTGGAAGGCGCGGTTGAGCCGCGCCATCTCGGCGGCGTCGGTCGCGGAAGCCTCGACGAAGGCCTGTTCGATGTCCCCGAGCGCCTCTATCTCGGTGGCCGAGGCATGTTCGGCGGCGAGTCGCGCGGCGGCACCTTCCATGATCTCGCGCATGGCATAGAGCTCCAGCACCTCCGAGATGTCGAGGTTGCGGACGATCAGTCCACGGCCGGCGGCGGGCTCGACGAAGCCGCGTGCGGCGAGCCGGCCCAGCGCCTCGCGAACCGGCGTGCGGCTGACCTTGAGCCGCTGTGCGACCTCCTCCTCGCGCAGGCGGTCGCCGGCACGATAGCTGCCGGCCTGGAGCGCCTCGCAGAGCGAGCGGAATACGGCTTCACCGAGCGCAACGCTGCCGCCGCGCACGATCGATCCGTCTGTCTTTGCCGGGTGTCTGGCCATATTGCCCTCGAAGCGCGCGACGCATCCTGCCATGCAGAGATGCCGCTTGCGACATCGATGTATATCTTTGTATACAAAAGTACGCAATGGGAAGTAGGTCGGCACGCGCCGGCCGGCAGGACCATTTCCAATTTCGTCGCATCGGACGAGCGGCATGAGCAGCAAGTATGACGTGCTGGTGATCGGAGGCGGCAATGCGGCGCTGTGCGCGGCGATCGCGGCGCGGCGCGGCGGAGCGTCGGTGCAGGTGCTGGAGGGCGCGCCAAAGTTCTATCGCGGCGGTAACACCCGCCACACCCGCAACATGCGCTGCGCCCATGATGCCGCCACCGAAATCCTGACCGGTCCCTACACCGAGGAGGAGTTTTGGGAGGATCTGCTGCGCGTCACCGGCGGGCAGACCGACGAGGCGCTGGCGCGCCACATGATCCGGGAATCCAAGGACATCCTGAACTGGATCGTGGAGCAGGGGGTGCGCTGGCAGCCTTCGCTCGGCGGCACGCTGAGCCTCGGCCGCACCAACTCCTTCTTTCTCGGCGGCGGCCGCGCGATGCTGAACGCACTGTACCTGACCGCCGAGCGGCTCGGCGTCGACGTCGAATACGATGCCGAGGTCACCGACCTCGTGATCGAGGACGGCCTATTCCTCGCTGCACGGCTGAATCGGCCGGTCAAGGGCGAGACCGAGATCCGCGCGACCTCCCTGGTCGCCGCGGCCGGAGGGTTCGAGGCCAACATCGAGTGGCTGAAGCAATATTGGGGCGAGGCCGCAGACAACTTCCTGATCCGCGGCACGCCCTATAATCGCGGCTCGATCCTGAAGATGCTGCTCGACAAGGGCGTGCAGGAGGTCGGCGATCCCACCCAGTGCCATGCGGTCGCGATCGACGCCCGGGCGCCGAAGTTCGACGGCGGCATCATCACGCGGCATGACTCGGTCGTGTTCGGCATCGTCGTCAACAAGCAGGCGCAACGCTTCTACGACGAAGGTGAGGACATCTGGCCGAAGCGCTACGCCATCTGGGGCCGGCTGGTGGCGGCGCAGCCCGACCAGATCGCCTACATCATCTTCGATTCCACCGTCGTCACCAGCTTCATGCCGACGCTGTTCCCGCCGATCGCCGGGCAGACGGTGGCTGAGCTTGCCGGAAAACTCGAGCTCGATCCGGTCGCGCTGGAAAAGACCATCACCGAATTCAACGCCGCGGTGCTATCAGGCACTTTCGACCACACCATTCTGGATGATTGCGTGACCGAGGGCATCACGCCACCCAAGACGCATTGGGCGCGCAGGATCGAGACGCCGCCTTATCTCGCCTATCCCGTGCGGCCGGGCATCACCTTCACCTATCTCGGCACGCGCGTGAACAAGGAGGCGCGGGTGCTGATGAAAGGCGGCAAGCCGTCCGCCAACATGTTCGCGGCCGGTGAGATCATGGCCGGCAACGTGCTCGGCAAGGGTTATGCCGCCGGCATGGGCATGACCATCGGCAGCGTGTTCGGACGAATCGCAGGGCGGGAAGCAGCGAAACATGCACGGAACTAGTATTCTCGACGAAGCCGACCGTCTGATGACGGTCTGCAATTCCTGCCGCTATTGCGAAGGTCTTTGCGCCGTGTTTCCGGCCATGGAGATGCGCCGCGCCTTCTCTGACGGCGACCTCAACTATCTCGCCAATCTCTGCCATGGCTGCGGCGCCTGCTATGTCGACTGCCAGTTCTCGCCGCCGCACGAGTTCAACGTCAACGTCCCGAAGACGCTCGCGGTCGCGCGCGCGGAATCCTATGTGGCCTATGCCTGGCCGGGCGCGCTGTCCGGCGCCTTCGCGCGCAACGGTCTCGTCATCAGCCTTGTCGCAGCTCTCAGCATGGCCGCCTTCATCCTCGGCTTCGCTGCGTTGAGCGACCGCAGCGTGCTGTTCGGCGTGCACACCGGCCCTGGTGCCTTCTACAAGTTGATGCCGCACCATGTGATGGCCGCGCTGTTCGGTACTGCCTTTCTCTACGCCGTTATCGCGCTTTTCATGAGCCTGCGCGCCTTCTGGCGCGACATCGGCCCGCCCATCGGCGGCCGTGCCGACGGCGGCTCGATCTTCCAGGCGATCCGCGACGCCGGCGAGCTGCGCTATCTCGATGGCGGCGGCGTCGGCTGCTACAACGAGGACGACAAGCCGACCGACCGGCGCAAGCTGCATCACCACCTGACCTTCTACGGCTTTATCCTGTGCTTTGCGGCGACATCGGTGGCCACGCTCTACCACTATCTGCTCGGCCGCGAGGCGCCGTATCCGTGGTGGGACTTGCCCGTGGTGCTGGGCACGCTCGGCGGCATCGGGCTGATCATTGGCCCGATCGGTCTGTTCGCAGCCAAGATGCGGCGCGATCCGGCGCTGCTCGATGAGAGCCGCTACGGCATGGATGTCGGCTTCATCGCCATGCTGTTCCTGACCGGGCTCACGGGCATGGCGCTTCTGCTCCTGCGCGAGACCTCTGCGATGGGGCCGCTGCTCGCGCTGCATCTCGGCGCCGTGTTCGCGTTGTTCATCACCATGCCCTACGGCAAGTTCGTGCACGGCATTTATCGCTTTGCCGCCTTGGTGCGCTATGCACAGGAGCGGCGATCGGCGGCGTGATCAGGCATGATGGGATGAGGCTTGGTCGGCTCAACGATGGAAGTGCCTCCCTCTCCCGCTTGCGGGCTGGGCAATTGCATATGATGTGCAGGATGCAGCGGCATCGGCAGTGGAGCTCCCTCCCCCGCTTGCGGGGGAGGGTTGGGGAGAGGGTGTCTCCGCGCAGCGATTGTCGAGAACAACTGAGGACGTCCCTGCGCGGCGAGAACCCTCGCCCGCCGCGCTCTGCGAGCGCGTCGGCCTCTCCCGCAAGCGGGAGAGGTGAACGAGCCGGGTTACGCTACGTCGCGCTCGGGCGAGGACGCTTGCTCGCGGGCCATCGTCGTTGCCGTGACATAGTCGGTCTTGCCGGTGCCGAGCAGCGGCACCTTGTCGACCACCATGATCGTGGCAGGCACCGTCAGCTCGGACGCGCCGATCGCCTTGGCCTGGGCCTGCATCGCGCTACGCTCGGCGTTCTTCTGCGTCGTCAGCAGCACGATGCGCTCGCCCTTGCGTTGGTCCGGGATCGACACCGCGACCGACGCCGCCTGCGGCCACAACGCCGCCGCGATGGCTTCGACCGCCGACAGCGAGACCATTTCGCCCGCGATCTTGGCAAAGCGCTTGGCGCGGCCCTTGATGGTGATGAAGCCGGCGGCGTCGATCGCCACGATGTCGCCGGTGTCGTGCCAGCCCTCGGCAAGCTTTTCGAGCACGCCGGGATTTTCGGCCCTGAGGTAACCGAGCATCACGTTCGGGCCGCGCACCGAGAGGCGACCGCCCTCCTCGATGCCGGGGACCGGATCGAGGCGGCTTTCCATCAGCGGCGAGAGGCGGCCGACAGTGCCGGGACGGTTGGCCATCGGCGTGTTCATCGCCAGCACCGGCGCCGTCTCGGTGACGCCGTAGCCCTCGAGAATGCGGATGCCGTAGCGCTCCATGAACACCTGCCGGGTGCGGTCCTTGACCGCCTCGGCGCCGGCGATGACGAGGCGCAGGGTGCGGAAGTCGTAAGGGTGCGCCGACCGCGCATAGCCGGTGAGGAACGTATCGGTGCCGAACAGGATGGTGGCGCCGGTCTGGTAGATCAGCTCGGGCACGATCCGGTAGTGCAGCGGCGAGGGGTACATGTAGATCGGAATGCCCGCGAGCATCGGCATCATCATGCCGCCGGTGAGGCCGAACGAGTGGAACACCGGCAGCACGTTGAACACCTTGTCATTGGCGTTGGCATCGACCCGCGCCAGCGCCTGCGCCGCGTTGGCCAGGATGTTGCGGTGGGACAGCACCACGCCCTTGGGCGTGCCTTCCGAGCCCGACGTGAACAGCACGACGGCGGGATCGTTGGCCTGGCGGGCAACGCGCGGCGTGGTGCCGGCGAGCAGGCCCTTGATCTTGTCGGCCACGCCGATCGAGGCGCGGACGTCTTCGAGATAGACCACGCGCGCCTCGGCGGAGATCGCGGTCATCAGCTTGTCGAGCTTGCCCTTCTCGATGAACGCCTTCGACGTCAGCACGGTCTTGACCTGCGCGGCCTTCATGGCGGCGAGCACGTTGATCGGGCCGGCCGAGAAGTTGAGCATCGCCGGCACTCGGCCGCTGTTCTGCAGCGCCATGAATACGACGGCGACGCCCGCCGAATTCGGCAGCAGCACGCCGACATTCTCGCCGATTGCGGTGCCGGCCTCCAGCTTGCGGCTGAGGACCTGCGCGCCGAGGATCAGCTTGCGATAGGTCAGCTTGGTGCCGAGCGCATCCTCGATGATGACCTTCCCGGTGTCGCGATCGCGATAGGCGTGTCCGAGCGCCTCGAACAGCGAGTGATCGAGCATGGCGTTCTTGACGAGCGCGTCGATCATGACGTCTTGCAGCGCGGCGCCGGCGGCATTGCGGCGCGCCTTGCCCTTCAGCGTTTCGTCGACCGGGAGCTTGACCGGCGGCAGGATGGTGACCGTCACCCGCGGAAACCAGGAGCGCTTGATCTGGCTGCTGGTGAGATAGCTGAGATAGGAGCGTTGCGCGCCTTCGATGCGGACCGGCACGACCACGGCATCGGCCTTGTCCGCGATCATCGCGGTGCCGTCATAGACCTTCATCAGCGAGCCGGAGACGGTAATGCGTCCCTCCGGGAAGATCACCACGGGCTCGCCCGCAGCGACGAGCTTGATCAGGTCGCGCGCGGCCAGCGGCTTGGTCGGATCCATGGTGTAGTGCTTGACGACGCGCAGGAACGGCTTGGCCCACCAGGCCTTGGCAATGCCGGTGTCGACCGCGAAGCTGGCGTCGATCGGCAGCACGGCGTGCAGCAGCGGGCCGTCGATCAGGCTGACATGGTTCGGCGCGATCAGCATGCGCGTGCCCGGAGGCGGCAGGTTTTCCAGCCCGCGCACCTCCGTGCGGAACAGGGCGCGGAATAGAAGCCCGCCGGCATCGCGCACGCCTTCCTTGCCCCACTTGGTCAGCACGAACCAGACCGCGCCGAAGCTGGCGAGGCCGAGGCCGAAGAAGATCCAGCCGATATGGAGACCCGCCGCCTGCAACAGCGCGACGAACAGCGAGCCGATCACCATGAAGGCGGCCTGCAACACGTTGCCGGCGGCGATGATGCGGGCGCGCTCGGAGGTGGCCGACCAGGCCTGGACCGCGGCAAAGGACGGAACGACGAACAAGCCGCCGCCGAACGCGAAGGCGACGAAATCGACCAGCATGCGCAAGCCGGCAAACGAGGTTGCGAAGTCGAGCGCGGTGATGTCGTGGCCCTTGGCGGTCACACCGATGGCCCAGGCCAGATCGAGCCCGGCGAATCCCATGATGATGGCGCCGATCGGCACCAGCGCGAGGTTCGGACGAACGTGGCTGAGGCTCGCGGCGAACAGAGAGCCGATGGCGATGCCGATCGCGAAGATGGCAAGACACAGCGTCACCACGCCCTCGGTGCCGCCGACGACTTCCTTGACCAGCGCCGGCAGCAGCGACAGCACGATGGCGCCGACCAACCAGAACCAGGACACGATCACGGTGCCGTCCCACAAGCGATGGTCGGCATGCAAGGTCCTGAGCAGGTTGACGGTCGAGGTCCAGGGATTGGCATCCACGGGCAGGTCGGGCGCAGAGGGCGTTGTCTGCGGAATGCGGGAGGCGAATGCCCATGACAGCAGGGCCAGAACGACCACGGCGGATGCGACCCAGCCCATATGCGCGGAGCCGGCCACGAACTGGCCGCCGGCGACGGTGCCGAGCAGGATGGCCATGAAGGTCGCGCCCTCGACCAGCGCGTTTCCGGTCGCGAGCTCGCCGAGCTCGAGCTGGTCCGGCAGCATGGCGTATTTCACGGGCCCGAACAGCGCGGCGATGACGCCGAACAGCGCGAGCGCTGCGAACAAGAGCGGCACCGAGTGCAGGAAGAAGCCGGCGGCGGCAAAGCAGGCTGCGAAGATCTCGACGAATTTGAGCCGCCTTGCGACGACGGACTTGACGTATTTGTCGGCGAGCTGGCCGCCGAGCCCGGACAGGATGAAATAGGGGAAGATGAAGACCGCGCCGGCCACCGTCACCAGCGCATCGCCGTGGCCGGTTGCGGCACTGTAAAGCAGAATGATGACGAGTGCGTTCTTGAGCACGTTGTCATTGAGCGCCGAGAAGAATTGCGCCCAGAACAGCGGCGCAAAGCGGCGTGACGACATCAATTCCCTGATCATGACTAGTCCTGTTTTGGAAAGGCAGCCTGAGGTTGTTACCTTGTCTGTGAAGTGTCACGACCGGAAGAGCATGGGACGAACGATTGCACGGCGAGGATGCGCCGGCATGCTCTGTCCCCTCGGTTCCTCCGATCCTGTTGGTCTCCTAATGGTCTCGTTAGGTTCGCAGATATCTGGTCGCGGCCCGCGTTCGGGCATACCCGGATATGGTCCGGGCGATGAGGAAAACCTGAACCGCATCAGGGAGGCCAGCGGGATCAACCGCGAATGTCCGGGCATGGTGAGTCCTTCGTTGCAACCTGACCCGGCATTCGAGCCGACCCGATGGGCCGGCGTCTCAGGTCAGATGGGAGAGGTGGCGAAAGGGCGAGAAGCGGCCGAGAACGCTAAACCTGCGCCCTTGGGAACGTGCACGGTCGCGGCTGGCCCGCCACATCCGAAAGGCCGCCCGACGTTCCGCGAGCACGCCGGCGACGTCGCAGGCGTTGGCGATGCGATTGATCGGCGCCATGGCGAACCGCAACAGGGTTCGGCCAAAGCCGGTGACGAGGGCAGCAGCGTCGTCGACGAAGGTGGCGGCGATATCAACAGCGAGGGTTTGCATTTTGCAGGTCTCCGGGTTAATTTGAACAATGTTCACATGAGTAGCTTGAAAATGAACAATGTTCAAGAAGAATCGCTGCGCGACCGGAAAAAGAATCGGCGGCGGCTCCAGATCCTGGAGATCGCGCGCGGCATCATCGCGACTAAGGGATTGAGATCGTTAAAGGTTCGGGACGTTTCGGAGGCCGCCGGCTGTTCCGTCGGCAGTGTCTATAACGAGTTCGGCGACTTCGACGGGGTGATCCTGACCGTCAACCGGGAGACCGTTCAGGCCCTCACGGCCCGGCTTCGCGGGGTCCCGGCTGATGATCCCGTGCGCCAGCTTTACGGGCTTGCCGCGACCTATCTCGACTTCTTTGCCGAGCACGCCAACCTGCTGCGCTCGCTGTTCGAGCACCGGATGGAGGATGACCGCCCCTATCCCGACGACATCCTGCAGATGGTGATGGACGCCTTCGCGCTGATGCATGCGCCGCTGGTGCGGCTGCTGCCGGATGCGGACGACGTGAAGATCGCGCTGCTGTCGCGCACGCTGTTCTCCGCCGTGCACGGCATCATCTCGCTCGGCCTCGAGGAGCGCATGGTGGCCGTGCCGCCCCAGATGCTGCGCCAGCAGGTCGAGCAGTTCATCGACGCCCATCTCGCCGGCCTCGGCATTTTGCCGGTGGGCGCACGGCCATCGCGATGAGGGATCGCCGCTACCACGCGTATCGCAGGCTCGCAGTGCCGGAATAGGTGGTGCTGCGGGCCGCGAGCTCGCCGTCGAACGTGGCAGACAGGGAAACACCGTTCGAAAATTTCAGCTCGGCGCCGGCGGATGCGAGCGCGGCGTCCTTCGCCGGCGTCGCACCATTGACGATGAAGCTTGTGGCGGGCAGGCCCTGGAATGCGGCGACGAGTGCCGGATCGCTCACCCAATCATGCGCCCAGGCCGCGCGACCGCGCAACGTCAGGACCGCATTCGGTGCAATCAGTGTCGTCCGATCGAAGCGCGCGCCGAGTTCGCTCCGTGTGTCGGAGGCGGTGCGGCCCTGATACGTCAGCCCAAGACCGCCGCCCGCCAGATCAACCTCGGCGTAAGTCGGCGTGCGAAACGCCTGCGCCTGTGCCGCTGCGTATGGCGTGAAGCCGCCGATCGGCGTCGCGAAGCGATAGCCACCCTCGATGCGGCCGCCGAAGGTCTGCGCATTGAATTTCGCGGTGAGCTGATTGCTGAACGGCGCGAGGCGGTCTGTCGACAACCAGTGGTTGGCCACGGCGAGCGAGGCGGCGAAATAGGCCGGGCCGGCACGCACCGCGGTATAGACGCCGGCCTGCAGTGCATCGCTCTTGCCGCCGCCCAGCGCCTGCGCCAGATCCCATTTGGTGCCGCCGCCGGCGAGCGCAAAGCCGACGATCGCGTCGCGGCTGACATGATAGTCGGCTCCGGCCGCGACGCCGCCCGCGCGCGCGCTGAGGTCGTGGCTGCCGATCACCACGGGATCGCCGCCGGTGCGGTTGGCGCCGCCGAACGCCGTTCCCCAGGCGGTCCAGCGCTCCACGAAGGTCGGCGCCTTCGCGGCCGGTGAGCCCATGACCTTGTTGTAGGCCAGCGCAATATCGTGCGGAAGCGCGGCGCGCGCGGGATTGAAACCGAGCACGGTGTCGCCGGTCGCATTGCCCAAGGTCCCGCGTCCGCTGACGAATGGATCGAGCATGAGGCCGAGGAACTGGCCCGTGAACTGGAAAGCGCCCTGCCGGGCTCCTGTCGCGGCTTCCCCCGAAAGTTGGTCCAGGCTGTAGCGCAGCTGGGCATCGCTCTGGCCGGCGAACGATGCCAGGAACGGCAGGTTGGGGCCGAACGCACTCAATGCGCCGGCCACGGCCTTCTGGTTCTGCGTTTGGGCGACGGATTGGAAGACGGCCGAGTTGTAATTGAGCGTCAGGAATACCGAGAACCCATCGTAGCTGAGGGCGGAGGTGAAGAACTGCGGATTGTATCCGCTCAGCGTGACGTTTGCGAAGGATCCGGTGACGCCGGTCGTCGTGCTGAGGATCGTGTATTGCGTCGATGCGCCGTAGGCGCCGGCAAGCGTGGTGACGGCGACGGTGCCGCCTGTCAGCGTCGCGCTCATGGCGGCAATCTTGTCTGATTGTCCGGCCGCGTTGACCGAGATCGCGTACGTCGACCCTGACTGGAACGCTGCATTGGTGTTGACGATTAGTTGACCGAGATTGCCGGGCGCGACCCTGCCGCCCGACAGCACTATGAGCGATCCGATCATGCCGCTGCCACTGAGCGTGCCGCCGGTCACGATCGTCGCGATGTTGGCCATCGTGCCGTTGACGATGAGGGTGCCGGCCTGGACGTCCATAGTCGCCGTGTCCGTCGTCGAACCCGTCAGTGTCCAGGTCGAACTGCCGGTCTTTTCCAGCACCTCGAATTCCCGGAACTGACCGGCCGCGCCGAATGTGCCGAGGTCGAACGTCGCGTTGGCGGTCCCGCCCAGGCGCAACGTGTCCAGTCCGTTGCCGCCCAGGACCCAGCCCGTGACGCTCGATCCCGTCCGCAACTCGAACACGTCGTTGCCGTCCTTGAGATCTACGGCCGTGCTGGCGCCGGTCATGATCGTGCCGGAGTTGATGACGGTGTCCTGATTGGCCGAGCCGAGGATCGCGGAGGCAGAGACGCTCGAGATCGTGCCTGCGTTGTTGACGGTATTGCCGGCGCCCGCGCCGTTGAGATCGACAGCCCCGACATTGCCGGCCTGGACAACGCCGCCCGACAGGACGTTCATCTGGTTGTTCGCCGATCCGCCGCCGATCCCAACGCCGCTCGTTAAGGGCGCGGCGCTTCCAACCGTACCCCCGATGACGACGATGTTGTCACTGGAATTGGACAGGGCGAGTGCCGTAGTTCCGACGGCCGACGACCCGACAACGGCACCCGCAGCTATCGTGACAACGTTGTTGTTGCTGCCGCTGACCAATGTAATGCCGTCGCTGTTAGCCGACGTGATCGTCGCGTTGCCGGAAACATTGATCGCGCCATTGGATGCGGCTTCGAAGACGACGCCCGCAAAGGCGGGATCGTTCACGGACGTCGCGGTGCCGTCACCGATGTTGACGGTGACGCCGCTGACCGCAGGTGCCGTCTTGACGAGGGTGTTGCCCGCCCCGGTGCAGGTGATCGAATCGCCCGATTGGAGCGACGTCTGCGAACCGCTACCGGTAATCACGCAGGCCGCTGCTGCCGGCGCGGTGAAACAGGGCAGTGTGGCACCTGCGGCAAGAGCACTGATCGCGCTGCTCAAGAGCAGCGCGTGTCGCGGGCGCGTCGTTGCCGCGCTGACGTACGGCGAGGTCATCCAATGATTCCAAGGCAACTGCAAACTCCGTTCGCGATGCGGTCCGGATGGAATCCGGCCAGCAACGCTGGGCAGTTGCTATGCTTAGTGATGGAGGCCTTGGCCTTCTTGGACCAGCGCGCAAAGCGAAGTGTCGAAATGCGAAAGACGCAACGTTTCCGGGAATGATGTGGCCGGGGTACCACAACCGGGGCGTTGCGGACCTGCGCCTTACGCAATGCGGCTCAGGAGGCGGTTGTGCAGGCCTTTAGCGCACCCGGCCAGATCCCGCTTGCGTCCGAGCGGCCGGTCCTCGTGGCTGACGAGATGAAGCGGCTCGCAGGCGGCGATCAGCCTCGCCCCGCGACGGCCTCGCGCGGCCGGGTTGCAACGAGGACGACGTCGGGTCTCCCGTCGTCGACCTGGACCCGGTTGCGTCCCTTCTCCTTGGCGCGATAACAGGCGGCATCCGCGCGCCGCATCGCGTTCTCGAGCGTGGTGGTGCTGTCGGCGATGCAGGCGACGCCGATGCTGGCGGTCACCGCAAAGCAGCGATCGTCCCAGGCGAAGGTGAACAGCTCGAGCGCCCGCCGCAACCGTTCGGCGATATCGACCGCATCATAAGGCGAGCACTGCGGCAGGATCAGGCCGAATTCGTCGCCGCCCAGGCGCGCCACCAAATCGTGCGGACGCCGGTCCTGTTGCAGGAGGCGCGAGACCTGGCAGAGCAGGCGATCGCCGGCAAGGTGTCCGCAGCTGTCGTTGACGTTCTTGAATTGGTCGAGGTCGAGCAGGATCAGGCTCAGCGAACCCGCGGGGGCAACGTCCAGCTCGCCCTGCAGTCGCGCCTCGAAGGCGCGGCGATTGGACAGGCCGGTCAACCAGTCGTGCGAAGCCTGGAAGGCCAGACGTTCCTTCTCGGCATGCAAGGCGTGTTCGAATGCCTGTCGTTGCAGCACCAATCGTCTGGTGTGCCAGATCAGGAGCAGGATCAGGGTCACCGCGGTGACGATGTTGATGCCGGTCAGCGTCAGCTTGATGGCGCGGGAGCCTTCACCGAGGACGGCCGAGAACCGTTTGGCATGCACCGTGAACTCGGTGTTGAGCTCGGAGAGCCGTGACGATAGGACTTGCACGCGGCTTGCGTCCTGAACCCGACCGCCCTCCCACTCGGACCGAATGACCTCGCCGAAGACGCTCAGCTCCAGCAGCATGGGGTCGGTGGCGGCCCACTCGCGGATCGCTTCCTGGAGGAAGCTGACGCGGTTGAAATAGCGAAACAGCCAGATCAATCCCGGAACGTCATCGGGATGGTTGCCGCCTTGCAGGAAGCCGATGCGGGCCGCCTCGACGTCGACCGGATCGCGCTCGAGTGCCCAGCGCGCGAACTCGTCGCCGATGGGGACGGCGAGCGAGGCCTGGTACTGCGCGAACTGGCTGGCCTCGCCGGAATGCAGATAGAGATTGAGGAAATAGACGGCGTTCTTCTGCGAGCGCGACCACAATGCTTCGCCCGCGACATAGGCGCGAACCGACGACATCACCTCCAGGCTGAATCCCGCGATCGCCGCCTGAAGCACGACGACCATCACGAAAGGCGAGACGAGCTTGATGACGTGAAGAAGGCTGCGCCCCTTCATCGATGTCGCTGTTCTGCGAAACACCCTGGCGTTCCCCAAATCGCGCAACGCCCCAACGGTGCGCTGCGCCTGCAATGCCAAGTAGAGGCGATGGTTGCTTAACTCGACCTGAAAGGTGCGGAGGACTGCGTCGCAGGGTGAAGGCGTCGTGAAATGATCGGCTGCAGATTGCTTCAAATGCCGGCAAATCGCCCGACCCGACTGATCGCGTTCGTCGTGGGCGCTTTGCTTGACGAGGAGGGATGTGTCCCGAGCTAAAGCATGATCCGGAAAAGTGCGCAGCGGTTCTCCGAAAAGATCATGCTTAAACAACAACCTAAAGCGCGATGACGATTCGTCCCAATTGCATCGCGCTTTAGACCAGCACCGGCTTGCGCACACGGCCGGCGTCGCCGAACACGCGCAGATACCGCTCGATCTCCGAGGGTATGCCGGTCGCCTTCTCCGGATTGTCGGAGAGCTTGACGGCGGGACGGCCGTCGACCGACGACACCTTGCAGACCAGCGAGATCGGATCGAGATTGAACGAGCCGTCCGGCGTGCAGCCGACGAAATCATTGGTGAGGTTGGTGCCCCAGCCGAAGGAGAGCCGCACCCGGCCGGCAAAGTGATGATAGGTCTCCTCGATCGATCCGACATCCATCGCGTCGGAAAATACGAGCAGCTTGTCCTTGGGGTTGCGACCCTTCTTCTCCCACCACGCGACGATCTCCTCGCCGGCCTGGATCGGCGGCGCACTGTCGGGCCGGAAGCCGGTCCAGTCGGCAACCCATTCCGGTGCATCGCGCAGGAAGGCCTTGGTGCCGAAGGCATCGGGCAGTGCGATCAGAAGGTTGCCGCCATAGGTCTGGCGCCACTGGTCGAGAATGCGATAGGGCGCCCAGCGCAATTCCTCATCGTCCTTGGCGAGCGCGGCCGCGACCATCGGCAGCTCATGCGCGTTGGTGCCGATCGCCTCGAGGTCGTTGTCCATCGCCAGCAGCACGTTGGACGTACCGATGAAGGACGAGCCCAGGCCTTCCTTCACGGCCTCAACGCACCAGCGCTGCCAGAGGAAGCCGTGACGGCGGCGGGTGCCGAAGTCGGACAGGCGCAGATTTTCCAGCTTGCGAAGACGCTCCACCTTGGTCCAGAGCTTGGCCTTGGCACGGGCATAGAGCACGTCGAGCTCGAAGCGGCCGCGGCCCTTGATCGCCGCACGGGAGCGCAGCTCGTTGAGGATTGCGAGCGCCGGAATCTCCCACATCGTGGTGTGGGTCCAGGGCCCGTGGAAATGCAGTTCGTACTGGCCCTCGACCTTGCGCAACTCGTATTCGGGGAGGCGGAATTCGGCCAGCCAGCGGATGAAGTCCGCCGAGAACATGTGAGTCTTGCCGTAGAAGGTGTTACCGGCGAGCCAGATCAGCTCCTTCTTGGTGAAGCGGATGGTGCGGGCATGGTCGAGCTGGGCGCGCAGTTCGCTCTCGTCGATGATCTCGGCGAGCCGCACGTGGCGCGAGCGGTTGATGACCGAGAAGGTCACCTGCTGATCCGGGTAGGCCTCCCGAATCATTTGCAACATCAATAGCTTGTAGAAGTCGGTATCAAGCAGGCTGCGGATGATGGGATCCAGCCGCCAGCTGTGATTGTAGGTCCGGCTCGCAATGTCGGTCACTGTCATGGGCGAATTCTAGCGTGGCGGCCGGCGCGCAACCAGTGGATTTGGCGAGGGCTGGTCTTCCGAAAGACGGTCCAATCACGCCTTGGCGGCCGTTGCCGCCACCGTCTCGAGCTGGCTCCTGACCCAGCGATGGGCCGGGTCCTTCTGATAGCGCTGGTGCCAGACCATGAACATCGGCAGTTCGGCCAGCGTCCGGGTGCGGGAGGCCAGCGGAATCCGCGTTTGCGCGAAATCGCGCATGATCCCCGACGCCAGCAGGCTCGGCATGCTCGCCAGCATCTGCGAGCCGCGCAGGAACGACGGCACGCCGGAAAAGCTCGGCACCGAGATCGCGATGTCGCGGTGAAGGCCGTTGGCCGCCAGCCGGCGGTCGAAGTCGAGCCGCTCATTGTCGGTATAGACGACCGTGATGTGGCGCGCCGCAAGATAGGCACCGCGGCGGGTCGGCGCGGTACGCACCTTGGAATCGAAGTAACAGACGTAATGATCGCTCAAGAGGCGCTTCTGCACGATGTCGATACCGGACGGCGGCAGCGGCGTGATCAGGACGTCGCAGCGGTCTTCGCGCAGCATCGCGGGCGAGGGGGACTGCGAAGGGATCACGCGCAGGTTCAGGCTCTTCACCTGTGCTGCGACATGATCGAAGAACCGCGGCAGCAGCAGATCGCGCTGGAAGTCATTGGCGGCGATCGTCAGCGAAACCTGCGCGCGAGCCGGCTCGAACGTGACGCCACCGGCAAAGCTCCGCATCTCGTCGATCAGCGCCCGTGCCTTTGCGGCGAGGGCCTGCGCATGCGCGGTGGCGACGATGCCGCGGCCGGATTTCGCGAACAGCGGATCGCCTGCGATCCGCCTCAGCTTGTTCAGCCCGTGACTGACCGCCGATTGCGTCAGGCCGAGCCGCGTTGCCGCCGCGGTGACCGATCCCTCCTCCAGCACGGCGAGGAACAGTTCGAGCGCGTGGCCGTCGAGCGCCAAATGATCGATTTCTTTCATGCAATACATTATAATCGATCTATTTATCCGGGGAATAGACCGGGCCATTATCTCCCGATAAGCGCGTCCGGACCGGGCGCCCCCAGGGAGAGACACGATGAATGCCCAGGCGCCAGCCTTGCGGGACGCCCGCCTCAACCGTCCCGAGCCCCTGACGCCGCCGCTCGGCGACGGCGGCTTCTTCCAGCGCGACCGTTCCATCCATCCGCCGGCGCATGCGCCGGGTTACAAATCCTCGGTGCTGCGCTCGCCGCGGCAGGCTCTGCTGTCGCTGGAGGGCTCGATCTCGGAGATCACGGGGCCGGTGTTCGGCCATAACGATCTCGGTCCGCTCGACAACGACCTGATCCGCAACTACGCCAAGGACGGCGATCCGATCGGCGAGCGCATCGTCGTCCACGGCCGCGTGGTCGACGAGACCGGCCGCGGCGTGCCGAACACGCTGGTCGAGTTCTGGCAGGCCAATGCCGGCGGCCGCTACCGGCACAAGAAGGACACCTATCTGGCGCCGATCGACCCGAATTTCGGCGGCTGCGGCCGCGCGCTGACCGACGACACCGGTTACTACTACTTCCGTACCGTGAAGCCGGGACCCTATCCCTGGCGCAACTACGTCAACAGCTGGCGTCCCGCCCACATCCATTTCTCGGTGTTCGGCTCGGGCTTCGCGCAGCGGCTGATCACGCAGATGTATTTCGAGGGTGATCCCCTGATCCCGATCTGCCCGATCCTGGCGACGATTCCGGACAAGGATGCGCTCGACCGCCTGGTCGCACCGCTCGATCTCAACGCCTCGACGCCGTTCGACTCGCTCGCCTACCGCTTCGACGTCGTCCTGCGCGGCCAGCGCTCCACCTATTTTGAAAATCGCACCGCGGGGAACTGAGCCATGCCGCAGCCGCTCAACTATCTCAAGGAAACCGCCTCGCAGACGGCCGGGCCCTACGTCCATATCGGACTGATCCCGGCGATGGCCGGCTTCGACATCTTCGAGAAGAACTTCTCGAATGTCCTGACAACGCCGGATACGCAGGGCGAGCGCATCACGCTGGAAGGCAAGGTGCTCGACGGCACCGGCACGCCGCTGCGCGACGTGCTGCTGGAGATCTGGCAGGCCAATGCCAGCGGCCGCTACAACCATCCGGCCGATCGTTCGGCCGGCGCGCTGAGTGAGGAGTTTCGCGGCTGGGGCCGCGCCGGCTCCGACTTCGAGAGTGGCCTCGTGACGTTCGAGACCATCAAGCCGGGTGCCATCATCGACAGAGCGGGCCGGACATGCGCGCCGCATGTCAATGTCTGGATCGTCGCGCGCGGCATCAATATCGGCCTCAACACCCGGCTCTATTTCTCGGATGAAGAGGCCGCCAACGCCGCCGACCCCGTGCTGAATTTGATCGAGCAGCCGTCCCGGCGCTCGACCCTGATCGCAAAGCGCACCGAGCGCGGCGGCAAGGTCGTGTATTCCTTCACGATCAATCTGCAGGGGCCGGAGGAGACGGTGTTCTTCGACGTGTGACGATCGGGCGGCGTCCCGCAGGGTCACTCTACCCGGTCGTCGCGCTTGATCGTTCCGCGCGCGAGGAATTGCGGTGGCTGCCGCACCTCGCGCGATGCCAGCCGGTCGACCGGATCGCGGCCGACCTTTGGTCTCAGTGCGACCAGATCAATGAAAACGTCCGCCTGCCGGCGCAGGTTGTCGGCGACCATGGGGGGCTGAGTGGCGAGCGTGGAGACGACCGTCACGCGGACGCCGCGGCGTTGCAGAGCCTCCACCAGCGAACGAAAATCTCCATCGCCCGAGAACAACACGATCTGGTCGACACGTTCGGCAAGCTCCATCGCGCTCACGGCAAGGTCGACATACATGCTGCCCTTCACCTTGCGGCGGCCCGTAGTGGCGTCGACGAACTCCTTGGTGGGTTTGGTGACGACGGTGTATCCGTTATAGCCGAGCCAATCGATCAACGGGCGGATCGACGAAAACTCCTGATCCTCGATGACGGTCGTGAAGTAAAAGGCGCGCAACAGCGTGCCCCGGCTTTGAAATTCGTCGAGCAGACGCCTGTAATCGATGTCGAAGCCAAGCGCCTTGGACGTGGCATGGAAATTGGAGCCGTCGATAAAGAGTGCGATCTTCTCGATCGAAGACATTCTGCACAAATCCCCCGTTCCGAACGAAAGCAGCCAGTCCGGCCGTCAGGGCACGCTGCATGGGCCGGAAAGCACTGACGGCGCCGGCGGCCCTGTAGAAAAAGCGACGCAGACGACCGGACAGGAGGGCCGTCTTGCGCCGAGGTTAAGGAGGTTCGATGCCACCAGCGCCAGGGCGCCGAATGCAGCCACGCTAAGGCGCGTGCAACCCTTGCTCAATTGTACAAAGGGTAGCTTCCCCTATACGAAGGTAAGTGGCCGCACCGACAACCAGCGGAATTGCAGTTCGCGGCCGGCCTCCGACCATAAGCGCCGCCCGGATCGTTCGTCGGATGTGTCAGCCCTCTTCGCCATGGAGCTGCGCGCGGAAAGCGCGCGGCGACGCGCCCGTGGCTGCGGCATAGACGCGGCTGAAATAGGCGGGATCCTCGAAGCCGAGCGTGTAGGCGATCGTGGAGACCGGCAGATTGGTGTAGACGAGGTTCCGCCGCGCCTCGCGGATCAGCCGGTTGAGGATCAGGTGCGAGGCGGTATCGCCGGTCGCCGCCCGTGTGATCCGGTTGAGATGCGTCGGCGTCACCGCCAGCGCCTCGGCATAGTCCGCGACGCTCCAGCGCTCCAGATGGTGCTGCTCCAGCAGCGCCTCGAAGCGGCGGAACAGGCTGGATTCGACCGTGCCGTTGCCGCCGCTCTCGCTCGTGAGCGCGCGTGCCACCAGCCCGATCATGGCGGACGACAACGCGCGCAGCACATGCGCGCGGCCGAAATCGCGTGCGGCGTGCTCGGCGAAGATCTGCTTCATGATGGCGCGGATCTGCGGCGTGCCGCGCACCACGGCCGAGCGCGACAGCGCGCCGCGCAGGCCCTCGGCGGCGAGCAGCGCCTCGTCCAGAATCTCCGCAGCGATGGTCAGCACCCATCCTTGCGTCTCGGGCACGAAGCGGAAGCCGTGGACGTGGCCGACGGGCACGTTGACGATCTGCATCGGCTTCAACGGCACCACGCGTCCGTCGAGCGTCGCCTCGCCGCCGCCGCGCTCGATCAGCAGCACCTGGTGCAGCCGGGCGTGGCGGTGCACGGCCAGCGTCCAGTCGTGCAGCACCGAGCGCGACGCGATGGTCTCGCAATGCACGACGTCAGGCAGATCGCCGGACTCGCCGAACAGATTGTAGACCCGGATCGCCGGGGCAGGGGCTGAGCTTCTCATGTTCGAATAGTACAAGACAAAGGCAAAACCCTCCATCGGTTTGCGGCGTTGGATCTGCAAAAAAGTGCCGACGGGAGGATGCAAAAATGAAAGTTCAGGTCTGTATCATCGGCGGTGGGCCGTCCGGGTTGTTGCTGTCCCAGCTTCTGCACCTGAAGGGCATCGACACAATCGTGCTGGAGAAATACAGCCGCGATCACGTGCTCGCCCGCATCCGTGCCGGCGTGCTCGAGCACGGCTTTGCGAAGCTGATGCGCGAGGCCCAGTGCGGCGAGCGGATGGACCGCGAGGGGGAGATCCACACCGGTTTCGAGATCGCCCATGATGGCGTGCTGTCCAAGATCGATCTGCACAAGCATTCCGGCGGCAATTCGGTGCTGGTCTACGGCCAGACCGAGCTGACGCGCGACCTCTATGAGGCCCGAGACCGCCTCGGCGGCAAGGTCGTGCACAATGCGGAAGACGTGGCGCCGCACGATCTGACGTCGGACCGGCCCTACGTGACCTATCGATCGAACGGCGAGACGGTCCGGATCGAGTGCGATTACGTCGTCGGCGCCGACGGTTTTCACGGCGTCAGTCGCAAGTCGATCCCGAAGGACGTGCTGCGCGAATATGAAAAGGTCTATCCGTTCGGCTGGCTGGGCGTGCTGTCGCGCACCAAGCCGGTTTCGCCCGAGCTGATCTATGTGAAGCACGAGCGCGGCTTTGCGCTGTGCTCGCTGCGCTCCCAGGTGCTGAGCCGCTATTACATCCAGGTGCCGCTGACCGACAAGGTCGAGGATTGGTCGGACGATGCGTTCTGGGCCGAGCTGAAGCGCCGGCTGCCGGATCAGGTCGCCGGCAATTTGATCACGGGGCCGTCGATCGAGAAAAGCATCGCGCCGCTGCGCAGCTTCGTCGCCGAGCCGATGAGCTATGGCCGGCTGTTCCTCGCCGGCGATGCCGCCCACATCGTGCCGCCGACCGGCGCGCGCGGGCTGAACAGCGCCGCGTCCGACATCTACTACCTCTATCACGCCCTGCTCGCACATTATCAGCGCGGCGATGATTCCGGCCTCAAAGGCTATTCCGCCAAGGCGCTCGCCCGGATCTGGAAGGCGCAACGCTTCTCCTGGTGGATGACGATGCTCTTGCACCGCTTCCCCGACCGCCTCGCCTATGAGGATCGGCTGCAGCAGACGGAATTGGACTATCTGCTCTCGTCCGAGACCGCGCAGCGCCTGCTCGCGGAGAACTACGTGGGCCTGCCGTTTTAGACCGATCCCCACTTTACCCTCCCCCTCCAGGGGAGGGTAAGCGCGACTACTTCCCTTCCAGAATATTGACCGGCGTCCAATCCGTCGGCGGTGGATTCGCGATGAATGCTTGCGCGCGCTTCGCGAACAGCGCCGAGGCCGGATCGCTCTCCGAGATTCGCCCAAAAGCGTCAGCCGCCTTCGCAAACTCCCTTGACCGCCAGCAGGCGAGCCCGTCCGCATAGGCAGCAGCCAGCTTCGCCTGGCGGTCGCTCTCCGCGCCCTTCTCGGCCAATGGTTCGAACACCTTGATGGCCTCGCCGCGGCCCAGCACCCTGATCGCGTCGAGCTCGCGCCAGGCGAAGGCATCGCCGGTCTGCGCCATCGTGGTTTCGGAGGCCATGATCGCGGTGCCGTAATATTTGTTGGCACCCTCGAGCCGCGAGGCGACGTTCACGGTGTCGCTCATCACGGTGTAATTGAAGCGGCGGCGCGAGCCGATGTTGCCGACCACGGCTTCGCCGCTGTTCAGCCCGATGCGATGCGACAGGCCGTGGCCGGCGAAGGCAGGGTTGTCGGCGTTGAGCTCCGCCAGCTTGTCGTGGCACTTCAGCGCGGCGCGAACCGCATTCGTTGCGTGTGCGGGATCGTCGGCCGGCGCGCCGAACATGGCGACGATGGAATCGCCGATATATTTGTCGACATAGCCGCCATGGCTTTCGATGATGTCGGTCATGGCGGACAGATATTCGTTCATCAGCGTCACCAGCTCGCCCGGCGTCATGGTCTCGGCAATGGACGAAAAACCCCCGAGATCGGAGAAGAACATGGTGACGTTGCGCATCTCGCCGCCGAGCGCCGGCATCTTGCCGGAGGCGACCATGGTCTCGATCACCTCGGGCGCGAGGTAGAGCGCAAAGCTCTTGCGCAGGAAGCGCTCGTCGCGGTCAGCCAGCACGAAGCGGTAGCCGACCATCATCCCGATCGCGGCAAGGCTCGCGAGCGCCGGCTCGGTCAGCGGCAGCGCCTGGGCGTGAACGAAGGCCGCGACGGCCACGGCGGTGTAAACGACAGTGAGGACGAGCCAGACCGCGAGCGCCCCGGTCGGCACGAATATGGAGGCCGCGCTGGCGATGATTGCAGCGAACGCGATCGTGAGAACGGCCCGCATCGGAAAACCGAGCTCGGTAACAGCGTCGTGCTCCATCAGGTTTCGGACCGCCGTGGCGTGGACGAACACGCCCGCGACGTCGCTGCGGGATTTCTGCGGCGTGCTTGCCGGCGCGGGCAGGGCGCATCGGGGGGCCGGCGTGCCGTCATGGCCGCCGGACAGGCGCATCGAGGTAAGCTTGCGGTCCTCGAAATTCAGGACGGTGCCAAGCAGCACGACCTTGCCGTCGAAAGCGCGGCGAAAGAAATCGCGGTCGCTCTTTTCGACGCAGGCGCGCAGATCGACGAAGGAAAAGGTCGGGATGTCGCGTCCCAGCCCTCGGAAGTTGAGCGTCATTGTATTCGGCACCGCGCTCGGGATCGCGTAGCCGGACAAATCGGTCGCGCCGGAAGGCGCAATCGCTGGCTTTGCGCCGGTCGCGCGCGCAGCGAGCTCGACCGCCATCGCGGGGACCGGCCGGCCCTCGATGGCGAAGCTCAGCGGCATTCGCCGGATGACGTCGTCGTGGTCGGTATGGACATTGAGCGCCCGGACGGTGTTGCGCACGGCCACTTGCTGGGCGCGATAGGGCACTTCCGGATGGTCGTTGCTGAGGATTTCGCCGAGCACCAATTTGCCGCTGTCGGAGATTTGCCGCAGCGCGATGAGATAATCCCGATCGAATCCTTTCATGCGGCCGCCTAGCGCGGTGTCGCCAAAGGGAATCTCCGACTGCTCGATCGAGTTCTTGAAGATGACGTCGAAACCGATCACCCTGGCGCCGCCTTCGGTGATGCTGCCGAGCACCCGGCCGATCTCGCGCGTCCAGGTCTGCGTCGGCGATCCCTTGAAGGGGGGAGTCTCGTAGGTCTCACCGTCGATCGCCACGACGACGACCGGCGAATTGGCGGGATCGCGGCGGTCGGCAATGAGCTTGCCGCGCAGCGCCGTGAGGATGTCGAGTGAGAGGCCTTGCAGGACCTGAAGCGGCGGAGACGTGAAAATTGCGCCCGCGAGGAGCGCAATCAGAATCGCTGCAATGATGTCCCGTCCCCCGATCCGCCGCATCGCCCCGTCGCTAGGTCAGCTATTCGAGCCGCAGCAGGCGGCCGATGATCGGGGTCGGCGATGCGGTGGCGCTGGCATCGACCTGGAAGGTGTAGCGCTTGCTGCCGACGCTTGCGAGATAGCTGCCGCCCGGGGTCAGCGACTTCCCGGCCTTGGCGAAATCATAAAACTTGCCGCGGGTCATGACGTCGCTCTTGAGTGGCACGCTGATCGTGGGTTCCTTGCCGTCGGTGCGCTCGATCACCAGCGTGCTGCCGCTCTTGGCCTGGATGAGCGGCGCGACGCCATAGATCGTCGGCAGCCTGGAGGGAGCGGCCTTGGCATCGGACCGCATGGTCCGGAACGTGGTCGCGGCACTCTGGTTCGCCTCGCGTTCGGAGAGCTGCGCCGCCTTGGTGTCGCACGGCACCTTGGCGCGCTGCACCTCGCCGAGCTGCACGGTGCTTTGCTCGGCGCCGACCAGCACGACGCCTTCGCTGATCGTCTCGCGCAGGCAGGATTTGAGATAGCTGAGCGTAATGCTGGCCTTGGGGCCGAGCTTGATGATCTTGCCGGCCGCGACATAGTCCATGAATTCGACGCCGTCGACCTTGCCTTGCACATCCTCGACGATGGCGGCCGGCGTCTCCGCCAAGGCAGGGGCCGCAACACAGAAAGCGCCGACAGCGGCGCCGATCAGGCATTTCATTGTAATTCTCATCCAGTTCGACCGACGGTATGACCGGTCCCCGTCCTGGTTCGATGCTTAGCAGCAGGGTCTCCAGGCAAGTGTGACCAGAATCACTCTTTGTTGTTGGTGCTACTCTAGCAGGAACAGGTTCAACCCGGCGACCGGAGAAAACAGAGCTGCGGCAAGCTGTTGGTCGAATTGTCAGGCGGCCGGGACGGGCTCGACCGGAGGGCGCTCCGCTGCACTCTATATGGTAACGGGCGTGGCTTCGGTCTTCTGAAACGGCGTGGCCCGCTGCCCCGCGGCGCTGCCCCCGGAAAGCGCGCTGCTGGAGACGATCGGCAAGAGCACGGCGGAGGCGTCTTCGCTGCTCAAGCCGCTGTTCAAGCACATCCAGATGATCACCATCATCGCGCGCAGCGCGCGGATCGAGGCCGCCTCGCTCGACGGCGACCGAGCGGCTCGGCAAGCAGATGAGCCGGCTCGTGAACGAAGGCGCGGAATTCGAGAGGCTGATGAATTCGGCCCAAGGCCTGATGACCATGCTCGGCGAAAGCTCGGCGGCCCTGCCTGCGGTCGCCGCGCGGCTGGAGACTGCGGGCGCGGCGGGTGCGCAGCGGCTACAGGTGGAGGTGCAGGATCAGGCGATCCTCGACGATCTCTTCGCGCGCTACACCATGGAACGCGAGCGCGACGTTCATCGCGACTTCCTGCAAACGCTTGGACTGGTATCGACCGCCGCCTCGCGCCGGGTCGAGGCGGTCAAACCGGCGGACGACGGCATAGAATTGTTCTGACGCGCCGCAGCGATCGCCTCGTGCGGCGGGGGCAATTTGACGGGTCTGCTTTGCAGGGCATTAACCGTGGCGGAATGCTCGCCGCATCGGTCATTGTCGCGCCCCAGACTTGGTTGCAAATACCGGTGAATTCTACGGTGGGTGCTTCCATGATGCGAGACGGCAAATACGCGGCCTGGTTCAGGACGCCGCGCGCCCAGGGCACGGGCATCGTGCATCTGGCGGATGGACGGATCTCCGGCAGCGACAGCTTCTTCACCTATGGCGGGTCCTATCGGTTCGCTGACGACCAGCACTTCACGGCGGTGCTGACCACGCGGCGGTATGCCGAGGGCCCGCCGACCGTGTTCGGTCTGGACGAGGTCGAGGTCGAACTCGCGGGCGTGTGCAGCGGCGCGCTGGCGACCTGCTCCGGGAAAGCCAAGCAAGCGCCCGACGTGATGTTCGAGGTGACGCTGATCTTCTGCCGGGACGACGCGCCGGCTGCGGAGGCTCGATCCGCTGTCGTGAAGCTCAATGACAAATTGCCCAAGGGCCTCGACAGCCGTTCGCGGCCGCGCCAGTTCCCTGCGCCTGCGAGGCCTCCCGTATCTTAGTCTTGCGATAACGGTGTCGCAGTGAAACGGGCTGCGACGGCGGCGCGGCAACGGTGCATTTACACGCAGAGCGCTAGGATGCGGCCGCTGCAAAGGAATGACGAGAACATGCCCCAGATCTGGATGACCTACGACGAACTGGCGACGCTCAGTGGCTGCACGCCGGCAGAGGCCAGGCTGCGAGCGCTCCATTTGTCGCTCGACCGCCGCAAGAGCCGCGACGGGGCAACGCGCGTCAAGCTTGACCTGGCGCTGACGGCCAGGTTCTTCGCATCGATCCGCGAAGCGGATTTCGATCTCGACGGGGCCATCGAGGCGCTCCAGACCACCCACAGGCAAATGGCCGAACTGCTGGCACCGCCCGGGTTCCGCGAGCGCGGGGCAGCCTAAGCGCCAATGCCGGCATCGCTTTGCCGTTCAAGACGGTTCAAAGCCCGATCCAGGGCAGCAACACCCTGACGGACGCTCAGGCGGCCGATCTGTTGGCCGGGAAATGGTACGCGAACATCCATACGGTCGCGAACCCCGGCGGCGAACTGCGCGGGCAGATGATGAAGTAGGGATGATGTCCCGGTGGCGCTGAAGAGGTTGTCGCCGTGATCTTCAGGCTGGCGGCCGGGGCAGGAAGGCCAGGATCGTCTGGGCGAGGAGGACGCCGACGGTGCCTCCCGCCGCCTTTTGCAACACGTCGAGGAAACCCGGATCGCGATCGGGGATCAGCGCTTGCAGAACTTCCAGGCCCATGGCGACGGCCACGACGAGCGAGCAGGCCAGAGCGACCCGGCCGGGCAGCAGGAAGGACAGCAGGAAGCCCAACAGGCCGTAAGCACTGAAGCGCTCGATCACGACGATCCAATAGGCCTCGTGATGCCCCATCAGCGCCGGCCGCCCCGCCAGTCTTGCCAAGGTGGCATAGACGATGAGAGCGAGGCAGATGGCCGCGGCTGCGATGAGGTGATTTCGACGCATGGCCTACCATAGCCGCTCGGAAATCGTACCGCTTCGAAAGACGAGAACATCGTTAAAGCGCCGTGGTGGGCGCCGGCGGGGATGGTCAGGCGACCAGGACGTCGCCAGCCGGTGCCGCGGCTGCGGAGAGGCGGCGCGACTCGACGAGCTCGCTGAATTTGGCGAATGGGAGCGGAGCGGCGACGAGATAGCCCTGTCCTTCTTCGACGCCGGACGCGATCAGGGCACGGCGCTGCTCCTCGGTCTCGATGCCTTCGGCAACGACCGTCATCCGAAAATCCCTGGCGAGCGCGACCAGCATTTCGACGATCGTCGTGGTCGACGCATCCTCGGTGATGGTGACAGGCCGCTATGGCCGACACCGACGTCGTCGATGGCGAGGCGGGAGCCATGGTCACGCAGCTCGACCACAGTCGCGGCGTGCGCGAGATCGTCGAGCTCGTCGCGCTCGGTCACTTCGACCACGATCTGGCGTGCGGAGATTCTCGCCGTCAGCACCGTGCGCCGCAGCGTTTCAACGAAGCCGGCGCTCAGCAGGTGCTTGGGCATCATCCGGTCCGGGTGGAACTCAGGAGAGGCTGGGACTGATCTTGGGAATGATCTTGAGAATTATCTTGGGATTGATCCTAGCCAGCGGGGGCTAAGATAGGGTTTAACGGCCGGACCGCCCCGGAAGGGCGACCGCGTGGTTTGCCTGACCGATGGTCCGCGCGGCCCAAGCATGAAAGTTGAGCAGTATGATCAGGACGTTAAGCCTCCTCCTGTCGTTGGTCCTCGGAAGCTCGGTGGCCTCCGCGCAGGGGACCAAAGACCAGCCAGCGGGCAATCAGCCCACCACCCGCAGCGGCACGGCGACGAATTCCGGCTCGGACAGCATGGGTGGAGCTTTCAAGGGGACGGGGACACCCAACTACGGTACCAGCCCCGGGATGGGCTCCCAGAAGAAGACGAACAACTAGATCTGAACGGCCGGGCGGACTGAAGGCAGGACGCTCGGTCGCACGGGCGGTGCACGGGGTTCGGAAGGAGATGTTGCCGCGATGACGGACAAAGCTGCCGTCGGCGACGAACTGTTTCCGGGACTAGCCCTTCTTGCCGGTCTTCGACTTCAGCGAAAGACCAAGCCGCAAAGCCATGCGCTTGATCGCATCCGGCGAGCGGCCGAGAAGTTTCGCCGCCTGCTCCAGCGAAGCCGAAGACTTGGCCAACTCCATGAGCCGGCGGTCTTCCTTGAACGACCAGGGCTTGCGCGCCATAACCGAAATGATCCTCTTGTCGACACAATGACAAAGCCGCCAAGCGACCCATGTTCGCTGGACGGCTTTGCTTGGGTGGGGCCAGGCTTGGGGGAGCCTAGTGCGAAGATGGATATGCGATCGGTGAGACTTCGCAACAAACAACGCGGATTAAGCTAACCGCTCAACCTTACCGCGACAAAATCGGCCGGCGAGGTACCGTATAACCACGGTGAACGAGGGTTCATGGTGTCGGCGGGTCGAGTTCTGGTAAAAAGAACTGGAGCCTCTGCGCAGCACCTTCCCTCACGTGCCGACCAATCTTCAAGCACCACGTTGCACAAACTTCATCTTCGTCTGACAAAAGTTTCGGCGCTGCCGATCTTGAAGTCGGTGCAACGAAAAGATGAAATGAGTGCGGGAGGAACGTTCCAGCAAACGTGGGACATTCCAAATGTTGGCTGTTTTGGTTTTGGTTTCGATTTTCGCAGCGGGCTTTGGCTGCGGCTATGGTGTAAGGGCATGGCGCTCGCGGAGGCGATCGGCGCGATATCGTCTTTACGCGCCCTATACGCCGGCCTCGATGGAGGCCGGTCGAACCCAGGGGCCATCATCATCGTAGACGGCGCGCGGGTCCCCGCTCCAACAATCGTGGCGGAAACGAAATAACCACGTGCGGTTAGGTTAACTCGTCGCCGTCCTTGAGCGCTTCGGACAGGCAGCCTAAGACGGAACAATTCATGGCGAGCGTTTGGCCGCCTCTATTTTTTCGGAGGCGCGCAGGTGGACATAGATGACGTATCTCATTGCGTTGCTGGGCGCGACGATCTGCGTCCTCATTTTGATTGCGTTTGTTTGTAGTTATGGCCGGCATCTGAACGACCTTCCGGGTCCTTGGATCGTGAACGAGGGTCGTTCAAATGATTGACCAACGGCACAACGCGCCGCGCAGGTATTTCGTTGACGCGCAGGGGCACCGCGTTCTGATCGGCCTTTCGCTGCAGGAGACGGCGGAATTCGAGGCGCTGGATCTAGCACCGGCGGAGACGGTGCAAATCGCGGCCGAAACCGGCATGGGCAGGGGAACGGGTGCGGTTGACGACGTTCGGTGGCTTGAGCTCTACTCCAAGCACGAAGGAGCCTGGCGGGCATGGATCGCACGAAGCCAGGCGGAGCGGCCGCGGGATTTAGGCTTTGTTAACTATGCGTGACCGATGGTAGCGGTTTAAATCTCGAATGTGGGGATAGCCCAAATGTTTCAGCTGTTCCTGAGAGCGCGCGCACATAATCTTCTCGGCTCTCGCCGCGAGGACAAAGGTTTCAAGGCGCGCTCCGTCGAGCGTGATGCCGAGACCGACCGTGTCCGGATCGGTGCGGTCCTGGCGGCGATTGAAACGGCATTGCAGGAAGCGGAGCGGGAGCAGGCCGGCCTCAACCGGCGTGTCGATGACGCACTTGCACGTGCATCCGTCACCTTCGGAAACGGCACCGACGAATATCTCGAGCGGGAAGCGCTCGACAATCATCACCAGGACCTGTTCGCAGCCGACATTTCCAACGGCCAGCGCCGGCTGAAGGAATTGGCGAGCAGCATTGCGCACTTGAAGTTCGTCAGAACCGCAATGCTGACGCGCTTTCCGGATTTCAAACCGCCGCAGCTCAACAGCTAACGTTGAGGGATGTTTGCGGTTTAGCGCTTCGATCCTTTTTGCTATGGTCCCGGCAAGTTTTCATGGTTCGAAGGAGCAACAAGGTGCCGGTCAGACATATGCGAAGATTGGTTGGATTGGCATGCGTGTTGACACTGGCTGCGCCGGCGGCGGCATCGGCCATTACCGTCGAAGTTGCGCGCGCATGCGACGCCGCGGTGGCCAAGGCCTTTCCGCCAAGGCAAATAGGCAACCCCGCGGCCGGTAGCACCAAGGGCACGGGCAAGGATCAGCGCGAATACTTCCAGAAATGCGTCGCCAACAACGGCAAGGTCGACGACGCTCCGGCGGAGACGTCCAAGGACAGCAAGCCGGCCAAATGAGAAATCGGGCCTCGGCTAAAGCGGAATGCGTTTTGGCTGAGTCGATGCGTGCGGTGAACTCAGACCACCTCTCCCGTAGGGAGAGGTGGTCGCCCGCGTCGATCGGGCCTGACACCATCATGCTTTAGCGTCGCGGCGGCGGACAGGGCGAGTAGAACGCGCCGTTCGCCGCATTGATGCGTTCGACGCATTGATTGGGATCGGTGACCGTTCCGGCCACGGTGAAGTCGTAGCCCATGCCCTTGATCACCACGACGTAGCGGCCGGGAGCGAGCGTGAAGCCGTCCTGCTCCGGTTGCAGCAACAGCATTCTCGGCTGGTCGTCGACCGGGCCTACCTTATAGGGGTAGGACATGCTGCGGATGACCCAGGAATCTCCGGCGCTGACTATGGAGGCTTTCCCGCTGGCATCGACGCCCATGGCTCGCGAGACTTTCGCGACGACCCGAACTTCGGTCCCGCTTGCATCGACACCACCATCGGGCCTGAACACGATGAACTTGACGTCGCCGTCCATCAACGTTGTCGCGCTCGGCGTGGTGATGGCCGCCGAGATCGCGACGCGGCGGTCCGGAATTTTGCCCGGCACCGACTTGAGCTCATGGAGCTGGCCCTCGCTCAAGGCGTAGACTCCGAACGTCGTCGGCAGAGGCATCGAGGGGTGTGCAGCTTGCGCCGGCTCTTTCGGGCTATCCGGCGTCCGTTCAACAGCCTCGCCCACGGCGGAAGGCGGGCTGGCGCTCGGCTGAGATGCCGGGCTGTTTGGTGCTCGATCGGGCGGCGGCGCCATTTGCGACAATGCGCTCAGTTGCGACCTCAGCCGAGGCCAATAGACAGCCACGGTCGCGCCCGCGGCGATGAGCAGGAGGATGACCGCCAATCGAGCCAGAAGGGTGAAGGCGTTGCCGCGTTTGGGCTGATCGGGGGATCGCGGCGATGCCAGGGTACGGCGCGATGCTCCCGCGTCCTTCGCAGTTGGCGTCGCAGCGGAAGCGGATGGCGACGGAACCGGCGGAGGAGAGTGAGTAGGGACCGGCGGGGGCGCCGGGACGGCAGGTGCCGCCACAACATTTTGTGGCTCCGCCGCGCCGCTGCTCGCAAAGGAACGTTCCACCTCCTTGATGGCGCGTTCGAGGACCTGCAGAAGCTCGCGGGATTCTCGCGCGTCGGCGTGCGTGAACTGCTCGAGCAGCTTGACGCGTGCCAGCTCATAGACGATCTCCCGCATCTGCTGGGGATCGTCGGATACGGCGCGGATGCGGCTCGACAGGAGACGGATAAACCCGGCTTTGATCTGTTGCGCCGAGGGGACGTTGGCCGCAGTTTCACCGGAGTCGGTCATCAAGGGCGATCAAGTAGCCCGGATGAGGCCATTTCGCTAGGCTTTTCCGCTTGAGACGTCACGACCGAGGCCGCTCTGCCGCTGATTTTGCCGGGTCTGCCGACGCCCCTCTCGGTGCTTCGAAGGTGCTTGCTTTTGGGGGAAAACCTGTGACATTTCGCGGAGCTCCTCATTCTGGTGTTTGATCATGCGCGGCGTTCTGGCAGTCCTCACGGCTTTGACATTCCTGGCTTCGCCTGCCGTTGCGCAAGGGACCAAGGATCAGGCCAACACCACGAGCTCCAGCATCATCACGACGCCCACGAAGAAGGCGCAGACCGGTCAGGCGGCGTCGCGGCCGACCGCCGTTCGAAACCTGTCAGGCAGCCTGCCCGCTGGAAGGTCGGCCCAGGGCGTCTGGCGCGATGGCAAGCTGGTCGCCGTTCCCCGCTGAGGCCGTCACCCAACGAACCGTGATGGAACGGTGATCGCCTCCCTGACGTTCTTGCTTCGGGAGATATTCATGAAAAGACCAGTCCTGATCGCCATCGCGTTGCTTGTGCCTGCCGCCAGCTGGGCCCAGGGCGTCAACGACTCCTCGACGCCCAACCGCAACGTCACCATCATCAATCCGTCGCAGCCCGCGCCGCCCAACGCGACGCGGAACATTCCGAGCCGGATCGAGCCGCCCGTGACGACCGGCAGCGGACGTGCCCGCCCGTACTACGGGAACAGAACCCGGGGCAGCGGGTCGAGCCATCGCTATTAGGAAGCCTGTCGCTGCAACGACGGTGCACTCCCTTTGGCGCTGGCGGGAGAGCGTCGGAGGGAGGGTGCCCTCGTCGGCCCGGCCCGGAACGATGCCGTTACGCGTCCGTCTCGCCCCAATCAATCTGCATTTCTGAGAATCGTAACCCTTTGATTTCGCTGGGGCCGGCTACTGTGCATGGGGTTGTTTTTCGACTTTTGAGCGCCAGTAGCTCTCTGCGAGTCCACCATCTTGCAATTGGCAACCCTATGAGCTGAAGTTCCAAAGGGCCTCCGACTGCCGGGGCCTGCTTTGGAGTCATCGGAGTGCAATCCATTCGCCGCAATTCCGCATCGGGCCGCCGGATGCTGAGGAATGCACCAGTCAAGGCGATCGTGGCCGCCGCGGTCGGACTGACCGTGTATGGGGCTGGTCCGTTCTCATGTCTTGCTCAGAGCGACCCGGAGCCGTCGCTGAGCGACTATCTTCCGCCAAGCGAGCCGGAAGTCTCGCGCGACGAATGGCGGCAACGCATCGAGGAGGCGCGGCGGCGGGCCAAGGAGGTCTCGCGCGAGCGGCGGGAGAATCCCGAGCTCTACAAGCCGATCCCGGAAGATCCGGACCTCGTCGCGACCGAACGTCTGCTCCGCGACGACAGCCTGCAGCGGGGTGACATCGTCACGACCAAGAAGGGCATGTTCGTCTACCAGGGGCGATCCGATCAACCGCGCCGCGATCAGGACTTCGTGCCGCTCGCCCCGAGATCGGTGCGCTGAGTTAGTAGCGCCGCAAAATCTCGTTGAATTTGGGATCGGTCACTTTCGTGGTTTCGAGCAGCAGCGACTTGCCTTGCGGCGTTGCCTGCACGTAGGCCGCGACCAGCAGCGGCTCGTAACGAGAGCGGTTGGCGAGCGCGGTGCGGATGTCGGATTGCGCCAGCAGCCTGATCTCCTCGTCCGTTGCGGCGGCGCCCGAGGTCACGGTCCGGACGCGAGACATGGCAACGTCGATCGGCACCGATCCGGTCAGGTAGGACATCTTCACCGCTGGCGTCGCCGCCTCGCCGGCCTGGGTCTGCAGCGTGCCGAGCGTCAGCCACAGTGCCGGCCTGATCGGCGAGACCTTCAAGGCTGCGACGACGGCGGCCTGCGCCGCCTTGTTCTCGCTGGCCCTTCCGCCCGCATCGGTTGCAGGACGGTGAAGAACGTCAGCGGCCATCGCTGCCGCGTAATTGGCAAGCAAGTCGCCGTCCCATGAATAGGATGCCAAACGGCCGGCGGTCGCCAGCTTGGCCTTCTCAGGCGGAATTTCGCCCGAGAACAAATCACTCGCGCGAAAGTTCGGCCGTATCAGATCGCCGTAGAATTCCACGCTGGCGTGAAGCGCCAGTACGATCGCAGTTGAGATGCCGATGGCGCGAAGCAGGATCATGTTCATGGTGAAATCGGCGAGGCCTGTGAGGGCGAAACAAGCAAGGAATTGAAAGGAAGGCAGGGATTCAAACGGCCAACAGACTATCGCCCTGGATCGTCAGCAGCGTCAAGTTTCCGGTCGCGTAAGCGCCGGTGTCGATGTTGATGCGGTTCGGGCGAATGTCGGGCACGCTGACCGGCGTATGACCGTGGACGATGTATTTGCCGAAGCGTTCTTCGGAGGCGAGGAACTCCTCGCGGATCCAGAGCAGGTCCTCATCCTTCTGGCGCTCGAGCGCGACGCCGGGCTTGACGCCGGCGTGCACGAAGAAGAAGTCGCCGCAGGTAAAGGACGACGGCAATTGCTGCAGGAAGGCGAGGTGCTCGGGCGGCAGCGCGCGCCTCAGTCCTTCGATCAGTTCGACCTGTTGCTCCGCCGACGGGTTCATGGTCGGCGTGATGCCGTAGGAGACCAGCGTCAAGAGGCCGCCATAATGGCGCCACTCCTGCAGGCGGGCGGGGTCCTTGAGGACCTCGAGCAGGAAGACCTCGTGATTGCCCTTCAGGCAGACCGTCTCATGTGACTTCGAGCGCGCAATCAGCAGATCAAGAACGGCGCGTGAGTCCGGGCCGCGGTCGACATAGTCGCCGAGGAAGACCTGAATGGCCCGCTCGGGCGCGGAACGGGCCAGATCGGCGTCGATGACGGTTAACAGCGATTGAAGCAGATCGGCGCGGCCGTGCACGTCGCCGATCGCATAGACGCGAACGCCGTCGGGAAGCCGCGGCTTGGTCTTCTTTCGAAAACGGGAGGAGAGGCCCATCAGGTCGGTCGAATCGCATCCAGCGTCACGAGCGGAACGTTGTGACCGCTCTTAGCAGAACAAGTCACACATCGGTATTCTTAATTGTTTCCGACGAAGTCGCCCGCATTTTGATTAAAGGGTCGTGCGGCCTTTGAGCCGTATTTCAAGACGTATCGCGTAGCGTCTCCCCCAACAAGAACGGGGAGCGCGACATGCGCAAAGTTGTAAAGTTCCTGGCGGCCGTGGCCGCGATCGTGGTTGCTGCGGGGGTGCAGCAGCGCGCCGAAGCCGCTTTCGTCGGCGCGCCCTTGGGGCTGCGCGGTGCCATCCAGTACATCAAGTTCGACCAGCCGACGCTGGCGCCGATGGCCTTCACGCTGTTTTGCCTGAAGTACAAGGACGAGTGCAAGCCGCGGCCGCAGCAGATCGTGTTCAGGGGCGGCCGGCTGAAGCTCACGGCGGAGCGGCTGGCGCAGATGCAAGATGTCAACCGGCAGGTCAATACCGCGATCCGTCCCGAGGCCAATCTGGAAGGACTGCGCGGCGAGAAATGGCTGCTGCATCCGGCGAGCGGCGACTGCAACGACTACGCCGTGACAAAACGCCACGAATTGATCGCCAAGGGCTTTCCGGCGCGCGCGGTGCTGCTCAGCGAGGTCGTGACCACCTGGGGCGAGCATCATCTCGTGGTCGTGGTGCGGACCTTCTCCGGTGATCTCGTGCTGGACAATCTCTCCGGGCACATCCTGCCGTGGTCGAAGAAGCCCTATCGCTGGGTCCGCATTCAATCGCCCAAGAACCCGAACTACTGGGCCTCGCTCGGCGACCGCTCGGTCTGATCACCCGCGCTCTATCGTGATCCGGACTGGCTGACGCTCTGCGACAGCCCCAGTCCCACGATCACCGAAAGACACAGGATTGCCGCGGGCCGCAGCAGTCCGGGACCTGCGAAGCTCTGAACCAGCGCAAAGAGCAGACAGGCCGCGGCGGACGCGGGGAAGAACGAGTCGCGTCCACGCTGCAAAGCGCCGAAGACCAGCCGCACCAGAGCGATCAGGCTCGCCGCGATCAGGGCCGCCAGACCGAGCCATCCCATCTCCGCAAAGACGGCCGTCGCTGCCGACGGCGCCGTCAAGATCGCTCCAATGTCGCTCTGATAGATCCTGCCCAACGCGGCAAAGGTCCCTGCGCCCGCGCCGAACCAGCGTGTGTCGGCCAACATCCGCTCGAGGGCGGCCTTCGTTTCGACGCTCATCTCCGGCACCAGCCGCAAGAGGACTGGTCCGGAGCCCTTCTCAAACAGAAAGGTCAGGACGATCGCTGCTCCAATCAGAGCTGCCAGCGCCAGCGCGCCCGCTGCCAATGGCGACAGGTCGAGCCTGCGGATGACGAGGATCAGCAGGATCAGTGCGATGCCGAAGCTTGCGGCCACTGCGCTGTTCGTGCCTGAGAGGCCGAAGATCGCAAGCGCGCTGATCAGGGCACCCACAAGGCTCAACAAACCAAGCACGATCGAGCGAAGCAGCGAATGGTGCGTTTCGGCCCGCTCCGCGGCAAGCTGCATGATCGCCAGGTTCAGGACGAGGCCGAAGCCGGCCAGGGTTGTTGCCAGTTCGGAAGTTGCGGCGGCCTGTGCGCCTGCTGGTGACAGCCGATGCAGATCCAGTGTCAGGGCGGAGACCGCGGCGATACCGGCGAGGACGAAGAGGACCAGTTCGGCGCGGCCGCGGTCACGCACCACCAGGATGGTAACGCCGAGCGCCGAGACCGCTGCAACCGCCAGGAGCAGCGCGCTGACGGTCAGGCCGATATCGGCGGTGATCGGGCCGAGGGACAAGCCACCCAGGACTTCGTGAGCGCTCGCCCAGATCGGATGTGCCAAGCTCAGCGGAAGCGGCACGAGCTGAGCCGCGATGCAGAGCGGAATGGCCATCAGGATCCAGCGGCCCCAGGAGGTCGCGCGAACATAATGGTCGGAGTCGGCTTTTCGCGCGGTTGCGGTGGCTGCCAGCAAGCTCAGCGCGGCGGTCATCGTCCCGAGCTGTGCACCGAACTTGGCGCCGGCGATTTCGAGAGCGGAAGCGGAAACGATGGAAACGATGAGGGTAAAATAAGCGAGGGACAAACGGCGCGCTCGAAGGGAATCCTGAAACTGTCAGGTCACCATACAAGCGAGCGGGTGGTTTTCAAACAGAGGCCAGCCTCGGTCCAACACTTAAACCTTGGACCGTTTGCGCGCGTTGTAGCGTTGATTGGCGTCAGCGGCTGGCTTTGACCGGGCGGCCGAAGACGCGCGCGGCACGTGCGGCGGCAAGGCTGAAGCGCGCGGCCGAGCCAAAGAGATAGCCGGCCTGGAGAGCAATGGCCGCAAATACCGTGGCCTTCAGGCCTTCGAGGGCGCCAAGGCTGGTCATCAGGCTGACCGGCAGCACGGTGAGCAGCAAAGCGAATGTGACGGGCAGCAGCACCAGGACGCGAAAGCGTTGGCCCAGCACGGCACCTACCAGAAAGCTGAAAATCAAAAGCGCGGTCATCCGAAACACTCCGTGCCTCGGACCCTAGGTTCCCCACCCTAAAAAGACCCTTAAGTTGTATGGCTAAATTTGGCCTATAGGCTGCAATTCGCCAGCAGCGAATGATAGGCCTCCCGCAAGCCGTTCAGCGCCACCACACCCTTGATCTCGCTGTCGCTTTCCTTAACCACGATGGACAGTGAAGCCGTCGTCTGCCACTTGCCGGCGGCAAAGGCCGAGACCTCGTCGGGCAGCAGCACCGCGGCCCCGGCGGCGGCCATGCTGGCGTCAAAGGATAAAGTGCCGCCGCCGCTCGCGGCGATGGTGACCTTGGGGTGGCTCCGGGGCGGGAAGGGCCTGATCAAGGCCACCAGCACGTCGATCTTGCCCTTGGGCGCACAGCGCACGATCAGGCCGGCAAAGTCCGGGTCGGATTGGGTGGTGTCCGCGGTTTTCGTGATGGCCGCGAAGCTTTCGCCATCCTTGGCTCCTTGCGTCCGGCTGAATTTCCAGACGGAGGAGGGCGCAGGGGCGGCCACCTCAAGGACGGGGACGCCCGAGCATGAGGACCGAGCGCACGAGATCGCCGGCTCCAGAGGGCGGTCCGTGCCGCCAAGGAAAGATCCAGCCAGAAAGGCGAACAGAAGGAGGCCAGTCACGGGGAGTCCTCTCTTGATGGGTTCCCGTCTTAGCAGAGGAGGGTCGAAGAAGCCTTACGTTCGACACACTGAGCTCTCGACTTGGGCGAAGTGCCCGCCTGCCGGGCACACGAAATACAACAAATAGTCACAAAGGGTTAAACCAGGCCCCAAAGAGTGGCCCGCACGCAACAGTAGCGGAGGGATCGCATCGTTAACCACTCGGGAACCCTTGTCGCACCCCCCGCGCCGCCGTACCAATCAGGGTAATTGGGGTCTCTCGGGGCGCGATTCATGCAGTCATTTGCCAAGTCATATCTGTTCAAGCCAGCATTTCTGGCCGCCACCTTGGCGCTCGGGGCCTGCTCGACCAATCCCGGCTCGGGTCCGCTGACGGACGACGTTAACAACAAGATCCAGACGGAAAACGCGCCGGCCTATGAGCTGGTGCCGCTCAATCCGGCCACGGTGAAGATCCTGCACACCCATGAGCCCAAGGGGCTCGCCGGCGTGTTCACCGATCGCCGTCCGCCCGCCAGCATCGTGTTCGGCATCGGCGACGTCGTCAGCGTCACCATCTTCGAAGCCGCGGCAGGCGGTCTGTTCATCCCGGCGGAAGCCGGCGTCCGTCCCGGCAACTATGTGACGATCCCGGATCAGTCAGTCGATAATGACGGCTTCATCACCGTGCCCTATGCTGGTCAGATCAAGGCCGCGGGCCTGACGGCGGTCCAGATCCAACGCGCGATCGTCGAGAAGATCGGCAACCGCGCAATCGAGCCGCAGGCGGTCGTGGCGATGTCCTCGCAGCGCACTCAGCTGATCAGCGTGCTCGGCGAGGTCAATTCGCCGGCGCGTTATCCTGCCAGCGCTGCAGGTGCCAAGGATCGCGTGCTCGATGCGATCACTCGCGCCGGCGGCATCAAAGGCCAGGGCTTCGAGACCTGGGTCATGCTGGAGCGCGGCGGCCGCCGGGCCACCGTGCCGTTCGAAAATCTCGTGATGGCGCCCGAGAACAACGTCTATGTTCGTCCCGACGACAGCATCTACGTCTATCGCGAACAGCAGAAGTTCCTGGCGTTTGGCGCCAGCGGCCAGAGCGGCGAATTCAATTTCGATGCCTGGCGCATCAACCTCGGCGAAGCCGTCGGCAAGGCTGGCGGTCTCCTGGATGGCCAGGCCGATCCGGCTGCCGTCTACCTCTATCGCCGCGAGCCGCGCGAGGTTGCGGCCCAGCTCGGCATCGACGTGAGCAGGTACACTTCGGAGACGATCCCGGTCATCTTCAACGTCAACTTCCGCGATCCGGGCGGCTTCTTCCTCGCGACCAAGGTCATGATGAAGAATGGCGACATCATCTACGTCTCGAACTCGCGCAACGTCGAAGTTACCAAGTTCTTGAACTACCTGCGTGTGATCATGGCGACCGGCAGCGATACCGTGAACCTCGCCAACGACGCCCTGATCTTCCGCAACAACGTCAAGCTGGCGCCGTAAGACGCCGACTTGATCGACCAAAAGCGATGGCACCGGGGCTTTGTCCCGGTGCCATTTTCGTTTCGCGATCCCATCGGTATGGTCGGGCCGCGGAGGCAGCGTTTGGATCAGCGCGGCCTAGCCCGTCACGCGGGTCATCGCTCCCGCGGCAATGTTGCAAGAGGCATCAGCTTCATGCGCTTTCGAACGTTTTGCCGCCTTCCGGCTCTCGTCTTGATCGCTCTCGGGCTTGCATCGGCCGGAACGGCTCTCGGCGCCGCCGCAGAGCTAGGCGTCCGTCACAGGATCGACGTGATGGTCTCCGCCGAGCCTGATGCCCCGATCTTCTCGCGCCTGAAGGGCGCCAAGGGCGAGCTCTCGTTCACGGTCCGCCTGTCGGCGAACTCCAGGGAGAGCAAGTTCTTCGGGATGCTGCGTCCGTCTTTCCCGGATATCGTCGTCCCCGATGGCGCGGGCCAACTGCTGGTCCAGCAGACCAAGCTCTGGGAGGAGGAGGTCTGCCATCAGCGCCGCGGCCTGCCCAAGGTCACCGTGACCCAGCTCGCTGGGCATTTTGCGGAAGGCGAGGGGCGGATCGAGATTTCGGCCATCAACCGGCACATCGGCGTGCTGGTGCCGCCCGACGAATTAACCCCCGGAATAAAACTCGATCCGGGGAGTGATAGCTTTGGGCTATTCTACGCCTTCCGGGCGCAGACCCGGAACAGCCGCCTCAACGTGGATGTGAAGATCTATCCGATCGATTGCTTCCTCTAGGCTCGAACAGAGCTCGCAAGAAAGACGATGCGCCTTTGGCCTTCCAACATGAGCTGGTCCAGGATTCGCTGGTCATTTCGCTGGTCATGGAGCCTGCCCGCGACCTTCATCCTGTTCTTCGTGGCAGCCGGCGCGCCGTTTCCGTTCGGCTCGACCAACGATCTGTCGATCGCGTTCTGGTGCCTGTGCCTCGGAATCGCGGTGATGTTCGCGCCGACGCGCGATTTGCGCAGGCCGCAGCTGTGGCTGCTCGCCGGGATCGGCGTCATCGTTGCTGCTTACGCCTTCGTGCTGCATGAGCAGCTGTCCGATCATCCCTTCGTGGCGCCGTTCCAGCCGATCTGGAAGCAGGCGTCGGATTTGCTCGGCGTGCCGATCGCCCCGTCCGCGTCCATCGTCAAGAACGAGGCGTTCTTCGCGCTCGGCGCGCCGCTTGCCAACATCCTCGCCATCGTGCTCGGCATCACCGTCGGGGCGAACCGCGACCGCGCCCGCCGCCTGCTGTGGGTGCTCGCGATCTCGGGCGCGGCTTACGCGCTCTACGGCGTGCTCTCGTTCCTGATCGAGCCCACCATGATCCTGTGGCGGGACAAGACGGCCTATCTCGGCAGCGTCACCGGCACCTTCATCAACCGCAACACCGCGGCGGCCTATTTCGGCTCCTGCGCCTTGATTTGGATGCTCCTGATCCTGGAGGACGTCCGCCGTCGGCTGCCGGAGCGGCACATCGAATGGAAGCGGCTGTCGCTCGATCTGCGCGCGATCCCGCCGAAACAGATCCTGCCGCAGCTTAGCTGCCTGCTGATCTGCCTGATGGCGATGTTCATGACGACGTCGCGCGCCGGCGTCGGCCTGTCGCTGCTTGCGATGATCGTCTCGTTCACGCTGTTCCTGAGGAAGGACCTGCCGCCGCGCACCGGCATCTGGATCTCGCTCGGCTCCGGCGCGGCGGTGGCGCTCGGCCTGCTGCAGCTGCTCGGCGGCCGCGTCTCCAGCCGCTTCGACAGCCAGGGCCTGGTCGACGAGGGCCGCATCGAGGCCTGGAAATCGACGCTCAAAATCATCGCCGACAATCCTTGGGTAGGCACCGGCATGGGCACCTTCCAATGGGCCTTTCCGCCCTACCGCAGCCCCAACATCTCGATTCGCGGAATCTGGGACGCCGCGCATTCGACGCCGCTGGAGCTTGCCTCCGAGGTGGGCATTCCGATGGCGCTGCTGGTGGCGCTGGCCTGGGCCATCATGCTGCTTGTTCTGGCCAAAGGCGTGTTCGGACGCAGGCGCGATGTCATCATCCCGCTGGCGGCCGCGGCGACCGCGACGCTGTCGCTGCTGCATTCGTGCCTCGACTTCACGCTGCAGGTGCCCGGCTACAGCATTCCATTCTTTGCGCTTTTCGGCGCGGGCCTAGCGCAATCCTTCCGCACCAAGGAGGGCCGCGAGATGACCGAGGCGAACGCCACCAGCCGGCGAGGCGAGGGGCGTCATGCAACCGCCGGCGCGGCGGCGCGCGCGCTGCCCCAGCTTCACAAAAGTGTCTAGATTTGAAGCAGTTGCGCCGTTTACGAAGTCTTTAGAATAAGTGGACAGCTCTTTTCTCTTCCGCTAGGTTCCAGCAACCAGCACAGCCTTTTGCCCGGGCCGAGGACGCACATCGGGGCAGCTGATTTTTGGAGGTTTTGTTTATGAGCGTTATCAAAATTGCGCTTCGCATGGCTGCTGCCGCGGCCCTCGCCGCGACCATTTCGTCGGCCGCCAGCGCCGCCGTTTACCCGCCGCAGCGCCAGCTGCCGGCCACCGTCATTTCCGACTTCAAGGCCGCGCCGAACAGCCTCTTGCAGCAATATCCGACCGGCGGCCCGCAGCTGATCTCGCGCGTGCGCGATCTCGGCGCCTCCGACCCGACCACGCTGCCGGGCCTGATCGCACTTCTGAAGGATCCCGCGACCACCAAGGACCAGATGCGCGCGATCGTCGGCGGCCTCGCCCAGGTCGCCCGCTTGGCCGCGCAGGCCGACCAGGCCTACGCCAATGAGATCCAGGCCGCGATCGCCGCCACCCAGAACCCCGACGTGATCGCCGCCTACCAGGCCGCGACCGGCGACGTCGCGATCGCCGCGACCGGCGGCGGCGGCGGTGGCGGCAGCTCCGGCGCGGGCGGACCGACCGGCAACAACTTCCCGAACGGCGGCAATGGCGGCGGTGCCGTCAGGTTCGGCAACAACAACAACCCCAACAATCCGCCCGCGACCGTCGGTGGTGGCGTCGGCAGCACCAACAACAGCGTCAGTCCGCGCTGACCGGGACCGGCCCGCGCGGCCGGCCCATGACACCTCACGGCAGCGGCGCCATCGGGCGCCGCTTTGCTTTTGCGCCGTTAAGCTTCCTGCAAAAAGTCGCGTGAGTCGCGCGTTGCACTGCGTCGAGCGCGTTCAATTGCAGGCAGGGTTGTGCTAGTGTTGCGCGCAGCGCGGGCTTTGGCATCCGGCTTGCTCCGGACGCAGCAAACATTGATCCCAAGACCACAGATCGATCCATTTTCAGGAATTACTGGATGTTGCAGGTGAACAAGCCGACCTCGGAGATCAACCGTGATTTCGCCGAGGCCGACGGCTCTCCGTCGCAGACGCTGACCTCCTACATCGACATTATCAGGCGCCAGTTCCCGACCATGGTCGCGATCGTCTCGGCCTGCGTGATCCTGGCGCTGCTCTATCTCTTCACCGCCGCGCCGCAATTCACCTCCACCGCCTCGATGGTGATCGACACCCGCAAGGTGCAGCTGTTCCAGCAGCAATCCGTGCTTGGCGACATCGCGGTCGATTCCGCCACGGTGGAAACCCAGGTCGAGATACTGAAATCCGAGAACATCAGCCTTGCCGTGATTCGCGATCTCCATTTGACCGAGGATCCGGAGTTCACCAGCGTCGGCGGCGGCTTGCTCGGCGCCGTCGTCGAATTCTTCGGCAGTTTGTTTTCCGACGGTCAAGCGGCGTCCGAATTCGAGCAGACCCGCAAGGCGTTGGAGCGCTTCGAGAAGAACCGTACCATCAAGCGCCTCGGCCTCACCTATGTGATGGAGATCGGCTACACGTCGAAGGACCCGGCCAAGGCAGCGAAGATCGCCAACGCGATAGCGGACGCCTATATCGTCGATTCTCTCGAAGCCAAGTATCAGGCCACCCGTCGCGCCAGCGTCTGGCTGCAGGACCGAATCAAGGAGCTGCGCACCCAAGCCTCCGCCGCGCAGAAGGCGGTGGTCGACTTCAAGACCGCCAACAACATCGTCGACACCGGTGGCCGACTGATGAACGAGCAGCAGCTCGCCGAGGTGAACAGCCAGCTGGTGATGGCCCATGCCTCGACCGCCGAGGCCAAGGCGCGGATGGACCGCATCAACGATATCCTCAAGCAGGAGATTCCGGACGCCAGCGTCGCCGACGCGCTGAAGAACGACACCATCGTCAAGCTGCGCGGCCAGTATGTCGACATGGCCTCCAAGGAATCGATCTGGGCGATGAAGTACGGCTCGGATCACTTAGCCGCGGTCAACCTGCGCCGACAGATGGCCGAGATCAAGAAGAACATCATCGACGAGCTGAAGCGGATCCAGGAATCCTACAAGAGCGACTACGACATCGCACAGACGCGCGAGGAGGCGATCAAGTCGAGCCTCGCCAACGTCGTCTCGGAATCGCAGCTTACAAACCAGGCGCAAGTGCAGCTCCGCGAGCTCGAGAGTAACGCACAAAGCTACCAGGCGATGTACGACAACTTTCTGCAGCGCTACATGGAAAGCGTGCAGCAGCAGTCGTTCCCGATCACTGAAGCCCGGGTGATCAGCGCAGCAACTATGCCGCTCAAAAAGAGCTATCCGAAGACGCTGCTCGTACTGGCCGGCGCACTGTTTGGTGGACTGATGCTGAGCTTCGGCGCCGCGATGGCGCGTGAGCTCACCGACAAGGTATTTCGTACGACGAGCCAAGTGGAGGAGGTGCTGGGAGCCAACTGCATTGCCATTCTGCCGGCACTCGGCCTAGTCGACGTGCCGCGGTTTGGCGATAAAATGCTAGGAGGTAAACGCAATGCCAATAATCCGCAGGCGGACCTCCTGCGTTACGTCGTCGACAACCCGCTGTCGCGCTTCTCTGAAGCCGTGCGCTCGGTGAAGGTAGCAATCGACCTTAATGCCATTGTGCGCGAGAACCGCGTTTTAGCTACAACCTCGACCCTGCCGAACGAGGGCAAGAGCACTCTCTCCACCAATCTTGCCCAGCTCATGGCGCATGGCGGCGCGCGCGTCATTCTTGTCGACGCGGACTTACGCAACCCCTCGCTATCGCGCGCCCTGGTGCCCGATGCGCAGATCGGCCTCGTCGACGTCGTCGCGCAGAAGGTCCAACTCCATGAGGCGCTGGTGGTAGACTCCGAGACCAAGCTCTCGATCCTGCCGGCAGGAATTACCTCGAAGCTCTTGCACACAAACGAGATCCTTGCCTCGAAGGCGATGCACGCTCTTGTGACCCAACTCCGCGCGAAGTTCGATTACGTAATTCTGGATATGCCGCCGATGGCGCCGGTGGTAGACGTGCGCGTCACGTCCTCCTTTGTAGATTCGTATGTGTTTGTCGTGGAGTGGGGCAAAACCAAAACCGACGTAGTCAAGCACAACCTCCGCGGCTCGCCTGAAATCCAAGACAAGCTGCTCGGCGTGGTCCTGAACAAGGCTGACACCAAGGCGCTTGCCCGCTACGAATCCTATCACGGTCGATATTATTATCAGAAATACTATGCCCGCTATGGGTATGTCGAATAGTTATCGCGTTGCGCGACTGGTGCTACTGCGCTCGTCCCTTTTGCTCTGCGGAGCGGTTGGTGCGCTTTGGGCTTCCTATGCGACACGGTCATTCTGGTTAGCCACTCCCGTTCGCGAGGTTTCCAGCCGCATCGTTGCTAACGACCGGTTTAAGCCCGGCGTTCTGACGGACGTGCTGGCGCACTTGAAGGGTATCGATCGGCCTGCGATCTTGCAGTCTAAGTTCTTGGAAGCCGAGGCCATAGTAATCCTGCGTGCTGCGGATGAAACCACGCAATGGAGTCGACCTGAGGAGAGCGATCGGCGAATGGAGAATGCCGAAGACAAGATTCGAACGGCGCTTCGTGAAAACCCGATGGGTTCATTCCTATGGTTGATGCTCTATTCCGTCGGTACAGCGCGCAACGGACTTGATCCAAAAAACATTAGCTATCTTGAGCAATCGTACGCGACGGGACCGAACGAGGGCTGGGTCGCCCTGCGGCGTAATCGGTTGGCGCTAGCTGTCTTTCCAGTTCTTTCGACCCTTGTACAATCTGAAGTTATATCTGAATTCGCTAACACCGTGGATTCTGACTTCATTGCAGAGGCTGAGCTAACGTTGATCGGCGTGGGATGGACCTATAAGGAGCGCCTACTGTCCGCGCTGGAGAGCGTTGATCTGGCTTCTAGACAGGCTCTGCGGAAGCGCCTATCGAATGACGGCATCAAGGTGTCTATTCCTGGTCTTCAAGCTGATGAGAGGCCGTGGTAATGATCTCAATTCGCTTGGGGTTGAGTAGACGTCGAGGGGTGCTAACATGCGGCTTGGCCAGCGCATGGCTTTTCGCAGCAAGCACTCAGGCCCAATCACAATCGACCCCGACGCCGCGCTTCACGGTACAAGGACCTGGCGAGACGACGGGAGGGCAGATCATTCGAGATGCGCTTGGTCGGCCTTGCCTGGATATCGAGGCCGCGGCGCGGCCTCATGTCGTCAATCCAAACGTCGTTGATCACGTAGTCAGCGTGAAGAATAATTGTTCACGCACGATTAAAGTTAAAGTTTGCTACTACGCCTCCGACAGGTGCAATGGGTTCGTAGTTGGTGGTTACCGGCGAGTGGATACAGTCCTCGGCAGCATGACAAAAATCACCACTTTTCGATACTCCACTACTCAACAGTAGAGCGGACGAAACGACCAGTTCTTTGTCGCTCGCGCGAAGTCGAATGATCTTTCACCATGAATTGGACGGCGATCGCCAGCAGGGAGAAATAAACGAAGTGTTGCGGCTCATGCGGAACTTCAAATTGGGAGTTTACGGCGAGTAGCGTGAGCAATCCAAACGCAAGAGCTTGGCAGAATATCCGGACGTCACGTTCTTTGCTTCTGAATGAGATCAAGAGAGGTTGAAGGATAAAGGCAACGATGCAACAGAAGTAAGGTACGCCGAACTTTGCAGCATTTCGCAATCCGCTCTCAGTGATTGCAGTCTTGTGTAGAGTAAGTCCTGAATCGGAATAAATGTTGGTGCCATATTGAATCACCGGATCCTCGTGACCCACGCCGATAAGGGGACTCTTGCTAATTGCCTCCATAAGGATGTCGTTGAGAAGCGCGCGTCCAGCGGAGAGGTCGCCATTTTTGTACTGCGCGAGGCTCGCGCCCTGGAGTTCGGTTCTAACGTAGTAGATCGCCTCATTGAGCAGATCGGGTTCAAGGAAAAAGATCGAAATTGCCAAGAAGACGGGAATGTAAAGGAGTGCTCTAGCAAGATTGTTCGCTTGGACGGCCTCAATTGCAAACGCAAATCCTACAGCAATCAAAACAAGATAGCCGCCCGCTGATTTTGCAAGAAGAATTGAGATTACTGAGACCACCATCATCGCTGCGGCTTCGAAGAATCCCAGCCTTCCGATATTTGAGGCGGCAATCAACATGATTAGAAACGCTAGATCTATTAGGACGCTGTGTCCGGTTCGCGAAGCCAGCAGCCGAACGCGTTCGCCTGCCAGGAAGTCATCAATCGGATTTCGAATGTCGGTAAATCGAGAAAGGACAATAGATAGTAGGACGTAAATCAGAATGTTAAGTAGGCAAAGCCGAGCCAGGGTCTTAAAGAATTTTGCCCTGTTTTTATTAGTGAGCGCGCCCGTTGCAAACCAAAGGGCAAGAGCTTCCACGAACACCACGCCGCCTATGTTAAAGATATTCCCCGTGCTGTCCGAGTACAAAAACAGTAGTCCCATCATCAATGCGAATTTTAAGGCCACGATTGTGGGGATATTCACGTGAGGTCCCCGACCCTCGTGCGCATAGTGAAGTGCAGCTGCGATCACGACGACGCCATAAAGAGCGTAGACCGCAGGCCAGTAGATCGAGTAAATGACTGGCAAAAGTGCTATTAGTACAAACCATATGTAAGTTTTACTTGGGATCTCTCCAGATTGGGCGGAGCGAAGTCGGAGTTGAGTCATTCATAGGCCTTCTTAAACACGGGTTCGATCACTTTCGGGCAAAGTTGGCCGGGCTGTCGCCATGGAGTTACTCTGCTTTGCCCGTTCCTACCGTCACCGGATCATCCGGTATCCATCGGGTTATACGCGTATGTCGCCTCGCAAACTAAAGCTACTTCACATTATTGCCAGTGTTGACCCTGCCTACGGCGGTCCTGTCGAAGGCATTCTGCAACAAAATCGTGTGACACGCTCGCTCGAGCGCGAGATCGTCTCGCTTGACCCGGCCGATGCCCCGTTCTTGCTGGACTTCCCAATCAGAACCCACGCGTTAGGCTCTTACAAGACCGGACAAGGCTGGGGCAACCTTTTCAAGCGCTATGGTTTCACCGGCATGCTGATCCCCTGGCTCAAATCTCACATTCGAAACTACGATTGCGTCGTCGTGAATGGATTGTGGAATTTTTCGACTTTTGCAGCGGCTAGGGTGCTACCGAATTCTGGCACTCCTTACTTCGTCTTTACACACGGCATGCTCGATCCTTGGTTTCGTTCGAATTTTCGAGCTAAACACGCCTTAAAGCAGTGCTTTTGGCTTTTCAACGAAGGTTGGCTTTTGAGAGGTTCGAACGCCGCGCTATTTACGACAGAGGAGGAGCTGGAGCTGGCCAAAACAATGTTTTGGGGCTTCGACTATAAACGGCAAGTGGTGGGGTATGGCACGTCCTCTCCTCCTGCCACCAGTGACGAGCAAGAAAGGGCCTTTAGACGTGCCGTCCCCAACTTAGCGAACCGATCCTTTGTGCTTTTTCTGAGCCGAGTTCATCCTAAGAAGGGTTGCGATCTGTTGATCGAGGCTTTCGCTAATGTAGCGCACCAGTTTCCCGAGGTAGATCTAGTCGTTGCCGGGCCAGATCAGTCTGGAATGCTTGAAGGCTTCAAACGACTGGCCGCTGAGCGCGGTGTCGCTAGTCGTGTGCACTTCCCCGGGATCCTTCTTGGGGAGGCAAAATGGGGGGCATTTAGAGCTGCGGACGCATTTGCTCTGCCCTCACACAGCGAAAACTTCGGCATTGTTGTCGCTGAATCTCTCGCTTGCGGTACTCCGGTTTTGATTTCCAACAAGGTAAACATTTGGCGAGAGATAAAATCGGCCAATGCTGGGTTCGTGGAGGACGACACGATAGAGGGCACAACATTGGCTCTCAGTGGCTATCTGAGCCTAAGGCCGGAAGCAAAGCAAGAAATGAAGATCAACGCGCGGATTTGCTTCGAGCGCAAATTTAACATCGAAAAGAATGTGGAGATATTCGAACGACTTGTAAGTGCCGCCGTATCGCAAGTTCCTAGCAACGGGTGATGCTCAATTCGTAGCGAGAGACTGCCAAGATCTAACATAGTCTATCTTGTAGGTAGATGGCATTGTTGCATCTTCCGGGATCCCGCAACCCTTCTGGTGAACTTCGCTATCGAAGATCATATGCATGGGTCTGTGCCAAAGCCGGTTCTCTAACCTTCGAACCAAAACGCCGTCTACAAAGAACTCAATTCGACTCCGATTCCAATTCAAACCGAAGACATGAAACTCGTTCGCAAAATCAAAAGGAGCTCGCCAATACGCTTCTGAGATAATATCCGAAGTATAACCTGGGAGCTGATACACATGCAGCGTCATGTGGTAATTGCTCACTGCACCATTTCTGTCTTTGCAGAACTCGAATACGTCAATCTCGTCCTGGGTATCAGCGTACTTCTTGTAGAACCAGAACGAGCTCAGTGCGGCGGAGCGCATTGGCCTAGCTCGAACCTCGAAGTATCCGTATTGAACTGTCGAAAGACTTTTTACTATACCGGTTGACCATTTCCCATAGCCAGCACTAGCAAGTGCTGCCGGCGGATCACGTAGCTGGCAAGTTATATTTAGGCTCCCGTCTGCGACAGAGACATTCTCCGATGCAAAAAAGGACGGTTTCATTCCGTTCCATGTATCGCTTGATGACCACTTCAGGGGGTCCAATCTATCGCCATTAAATTCGTCGCTATGCGAATTCAATTTCTGCCAACCGTCCTTGTTGGATTGGTCCGAAAGAGGGAGGTCATTCGTTTGACGTTCAGGCAAGTTTCCGAGAGCGCCGACTCTCAGAAATTCATCAGATCTAGCCGCGCTTACCCGCTGAAAGGGAAGCGCGGCTACGCCGGCTAAGATCGATCGTCGTGTAAGCAATTTAGAGCTCCGATCTATTCCTCGAGTCAGTCCGGCGCGGCAGCGAGCTTTGAAGTGTTCAGCCACCAATCCTCAAGCGACCGGAGATGACCTCGGAGATTCAGAGCTGGCCGTTCTACCAAATGCCAGGAGGCCAGTCCGACGACTAGGCTAAGTCCCACCGCAATGACGAAGTTCCAAAGGATTGTCCGGCTCCAAGGTGCTTCCAATGCTATCAGCTGCTGCAGCACGTAGCCATAAAGATACATTCCGTATGAGCAATCGACGACGCTCGCTGGGAGCATCTGTCTAGGATTGCATACGCCCAAGTAGATCACGCAATACACTAGCGGAGGTATACCTAACAGTTGACCGGCCGGGAGCAGCCCAAATGCGATGAGGGCGCTCAACGCAGACACGAAGAAGAGCTTGGCGTTGTACGGCAGCCTCTCCTTGTACAAATATGCCAGCACGCCGCTTGCGAAATAGACGACAAGAACATGCCCCCAGGCGTGGCCATGAAGAACTGATAATCCCTCGGGTGAGCGGATTTGCTTGATCAAAGCGATCAAGAATATAATCGCTGTCGCCACAATCGCACGGTGTCGATGCTTCTTGACGCCGACCAGGATCATCAAGGTTATGGCGATGTAGCAGATCAGCTCCCAAGGCACGGTCCATAGCTGCCAATTCACCATTGCTGGCTTCGGATTGCTTAAGAAAACGCCAGGTAAATAGTAGCTGATATGCCCCGTAACGTTCAATAAATATCGAAAGAACACTGGGCTGGAGAAGTACTCTCGCAGCGAAATTTCCGTGACAAGAGGTCCAATGAGAAGAGCCGACAACGTTACTTCGACAATAAGCGCGGGATAGATGCGAAGGAACCGAAGTCCCAGGAACGACAAAAGGGTCCTGCATCTCTGCATACTTCCTGCAACCAAGAATCCACTCAACGTAAAAAAGGCGGGCAATACAAATTTGAGGGGAAGAGCTAGTGGGTGCTCGAAAAAGTCCTGACCGGCCTTCTCTCCAATCGCAATGGTCGGAGCATGCGCTAAAATAACGAGAACAGCCAGAACGAGACGCATATAGTCAAAGCCACTAGGGTGGAGTGAGCTGGCCCCGGTTGTCTGAACAGAATATCCGCGTCGATAAGTGGAGCCTCTGCCGGGGTTAGGCTGCCGTGCGG
>NZ_QZMV01000010.1:0-275640 GCF_003957705.1 Bradyrhizobium sp. LVM 105 | reverse complement strand
TCAATCGACTTGACCAACGGCCAACCTGTCAGTGATGTGTCCGAACAGGTGTCAGCCATGTCCCCGGACTAAACACTGCGCGGGCGATGACATTGTGCGTGTGACGGCGAGCGAAGCCCCTCACGCGCCCTCGAACTGCAATCTCGCCAGCCGCGCATAAAGTCCGTTCGCGGCGACGAGCTCGGCATGCGTGCCCTGCTCGACGATCCTGCCCTGGTCCATCACCAGGATGCGGTCGCAGGACAGCACGGTGGCGAGGCGGTGCGCGATCACCAGCGTGGTGCGGTGGCGCATCAGCTCTTCCAGCGCGGTCTGCACCAGCGTCTCGCTTTCGGCATCGAGGGCGGAGGTGGCCTCATCGAGCAGCAGCAGCGGCGCATCGCGCAGGATGGCGCGTGCGATCGCGATGCGCTGGCGCTGGCCGCCTGACAGCGTCACGCCGCGCTCGCCGAGCGGGGTGTCGAAACCTTCGGGCAGGCGGCGGATGAATTCGGCGGCATGGGCGAGCTCGGCGGCGCGTTCGACCTCGGCATCGGTCGCATCGGGCCGGCCGAAGCGGATGTTCTCGCGGGCGCTGGCGGCGAACACCACGGATTCCTGCGGCACCAGTGCGATGCGCGCGCGGAAATCCCGGGGATCGGCGGATTTGACCGGCACGCCGTCGAGCGAGATCGTGCCGCTGCGCGGGTCGTAGAAGCGCAGCAAGAGGTGAAAGATCGTGCTCTTGCCGGCGCCGGACGGACCGACGATCGCGACCTTCTCGCCGGGGCGCACGGTGAATGACACGGCATCGAGCACATTGGTGTCGCGCCGCGCCGGATAGGCAAAGCTGACCTGATCGAAGCCGACCTCGCCGCGTGCCGGCACCGGTAGCGCGCGCACTGAGGCGGGCGCGGTGATGTCCGGCTGCACATGCAGGATCTCGAACAGGCGCTCGGCCGCGCCGGATGCCGCCGAGACCTCGCCCCAGACCTCGCTGAGCTGGCCGAGGCCTGCCGCGGCGAACACCGCATACAGCACGAACTGACCGAGCCGCCCCGGCGAAATCGCGCCGGTGAGCACGTCATGCGACCCGATCCAGAGGATCGCGACCACGCTGGCGAACACGATGAAGATGATGATGGCGGTGAGCACGGCGCGCGCCTGGGTCGAGGTGCGCGCGGCCTCATAGGCCTGCTCGACCTCGCCGCCGAAACGCTTCTCGGCGAACCCTTCGCTGGTATAGGCCTGCACGGTGCGGATCGAGCCGACCAGCTCGCCCGCATAGGCCGAGGCCTCGGCGAGCGTGTCCTGCGCATTGCGCGACAGCCGCCGCACCCAGCGCCCGAACGCGACCAGCGGCAGCACGATCAAGGGGATGGCCAGCAGCACGAAGCCCGACAGCTTCGGGCTCGTGATCACCATCATCGCCGTGGCGCCCAGGAACATCATCAGATTGCGCAGCGCGATCGACACCGAGGCGCCGACGGCCGATTTCAGCTGGGTGGTGTCGGCGGTGAGCCGCGAGATCAACTCGCCGCTGCGCGCGGAATCGAAGAAGGCGGGGGAGAGCGAGAGCAGATGAGCGAAGACGTCGCGCCTGAGGTCGGCGACGATGCGCTCGCCGATCGTCATCACGAGGTAATAGCGCGCGGCGCTGGCGAGCGCGAGCACGCCGACCACCGCGAGCATCACCGAGAAGTAGCTGTTGATCAGCTCGATGCCCTCGGGCGTCAGGCCGAAATCGATCATCCGGCGCACCGCGATGGGCACCAGCAGCGTGGTCAGGGCCGCGACCGTGAGTGCGACGAAGGCCAGCGCCGCCCGGCCTCGATAGCGGCTGACATAGGGCGCCAGCGCGAGCAGCGGCCGCAGCTTGGCGCGACCCTTGGCCGGCTCTTCGAGCAGCTCGGCTTCGATCGAGGGGGTGTCCGCGGCGTTCATTCCGGGCTGATCGACATATTGGTCATCAAGCCGTTCCACTGCGCTCATGAGATCTGGCCCATTGCATTCGTTTGCTCCCAATAGGCCGGTGCAAGAGTAGTGGCAAATCCGGGATGTCCCTTAGGGGCAAACCCGGTTCACCCCTGCAGCATGGCTTGTTTTGCCTGATATCGTGAGGTATAGAGCCGGCCAAATCCGTCATTCGCGAGCCACCAGAACAGGCGCCGGGCGCCGAGGAATTTGCCATGAAAGCCGAAATTCATCCGGATTATCATACGATTAAGGTCGTGATGACCGACGGGACCGAGTACCTGACCCGCTCGACCTGGGGCAAGGAAGGCGACACGCTGAACCTCGACATCGACCCGAAGTCGCACCCGGCCTGGACCGGTGGCAACGCTCAGATCATGGACCGCGGCGGCCGCGTCTCGCGCTTCCAGAAGAAGTTTTCGGGCTTCCTGAAAAAGGATTGATCCAGCCCGCAAGGCTGGAGACGAAAAACGCCCCCGGAAAACCGGGGGCGTTTTTGTTTTGGAGCGTCCCTTACCAAGGCCGAGATTTCGTAGGGTGGGCAAAGGCGCACAGCGCCGTGCCCACCATGTCTCACTTGGGACCAAACAGGGGTTTCGTGGGCACGCTTCGCTTTGCCCACCCTACGGCAGCGTGCCCTACGGCAGCGACCCCTACGGCACCTTGGCCTACCGTTCGAACGCGGCCTTCAGCGCGTTGAGGTGCGGCACCAGCGGATTGCCGATTGCGACGTGCTCGGCCGGCGGCGTGTGGATGGTGGTGTCGAGGCGGCGCACCCGGGTCTGCAGGCTCATCGAGCGATGGATCAGGTCCTGGAGCTGCGCGGGCAGCTTCTCGATGGTGTCGGCGGGGCCGGGATCGGCGGCGCTGAGCTTGACCTTGGTCTTCTCGCGATTGGCCTGGCTCAGCGTCATCTCGCCTTCCTTCACCGCGCGGTGCAGCAGCAGCCACGAGGCGAGCTGCATCAGGCGGGTGGTGAGGCGCATGCTCTCGGTCGCGTAGGTGAGGCTGACGGCACGGTCGAGCGCCTTGGCCTCGGTGCGGCCGGCACCGTCGAGATAGGCGGCGGTCTCTTCGACCAGATCCATGCCCTCGCGGAACAGGACGCCGAACGCCGCAGAATTGGTGAACCGCTCGCTGAGTTGAACGAGAGCGCCGTCGGCCTGCAAACGTTCCATGGTTAACGCCTCTTACGCAACTGTTTGACTGTCCGGCTTTGGCGCCGGCTTATGATGAACAAATCATTGCGCGGGCGAGACGCGGAGTCCAGCGACAAGCGCGGATATGGTTTCCGCGGGTCATTCTCAGGAATTCAACCGCAACGCGATGCAAAACAACAAAAAAAGAGCCGCCGGAGACCGGCGGCTTTGAAAGTTGATAACAGGGAGGCGTCAAACAGAGTGGACAGGAGCCACTCGGTGTCCAAACGAGGACAGTTCCAGTCATAAACGCGAAAGCTTAATCTGGAGTAAACGAGCGATTTTTTTGAAGGTTCGTTAGCCATATCGGCCAGTGGCCGAGCGGGGTGCGGAACGAAGTTCTTTGTCATTCCGGGGCGCGACGAAGTCGCGAGCCCGGAATCCATACCCCCAGGAAGACGGAGTGGCTCGCCTGCCAGTTTCAGCGGCTTGTGGTTATGGATTCCGGGCTCGGCGCGTCGCGCCGCCCCGGAATGACGAGACGAGGCGCGATCGTCCGGGACGACCGCCGTTGATGCGGCCGGCTACTTCTTGAAAAAATGATCCGCCGCATCGCGCGAGGCGCGCTTCTTGGTGGCGGCTTCTTCCAATCTTGCGATCTCGGTCTTGAGCAGGAGGACGCGCTCAGTCAGTTCCTCGACCGACAACAGTGAGAGATCCTGTCCGATCTCATGTGTGATCTTCCTGCGCGGGCGGTCGTCGTCTTCCGTCGCCATCCTCGTTCCTCCCAAAGTTCACGCCGGCTCACAACGCTGAGGCGGTTGCCAGCCCGGATCGCGCTGGCTAAGCAAGAGCCTGATTCATCCCCGCACCTTTGCTCAAGGACACATCATGGACAAGCTGCCCGCGCAAATGACCGTGGTCGCCATCTCCAAGCCTGGCGGACCGGAGGTGCTGATCCCGGAACAGCGCGCCGTGCCGCAGCCCGGCCCGGACGAGATCCTGGTCAAGGTGATGGCCGCCGGCGTCAACCGGCCCGACGTTGCGCAGCGCTCCGGCGCCTATCCGCCGCCGCCCGGCGCCAGCGACCTGCCCGGCCTCGAGATCGCCGGTGAAGTCGTGGCGGTCGGCAGCAACGCCAAGCGGCACAAGATCGGCGACAAGGTGATGTCGCTGGTCGCCGGTGGCGGCTATGCGCAGTACTGCATCGCCCAGGACGCCCAGGCCATGAGCGTGCCGCCGGCACTGTCGATCAAGGAAGCCGGCGCGCTGCCGGAAACCCTGATGACGGTCTGGCACAACGTGTTCGAGCGTGGTGGGCTCAAGGCCGGCGAGACTCTGCTGATCCATGGCGGCTCCTCCGGCATCGGCACCATGGCGATTCAGCTGGCGAAGGCGTTCGGCGCCAAGGTGTTCGTCACCGTGGGATCGCAGGACAAGATCGACGCCTGCCTCAAGTTAGGCGCCGACCGCGCCATCAACTACCGGAACGAGGACTTCGTCGCCGTGGTCAAGGAAGAGACCAACAAGCAAGGCGTCAACCTGATCCTCGACATGGTCGCCGGCGACTATGTCGACCGCAACTATGATGCCGCCGCGGTCGACGGCCGGATCGTGCAGATCGCAACCCTCAACGGGCCCAAGATCACCGTCAACATCGCCAAGGTGATGGTCAAGCGCCTCACCCATACCGGCTCGACCCTGCGCCCCCGTACGAATGCGGATAAAGCGGCGATGGTGGCCGCAATCGAGCAGAAAGTGATGCCGCTTTTGCGCGAAGGCCGCGTCAAACCGCTGATGGACAGCACTTTCCCGCTGGAAAAGGCCGCCGACGCGCATCGGCGCATGGAGACGAGCGCACATATTGGCAAAATTGTGTTGGAGGTCTAGGCCGCTGACCTACAGGGCGAGCCGGAAACCCTTTGATTTTCCTCGCTTTCGTGGCATCTATCGCGACGCACCGAGCCCCTTCGGTCCGGTCTGAAATCATCTTCTACTCAGAGTTTGCGTCGAACGCGGAGAACTGACCTTGCGTCTGATCAGGTGCCTCGCGCCCATCGCGCTGGGCCTCATGATGCTCGTTGCCGCGTCCCCTGCACGCGCGCTCGACGCTGTCAGCGTGCGTAGTGACGCGCCTGCGATCGACCTCACCGGCGTGCTCGAGCATCAGCGCAGCGATGCCGATCGCATCCAGGTCTCCACCGCGCCCGGCACCGACGGCATCGTCCGCCGCATCGAGGTGCGCGCCCGCGAAGGCGGCCAGAACTGGGTGGTTTTCGCGCTCGCCAACAACACCGACGACCAGCTCGACCGCCTGATCGTCGCCCCGCATTACCGCATCGTCTCCTCAGGGCTTTTGTGGCCGGACCTCGGCCTGTCGCGCATCGCCACCATCACGCCCTCGACCGGCGACCGGCCGGAGCGGCAGGAAAGCCCGACCGCCGACGTGTTCCGCGTCACGCTCGACCCCGGCGCCGTCATCACCTTCGTCGCGGAGCTGCGCACCGACAAGCTGCCGCAGCTCTATCTGTGGGAGCCGGAAGCCTACAAGGACAAGGTCAACTCGTTCACGCTGTACCAGGGCATCGTGATCGGCATCTCCGGCTTGCTCGCGCTGGTGCTGACCATTCTGTTCGTGGTCAAAGGCAGCATCATGTTCCCGGCCGCCGCGGCGCTGGCCTGGGCGGTGCTGGTCTATATCGGCGTCGACTTCGGCTTCTGGGGCAAGGTGCTCGACATGTCGAACAACGCCGAGCGCATCTGGCGCGCGGCGGGTGAGGCGATCCTGGCGGCAACGCTCCTGGTGTTCCTGTTCGCCTATCTCAACCTCAGCCGATGGCATGTGCGCTATTCGCACATCACAGTGGGCTGGCTCGCCTTCCTGGGATCGCTGGTCGCGCTTGCCTTGTTCGATCCGGCGGTGGCCTCCGGCATCGCGCGCATCTCGCTGGTGCTGATCGCCTTCGCCGGCTTCGCGCTGATCGTCTATCTCTCCACCCACGGCTTCGACCGCGCCGTTCTCCTGATCCCGACCTGGTTCCTCCTTGTCGTCTGGGTGGTCGCGGCCGGCATGACGGTTGCGGGCTCCGTGACCAACGACATCGTCGGCCCGGCCCTGCTCGGCGGCCTCGTGCTGATCGTGATGCTGATCGGCTTCACGGTGATGCAGCACGCCTTCGCCGGCGGCGGCGCCACCACCGGCGTCGTCTCCGACATCGAGCGGCGCGCGCTGGCGCTGGCCGGCTCGGGCGACCTGATCTGGGACTGGGACGTCTCCGCCGACAAGGTTTTCACCAGCCCCGAGACCGAGGCCCTGCTCGGCCTCAAGCGCGGCACGCTGGAAGGGCCCGCGGCCTCGTGGCTCGAAGTGCTGCATCCGCTCGATCAGGACCGTTTCCGCGCCGCGCTCGACAGCGTGCTCGACCAGCGCCGCGGCCGCCTGGTGCAGGATTTCCGCCTGCGTACCCCGGACGGCCATTTCATGTGGTTCGCGCTGAAAGCGCGCCCGGTAGTCGGCTCGGACGGCGAGGTCTCGCGCGTCGTCGGCACGCTCACCGACGTCACCGAACTGCGCAACGCCGAGGAGCGCCTGCTGCACGATTCCGTGCATGACAACCTCACCGGCCTGCCCAACCGCAAACTGTTCATGGACCGGCTGGGCGCCGTCGCGAATTTCGCCAAGACCATGCCGACGCTGCGGCCGACGCTGATGGTGATCGACCTCGACCGCTTCAAGCAGGTCAACGATTCCGTCGGCATCGCGGTCGGCGATTCCATCCTGCTCACCCTCGCCCGCCGCCTCACCCGCATCCTGAAGCCGCAGGACACGCTGGCCCGCATGGCCGGCGATCAGTTCGGCCTGATCCTGCTGTCGGAGCAGGACCCGGCCCGCATCACCGCCTTCGCCGAGACCATCCGCAAGACCATCCGCGCGCCGATCGCCTTCAACGACCGCGAGATCTTCCTCACGGCGTCGATCGGCCTTGCGCTCTCCGATCCGCAAACCCAGCTCACCGACGAGATCATCAAGGACGCCGAGCTTGCGATGTATCATTCCAAGCGCATCGGCGGCGACCGCATCGACGTCTACAAGCCGGCGATGCGGGCGCGGAAGACCGATCGCCTGACGCTGGAGAGCGAGCTGCGCCGCGCCATCGAGCGCCAGGAGCTGACGATCCTGTACCAGCCGATCGTGCGGCTGGAGGATCGCTCCGTCGCCGGCTTCGAAGCGCTGGTGCGCTGGGATCACCCGAAGCTCGGACGCATGGCGCCGTCGGAATTCATCTCCATCGCGGAAGAGACCGGCCTGATCGTCGACCTCGGCATGTTCGTGCTCGACCAGACCGCCAAGCAGCTTTCGGTGTGGCAGCGCGCGATGCGCTCGCGCGAGCCGATCTTCGCCTCCGTCAACGTCTCGTCACGGCAATTGCTGCGCCATGATCTGATCCACGACATCCGCACCGTGCTGTCGCGCTCCTCGGTGGCGCGCGGCACGCTCAAGCTCGAGTTGACGGAATCGCTGGTGATGGAGAACCCGGAGCACGCCGCGCAGATGCTGACGCGGATCCGCGAGCTCGGCACCGGGCTCTCGCTCGACGATTTCGGCACCGGCCATTCCTCGCTGGCCTATCTGCAGCGCTTCCCGTTCGACACCATCAAGATCGACCAGTCCTTCGTGCGCACCACCAACCGCGGCACCCGACCGGTGATCCTGAAGTCGATCATCGCGCTCGCGCACGACCTCGGCATGGACGTGGTGGCCGAGGGCGCCGAGACCGATTCGGACGCGGTCGAGCTCTACCAGATGGGCTGCGAATACGCCCAGGGCTTCGCCTTCGGCGAGCCTATGGACGCCGATGCCGCGATGCGGCTGCTAACGGAAGTGCGGCTCGAAGCGGCGAGCTGACGGCTCTCGTCTTTCCTTCTCCCCTTGTGGGAGAAGGTGGCGCGAAGCGCCGGATGAGGGGTTCGTTCCGCGAATTCAAATGCGCGAGACTAGAGCGCGGAGAGAACCCCTCACCCGTCTCGCCGCTTCGCGGCGAGCCACCCTCTCCCACAAGGGAGAGGGAAGAACGCGCCTCGGCATCACCGCCGTCGATCGCTTTTCTGCTTCCTGAACCGCACGCTCGCACCATCAGGCATCCGTGTCGCGACGAAGCCCGCGGCGAGGCAGGCTTCGCGCTGCGGCATCTGGATGTCGGGGCTGCGCAGGCTGTCCCACCACGAGGCACGATTGGCCGCGCGCGGCAGGGCCGCGCCGATGATCTCCTCGATCTGCTCGAAGCTCAGCACCAGCTCGTCCTGCTTCTGCCGCATCAGATAGTCGCGCAACGCGTCGTAGTCGTTCACAATTGTCCTCTCGTCGCAAAGCGGGTCTGCTCACACGGGGTCTGCACAAAACCGTGAGCTGCGTAAACCGATTCTTAACTCACTACGGCAGCGCCGTCCCGCCTTAAACATCGCGCAAGCTTTCGGGCGCATCCAATTATGTCGGGAGCAAGCGATGCTATCTGGATGGCGCGACGCCATGGGCCGCCGGCCGTGGCGGATTTCGGCGAAACTGCTGATCATCTCGTCCGTAGTGACGGTGATCGGCTTTTCCGCCATTTGCGTCAACGTGATGCTCGACATGCGCCGGGGCGAGGAGGCGCTCGCCCGCCAGACGCTGGAGAACCTCGCGACCACCATCCAGTCCGACGTCAGCCGCAACGTCGAGATCTACGATTTGTCGCTGAAGGCGGTCGCCAGCAACATGCTGCTGCCCGAGCTCGCGACGGTGTCGAAGTCGATCCGTCACCTGATCCTGTTCGACCACGCGACGACGGCCAGGCATTTCGGCGCCATCCAGGTGTTCGATGCCGAGGGCCGGCTGACCATCGACGCCTCCACGCTCGATCCCCTTCCCGAGAACCGGAGCGAGGAGGATTACTTCAGGGTTCATCGCGACAAGCCCGACATCGGGCTGTTCATCAGCCGCCCCATGCTGTTTCGCGGCGCTTACGCGATCGTGCTGAGCCGGCGCATCAGCGACACCGACGGCGGATTCCTCGGCGTCGTCGCCGGCTCGATCCGCTTCAGCTATTTCCACGAATTCTTCGATCAGCTGAAACTCGATCCCGAAGACACCATCACCATCCTCAAGCGCGATCGCACCATCATGATGCGGCGGCCGTTCGATCTCGACATCATCGGCACCAACCTGAACGATCGCCGGAGCTGGAAGGCCGACAATCTCCGAATCGGCGCCGCCTATTCGGGACAGGGCCCGGTCGACCCGACGCCGCGGCTCTATGTCCGCAGCGGCGACAGCGGACCGCTGTTCGTGGTGGCGGGCAAACCCCTGGCCGCCGTATTCGCGCTCTGGCAGAAGGAGGCGTTCCGCATCGGCGCCGTGGTGCTGGCGCTCGCGCTGTTCGTGCTGGGATCGACGCTCGTGCTGGCGCGCGAGATCGTCCGGCGCGCCGAGGCCGAGAGCAAGCTGGAGGAGATGGCGACGACCGACGCGCTCACCGGCCTGAAGAACCGCCGCAAGTTCGATTCCGTCATCGACGTCGAATGGCGGCGCGCCATGCGCCAGAAGACGCCGATCGCGCTGGTGATGATCGATGCCGATCACTTCAAGGCCTACAACGACACGTTCGGTCATCAGGCAGGGGACCAGGTGCTGGTCGGCATCGCCATTTGCATTTCCGATTCGGTGAGCCGGGCCGGCGACTGTGCCGCGCGCTACGGCGGCGAGGAATTCGCCGTGCTGCTGCCGAACACATCGGCCACCGACGCCTTCAAGGTCGCCGAGGCGATCCGGACCAAGGTGCAGGGCTGGTCCGATGAGCAGGTGATTTTGACAGCGTCCTGCGGCGTCGCCAGCCTGGTTCCCACCGCCGGCATGGACTGGTCGGTCCTGGTCGCCGCCGCCGACAAGGCGCTCTACGCCGCGAAAGCTGGCGGCCGCAACCAGTCAGTCATTGCGAGCCTGCCGCAGCTGTCGCTGGTGGCGTGACGAGCTCTCTCCTCGTCATTGCGAGGAGCTCTTGCGACGAAGCAATCCAGGCTGTCTCCGTGGAAAAATTCTGGATTGCTTCGCTTCGCTCGCAATGACGAGGCGCGCTACTGCCCCAGATACTTCTTCATCTCCGCGATCAAGCCGTCACGCAGCTCCGGGCGCTTCAGGCCGTAGGCGATGTTGGCGCGCAGGAAGCCGGGCTTGGAGCCGCAATCGTGGCGCTCGCCCTCGAACTCGACGCCGTAGAACTTCTGCGATCTGGCAAGGCCGATCATGGCGTCGGTGAGCTGGATCTCGCCGCCGGCGCCGCGCTCCTGCGTCTCCAGAATCTTGAAGATCTCCGGCTGCAGGATGTAGCGGCCGGTGATGGAGAGGTTGGAGGGCGCGGTGCCCTTGGCCGGCTTCTCGACCATGCCGTCGACCTCGAACATCTTGCCATTGCGTTTTCCGACGCCGCAGATGCCGTATTGATGCGTGAGATGGTCCGGCACCGCCTCGACCGCGACCAGATTGGATTTCTCGCCGAGCGATGATGCCATCTCGATCATCTGCTTGAGGCAGCCGGGCGTGTTGAGCACGAGTTCGTCGGGCAGCACGACCGCGAACGGCTCGTTGCCGACGATGTCGCGCGCGCACCAGACCGCGTGGCCGAGGCCGAGCGGCGCCTGCTGGCGGGTGAAGCTGACGGCGCCGGCTTCCGGCTGGTTCTGCGCCAGGATGTCCTGCTCGGTCTTCTTGCCGCGTGCCGCAAGCGTCGCGTCGAGCTCGTACATCCGGTCGAAATGATCTTCGATGACGTTCTTGTTGCGGCCGGTGACGAAGACGAAGTGCTCGATGCCGGCCTCCCTCGCCTCGTCATAGACGTACTGGATCAGCGGCTTGTCGACGATGGTCAGCATTTCCTTCGGCATCGCCTTGGTGGCAGGCAGGACGCGGGTGCCGAGGCCGGCAACGGGGAATACAGCTTTGCGAATTCTCATGTGATTGATCGAATACCTGGGGGCACATGTGACGGGAGCAATGGCTTCTTGCTAGCCTGTTTGCAGCCGCCAACAAAGGCGGATGTGGGGCCTCGCCCGGTCAGAGTTAAGAAAAAGGCCGCCACCAAAATTTCACCTTTGTTAAGCTATTGGCAACCGTAACCAGGCCTCCTGATGGCGGATTTTTGAAAGCCCGACGGGTGGGACATGATGCGATCGGTGGCAGGGCAGGCAAGACGGACGGTATCCGCGACCGGCGCGATGATGGTTGCGGCCGCTTTGCTGCTGCCTGCCGGCGCGCAGGCGCAGGCGCAGAACGGCCTCTCCAACCTGTTCGGCGGCATCTTCTCGGGCCCCAACGCGGCGCCATCGCAAGCCCCGCCGGGACCCGGCGGCCCCCTGCCCTGGAGCGGCGAGGACGGCGCCTCCGGCCATCCCTTGATGACGGCCGCGGCGATCCGCGAGGCCGCCGGCAACTTCACCAATTGCGTCGCCGGCATGTGGCCCGATGCCGCACGGCGCGGCGTGACGCTGGAAAACTTCCAGCGCTTCACGGCTGGCCTCAGCCCCGATCTGCGCATCATGGACCTCATGGATTCGCAGCCCGAGTTCACCAAATCGATCTGGGACTATCTCGACATCCTCGTGAACGACAACCGCCTCGCCAAAGGCCGCGAGATCCTCGCCAAATACAAGGCACAGTTCGACGCCACCGAGAAGGCGACCGGCGTCGATCGCTACACCATCGCCTCGATCTGGGGCATCGAGTCCAACTACTCGACGCAGATGGGCGACCGCAGCGTGCTGCAATCGACCGCGACGCTCGCCTGCATCGGCCGCCGTCAGGCCTATTTCAAGGACGAATTCCTGTCGGCGCTGGAGATCCTCAACCGCGGCGATCTCAGGCCGGAGCAGATGCGCGGCTCCTGGGCCGGCGCCTTCGGTCCGACCCAGTTCATGCCGACCGCGTTCAAGCGCTTTGCCATCGATGGCGACGGTGACGGACGGCGCGACGTCGTCGACAATCCCACCGATCTGATCGCCTCGACGGCCAACAATCTGAAGAAGGACGGCTGGCAGGCCGGCCAGACCTGGGGCTTCGAGGTCGTGGTGCCCCAAGGCTTCAACTACATGCTGGCCGACCGCGCCAAGGCGATGCCGATCGCGCAATGGGAGAAGCTCGGGCTGAAGCGGGCGACGGGCCAGCCGTTCCCGAATCCGGGCGAGAAGGCCTATCTGCTGGCGCCGGCGGGCGCGCAGGGGCCCGGCTTCCTGATGCTGCAGAATTACCGCGTCATCATGAAGTACAACCCGGCCGAGGCCTATGCGCTGGCGATCGGCCATTTCGCCGACCGCCTGCGTGGCGGGCAGCCCTTCGTGCAGCCCTGGCCGCGGCAGGAGCGCGAACTGTCGCGCACCGAGCGGCTGGAGCTGCAGCAGCTGCTGGCCCAGCGCGGCCTGTACAAGGGCACCCCGGACGGCCAGTTCGGCGGCCAGACAAGGGAGGCGCTGCGCAACTTCCAGGCCTCGATCGGGGTGCCCGCCGACGGATTTGCCTCCTCCGACGTGCTGGATCGGCTGCGCGGACGGTAAAATCGCCCCGAAAGTAACCCTGAACAGGGATTTCGCCCGCCGCGCTTGACGCAGGCGGCTGTTCCCCGATGTATGGGGCAAGAATCTGCAACGGAATTTGCCCGTTTGGCGCCCGATTCCGTTACTATATTAAGTCACTCCCGATACCCGTTGCGCGTGCCCGAGATCGCATGTCCAAGAAGTCCCTGTTCAAGGCACTGACCGAGACCGGCCCGTTGATCGCGCTGGGGACGGCGCTTGCGATCCTGGCGACGGTCGCGGGGCCTGCCTCGGCGCAGTTCTTCAACTTCCCCGGCTTCGGCGGCCCCCCGCAGCGTTCGGCGCCGCCACCACAACGGGGTGGAGGCGGCGGCTGGTTTGGCGGCGACTTCTTTACACCGTTCCAGCAGCAACAGCAGCAGGCGCCACGGCAGGATTTTTCGCGCGCCCCGGCGCCGGCCAAGCGCGACACCATTCCCGAGAAGAACGTGCTGGTGCTCGGCGATGCCATGGCCGACTGGCTCGCTTACGGCCTGGAAGACGCCTATGCCGAGCAGCCCGACATGGGCGTGATCCGCAAGCACAAGACCGTTTCCGGACTGATCAAGTACCAGCCGAAGGGTGAGCCCTCGGACTGGGCGGCGGCGGCAAGAAGCATCCTCGAGACCGAAAAGCCCGATGTGATCGTCGTCATGCTCGGCCTCAACGACCGCGCCGCGATCCGCGAACCTGTGGCGGAGAAGGCTACCGATAAGGACAAGGATAAGGACAAGAAGAACGACAAGGGCGCGCGCGGCAAGCCGCCGGCAAAGCCCGGCGAGACCAAGCCCGGCAGCGACACGGCTGCCAAACCCGACGACAAGCCTGCCGATGCCGACCTGCCGCAGGACGACGCCGACAACGCCGACACGCCTGCGACCGCGCCGGAAAAGACGGCGCGCAATCCGAACGGCCTCTACGAATTCCGCGACGAGCGCTGGATCGAGCTCTACGGCAAGAAGATCGAGGAGCTCGCGGGCGTCCTCAAATCCAAGGGCGTGCCGGTGCTCTGGGTCGGCCTGCCCGCGGTTCGCGGACCCAAGGGCACCGCGGATACGCTGTTCCTGGATTCGCTCTATCGCGAGGGCGCGGCCAAGGCCGGCATCACCTATGTCGACGTCTGGGACGGTTTCGTCGACGAAGCCGGCCGCTTCCTGCAGAAGGGCCCGGACTTCGAAGGCCAGATCCGCCAGCTGCGCAGCTCTGACGGCGTCTATTTCACCAAGGCCGGCGCGCGCAAGCTCGCGCATTATGTCGAGCGCGAGATCACGCGCCTGTTGGCAGGACGCTCCGGCCCGATCGCGCTGCCGAGCGAGCCGGCGACTCCCGACACCAGCGCCGAGCCCGGCAAGCCCGCGCCGCGGCCGCTGGCGGGGCCGATCGTGCCGCTGGTCGCGGCCTCGATCTCGACCGATCAATTGCTGGGCGGGCCGGGCTCGCGTCCCGCCACCGTCGATGCGCTGGCTGCCAGGACGATGGTGAAGGGCGAGCCGTTGGCGGCGCCGGCCGGCCGCGCCGACGATTATGCCTGGCCGCGCCGCGAAGTCGGCCGCGAGCAGGCCAAGGGCGATACGCCGATGGCCGCGACGACGCCTGAGGGCAACGCCGCCAATCCCAACGCGCCGGGAGCCGCCGCCGCGATCGCGCCGCCGAAACTAGCGCCGAAGAAGCCGCCGCTGCCATCGCAGCAGCCGGCACAGGCGACGCCCACGTTCCGCGATTTCTTCGGCTTCGGCTCGCCGCAGCCAGCGCCGCCGCGTCAACTGGCGCCGGCGCCCGGGCCGCGCAATCCGAATCCCAATCCGGGGATCCCGCGTCCGCCGGGCAACGTCGGTCGCTCCGCCGAGATGTTCCGGTAATTACTGTCGTGTCCCGGACGCGGCGCAGCACCCCCTGGGGTGATGCGACGCAGAGCCGGGACCCAGCCCGGCGACATTCACAAAGAATGGGCCCCGGCTCAGCAGCGCAACACTACGTGCTGCGCTGCGCGTCCGGGGCGCGAGTGCGTGTTTGTACTCAGCCGTTAATAGCGCCAGCGCGGCGGCGGCGGACGGCGGGCGGGGCGCGACATCAGCAGCGCGAGCGCAAAGCCGATGCCGCCGGCCACCATCAGGGCGCCGAGCGGATTGTCCTGCACCTTCTTCGACAGCGCCTGCGTGCCGTCGCGGAAGGTGTCGCCGCTGTTCTCATAGGCGTCCTTGGCGTAGCTGGTCGCGGTGTCCGCGGCATCGCGCACGGCATCCTTGGCCTGGCCGTAGAGATTCTGCACCGTGCCCGCAGCCTCGCGCGCCTTGCCCGATGCCTGCGTCTTGGCATCGCCTGCCATGTCTCCGATCGCGCCTTCCGCGCGTCCGGCATATTCCTTGGCCGATCCAACAATCCGATCCGTGTCCATGATGCTCCTCCTCGGGGGTCAGCCCAAGTAACCGATCAGGAGCAGCGCAGTTCCAAGCGATGACGAAAGTGTTGCCCGGATGGCTATAAAATCAACCCGCCATCGACGACCAAAGTCTGGCCAATGATGTAGGACGACAACGGCGAGGCCAGGAACAGCGCCGCGCCTGCCATATCGGCCGGCGTGCCCAATCGCCGCAGCGGGATGCGCGCGAGCGCACCTTCGAGCCGCTTCGGATTGTCGGTCGTCACCTTCGTCATCTTGGTGTCGACGAGCCCGGGTGCGATGCCGTTGACGCGGATGCCGTCTTCGGCCCAGGCCTCGCCCAGCGTTCGCGTCAATCCGACCGCGCCGGTCTTCGACGCGTTATAGGCGGGATTTCCCATGGTGGAATGATAGGCCGCAGTCGATGACACCATGATCAGCGCGCCCTTGGCATCCCGCAACATGGAATGAAACCGCGTCGCACAGGCCATCAGGCTCATCAGGTTGACTTCGACCACCTTGCGGAAGCCGCTCATCTCGAATTCGCCGCGGCGATAGAGCACCGCGCCTTGCGCCAGCACGAGCACGTCGAGCCGGTCGAAGGATGGCTTGAACGCCTCGATCGCACCGGGGTTGCTGACGTCGAGCTGCGCGTAGGAAAGACCCGTGAGATCGGAGCCTTCTTCGGCTGAATATTCCGTTGCGCGAGCCCGCGTGCCGCACACCGCGACCTGCGCGCCCCGCGTGCGAAAAGCCTGCGCGATGCCGTTGCCGATCCCGCTCGAGCCGCCGACGACCAGCACCTGCTTGCCTGAGCAATCGAGCTCGTTCGCCATCGCGGCCTCCCTTTTGTCTTGCTTGTTTGACCTGTCTGCGGATCGATGCCAGCCTTGTCAATCATAACAAGAACAAGCAGCGTTCCGAGGAAACAAACATGTCCGGGTTCAAAGAGCTCAGCCGGTCCGTCAAGGGCCTGACCGTTCTCGTCACCGGCGCGGCCAGCGGCATGGGGCGCGCGACCGCGCACGTGTTCGCAAGCGAAGGCGCCAACGTCGCCGTCACCGATTACGACGCGCAGGGCGCGCAGGCGGTGGCCGAGGAGATTGCCGCGAGCGGTGGCGCAGGAAAAGCGTGGAATCTCGACGTTGCCGACGGTGGCGAGATCAAGCGTGTGGTGAATGAGGTCGCGGCGCATTTCGGCGGGCTCGACATCATCGTCAACAACGCCGGCATCTCCGTGCGCGTTGCGATCGACGACGAGGGCTATGAGGACGCCTGGGCCAAGGGCATCGCCGTGATGCTGACGGCGCATCCGCGCATCATCCGCGCCGCGCTGCCGCATTTGCGCAAGTCGAGGTGCCCGCGCATCGTCAACATCGCCTCGACCGAGGCGCTCGGCGCCACCGCATTGCACAGCCCCTATTCGGCGGCGAAGGGCGGCGTCGCCAGCCTGACCCGCTCGCTCGCCGTGGAGCTCGGCCGCGAGGGCATCACCGTCAATTGCATCTGCCCGGGCCCGATCCGCACTGGGATCACCGACCGCATCTCGGAGGAGCACAAGACGATCTACGCCAGGCGCCGCACCGCACTCGGCCGTTACGGCGACCCCGAGGAGGTCGCGCATATGACCTTGAGCCTGTGCCTGCCGGCGGCGTCCTTTCTCACCGGCGCGGTGATCCCGGTCGACGGCGGGCTGATGGCGCGGAACGCGTGAGAGGCATGCGCGCCGCGCGTTGACAAGTGCGAGCGCGGGAGTAGCTTTTTCGTCGACAGAGCGGGACCAACCGCTCGCGACACGCGGGAGAGAACGTCATGACGATCGCCATCCGGCAGCTTCAGAAGCATTTTGTCGGCGAGGTGTCCGGCCTCGATCTGCGCAAGCCGCTCACACCGGATGAGGCGCGCGAGGTCGAGGCCGCCATGGACAAATACGCGGTGCTGGTGTTCCACGACCAGGACATCACCGACGAGCAGCAGATGGCCTTCGCCCTGAACTTCGGTCAGCGCGAGGACGCCCGCGGCGGCAACATCACCAAGGCCGATGAATACCGCCTCACCTCGGGCCTGAACGACGTGTCCAACCTCGGCAAGGACGGCAAGCCGCTGCCGAAGGACAGCCGCGCCAATCTGTTCAATCTCGGCAATTGCCTGTGGCACTCCGACAGCTCGTTCCGCCCGATCCCGGCAAAGTTCTCGCTGCTGTCGGCGCGCGTGGTGAACCCGAAGGGCGGCAACACCGAGTTCGCCGACATGCGCGCCGCCTATGACGCGCTCGACGACGAGACCAAGGCGGAGATCGAAGACCTCGTCTGCGAGCATTCGCTGATGTATTCACGGGGATCGCTCGGCTTCACCGAATACACCGACGAGGAGAAGGAGATGTTCAAGCCGGTGCTGCAACGGCTGGTGCGGACCCATCCCGTGCATCGGCGTAAGTCGCTGTATCTGTCGTCGCACGCCGGCAAGATCGTCGGCATGAGCGTGCCTGAAGGCCGCCTGCTGCTGCGCGATCTCAACGAGCACGCGACGCAAGCAGAATTCGTCTACGTCCACAAATGGAAGCTGCATGACCTCGTGATGTGGGACAACCGCCAGACCATGCACCGCGTCCGCCGCTACGACCAGTCGCAGCCCCGCGACATGCGCCGTGCGACGGTGGCGGGGACAGAGCCGACGGTGCAGCAGCAGGCGGCGGAGTAGGCGTTTGCTCAGCAACGGGTGTCATCGCCCGGCTCGACCGGGCGATCCAGTATTCCAGAGGCCTGCATTTGAGGAATCGTTCTCACCACATCCGCCGCGGCGTACTGGATGCCCCGGTCAAGCCGGGGCATGACAGCGGAGGTGGGACGACGGCGCCAGCTACGCGTGTCCCGCCTCGTTCGAGAGCATCCCGGGATCGATGCCGATCTTCTGCAGGGCGCGGTTGTATTTGTCGTCGACGTCGTCGCCGAAGATCAAATCCGCATCCGCATCGCAATGCAGCCAGCCGTTGCTCTGGATCTCGGTCTCGAGCTGGCCCGGCGCCCAGCCGGCATAGCCGAGCGCGAGAATGGCGTGCTTGGGGCCGGAGCCGCTGGCGATGGCGCGCAGGATGTCGACGGTCGCCGTGAGGCAGACGCCGTCGTCGATCCGCAGCGTCGCGTTCTCGATGTAGAAGTCGCTGGAATGCAGCACGAAGCCGCGGCCGGTATCGACCGGGCCGCCACGCAGCACCTTCATGCTTTCGGCATTCTCCGGCAGCTTGATGTGCTCGCCCTTCTTGATGATGCCGAGCTGCTGCAACAGCTCGGGGAAGTCGATGCTGCCGGCCGGGTGGTTCACGATGATGCCCATCGCCCCCTCCGCCGAATGGGCGCAGAGATAGATCACCGAGCGCTCGAAACGGGAATCGCCCATCACGGGCATCGCGATCAGCAGCCGGCCGTCGAGATAACCGGCCGAATTGGGAAGCGCCGGACCCGCGCCGCGGGTGCTTTCGCCCGTTCTCTTTCCTGTGGGAGCCATCGGTAAAGCACTCCGGTTTCAATTCCTATCCTGATGTCGGCCCGGGCCGCTGTCAAATCAAGGCTTGCGCAGACGCCATACAGATGCATCCATCACAAGCAATTCAATGGTTTGCCCCGGGGCGACCCTGTAAAGACGTGCCATGCTCACAAGAGTTCCCCTGCGTGCGGCGATTGGCGTCGCGACAACCCTGCTTGCGTCGTCGCTCGCCATCGCAGTCCGCGCCGATGACGCTTCGCCGTGGCAGCGCGACGGACATTCCGCGGTGCGGCTGTTGGCGGGATCACGCAGCGGCGCCGTCCTGCTCGGCGGTATCGCCTTCCAGCTCCAGCATGGGTGGAAGACCTACTGGCGTACCCCCGGCGATTCCGGCGTTCCGCCGCGGTTCGACTTCTCGAAATCGGACAATGTCGAGGCGGTGACGGTGATGTGGCCGGCACCGCTGAAATTCGACGACGGCGCCGGTGGCCATTCGATCGGCTATCACGACCAGATCGTGCTGCCCTTGCGCATCGTCGCCAAGGCGGCCGACAAGCCCGTGACCTTGCGTGCCGAGATCAATTACGCCGTGTGCGAGAAGCTCTGCATTCCGGTCGAGGCCAAGGCCGAGCTCGGCTTCAACAGCGTCGCCTCGACCGAGGACGCCAATTTGCGTGCCGCGCTCGACACCGTGCCCAAGCCCGCCAATATCGGCGATCCCAATCCGCTCACCATCCGCGACGTCAAGCGCGACGGGCCGAAGAACGTGGTCGTCGACGTGGTCACGCCTGACAGCCGCAACGTCAATCTGTTCGTGGAAGGCCCGACGCCGGATTGGGCGCTGCCGATTCCGGCCCCGGTGCAGCACAGCCCGCCCGGGGTGATGCGGTTTTCCTTCGAGCTCGACGGCCTGCCGCCGGGCGCCAAGCCGGAGGGTGCGGCGCTGAAATTCACGCTGGTCGGGCCGGAGAAATCGTACGAGTTCAATACGAACTTGGAGTGAGTTGCGCTGCCGACGCTCCACATTCAGCTGTCGTCCCGGACAAGCGAAACGCAGAGCCGCGACCCATAGCCCCAGGGAGTGGTTTGGCGAAGGCTCGTCGTTGCCAGCGCGCGTCGAAACTTCTCCCTGGGGTTATGGATCCCGGATCTGCGCGCGCTTGAGGCGCGCTTGTCCGGGATGACACCGAGGATGGAACGCCACCCAACCCAATCTTAACGAATGGTTGCTAATCCCTCACCTGCCACAGCATGCCGGGCGACCTGAGGGATCTTCGAATTGGCCGTGATGGATGCAGAACCCGCAACGACCGGACCGGCCGGGCTGATCGCGCGGCTGCGGGCCAGGCTGACGGGCGGGCCCAGCGAGGCCTCGCTGACGCGGCGGCTTGCCGGCACCATCTTCGTCATCCGCGTCATCAGCGCCGGGCTCGCTTATGTCTCGCAGGTGCTGCTGGCGCGCTGGATGGGCACGTCCGATTACGGCGTCTATGTCTATGTCTGGACCTGGGTGCTGCTGCTCGGCAGCATGATGGATTTCGGCATCTCGGCCTCGGCACAGAAGATCATTCCGGAATATCGCGCCAGCGGTGAGCAGGCGCTACTCCGCGGCTTTCTCTCCGGCAGCCGCTGGCTGACTTTTGCCGTGTCGACGCTGGTGTCGCTCGGCCTCGCCGGCATCGTCAGGCTGCTGTCGCCCTGGATCGAGCCGGCGGAGGAGCTGCCGCTCTATATCGGCTGCATGACTCTCCCCGCCTTCGTGGTCGCCAACACCCAGGACGGCATCGCGCGCTCGCATGACTGGATGCAGCTCGGCCTGATGCCGCAATTCATCATCCGCCAGGCGCTGATCATCGGCTTCACCGGCGCAGCCTTCCTGCTCGGCTACCATCTCGGCGCCGTCGCCGCGATGGCCGCAAGCGCGGGGGCGGTGTGGATCGCGATGACCGGACAGATGCTGGTGCTGAACCGCAAGCTCGCCGATCACATCGAGCCCGGTCCCAGCGCTTACGACATCCGCGGCTGGCTTGCCGTCTCGTTGCCGATCCTCCTGGTCGAGAGCTTCTATTTGCTGCTGTCCTATACCGACGTGCTGGTGCTGCAGCAGTTCCGTCCCTCCGACGAGGTCGGCGTCTACTTTGCGGTGGTGAAGACGCTGGCGCTGGTCTCGTTCATCCACTACGCGATGTCGGCGACGACGGCGCATCGCTTCGCCGAATACAACGCAAGCGGCGACAAGGCGCGGCTGTCGGCCTATGTGGCGCATGCGATCAACTGGACGTTCTGGCCGTCGCTGGCGGCGACCATCGTGCTGCTCGCGCTCGGCAAGCCGCTGCTCTGGTTGTTCGGGCCGCAATTCGTGGTCGGCTACGACATCATGTTCGTCGCCGCGATCGGGCTCGTGGTGCGCGCTGCGATCGGGCCGGTCGAGCGGCTGCTCAACATGCTCGGTCAGCAGAAGATCTGCGCGCTCGCTTACGCGCTGGCCTTCGTGATGAACCTCGTGCTCTGCATCGCGCTGGTACCGCGCTATGGCGGCCACGGCGCCGCCGCCGCGACCTCGATCTCCCTCACCTTCGAGACGGTGCTGTTGTTCTGGATCGTACGGCAACGCCTTGGCCTGCACGTGCTGGCGTTCGGCAAATAGGCGCTGCGCGCCTCAATGCTCAGCGCTTTCGGGGGAACGGCACTGTCAGCGTACGCGCGCGAACGAGGCAAAACGCCTCCGCTTCTTCAACCTGATGCAAAATTCTTCTTATTCTGCCCAGACGGTTGCGCATTGGGGAAACTTTATTCTACGTCGTATTGCCTAACCGACGAGATCAACCTAAGATTCCCCTGACATGTTCGATCCACTCTACGTCGCCTCTGGATTCGGCGTCGGCCTGCTTGTCGGGATGACCGGCGTCGGCGGCGGCTCGTTGATGACGCCGCTCTTGATCCTGCTGTTCGGTGTTCATCCCGCCACGGCGGTCGGAACCGACCTGCTCTATGCCGCCGCGACCAAGACCGGCGGCAGCTTGGTGCATGGCTGGTCGCGCAGCGTGCACTGGCCGGCGGTGCTGCGGCTCGCCTGCGGCAGCATTCCAGCGAGCGCGCTCACGCTGCTCGTGCTGTGGAAACTCGACCTCAAAAGCGATTCCGAGCGCAGCCTGGTCAATCTGGTGCTGTGCTTCGCGCTGCTGCTGACCGCGACCTCGCTGATCTTCCGCAAGTCGATCATGGAGCGCTATCGCAGCCGGCTGGAGCGCGTCGACGATCGCACCACCGCGATTGCGACCGTCGTGACCGGCATCGTCCTCGGCGTGCTGGTTTCGATCTCGTCGGTCGGCGCGGGTGCAGTCGGCGTCACCGTGCTGCTGCTGCTTTATCCGCGCCTGCCGATGGTGACCATCGTCGGCTCCGATATCGCCCATGCAGTGCCGCTGACGCTGGTCGCCGGCATGGGGCACTGGGCGCTCGGCGACGTGGATTGGGCCTTGATGGGCGTGCTGCTGGTGGGCTCGCTGCCCGGCATCATCGTCGGCAGCTACAGTGCCACGCGCGTGCCCGAGACGGTGTTGCGGCTGACGCTTGCCTGCGTGCTGTTCGTCGTCGCCGGCAAGATCATGTTTGCGGAGCTGCACCTGTCCTCGGCGTTCGTGACGGCGTTGGCGTGGACGCATTAGGCCCGCCCGGGCGACAGAATCGTAGGGTGGGCAAAGCGATAGCGTGCCCACCACTTGTCTCAATCACCGAAAGATGGTGGGCACGGCGCTGACGCGCCTTTGCCCACCCTACAACACTGAGCGCTCTACGCCGCCGTCCAGCCGCCATCGATCGAGAGATTGGTGCCGGTGATCTGGGCGGCGTCGTCGCTGCACAGGAACAGCGCCAGTGCGGCGACCTGCTCGGACGTGACGAACTCCTTGGTCGGCTGCGCGTCGAGCAGCACGTCGTTGATGACCTGCTCGCGCGTCAAATTGCGCGCCTTCATCGTGTCGGGGATCTGCTTCTCGACCAGCGGCGTCCAGACGTAGCCGGGGCTGATGCAGTTGCAGGTGATCTTGTGGGTCGCAACCTCCAGCGCCACGGTCTTGGTGAGACCGGCGATGCCGTGCTTGGCCGAGACGTAGGCCGACTTGAAGGGCGAGGCCACCAGCGAGTGGGCGGACGCCGTGTTGATGATGCGGCCCCAGCCCTTCTTCTTCATGCCGGGGACGGCGGCACGGATGGCATGGAAGGCCGAGGACAGGTTGATCGCGATGATCTGGTCCCACTTCTCGATCGGAAACTCCTCGATCGGCGACACGAACTGGATGCCGGCATTGTTGACGAGGATATCGACCGAGCCGAACGTTGTCTCGCCGAGCGCGATCATGCCGGCGATCTCGGCGGGCTTGGTCATGTCGGCCGGCGAATAGATCGCCTTGACCTTGAACTCCTGTTCGATCTTGGCGCGCTCTTTCTCGATGTCCTCCGGCGTGCCGAAGCCGTTGATGACGACGTTGGCGCCGGCGCCGGCGAAGGCACGCGCATAAGCGAGCCCGATGCCGCTGGTGGACCCGGTCACGACGGCGTTCTTGCCTGACAGACTACCCATTTGATTCACTCCTTTTTGCCGGGGGCGCGGAGACGTCCCCCGTGAGATCGTAGGTCACCATGGTCTCGCCGGACTGCGGCCGCTCGAGCCAGTCCTTGTGGCGCATCGACAGATGCACGTCGTTCACGCCGGCATCCCAATGCTCGACCATGGCGACGTGAGAGAAATCGTAGTCCTTCGACGAGGACTCGTAGTTCTTGCTGCGGTAGATCAGATGCACCACGGTGACGGTGCTTTCGCGCGACACCTTCGTGAGGAATTCGACGGAAGGATCGGTCTTCAGATAATCCGGCAATTTGCCGATCAGGTCGCGCACGGCCTTGCGGGCGTTGTGCAGCTGCTTGTTCTTGTCGGTGTTCATCCGCGTACGGCTGGAATAGCGGATGTCCTTCTCGCGCTCGGCGGCCTCCAGCAGCGAGGTCGGCAGATCGCCGCGCGCGGAAAACAAGTCGACCTGGAAGATCAGCATGTCGCGCTCGACCTCGGCGTCGAGCACGTAGTCGAGCGGGGTGTTGGAAGCGATGCCGCCGTCCCAATAATGCTCGCCGTCGATGATCACGGAGGGAAAGCCGGGCGGCAGCGCGCCGGAGGCCATGATGTGCTCCGGGCCGATTCTCTTGCCGAGCTTCTTCAACTCGTAATTGTCGAAATATTTGAAGTTGCCGGAGGTGACGCCGACCGCGCCGACCGACAGACGGGTCTTCAGGTCGTTGATGCGGTCGAAATCGACGAGACGCTCCAGCGTCTTCTTCAGCGGCGATGTGTCGTAATAGCTCTCGGCTTCGGGATGCCCCGGCGGCCACAGCGGCGCCGGCGGGACGCGCGGGACGAAGAAGCCGGGCACGCCGAAGGTGGCGATCAGCGCGGCACTGGTCGAGTTGAACAGCTCGCGGCTGTGGTCGCTCTTGCCGATCGGCTTCCACGGCACCGGCGCGGAAACCATCTCCCAGAATTCCTTGAGCCGTTTGACGCGGGTCTGCCCCTCGTTGCCGGCGATGATGGCGGCGTTGACGGCGCCGATCGAGATGCCGGCGACCCATTCCGGCTCGAAGCCGGCGCCGCACAGCGCCTGATAGGCACCGGCCTGGTAGGAGCCGAGCGCGCCGCCGCCCTGCAGAACCAGGACGCGTTGCGCATTCGCGGGGATGCAGGTGGATTCCGGGCTATGATCTGTCATGGGGGAACAATAGCAATGGCGCGCCACCGTGGCGACACTCCACGACCGCGTCAATGCATGCCGGGATCAAGTCTGGCTTATCGCTCCGTCGAGGCCAGGATCATGGTCCAGAACACCTTGTACTTGGTGCCGGGAGCATAGCTCGCCGCGATGCCCAATTTTGTGACACCGCTCTTGAGCATGTTGGCGCGGTGCGGAGGCGAGTCGCGCCAGCCGGAAAAGGCTTCCGCCAGCGTGTGATAGCCGGCCGAGACGTTCTCGACGGCCACGGTCGCGGGGTAGCCGCCGGTGGCGAGGCGCTTGGCCAAGGGCGCGCGGACGTCATGGTCCATCTTGTTGGCGGCGGCCATGGCCTGGGATTGGGATTCCGCAAGCCGCATCAGATCGGGGTCGACCACGACCGTGCCGAGCATGTTGTTCTGGCGGTATTGCGAGATCATGATCGCGGCCGCCTGCGCATCGAGCTTGGAGCCCGGGACCGCCATGTCGGCATACATCGACGGCTGCTGGACCGGTGTCTCGTTGCCGGCACAGCCGGCGAGCAGCAAAGTGATGAGAATTGCGGCCGCAGCGCGCATGAAGGTGCCCCCGAATGAGGGGCCGTTGTTGCATATCAACAATGGCTGAAAGGTGAATTTTGAGGAAAATCGTAGCTGTCATTCCGGGGCGCGCGTCAGCGCGAACCCGGAATCTCGCGCTACAATCTCGGGATTCCGGGTTCGATGCTTCGCATCGCCCCGGAATGACGGGGGGTTTCTAGCCCGCAAATATCCGGTAACGGCGTGGCTCGAGGCCGATCGTATCACCGGCACGCAGTTCCTTGTCGCGGGGGGCGTCAATCTCGATGGTCTTGCCGCCTGACAATGCGACTTCGGCCCTCTGCACGGGACCGAAATTGCGGACATGCTGCACGGCGCCCTCGAAGGTGCCGCTGCCGGGCGGGCCGACCAGCATGTCGTGTCGCCGCACGAACAGTCTTGACGCGCCAGGCGCGAGCCCGTCCGCCGCAAGGGCGAGCGGCCGCTCGCCGAGCCTGACGACGCCGCCCTCGACCTGAACCGGGAGCTCGATGGATTCGCCGATGAAACCGTGAACGAAGGCGCTTGCCGGGCTTTCATAGACGTCGTCGGGCGAGCCGATCTGCTCGATCCTGCCCTTGTCCATGACAACGACGCGGTTGGCGACTTCCAGCGCCTCCTCCTGGTCGTGGGTGACGAAGATCGAGGTAACGTTGATCTCGTGGTGCAGCGAGCGCAGCCACCTGCGCAGCTCCTTGCGCACCTTGGCATCGAGCGCGCCGAACGGCTCGTCGAGCAGCAGGATCCGCGGCTCGATCGCGAGCGCGCGGGCGAGCGCGATGCGCTGGCGCTGGCCGCCGGAGAGCTGGCTCGGATAGCGGCCGGAAAGCCAGTCGAGCTGCACGAGATCCAGCAGCTCCTTGACGCGCGCGCGGATGATCGCTTCGTCCTTGCGGATTGCGCGCGGCTGCACGCGCAGGCCGAAGGCGACGTTCTCGAACACCGTCATGTGGCGGAACAGCGCGTAATGCTGGAACACGAAGCCGACATGCCGCTCGCGCGCGCCCTGCGCCAGCGCATCCTCGCCGTTGAACAAGAGCTCGCCCGAGTCCGGCCAGTCGAGCCCGGCGATGATCCGCAGCAGCGTGGTCTTGCCGGATCCGGATGGGCCGAGCAGCGCCAGCAGCTCGCCGTCATTGACCTTGAGGTCGACGCCGTCGAGGGCTTTGAAGCTGCCGAACGTCTTGACGAGATTCCTGACTTCAATGGTCACTTGGGTCTTGTCCTTCGTCCAGATGGCGTTCGAGAACGGTCTTGGCGACCAGCGTGATCAGCGCCAGCATCGCCAGCAGCGAGGCGATCGCGAAGGCGGCGACGAACTGGTACTCGTTGTAGAGGATCTCGACAAGAAGCGGCATGGTGTTGGTCTCGCCGCGGATATGGCCGGAGACGACCGAGACCGCGCCGAACTCGCCCATCGCGCGCGCGTTGCAGAGCAGGACGCCGTAGAGCACGCCCCATTTGATGTTGGGCAGCGTGACGCGGAAGAAGGTCTGCAGGCCTGAGGCGCCGAGCGAGATCGCGGCCTCCTCCTCCTGCGTGCCCTGCTCCTGCATCAGGGGGATCAGCGCGCGCGCCACGAACGGGAAGGTCACGAAGGTGGTGGCAAGCGCGATGCCGGGCACCGCGAACAGGATCTGGATATCGTGATCCCTCAGCCAGCTGCCGAAATAGCCCTGCGCGCCGAACAGCAGCACGAAGACGAGGCCGGAGATCACCGGGCTCACCGAGAACGGCAGGTCGATCAGCGTGATCAGAAAGGTCTTGCCGGGGAAATCGAACTTTGCAATCGCCCAGGCCGCGACGAGACCGAAGACGAGGTTGAGGCCGACCGAGATCGCCGCGACGATCAACGTCAGCTTGATGGCGGCCAGCGCTTCCGGCTCGGCGAGTGCGACGAAATAGGCGGCGATCCCCTTGGAGAAGGCCTGCGCGAACACGACCACCAGCGGCAGCACGACGAAGATTGAAAGAAAGATCATCGCCAGCGCGATGATGATGATGCGCACCGGTCGCGGTTCGGTGCGCAGGTTGTCCCGCGCGGCTTCCGCATGCGCCCGTGCCTTTGCCCGGGCCTCGGCGTCGGGGGCCGCGAGCGAAACGGAATCTGCCATCTGCATCGTCATGGTTCGCCCTCAACGCGCCGGCATCCGGCTCTGCGCCCAGCGCTGGAGCCGGTTGACGGCCAAGATGACGACAAAGGACACCACGAGCATGACCACCGCGATGGCGGTCGCGTCGGCATAGCGGTACTCGGACAGCCGGATCACGATCAAGAGCGGCGCGATCTCGGACACGTTGGGCAGATTGCCGGCGATGAAGATCACCGAGCCGTATTCGCCGACGGCGCGGGCGAAGGCGAGCGCAAGCCCGGTGAGCAGAGCCGGCGCGAGCGAGGGCAGGATCACGCGGATGATGGTCTGCCAGCGGTTGGCTCCCAGGCTGCCCGCGGCTTCCTCGATCTCGGGATCGAGATCCTGCAGCACCGGCTGCACCGTGCGCACCACGAAAGGAATTCCGATGAAGATCATGGCGACGAAGATGCCGACCGGCGTGAACGCCACCTTGATGCCGAGCGCCGCGAGCGGCGCCCCCAGCCAGCCCTTCTCGGCGAACAGCGCCGTCAGCGCGACGCCCGCGACCGCGGTCGGCAGCGCGAAGGGCACGTCGACGATGGCGTCGAACAGCCGGCGGCCGGGAAAGCGGTAGCGCACCAGCGCCCAGACGATGATGCTGCCCATGACGAGATTGACGCAGGCCGCCGCGAAGGCGAGGCCGAAGGAGACGCGCAGGGCATTCAAGGTGCGGCGGCTGGAGAGGATATTCCAGAACTGCTCGGGACTGAGCTCGAGCGACTTCAGGAACAGCCCGGCGAGCGGAATGAGGATAATGACGGACAGCCAGGACAGCGTCAGTCCCATCGTGAGACCGAAGCCCGGCAATGTCCGGCGTCGTGCTGCGATTGCGCTCACCAGGCCCCCTGCTAAAGCGTCTTAAGACGGCGCCCGATCAGTTCTTGTAGATCTGGTCGAAGATGCCGCCGTCGGCGAAATGTTCCTTCTGCGCCTTGGTCCAACCACCAAAAACGTCGTCGATCGTAAATAGTTCGACCTTGGCGAAAGCGTTTTCGTATTTTTTGGCGATCTCGGCATCGCGTGGACGGTAGAAGTTGCGCGCCGCGATCTCCTGCCCCTCCTTGGTGTACCAGTACTGGAGATAGGCGTCGGCGGCGTTTCGGGTGCCTTTTTTATCGGCAACCTTGTCGACGATGGCGACCGGCGGTTCGGCGAGGATGGATTGCGGCGGCGCGACGATCTCGAACTTGTTGACGCCGAACTCCTTCAGCGCGAGGAACGCCTCGTTCTCCCAGGCGAGCAGCACGTCGCCGACGCCGCGCTCGACGAACGTCACGGTCGCGCCGCGCGCTCCGGTATCGAGCACCGGCACCTGCTGGTAGAGCTTTCCGATGAAATCCTTGGCCTTGTCGGCCGAGCCGTATTTCTTCTGCGCAAAACCCCAGGCCGCAAGATAATTCCAGCGCGCACCGCCCGATGTCTTCGGGTTCGGCGTGATCACGGCGACGCCCGGCTTGACCAGATCGTCCCAGTCCTTGACCGCCTTGGGATTGCCCTTGCGCACCAGGAACACGATGGTCGAGGTATACGGTGATGAATTCTGCGGCAGCCGCTTCTGCCAGTCGGCCGCGGTAAGACCTTTGGCCGCGATCGCATCGATGTCGTAGGCAAGCGCGAGCGTCACCACGTCGGCCTGCAAGCCGTCGATCACGGCGCGGGCCTGCGAGCCGCTGCCGCCATGCGACTGCTTTATCTCGACGCTCTTGCCGGCCTCCTTCTGATAGGCATTCGCAAATGCCTTGTTGAACTCGGCATAGAGCTCGCGCGTCGGATCGTACGACACGTTCAACAGGTTGATGTCAGCGGCGAGAGCCGAGCTTGCCAAGAAACCCGTCAAGACGAGGCCTGCAGCGAGCGGAACGATACGGCGCATCATGTCCATCTCCATTCACTTCACTGACGTCGATGTCGGCGAAGGCAGGCGAAACTCGCGGCGAAAAGCGCTTAAGTCAACGAAACCGGATTTTCTTGTTCGCAGCGTGACGACGTGGCTGTGCTACGAAGTCTTCATCGTGTGGATGCCGCATTCTGTCTTGGCTCGGCCGCGCCAGCGACCGGCGCGTTCATCCTCGCCTTCGGCCGTTCTGCTCGTGCAAGGCATACACCCAACCGACCGGAAACCGGAGGAGACCAGGGGATGACGCGGCAATTTGGCGCGGACGAAAATCGCCTCGAGTTCCTGGCGCGAGACGTTGGCGAACGGATTGAACTTCAACCGCACACCGTCGTCCTCGACGACCGGAATATCGGTGCGTGCATCGCCCTGGAAGCGCTTGCGGCCGTTGAGCCAGGCATCAAAGGGCTTCAGCGCACGCGCCAGCGGCTCCACCTTGCGGATGCGGCAGCAGGCGTCCGGATCGGAGAACCAGAGGTCGCGGTCGGGATCCTCGCGCGACAGGGTCTCCTCGGCCGGCTTGATCGAGCGGACATCCTTCAGACCCAGCGCCGCGATCAGCGTGTCGCGATAGGCCAGCGTCTCCTCGAACAGCCAGCCGGTGTCGAGGAAGATCACGGGGATCGCCGGGTCGACATCCGCCATGACCTTCAGCAGCGTGGCCGATCCCGTGCCGAAGGACGACACCAGCGCCAGCTTCTCGCGCCCGACCGTCTTCAGCGCCGCAGCGACGATCTCCGCGGGCGAGGCATCGCGCAGGGCACGATCGAGCTCCTCCGCGGAAGGCAGCGCAGAAACGGAGGCCTGAGCGAGCTGAGACGCAACGACGTTCACGTGCCGACCCCCTCGGAATGACGCAGCTGCATGCGCCGGTGCAGCGCGGTGATACGGCCATCGCCGGTCGGCTGGTAAAACACCGAGTAGCGCTTGGCGGTCTGCATGAAGGCTTCCGCGTCGGCCTGCTTCTTGACCTCGAAGGCATCGAAGCCGGCGCGCAGCATGAACACGAACTGGTCGCGCAGCACTTGGCCGGTGGCACGCAGTTCGCCGCGATAATTATAGCGCTCGCGCAGCAGGCGGGCCTGGCTGTAGGCGCGTCCGTCCCGGAAGGTCGGGAACACCAGCGCGACTGCGGCGATCTTGCCGAGATAGGGCACGAGCTCGCCGATGTCGCGGTTGTTGGGCCAGATCACGCCGACCTTGCCCGAACGATTGAGCAGGTTGTCGGCCTCGCCCAGGAAGCGCTCGGCCGGCACCAGGATGTCGCCGCCCTCGGGCAGCGGCGTGTCGACGGCGAGCTTGACGAAGCTGTCGCCCGTGATCTTTCCGCCTTTAACGAGTGGCATAGACGCGCTCCTTGAAGGGTTCGACGCCGAGGCGCTTCACGGTGTCCATGAACAGCTCTTCGGGCCGCTCGCGCAGCGCCAGATAGGCTTCCACGATGTCCTCGACGACGTCGGCGACCTCGTCGAACTTGACGCCCGGACCGATCAAAGTGCCAAGCGCGGCGTTCTCGTCGGCACGGCCGCCGATGGTGATCTGGTAGACTTCCTCGCCGTTCTTCTCGACGCCGAGAATGCCGATATGGCCGACATGGTGATGGCCGCAGGCATTGATGCAGCCGGAGATGTTGATGTGGAGCCGGCCGATCAGATTGGCGAGCTCGTGATTGGCGAAGCGCCGGGTCAATTCCTGCGCGATCGGGATCGAGCGCGCATTCGCCAGCGAGCAATAATCGAGCCCGGGGCAGGCGATGATGTCGGTGATCAGATTGACGTTGGGCGTTGCGAGCCCGAGCTTGTCGAGCGCCTTCCACAGCGCCGGCAGATCGCGCTTGGCGACATGCGGCAGCGCCAGGTTCTGCTCATGGCCGACGCGGATCTCACCGAAGGAATATTTGTCGGCGAGTTCGGCGAGCGCGTCCATCTGCTCGGCGGTGGCATCGCCCGGAGGCCCGCCGGTCGGCTTCAGCGAGATCGTGACGATGGAATAGCCCTGCACCTTGTGCGGGGCCACCGAGTTCTTGCGCCACGCCTCGAAGTCGGGATCGGCCGCGGCCTGGCGCAGCTCGTCCGGCATGTGCGGCAGCTTCTCGTACGCCGGATAGGTGAAGCGCGAGCGGATGTCCTCGATCACCTCGTCGTCGATCTGGAGCGAGGAATTGCGGATGTGCTGCCACTCGTCCTCGACCTCGCGCGAGAACTTCTCGATGCCGAGTTCGTGCACCAGGATCTTGATGCGCGCCTTGTAGATGTTGTCGCGGCGGCCGTACTGATTGTAGACGCGCAGGATCGCCTCGATGTAGCTGAGGATGTCGCGGCCGTGCACGAAGTGCTTGATGGTCTTGGCGATGAACGGCGTGCGGCCGAGACCGCCGCCGACCAGCACCTCGAAGCCGGTCTCGCCCTTCTCGTTCTTGATCAGGCGCAGGCCGATGTCGTGGATCTTGATCGCGGCGCGGTCGTGGTCCGAGGCGGTGATCGCGATCTTGAACTTGCGCGGCAGGAACGAGAATTCCGGATGCAGCGTGGTGTGCTGGCGGATCAGCTCCGACCAGATGCGGGGATCCTCGATCTCACCGGGCGCGACGCCGGCCCACTGGTCCGAGGTGACGTTGCGCATGTTGTTGCCCGAGGTCTGCATCGCGTGGATGCCGACCTTGGCGAGATCTTCGAGCGCGTCCGGCAGCTCGGCGAGCTTGATCCAGTTGAACTGGATGTTCTGCCGCGTCGTGAAATGGCCGTAGCCGCGGTCGTATTTGCGCGCGACATGGGCGAGCGCCCGCAGCTGGTTGGTCGCCAGCGTGCCGTAGGGGATCGCGACGCGGAACATGTAGGCGTGCAGTTGCAGATAGACGCCGTTCTGAAGCCGCAGGATCTTGAACTCGTCCTCGGTGAGCTCGCCGGAGAGGCGCCGCTTCACCTGGTCGCGGAACTCCGAGACGCGCTCGTTGACGAGCGTGCGGTCGATTTCGTCGTAAGCATACATAAGAAGATGCCTTAAGCCTGGGCCGACTGTCCGATGGTCACACCGGTGCGGCGAATCTGTTCGCGCAGATTGCCGGGTTCGATCTTGCCGTCCGCGCCGACCTGCACCGGGGCGATATAGGGGCCGATCGCGCCGACGTCATCGGCGATGGACTCCGCAAGCAACGCCTTGGCCTCATCGGAGTTGCGCACGATCGCAGCTTCCGAGAGGTCCGCGGACCAGCTCTTGGCGGCGGTGCGGTAGACCACGATGCCGTCCCAGGTGCGGTTGGCGGTCACGATCGAGGGGCCGGCGATCTTGATCTTCTTCTGTTCGAGCGGGGAGGTCATTCGGCTGCATCCAATAGGTCAGAGATGATTTGGTTGGGTGTCTGGCGGCGAAGCGAACCGGCATGCCGGACCACCTCGCCGATGATGAGAATGGCCGGACCGCCATGGGCCCGCCGTGCGAGTTCGGGAAGTTCGCGAAGCGTGCCGATCGCGCCTTGCGCATCGGGTCGCGTGACGCGGGCGAACACGCCGACCGGCGTCTCCGGCGAACGGCCCGCCGCGAGCAGGCCCGCGCGCACGGCGGGTGCCGCGGACACGCCCATGTAGACGACGACGGTCATCCTGGTGTCGGTCAGCGTCGACCAGTCGACGGCTTCCGCGTCGCGCGCCTTGTGCGCGGTGAGGAAGGTGATGCGGGTCGCTTCATGACGGTAGGTGAGCGGCACCTCGAAATCGGCGGCGCCGCCGAGGCCTGCGGTGATGCCGGGAATGATCGAATAGAGAACACCTGCGGCGCGCAGCGCTTCGATCTCTTCGCCGCCGCGCCCGAACACGAACGGATCGCCGCCCTTCAGCCGCACCACCCGCTGGCCGGCTTGCGCGGCCTCGATCATGCGCTGATTGATGGCGTCCTGGCCGATGCCGGGCTTGCCGACGCGGCGACCAACGGCAACGCGCGTGGTGTCGCGGCGGATGCGGTCGAGGATCTCGGGCGAGACCAGCTCGTCATGGAAGACGATGTCGGCATCCTGCAAGGCGCGCAGCGCCTTGATGGTGAGAAGATCGGGATCGCCGGGGCCGGCGCCGACCAGCGCGACCGAGCCTTCCGGCTTGTCGGCGCGCGCGAATTCGGAGGGGTCGGAGATAGCCTTGAGCGATGCATCCGCTTCGCCCTTGCGGCCGGCGAGCACGGCGGCACCGATCGGACCGTCGATCACGCGCTCCCAGAAGCGGCGACGCAGCGGAAACTCGGCGATACGTTCGTTGATGGATTTGCGGAAGCTGCCGATGAACTCGGCGAGTTCGCCGATGCGCGCCGGAAGCAGCGCCTCGATCTTCTCGCGCACGCGCCGCGCCACAACTGGCGAGGTGCCGCCGGTGCCGACCGCGACCACGACATCGCCGCGATCGACGATCGCCGGAAAGATGAAGCTCGAATGATCGAGATCGTCCATGACGTTGACGGGCAGGCCGAGCGCCTTGGCGCGACCCGACATCGCCACGCCGACATCGCCGGCGCCTGCGCAGACGACGGCGATGACGCCCGAGAGATCGGCGGTGAGCGGATCGCCCGTCAGGATTTCGATACGCGCCGCATCTTCCGCGCCGAGGCCGAGATCCTGATTGCCGTCGATCGCATGCACGCGGATGCGCGCGCCGGCGGCGGCGAGCACGCGCAGCTTGGCGCGCAAAAGCTCGCCCGCGCCGATGAGAACCACCGGACCGGCCTTGAGATCGAGGAATACCGGCAAGAACCGCATACGATACCCGCTTCCCCCACATCCGGGGTTGACTGGAATTGTTTTCTATATATGTGTCGTTTCAAGCGCGCAAAGAGAAAATTTTTTCTTCTCTTCTGCATCGCAACTATAGAATTTTCGCCTCCAAACGCAAAGTGGCAGAGATGCATCTTCTCAAGGACGATTCCGCTTCTGTCGGAGTAAGCAGCAAAGCCCCCGTCGCACGTGCGGGCTCGCAAGAATTTTCTGCCGATGTCGCGCCGAGCATGGACCATCTCGACCAGCTCGAGGCGCAGAGCATCTACATCTTCCGCGAGGCCTTCGCCCGGCTGAAGAAGATCGCGCTGCTGTGGTCGCTCGGCAAGGACTCCAACGTCATGATCTGGCTGGCGCGGAAGGCGTTCTTCGGCAAGATGCCGTTCCCGGCCCTTCATGTCGACACCGGCAAGAAGTTTCCGGAGATGTACCGCTTCCGCGATCATTACGGCAAAGAGTGGGATCTCGATCTGCGCGTCGAGCCCTGCCCGCCGATCGATGCCGTCGATCCGACTTTGCCGCCGGCCGCCCGCTCCGCCGCGCGCAAGACTGAAGGCCTGAAGATGGCGCTCGCCAAGTATGGCTTCGACGGCCTGATCGCCGGCATCCGCCGCGACGAGGAAGCGACCCGCGCCAAGGAGCGCGTGTTCTCGCCGCGCGGCCTTGAAGGCAATTGGGACGTGCGCGACCAGCCGCCGGAGTTCTGGGATCATTTCAACGCCTCGCCGCCGCAAGGCGCGCATTTGCGCATCCATCCGATCCTGCATTGGACCGAGGCCGATATCTGGGCCTACACCAAGCGTGAGAACATCCCGATCATCCCGCTCTATCTGTCGAAAGACGGCAAGCGCTACCGCTCGCTGGGCGATCAGGACATCACCAACCCCGTGAACTCGACGGCGTCGACCATCGACGAGATCCTGATCGAGCTCGAGCAGACCAAGGTCCCGGAGCGCTCGGGGCGCGCGCTCGACCACGAGACCGAGGACGCCTTCGAGCGCCTTCGTGTCGCCGGCTATCTCTGACCTCAAGGACGCATCGCGGTCATGAACATGCTCGTCACCCCCGCTTCGCCTGCGACCCCGAACGGCACCACCCGTCCGCAAGTGCGCATCGTCATCGTCGGCCATGTCGACCACGGCAAGTCGACGCTGGTCGGCCGCCTCTTGCACGAGACCGGCAGCCTGCCCGACGGCAAGCTGGACATGCTGAAAGCCGTCAGCGCGCGGCGCGGCATGCCGTTCGAATGGTCGTTCCTGCTCGATGCGCTGCAGACGGAGCGCGACCAGGGCATCACCATCGACACCACGCAGATTCGCTTCCGCACCAATTCGCGCGACATCGTGCTGATCGACGCGCCCGGCCACGCCGAATTCCTGCGCAACATGATCACCGGCGCCTCGCAGGCCGACGGCGCGGTGCTGATCATCGACGCGCTGGAAGGCGTGCGCGACCAGACGCGACGGCACGGTTATCTGCTGCATCTGCTCGGCGTGAAGCAGGTCGCGATCGTCGTCAACAAGATGGACCGCGTCGACTTTTCCGCCGATCGCTTCAAGGAGATCAGCGACGAGATTTCCGCGCATCTGAGCGGCCTCGGCGTGACGCCTACCGCGGTGATTCCGATTTCCGCCCGCGACGGCGACGGCGTCGCCGAGCGGACCGACCGGATCGGCTGGTACAAGGGCCCGACCGTGGTCGAGGCGCTTGACAGGCTCGAGCCGGCGCGGGCGCTGGAAGCGCTGGCGCTGCGCCTGCCGGTGCAGGCGATCTACAAGTTCGACGACCGCCGCATCGTGGCCGGCCGCATCGAGTCCGGCAGCCTCAAGGCCGGCGACGAGATCGTGATCATGCCGGCAGGCAAGATCGCCAAGATCAGGACGGTCGAGAGCTGGCCGGTGACGCCGGTCACCGGCCGACAAGGCGCCGGCCGTTCGGTCGGCATCACGCTCGACCGCGAATTGTTCATCGAGCGCGGCGACATCGTCGCGCATGCCGGCAGCGCCCCGCGCGAGACGCGGCGGCTGCGCGCGCGCATCTTCTGGCTGCACGACAAGCCGCTCGCCAAGGGCGACCAGCTGCTGGTTCGCTGCGGGCCCAAGGAAAGCCGCGCCACCGTGGTGGCGATCGAGAAGGCGGTCGATCCGGGCGAGCTGTCGAGCACCGAGAACAAGGCGATCGGCCGCAACCATGTCGGCGAGATCGATATTTCTCTATCGAATTCGATTGCCACCGATCCCTACACCGAGAATCCGCGCACCGGGCGGCTCGTGATCGAGGTGTCCGGCCGCATCGCCGGCGGCGGCCTGGTGCTGTCGGTCGATGCCGGCCAGCGCGCCGTGCCCGTCGACATCGTGCCGGTGGAATCGGCCCTGCGTCCCGACGAACGCTCCGCGCGCTATCAGCACAATGGTGCCGTGGTCTGGCTCACCGGCCTGCCCGCTTCCGGCAAGTCGACGCTCGCCAAGGCACTGGAGCGGCGGCTGTTCAGCAATGGCGGCTCGCCGATCCTGCTCGACGGCGACACGCTGCGCGCCGGCCTCAACAGCGATCTCGGCTTCTCTGCCACGGACCGCAGCGAGAACATCCGCCGCCTCGCGGAAGTCGCGACGCATCTGGCGCGTAACGGCCACATCGCCATCGTCGCCGCGGTCTCGCCGGCCCGCGAGGACCGCGCGACCGCGCGCCGCATCGCCGACACCGTCTTCCGCGAGATCCACGTCGCGACGCCTGCCCAAGTATGCGAGGAGCGCGATCCCAAGGGCCATTACAAGAAGGCGCGCGCCGGCGCGCTGGCCTCGTTCACCGGCATCGGCAACGACTACGAGGCGCCGCAAGCGGCCGAGCTGGTGATTGACACCTCGAAGCGGACGGTTGCGGAAGCGGCGGATGAGATCGAGCAGATGCTGAAGAGGACAGGCGTGCTGTTCGACGAGGCCCTAGACCTCGCCGCGAATATTTGAAGCGTAAGCTGTTTGTTGGCGCGCTCCCTGTCACCACGCAGACAGTGCATTCCCTCCCCCCTTGCGGGGGGGGGGGTTAGGGAGAGGGGTTCACACGGGGAATCTCTCCCGCTGATCCCAACGTCATTCCCACACACCTTTTCCTGGGCCACCCCTCTCCCCCGCTCTCCCCCGCCCTCCCCCGCAAGGGGGGGAGGGAGCGCAGTTGCGCGCGCGGCGTGAAGCGGGGCTCGATCGGTTCGTCAAACGCGGCATACCACCGACCTTCTTGACATTTTGACAAACGCCTTGGGGTCTTCTCACCGCCCCGGTTTTGGGGCTAATAGGGCCCCGAAAGCCGCCCCTGGTGGGCGCATTTTGCTGCTGTCGGGTCAAAAGCAGCCAAAAACAGCCATTTCCAACAAGAAAGCCCATCATGAAACGCGTCGATGCCCACGGATTGAAGATCGCCCCTGTCCTGTTTGATTTCATCGCCAAGGAAGCGGCCCCGAAAACGGGGATCGCACCGGATGCGTTCTGGGCCGGACTTGCCGCCATCGTCAGGGACCTGGGGCCGAAGAACCGTGCGCTGCTCGCGGTCCGCGACACGCTGCAGGCCAAGATCGACGACTGGCACCGCGCCAACAAGGGCAAGGCTTTCGACCTCAACGCCTATACCGCTTTCCTGAAGGAGATCGGCTATCTCGTCCCGGAGCCGGCGACCCAGACGGTCGAGACCGCCAATGTCGACGAGGAGATCGGCAAGATCTGCGGCCCGCAGCTCGTCGTGCCGCTCACCAATGCGCGCTATGCGCTGAACGCTGCAAACGCGCGCTGGGGCTCGCTCTATGACGCCTTCTACGGCACCGACGCGATCCCGCACGATCCGTCCGAAGGCGGCAAGGGCTACAACAAGGCGCGCGGCGACAAGGTGATCGCCAAGGCCAAGGCGTTCCTCGACACCGCCGTGCCGCTCGCGACCGGCAGCCACACCGACGTCACCGCCTACAGCGTCGTCGCGGGCCAGCTCGCGGTGAAGCTGAAGAGCGGCAACGCCACCGCGCTGAAGAACGCCGCGCAGTTCGCCGGCTTCCAGGGCGATGCGGCTTCCCCGAGCGCGGTGCTGCTCGTCAACAACGGCCTGCATGTCGAGGTCAGGATCGACCGCAGCAGCGCGATCGGCAAGGACGATCCGGCCGGCGTCGCCGACATGATCATGGAGGCCGCGGTCTCCACCATCCTCGACATGGAGGACTCAGTTGCCGCTGTCGATGCCGAGGACAAGGTGCTGGTCTATCGCAATACGCTGGGCCTGATGAACGGCACGCTGTCGGCCGACTTCGAGAAGGGCGGCAAGACGCTGACGCGCTCGCTCAACGCCGACCGCCTGTACAAGACGCCCGACGGCAAGGGTGAGCTCAAGCTGCACGGCCGCAGCCTGCTGTTGATGCGCAATTGCGGTCACCACATGTTCACCGACGCGGTGCTGGACGAGAAGGGCGAGGAGATTCCGGAAGGCCTGCTCGATGCCGCCGTCTCCGGCCTGCTCGCCATCCACGACCTCAAGGGCAATTCCAAGGTCAAGAACAGCCGCACCGGCTCGGCCTATATCGTCAAGCCGAAGATGCACGGCCCGGACGAGGTGTCGCTGACCTGCGAGATCTTCGACCGCGTCGAGAAGATGCTGGGCCTGCCCGAGAACACGCTCAAGGTCGGCATCATGGACGAGGAGCGGCGCACCACCGTCAACCTCAAGGCCTGCATCCAGCGCGCTTCCAAGCGCATCATGTTCATCAACACCGGCTTCCTCGACCGCACCGGCGACGAGATCCATACCTCGATGGAAGCGGGCCCGATGATCCGCAAGAACGAGATGAAGGCGCAGGCCTGGATCAAGGCCTATGAGGACTGGAACGTCGACATGGGTCTGACCTGCGGCCTGCCCGGCCATGCCCAGATCGGCAAGGGCATGTGGGCCGCGCCCGACAAGATGGCGGACATGCTGGCGCAGAAGCTTGGCCATCCGCAGGCCGGCGCCACCACCGCCTGGGTACCCTCGCCGACCGCTGCGACGCTGCACGCGCTGCACTACCACCAGGTCAACGTGACCGCGCGGCAGGAGGAGCTTACCAAGGGCGGGCCGCGCGCAAAGCTCTCGGACATCCTCACCATTCCGGTGTCGAAGTCGAACTGGGCACCCGACGACGTCAAGCAGGAGATCGACAACAACTGCCAGGGCATTCTCGGTTATGTCGTGCGCTGGATCGATCAGGGCGTCGGCTGCTCCAAGGTCCCCGACATCCACGATGTCGGGCTGATGGAGGACCGCGCCACCTTGCGCATCTCCAGCCAGCATCTCGCCAACTGGCTGCACCAGGGCGTGATCACCGAGGCGCAGGTGATGGAATCGCTGAAGCGCATGGCAGTCGTCGTCGACAAGCAGAACGCCGGCGATCCGATCTACAGGCCGATGGCGCCCGCCTTCGACGGCGTCGCCTTCAAAGCCGCATGCGACCTCATCTTCAAGGGGCGCGAGCAGCCGAACGGCTACACCGAATACATCCTCACCGCGCGCCGCCGCGAGGCCAAGGCGCTTGGATAACAAGGCTCTTGGATAACAAGGCGCGCGGCTGAGCGAAGTCACAGAAGCGTCAAAAGCCCCGGCCTCGCCGGGGCTTTTTTGTCGGGCGAAACGTCGCGGCGGGCCGCGGAACAGGCCGCGCGGCGCCCGCGTTGTCAGGCCATCAACCCCACGGGAGATGGTCATGGACTGGAATCGGATCGAAGGAAACTGGAAGCAGTTCAAGGGCTCGGCCAAGGAGAAATGGGGCAAGCTCACTGACGACGACCTCAGCTTGATCGAGGGCCGCCGCGAGCAGCTCGAGGGCCGGCTCCAGGAACGCTACGGCAAGGCCAAGGACCAGGTTCGGCAGGACGTCGACGACTGGCTCAAATCGCTGCACTGAAGCGGACGCAAACGAAGCCCCGGCTCACGCCGGGGCTTTTGTTTTGAGGTGTAGCCCGGATGAGCGAAGCGATATCCGGGACCTTTGTTGCGCCTTCCCGGATATCGCTCCGCTCATCCGGGCTACGATACCTTGGCTAGAATACCGCGAGATATTTCAACAAGGACACGATGCCGATGATGATGACGACCACGCGCGCAATCTGCTTGGCGCGACCATCCATCGGCAGCATGTTGATGAGATAAAGGACGAGAATGACGACGAGAAAAGTGACGAGCACGCCCACCAGCATCGCGAGACCCCCTTCAGGCAAATTGCGACCAGTATCCTAACGCCTGACCCTTGCGCTGGTTCCATCTGTGCAACCCGTTGTAATTTCTAGAAAATATGCACCTCCCCGCTAGCTTCGGCGCGATCCACCACATCATCGGCGAGGTCAACGAAATCGCCGCGCCGATCGCCACCGTGCTGGAGCGGCGCCAGGCTTCGGCGCGCCACCGTCCCGCCTACTCCTTCGCCACAACCGGCACCTGGCGAAATCTGGCGCGCACCGAGTCCGGCAGCGGCGAGAAGTTCATCGCGACGCCGCGGCGGTCGTTGGCGTTGCGGCTGGCGACCACGAGACCATCGGCGCCGGCAACGATGTCGCCCTTGCGCAGCGTCGGATCGTCCTCGACCTTGACCTGCGCCAGCCCGACGGAATCCTTGCCGTTGCAGGTGCAGCCGGAGACGATCTCGTTGCGATAGCGGTACGCATTGGGCAATTCGGAATAGGATTTTCCCTTGTCGGTGGTGGCGTCGTCGATGTTGCCGCCATAGACCAGCGAGGTCTCGGACGCCGGGCAGAAGCTCTTGCAGGATTGCGCCTTGCTCTCGGCATCATTGCCTTGCGCCGGGAAGTAGCGACCATCGCAAGCGCGCACGCAATAGGCTGTGCCGCCACCATAGAAGGCGCGCTGGCGCGGTGCGTCATAGCGCGGCATGTCGTCGTTCGGGAACGGCATCCGGATCTCGGGCGGCGGCCGCATCCGGAAGCCGCCGAACAGGGCCGAGAAGAAATCCTCCGCATGCGCCGACGGTGTCTGAGCCACGCCGGCGGCAGCAATCACCAGGATTGCCAGACCGGCAGCCAGCTTGCCGTTCATACCTCTGCTCATGTCACCTCGCTCAAGCCCTAATTCACCGCCGAGGACGCCGAGATATTCAGCGCGTGCCTGCCCGAAGGCAGCGTCGTCACGGCCGGACGCTTGCGCACGGGGTCGCCGCCCCTGGCCATCAGCGGCGCATTCTTCGGCAGCACCACGACCTTGGCGCCGACATTGACGCGGCTGAACAGGTCGATGACGTCCTCGTTGGTCATGCGGATGCAGCCGGAGGAGACGAACTTGCCGATCGTGGAGGGATCGTTGGTGCCGTGGATGCGGTATTGGCTGGAGCCGAGATACATCGCACGTGCCCCGAGCGGGTTGCCGGGGCCGCCGGCGACGAAGCGCGGCAGATAAGGCTGACGCGCGATCATCTCGGCCGGCGGATGCCAGTCCGGCCACTCCGCCTTGCGGCTGACGTTCTGCACGCCGGACCAGGTAAAGCCTTCGCGGCCGACGCCGACGCCATAGCGAATGGCGCGGCCGTTGCCGAGCACGTAGTAGAGATAGGTATTATTGGTGTCGATCACGATGGTGCCGGCCGGCTCGCTGCGGTCGAAGCCGACGATCTGCCTGCGCAGGCGATCGGGCAGCTGGGCATCTTCGTCGTCGGCCGCCTGCGGCGCCTCGTTGACGTAACCCTGCGAGTAGCCTTGATCCTGCGGGTACGATTGCAGCTGCATCGGGCTATAACCGAACGTCTGTGCGCTCGCGCCGCCGAACGGCACCCCGAGCAGAACGGTTGCGATGGCGAATGCGGTGACGACGCGCGGCGAAGAGCTGCGACGGACTGCAGAGAACTTTGTCATGTGCTGCCCCGTGGGATGTGTGCACCAGGGTGATGCGCCTTCCCTTGAACTCCGCGGGGGCGGCGCAAGTTCCAGCGCGGCGCGCGGCATCCTTGTCACAGTCAAGCGAGCACCGCTTCACGAAGCCGCGATGGAACCGGCGTACGGCTCGCGCATTATTCGACACTAATGGGCGCGCGGTGCGAGGCTTCCGTGCGGGAGAGAGATTGTGCGCGTCCTTCCGAGTGAAAGTTTGATTCCCGGCAACAGCGCAGGCGACCCGCTTCCCGACAGCCGTGTCGAGCTGCCGCCGGTGATCCGCCGCACCGAGTTCGTCGCCTTTGCGCTCGCAGGCCTGCTGCTGATTGCCGTCGTCACCGTGCTCTACGTCGGAAGGGCGTTCTTCCTGCCTGTGGTGATGGCCTTTGTCACCGGCACCATGCTGTCGCCCGCGGCGGGCTTCCTGGAGCGGTACAAGGTCCCGCGCGCGGTCGGTGCCGTTCTGATCGTGGTCGTCGGGACCGCAGTCGTCGCCTTCGTCGTGGCGCTGATCGCCTCGCCGGTATTCGAGTGGAGCACGCGCCTGCCGGAGCTCGGCGCGCGACTGAAGGACAAGCTGCACGTGTTCGACCGGCCGCTTTCGCTGTGGCGAGAGATGCAAGCCATGCTCGGCGGCTCCGAAGGGTTGCCGAGCTTCCATATGCCGAAGGTCGAGTGGGTGCAGCCGACGCTGGAATTCCTGTCACCGACCTTCACCGAATTTCTGCTGTTCTTCGTCACCCTGATCCTGTTCATCGCCAGCTGGCGCGACCTGCGACGGGCCATGATCATGAACTTCGGCGATCATGACGCGCGGCTTCGCACGCTCCGGATTCTCAACGAGATCGAGGAGCATCTCGGCAATTATCTCCTGACCGTGACCCTCATCAACGTCGGCGTCGGCGTCGCCACCGGTCTCATCTGCGCGCTCACCGGCATGCCCAATCCAGCCGGACTCGGTGCGCTCGCGGCAACGCTCAACTTCATCCCGATCATCGGGCCGGTCGCGATGTTCGTGGTGCTGGTCCTGGTCGGGTTGGTTGCCTTCCCGACCATCGGCGGCGGCCTGATGGCGGCACTGGCCTTCGGCGGGCTTACCTTTCTGGAAGGGCACTTCATCACCCCGACCATCATCGGCAGGCGGCTCGCGCTGAATGCACTTGCAGTCCTGCTCGCGCTGGCATTCTGGACCTGGATGTGGGGTCCGATGGGCGCGTTCCTGTCGTCGCCGCTCCTGATCGTCGCGCTGATCCTCAAGGAGCACCTGTTGCCGGCGGATTCGCCGCAGCTGCCGCAGGACTGACCGGTTTCCGCGAACGGAACTTCCCCGGTGACGAAACGTTTTCCGGCTATCGCAGCCGTCAACAGTTCGGAGCTCCCGATGTCCACGACCAGTGCCGAAGCCGGGATGAAAGACTGGACCGACAAAGCCACCAGAGAACGCCTCGAAAAGGATGTAGCAGCCGTGAAAAGCGATATCGCCGCCCTTACCGACCAGATCACCGACGCGCTCAACACCTTTGCCAATTCCACCAGCAAGCAGGCCCGCCGCGGCTACCGCCAGGCGCGCGAGAATGTCGACACCGCGATGGACGACATGTCGGAGCGCGGCAGTGCAATGATGGACGCGGCCCAGGAGGCCTACGGATCGATCGAGGAGACGCTCGAAGACGCGATCACGCAGCGGCCGCTCGTGACCGTCGGACTCGCGCTCGGGATCGGCTTCCTGATCGGCGTCGCCTGGCGCCGGTAGAATGCGCGAGGGGGCATTGGAACGGCGGCGCGACCGCGCCGCCGATGCCGGCTTGTGGACGGATAGGCTTGTGGGGATTTGAGGAGCAAGGGCCATGTTTCAGCGCATCATCGACGGGATCAGCGCATCCACGGGCACGACTGTGCGGCTGACCTCCCTGGCCGCAGGCGCGGCGTTCGCGCTGTTCATCACCACGTGCTTCCTGTGCGCGGCGGCATTCATCTCCGTGCTCAACACATATGGTCCGGTGCAGGCCTGCCTCGCGGGGGCCGGCGTTTTCTTCCTCCTGACCCTGGCCGCAGCAGTGAGCTACTGGGCCTACAAGCGCGAGCTGCGCAAGCAAGCCCAGATCGCGGCCGAGCGCGCCGCGAAGTCGGCGGCCTCGAGCATGCTCGCGGACCCCATGCTGCTCGCCACCGGGCTCCAGATCGTTCGCGCCATCGGCGTCAAGCGGCTGTTGCCGATCCTGGCGATCGGCGGTGTCGCCCTCGGCATCCTCGCGAGCCGCGGCGGCATGCCCGACGAGGTATCGGCCGAACCGGCCGAGTAAGCACGGGACCACGCCAAGAAAGTTTCGTCGCAAGACGGGCGCGGGCCCGCGGCGGTACTTATTTGCCCGATTTTGCATGATTTTGAGCGCCCGACCATCACTCACGCAAACGCTACTCGGATGGGCAGCCGGTTGCCGCTAAAAGCGTCAACCTGATTCTCAAAGCTAATTTACTCAATGAAACTGTCCGTCCAGGCAAACCTTGCCGCATTCCGTCATGACGCCAGGCTGTATTTGACGCTCGGCATCGCCAACTGGTCGATTTTCGTCGACCACATCCCGAATAACATCGTCAACCTGCTGACGCTGCGCAACTTCGGCTTCAGCGGCGCCGCCGACCTGTTCGTATTCGTGGTCGGTTATGGCGTCGCGGTCATCCACGGCCGGATGGCGCTGGAGCGCGGCTATCTCGTCGCCGCAACGCGCATCTTCCATCGCGTCTGGCGGCTCTATGCCGCCTATGTCGTGCTGTTCGTGCTTTACATCGATACCATCGCCTACGTCGCCAAGCAGTCGATGGCGCCGGAGATCATCCACGAATACAACATCTCGGGGATCCTCGATCACCCGCTGCGCATCCTGGTCCGCGGCCTCGTGCTGCAGGAGGAGCCGCTGAACCTCGACCTCCTGCAATTGATGATCCCGCTGATGGCCTTCTTTCCCTTCGCCCTGTGGGGCCTGTTGCGGCGGCCGAACGTGACGCTGGCGGCATCGGTCGCGCTGTATCTTGCCGCGCGCTGGTTCGACTGGAATTTTCGGGTCTATCCGGATCAGGAATGGACCTTCAATCCGCTCTGCTGGCAGATGCTGATGGTGCTCGGAGGCTGGTTCGCCGTGACAGGCGCATCGGGGCGCGCGCTACGCGACATGCCTTGGCTACGGATACTCGCCGGGACCTATCTGGTATTCGCGATGGCCGTCACCTTGCTGCGCCATTCGCCGCAATTGTCCCATTACTTGCCGGACCTTCTCCTCAACAGCATCGCGCCGACCGACAAGGAAAACCTCGCGCCCTATCGCGTGGTTCACTTCCTCGCACTCGCCTTCCTCGCGACTCATCTCATTCCGGCCGATCACCCCGGCCTGAGTTTGAAGCCGCTCCAGGCGGTCATCAGATGCGGCGAGGAATGGCTTGCCGTGTTCTGCGTCGGAGTGTTCCTGTCCTTTGCCGGGCATCTCATCCTGATCACCAGCGCCAATCTGGTCGCGATGCAGATCTTGGTGAGCCTCGCCGGATTCGCCGCGATGACCGCGGTGGCCTATTACGTCGCCTGGTCGAAGTGGCAGGACCTGCCCAAGGCCTTGCGGCAGCAGGCCTAGCGCGACGCGATTTTCCTAGGCCGGCTGCCGCGGCTGCGCTATCCCGAAGCTGGAGCGGGTGCGCGAGGAGACCGGGCGTGGTGACGGCGAATGGCGGGGGTGACGGGGCCGACAGCGCCCCCCGGCGCGGCCGACCGCGATCGATCGAGACCAGCAACGCCATTCTCGAAAGCGCCTATGCGCTGATGGCGTCCACCGGCCTTGCGGCCACCACCATCGACGCCGTCGCCCGCCACTCCGGCGTCTCCAAGATGACGATCTACAAATGGTGGCCGTCGCGCGAGGCGCTCTTGATCGACGCCTTTCTTCGACATGCGGCGCAGATGCTGCCGCTGCCCCCGGCGAGCTCCGGCAGCCCCGCGGCGCGCGCGCGCCGTCATGCCGCGGCCTATGCCGAGGCGCTCCAGGGCGAGTTCGGCAAGGTGCAACTCGCCGTCATCTCCGAATGCATTTCCAAGACCGGCTCGGCCGAACTGTTCTACGCCCGCTATCTGCAATTCCGTCGCGACGCGCTGGTGGAGATGATCGCGGCGGGCCAGAACGACGGCAGCATCCTGGCCGAAGGCCCGGCCGAGGATCTCTACGACGCGATCTACGGCAGCCTGTTCTACCGCTACGTCTTCGGCATCGCGCCGATCACGCCAACCTACGCGCGCAATCTGGTCGATCTGATCTTGCGGCCGAAAGCTTAAAGCGCGATGCGATTAGGATGAATCGTCATCGCGCTTTAGGTTGTTGTTTAAGCATGATCTTTTCGGAAAACCGCTGCGCACTTTTCCGGATCATGCTTTAGCCACGGGCAGGCCGCACCGGAGCCGAGATCTTGTCCGTGCGATCGCGTTCGGACATGTCGACCACCGTCTCCATCGGCGCGGTCAGCTCATAGACGTAGGAGACGTCGGTGAAATAGCGCTTGGCGGTGCCGCCGAGCGCCTCGGGGGCGACACGGTCGAGCAGGATCAGGCCGAAATCGGAATCGGGGCGGCGGGTCGCCTCGCTGGTGTTGAACTCCTCCCAGCGAAAATGGAAGATCTCCTCGCTCCCCTCGCCCGTCACCGTCCAGTTCGCGGTGATGTGCGGATGCTTTCCAACCAGCGACAGGCCTTCGTCGGAATGCGAGGCGAGCTCGAAGAACAGCAGCGACAGGCTCTGCGCCGCGCGCGCGCTGACCGCGATATCGGGGCCGGTGACAGCGATGCGGTCGGCATGCGGGATGGCACGCGCCTCGAACAGGCCCTTCAGCTTCACGCCCTGCCACTGGCTCTCGCTGAGCAGCGAGACCACGTTGGACATGGCGTGGATGCGCCCGATCAGGAGCTCGCGGGCGACGTCGATGTCCGCGCCATGGCGCAAGGTCCGCGTCACGATCGACTGGATCACCGCCAGGATGTTCTTGACCCGGTGGTTGAGCTCGTCGATCACCGCCGTCAGTCGGCGCTCGAAGCCGATTCTGACCTGGATTTCCCGACTGAGCCGCAGATTGTTGTAGGCAACATAGCCGAACAGACCGCACACCATCGCAGTGATCGCAAAGCCGATGGCCGCCACGATGATCGCGGTCTGCTCGGCACGGCGCACCGAGTTGGTCTTGGCGTAATAGCCGAGCTGCCAATCGCGGCCACCGAAGCTCACCGTGCGCATCGCCGACGGCGCCGGTCCGTCCGCCGCCACGCTGCGCGTCGAGACCACGCCTTGGTCGTTGGCGATCAGCTCGCCGCCTTCTTTGCGCGGATCCCTGAGCGCGACCGAGAACAACGACATGTCGTCGTTGGTCAACATCAGCGAGGCCAGCTCGTAGGAGAACGTGATGAAACCGGCCGGCTCGGTCGCCCCTTCGGGAATGACGGGCGCAGCCACGATGATGCCGACGGGCCCGTGTCCGTGTAGCAGCGGAAGCGGGTCCGAAGCCACCGACTTTTTCTCGGTCCGGGCGCGCGTCAGCATGGCGCTGTGAACCGGGTCCTGGTCGTAACTGCGGCCCGGCAGAGCCTTGGTCTCGTCGCTGCGCGGCTCGAGATCCAGCAGCACGTCGATCGGCGCGGTGATCTCGGCCGGATTGATCGGCTTGTCGTCATAGCTGCGGATTGTCGGATTCGGGAAGCCGGCGCCCTCAATGGCCTCCTGCGCCGCGGTCAGCTCGTCCGGCTTCAGCCGGCCGATCCAGCCGGCCACCACGAAATCCGTCTTGAAGGCGTAGATGGCCGAGCGCAGCGGCTCCAGCATGTTCGGCTTGATCACGGACGGCCTGCGGAACAGGCCTGAGGCGACGCGCGCGAGCAGTTCGCGCTCGGTGAGCCGGTCCTGGACCAGGCTGGCATGAACGTCGATCGCGCGCGCGAGCGCGATCCGGTCCAGCGCCAGTTCCTGGTCGTGGACGCGATAGGCTGCAAGCCCGGAGAGCAGGGCTCCAAGCAGTGCGATGAAACCGATGATGAAACCCAGCCGGACCACGCGACTACTCAGGCCAAAGCGGGAGGTCGGCAACGAACAGGGAGCATATGAACGCCGCTCGAACGGCCATGTGCCGAAACAGGGTGGACCCCAGTGGCAGAGATAATGAAGGAGGAGACATCGGTACGCAACGTAGGTCGCCTGACAAGCTTAATCGGCCCGGCCGATGGTCCGGCCAGGATGGATTGCCCGGGGCGCCGGAGGTAACCAATCGCCGTGTCCGAAATTTGTTCCGTAGTTGCGGCTCGACCCCAAGGTTAACGGCGAAAAACGCGTGCGCCAAGTGGTCGCGCCGTCAGCCAGCCCGGTTCAAGCCGCCCTTGGCTTCAATGAAGTCGACGATGCGCTCGAGCCCCTGGCTCTTCTTCAGGTTGGTCATGACGAAAGGACGCTCGCCGCGCATGCGCCTGGCGTCCGTGTCCATCTTCTCCAGGGAGGCGCCGACATGGGGGGCGAGGTCGATCTTGTTGATGACCAGAAGATCGGACCGGGTGATGCCGGGGCCGCCCTTGGAGGGGATCTTGTCCCCGGCGGCGACGTCGATCACATAAATGGTGAGGTCGGCCAGCTCCGGGGAAAAAGTGGCAGCGAGATTGTCGCCGCCGGACTCGATCAGCACGAGATCGAGCCCGGGAAATTTGGCGCGCATGTCCGCGACAGCAGCCAGATTCATCGAGGCATCTTCGCGAATCGCGGTGTGCGGACAGCCGCCGGTCTCGACACCGGCGATGCGGTCCGGCGTCAGCGAGCCCGAACGCACCAGGAATTCCGCATCCCATTTGGTGTAGATGTCGTTGGTGATCGCGGCGATGTCATAGCGCTCGCGCATGGCCTTGCAGAGCAGGTCCATCAGCTGGGTCTTGCCCGATCCGACCGGACCGCCGACGCCGACACGCAAGGGGCCGTGAGATTTCGACATGCAACTCGCTCTCTCTCGATGGGGGTTAAAGACGCCGCGCTCTCACGACCGGAACAGCCGCGTATATTGTGTCTCGTGGCGCAGGCTGGCGAGATCGGCGCGGAAGGTCGCGCTGCCAAGATCGTCCAATGTCGCGTTCAGCGCGCGATCGGCAGTCGCGGTCACGGCGGCTTCCAGCCTCACCAGCACGCGCTGGCTGTCGGTCTGGCCGAGCGGAATGAGCCGGCTGGCCGCAGAAATCCAGTTCGAGACCAGCGCATGCAGGAACGCGTGCAGCGTCGGCGCCAGCGGAACGCCGTGCTGAGCTGCGACGACGCCGACGGCGACAGGATAGACCATCGGCGTGCGGCATGCTGCAACCATGGCATCCAGCCCGTCGGCATTCCACGCGGCACGGGTGATGTCGATGAAGGCACGGCCTTGCGAGCTCGTCTCCAGCTGCCGCTCACGCGAGGGCACGAAGGCCGCGGCAAGCTCGGCGATATCGTTCAAAACGGCCTGGTCGCCCGCCTCCGCCGCGCGATAGGCGTGGACCAGAAACGTCGCGTCGCAAAAGCCGGAACCGTCACCGAGCATCGCGTCGAGCCAGTCGGCCAGCGTTGCAATATCGACGATATCGCCCGCCTCCACCGCCCATTCGATGCCGCTGGAATAGGAAAAGCCGCCGACCGGGAATGCCGGCGACAGCCAGGTCATCAGCCGATACAGCGCCGCCGCCTCGCCCTCGTCGAGGCCACCGGCGCTGATCGGCTCATTTGTGGTCATGAGCATGCTTGTGGCCGTGATGATGGTCGGGATGGTCGCAATGCTCGTCATGGTGATGATGATCGTGACCGTGGTCATGTGCGGCATGACCACGATGGTCGGGGTGATCATGGCCGTGGTGATCATGGTGATCGTGGCCATGATCATGATGGTGCCCGTGATCGTGATGCGCGTGGTCGTCGTGTCCATGCGCATGACCGGCATCTGCATAGGCGCCGCCTTCGGGATCGAACGGGGCTTCGATCTCGATCACGCGCGCGCCGAGGCCCTTCACCATGGCCTCGATGACGTGATCGCGGCGAATGCGCAAGGCTTTCGCCATGATCTGGGTCGGCAGATGGCGATTGCCGAGATGCCAGCCGACCCGAATGAGGTGATGCGGATCGCGGCCGCGGATTTCCAGCAGCGGCTCGGGCGCCGCGACCACTTCGACCAACCGGCCGTCCTCGAGCACCAGCGCGTCGCCGCCGCGCAGCGCCGTGGCGTGCTCGAGGTCGAGCAGGAATTCGAGCCCCCGCGTGCCTGTCATCGCCATGCGGCGGCGGTGCCGATCGTCGAAATCGAGCACGACCGTGTCCGCCGGCGCTTCCGTGAAGCGGTGCTGCCCCTTAACCTGCGTCGCCCGGATCATGCTCTACCTCGTTACCGTGTCTCGACCTTCTCGGGCGTGATCACCTCGATCTTCGGCGGCGCCGTGAAGCATTTCACCGCGACGCGGCCGAACGTCTTCATATGCTCCATGCCACGATGCGGCACCAGCGCCTCGGCGTTCTCCCACTGCTCGACGAACACCATCTTGGCAGGATCGGTGACGCTCTCGTGCAGATCGTAGGCGATATTGCCGGGCTCCTTCCGCGTCTCCTTGATGCAGGCGGTGGCGGCTGCAATGAATTCGGCGCGCGTTTCGGGCTTGATGGTCAGGGTGGCAACGACGTAGATCACGAGGAATCCTCCCGGCTTTTCTTCTAGGGTTCAATACCGGGCGGACATTAGACCAGGCGGGATCGAACGCAAAACGGCAAAAGCCGTCCCCGGACATCCGCCGGGGACATGCGTTGAGGCGCTATTTCAGTACATGAAATAACGCTGTGCCATGGGCAGCACCTCGGCGGGAGCACAGGTGAGCAGCTCGCCGTCGGCACGCACCTCGTAGGTCTCCGGATCGACCTCGATGTTGGGCGTGGCGTCGTTGTGGATCATGCTCTTTTTCGAGATCTTGCCGCGGGTGTTCTGGACGGCATAGAGCTTCTTTTCGATGCCGAGCCTTCGCGCCAGACCACCGGTGATCGCGGCTTTCGAGGTGAATACCACCGATGACGCCGTGCGCGCCTTGCCGAAGGCGCCGAACATCGGCTGGTAGTGCACCGGCTGCGGCGTCGGGATCGATGCGTTGGGATCGCCCATGGGAGCCGCGACGATCGTGCCGCCCTTGACGATGCAGTCCGGCTTGACGCCGAAGAAAGCCGGCGACCACAGCACGAGGTCGGCGAGCTTGCCCTTCTCCACCGAGCCGATCAGCTTCGACACGCCGTGGGCGATGGCGGGATTGATCGTGTATTTGGCGATGTAGCGCTTGACGCGAAAGTTGTCGTTGTCCTTGCCCTTGTCCTGCGGCAGGGAGCCGCGCTGCTTCTTCATCTTGTCGGCGGTCTGCCAGGTCCGGATGATGACCTCGCCGAGACGGCCCATCGCCTGCGAGTCCGAGGACATCATCGAGAGCGCGCCGAGATCGTGCAGGATGTCCTCCGCGGCGATGGTCTCCTTGCGGATGCGGCTTTCGGCAAATGCCAGGTCTTCCGCGATCGAGGGATCGAGATGGTGGCACACCATCAGCATATCGAGATGCTCGTCGATGGTGTTGCGGGTGAAGGGGCGCGTCGGGTTGGTCGAGGACGGCAGCACGTACTTCAGGCCGGCGACCTTGATGATATCGGGGGCGTGACCGCCGCCGGCGCCTTCGGTGTGGAACGCGTGGATGGTGCGGCCCTTGAACGCCTTGATGGTGTCCTCGACGAAGCCGGACTCGTTCAGCGTGTCGGTGTGGATCATCACCTGGATGTCGTGAGCGTCGGCGACCGACAGGCAATTGTCGATCGCAGCCGGCGTCGTGCCCCAGTCCTCGTGCAGCTTCAGCGCGCATGCGCCGGCCTTGATCATCTCGACCAGGGCTGCGGGCCGCGAGGCGTTACCCTTGCCGGAAATGCCGAGATTGACCGGGAAGGCGTCGAACGACTGGATCATCCGCGCGATGTGCCAGGGCCCCGGCGTGCAGGTGGTGGCGAAGGTGCCGTGCGAGGGACCGGTGCCGCCGCCCAGCATCGAGGTGACGCCCGACATCAGCGCGTGCTCGATCTGCTGCGGGCAGATGAAATGGATGTGGCTGTCGAAGCCGCCGGCCGTGAGGATCTTGCCTTCACCCGCGATCACGTCGGTCCCGGGACCAATGATGATGGTGACGCCCAGCTGGATGTCGGGATTGCCGGCCTTGCCGATGCCTGCGATCATGCCGTCCTTGATGGCGACGTCGGCCTTCACGATGCCCCAATGGTCGACGATCAGCGCATTGGTGATGACCGTGTCGGCCGCGCCCTGCTTGTTGGTCACCTGCGACTGGCCCATGCCGTCGCGGATCACCTTGCCGCCGCCGAACTTCACCTCCTCGCCATAGGTGGTGAAATCCTTCTCGACCTCGATGATGAGGTCGGTGTCGGCCAGCCGCACCCTGTCGCCGGTGGTCGGGCCGAACATGTCGGCATAGACGGAACGTTTGATTTTGACGGACATCACGAGCCCCGTTTGCGTTGGAATGTGTGGTGGGTCATAGCAGCGCCTTCGCTGCCTTCACGGCATCATCGAATCTTTCGTCGAGCCACGCATTGCCGCCGCGGCAACCCGCCACGACCTGCGTGGCCCACCCGACGTAGTCGGCGAGATCCTCGCGCTCCTCGGCACTCGGATCGGTTTGAATGCGCGCACCGATATTGCTGATCTTGTCGGCGATCTTGATCAGCTTGGCGCCGGAGGATTTCTTCGGTGCTTCGAGCACCTGAAGCCGCCGCCGCTCGGCCTTGGGCAGGCTCATGTCATCGGTGCATTCGGCGACGAGCGACGCGACCCGCTCCGAGAATTTCTGCGCAAGCTCCTTGCGCGTAGTGTCGGTGTCCTCGATCGTGTCATGCAGCCAGCCGGCAGCGACCAGCTCGGCGTCGGCACCTTCAGTCGCGGTCGCAAGCAGGTTCGCGACCTCGGCGAGATGATTGATATACGGCTCATTGCCGCGCCCCTTGCGCGCCATGCCGTTGTGGCGCTGTGCGGCGAGGTCGGCAGCTTCGGAGACGAGGCGGATGGGGGACAGCATGATCAGGCCTCCTCGACACCGTTGGACCCGTTCTCACGGTACGTCAGGGACGCATCGCTGGACGGGTTCCCTTCCCCCTTGCGGGTCTCGGCGCGAGTCATCTCGCGCCTCAGTCGTTTGGCGCGGGTTCTTTGGAACTGAGGGACCTCGTCGTGTGGCATACCCCTCTCCCCAACCCTCCCCCGCAAGGGGAGAGAGAGCCTGACCGGCGTGCTCACCTCACTGTCGATCACTGCACTCGCCTCAACCGTGCCGCGCCGCGCTCGTTCCTCCGGATGTCACAGCTTCCCCATGACGTCGCCACGGAAACCGTAGATCGTCTTCTTGCCGGCCAAGGCGACGAGTTGCACGTCGCGGGTCTGGCCGGGCTCGAAGCGGACGGCGGTGCCGGCGGCAATGTCGAGGCGCATGCCGCGGGCCTTCTTGCGGTCGAATTTCAGCGCCGGGTTGGTCTCGAAGAAATGGTAGTGCGAGCCGACCTGGATCGGGCGGTCGCCGGTATTGGCCACCGTCAGCGTGACTGTCTTGCGGCCGGCATTGAGCTCGATCTCGCCGTCCTGGATGAAGAGTTCGCCGGGAATCATGTGCTACCTCGTCTTGCTCCGCTGCGTCATGGCCGGGCTTGTCCCGGCCATCCACGTGGGGCCGCTTGGTTGAAAGTCGTCATGCCCGGGACAAGCCCGGGCATGACGATGTTGATACAGTTTCGCGCTTCAACGGATCGGCTCGTGCACGGTGACGAGCTTGGTGCCGTCAGGAAAGGTCGCCTCGACCTGGATGTCGTGGATCATCTCCGGAATGCCCGGCATCACCTGGTCGCGGGTCAAAACCTGCGCGCCGGATTGCATCAGCTCGGCCACGGTGCGGCCGTCGCGCGCGCCCTCGAGGATGAAATCGGAGATGATGGCGATCGCCTCGGGATGGTTGAGCTTAACGCCGCGATCCAGCCTGCGGCGCGCCACAATGGCCGCCATCGAGATCAGAAGCTTGTCCTTTTCGCGGGGAGACAGGTTCATGCAGAATCTCTTCCGTTCAATTCGTCAATTCAGCCAGTCAATTCAGCCACAGCCGCGGCAGGGCCGCACCGGTGCGCGCCAGCACAGCCATCATATCGGCGCGCAAACGCGCCGCATCTTGGGCACAGAACCGCGCCATTGCAACGCCATTCCAGGCCGAGATTCCAACCTCACCGGCGAAAGATTCCGACGCTTCGCGAATGCGCTCGACCAGGGCCTCGTCGCCGGGCACGATCAGGGCCGTACCGATCGCGGCGCCGCCTTTGGCAATTGCCGATCGCGCGAGCTTTGCGCCGATGTTGCCGTCGAGCCGGACCGTCTCGGCGAACACCAGCCGGCCGCCACGCCTCAGCCGCCAGCGGTCGACGAACTCGCCCTGCTCCATCCGCTCGCCCATGGCGGTGCGGCCGAACACGACGATCTCGCAGAGCAGGAGCGAGGCGGCCTCGTCGAGCGCGATGTCGAAACGGCGCTGCACCCGGGCTCGGTCGAACAGGATGGTTTCCTGCGGCAGCCAGGACAAATGCGCCTCCGCACCGACCTGCAAAGCGATGTTGAGCTGCGCCGCCGGGCCCGGTGCGCGATAGACCTTTTCGGCGGCCGCGGTGGTCAAGGTCAGGCGCGAACCTTGGCCTGCCGTGACGTCGATATCGAAATTGTCGCCGCCGGCAACGCCGCCGGCCGTGTTGACGAACACGCCGGACAGGCCCTGATCTTCCGGCGAGGGAAAGCGGACGCGGAGCGAGCCCGATTCATGCAAGGTGCCGCGCCGCGTCACGCCCTCGCGGAGTTGTACCTCGAAGCGCACGGCGCCGCGGGCGCGGTTGGCCTCGAACACAGAAGATGTCGCCAAAGCGTCGCTGCGCATCCGTCTCCCCAGCCGGTCGCGGCAGGTTGGTCTACAGCGCCATCTGGCGGCTGATCTCGCTCGCGTCGAGGTTGGCGCGGTCACAGGTGAATTTCACCGCGCCGCGATCCATCACCGCGAAACTGTCGCCGAGTTCGCAGGCAAAGTCGAGATATTGTTCGACCAGCACGATGGCGATGTTGCCGAGGTTGCGCAGGTAGGAGATGGCGCGGCCGATATCCTTGATGATCGAGGGCTGGATGCCCTCGGTCGGCTCGTCGAGCAGCAGCAGTTTTGGCCGCATCACCAGCGCACGGCCGATCGCGAGCTGCTGCTGCTGGCCGCCGGAGAGATCGCCGCCGCGCCGGCCCAGCATCGATTGCAGCACCGGAAACAGCGAGAACACGTCGTCCGGAATGTGCCTGTCCTCGCGCTTGAGCGGGCCGAAGCCGGTCTTGAGGTTCTCCTCGACCGTCAGCAGCGGGAAGATCTCGCGGCCCTGCGGCACGAAGCCGATGCCCTTGCGGGCGCGCTCGTAGGGTTTCAGAGCCGTGATGTCGCTGCCGTCAAACACGATCGCACCCGAGGAGATCGGATATTGCCCGACCATCGCGCGCAGCAGCGAGGTCTTGCCGACGCCGTTGCGCCCGAGCACGCAGGTCACCTTGCCCGGCTCGGCCGAGATGGAGACGCCGCGCAGCGCCTGCGCGGCGCCGTAGAACAGGTTGATGTCCTTGACCTCAAGCATTGCTCAGCGTCCCAGATAGACTTCGATGACCCGCTCGTTGGACGAAACCTGGTCGATGGTTCCCTCCGCCAGCACGGTGCCTTCATGCAGGCAGGTGACCTTGACGCCGAGCTCGCGCACGAACGTCATGTCGTGCTCGACGACCATCACGGTATGGGTCTTGTTGATCTCTTTCAGCAGCTCGGCGGTCAGATGCGTCTCGACGTCGGTCATCCCCGCGACGGGCTCGTCGACAAGAAGCAGCTTCGGATCCTGCGCCAGCAGCATGCCGATCTCCAGCCATTGCTTCTGGCCGTGGCTGAGGCTGCCGGCAAGGCGGTTGCGGGCCTCGGTGAGGCGGATCGTCTCCAGCACCTTGTCGATGCGCTCGGCTTCCGCCTTGCTGCCGCGCCAGAACAGCGTGGCCTTGACGCTGTGGTCGACGTTGAGCGCGAGCAGGAGATTGTCCTGCACGGTCTGGCTCTCGAACACGGTCGGCTTCTGGAATTTCCGGCCGATGCCGAGCTCGGCAATGCGCGTCTCGTCGAGCCGGGTCAGGTCGGTGACGCCGTCGAACAGCACGGTGCCCTCGTCGGGCTTGGTCTTGCCGGTGATGATGTCCATCATCGTGGTCTTGCCGGCGCCGTTCGGGCCGATGATGGCGCGCATCTCGCCGGGCTCGAGCGTCAGCGACAGATTGTTGATGGCGTGGAAGCCGTCGAACGAGACGTGCACGCCGTCGAGATAGAGCATCGCGGACGTGGCGCGGTTGTCCATGACGTTCATCGCGCTACTCCGCCATCTTGGGTTCGGTGACGCCGTCCTCGGCCGCAGCACTCACGGAGGTCGCGGCGGTGCGCTTTTCCTTGGACTGGGCCCACCAGGCGTTGAAGGTGCCGACGATGCCCTTCGGCAGCAGCAGCGTCACCAGGATGAACAACGCCCCCAGCATGAACAGCCAGTACGGCGCCAGCATCCCGGAGGTGAAGAACGTCTTGGCGTAATTGACGACGACGGCGCCGAGCGCGGCGCCGACCAGCGTGCCGCGGCCGCCGACCGCGACCCAGATCACCGCCTCGATCGAATTGCCCGGCGCGAACTCGGATGGATTGATGATGCCGACCTGCGGCACGTAGAGCGCGCCGGCGACGCCGGCCATGCAGGCCGACACCGTGAACACGAACAGCTTGTAGGATTCGACCCGGTAGCCGAGGAAGCGCGTGCGCGATTCCGCATCGCGCACCGCGATCAGCACCTTGCCGAGCTTCGACGAGACGATGGCGCGGCAGATCAGGAAGCCGGCGATCAACGCCAGGCAGCTCAAGGCAAACAAGGCGGCACGCGTCCCTTCGGCCTGCACGTTGAAGCCGAGGATGTCCTTGAAATCGGTCAGGCCGTTATTGCCGCCGAAGCCGAAATCGTTGCGGAAGAAGGCGAGCAGCAGCGCATAGGTCATCGCCTGCGTGATGATCGACAGGTACACGCCGGTGACGCGGGAGCGGAACGCGAGCCAGCCGAAGCAGAAGGCGAGCAGGCCGGGCACGACCAGCACCATCAGCGCGGCGAACCAGAACATGTCGAAGCCGTACCAGTACCACGGCAGCTTCTCCCAGTTCAGGAACACCATGAAATCGGGCAGGACCGGATTGCCGTAGACACCGCGGGTGCCGATCTGCCGCATCAGGTACATGCCCATGGCGTAGCCACCGAGCGCGAAGAACGCGCCGTGGCCGAGCGAGAGGATGCCGCAATAGCCCCAGATCAGGTCGATCGAGAGCGCCAGAATGGCGTAGCAGACATATTTGCCCCAGAGCGCGACGAGATAGGTCGGCACCTGCAGGAACGAGCCCGCGGGCAGCAGCAGGTTGGAGAGCGGGATGAGGATGCCGCAGGCCGCGACGACGGCGAGGAAGATCGTCGCGCTGCGGTCCAGCGATCGCGTCAGCATGTGAGGGGTCATGCTTCCACCGCGCGGCCCTTGAGCGCGAACAAGCCGCGCGGGCGCTTTTGAATGAACAGGATGATCAGAACCAGGATGGCGATCTTGCCGAGCACGGCGCCGGCGACCGGCTCCAGGAACTTGTTGGCGATGCCGAGCGTGAAGGCGCCGACCAGCGTGCCCCAGAGATTGCCGACCCCGCCGAACACCACGACCATGAAGCTGTCGATGATGTAGCTCTGGCCGAGATTGGGGCTGACATTGTCGATCTGCGACAGCGCCACGCCGGCGATGCCGGCGATGCCCGAACCGAGGCCGAAGGTCAGCGCATCGACGCGCGATGTCGCAATGCCCATCGAGGCCGCCATGCGGCGATTCTGCGTCACTGCGCGCATCTCGAGGCCGAGCGCCGTGTAGCGCAGCATCGCGAGCAGGATCGCGAACACGGCGAGCGTGAAGACGAGGATCCAGAGCCGGTTATAGGTGATGGTGATCTGGCCGAGCTCGAACGCGCCGCTCATCCAGGAGGGGTTGCCGACCTCGCGGTTGGTCGGGCCGAACATCGTTCGCACCGCCTGCTGCAGCACCAGCGACAGGCCCCAGGTCGCCAGCAGCGTCTCCAGCGGACGGCCGTAGAGGAAGCGGATGATGCTGCGCTCGATCAAGACGCCGATCGCGCCGGCGACGAGGAAGGCGAGCGGCACGGCGATCAACAGCGAATAGTCGAACAGGCCGGGATAGCGGGTGCGGATCACCTCCTGCACCACGAAGGTGGTGTAGGCCCCGAGCATCACCATCTCGCCATGCGCCATGTTGATCACGCCCATCACGCCGAACGTGATGGCGAGCCCGATCGCGGCGAGCAGCAACACCGAGCCGAGCGAGAGGCCGTACCAGGCGTTCTGCACCATGGACCAGACCGCCAGCGAGCTCTGGATCGAGCCGATCGCGCTCGCGGCGGCCTTGGTCACCGAGGCCGGCTGGTCGCCCATGCCGGTGAGCAGCGCCAGCGCTTCCTGGTCGCCGCGCGCCTTCAGCGTGGTCACGGCCTCGAGCTTCTCGACCTCGGTCGCATCGGACTTGAACAGCAGGATGGCCGCGCGAGCCTCGCCGAGGGCCGTCTTGACGGCTCTGTTGCTTTCCTTGGCGAGCGCGGCATCGACCGCATCGAGCGCCGTCTCCTCATGCGACTTGAAGACCGATTGCGCAGCCTGCAGGCGCGTTCCGACATCCGGCGACTGCAGCGTCAGGCCGCCGAGCGCGGCATCGACGCTGCGGCGCAGACGGTTGTTGAGGCGCACCGCGCTCGCACTATCGGGAACGCTGGCCACCGCCTCGCCGGTCGCGGCATCGATCGACTTGCCGTCGGTGCCGGTGACGTAAACCTTCTTGCTGTCCGGATCGGCCATCAACCGGCCGTCCTGGAGCGCGCTGATGATGGGAAAGGCCAGCTTGTTGCCGCTGCTCGCAACTGCGCCGATCGCCTCTTCGGTGTCGGAGAAATCGTCATTGGCGAATTTGGCGACTCCGTCCTCGAACGGACCGGCGAAGGCCGGCAGCGCAAACGCAATCAGCAACAATGAGAGCGCAAGCGAGCAGAGGCGCGCGGACAAATAGGCTGGCACTGTGAATGACCCCGGCACAAATGGGTGGAGAAGGCGGCGGGATCGCCGCCTTCTCCGATCGTGCAATGCAGTGTCAGATCGGGATCAGGAGCCCGAGCCGAGGCACTTGTTGGTCTTGGTGTTGAAATTGCCGCACTTCTTGCCGACCCAGTCGCCGATCAGGTCCTTGGAGCCGTCGAGCTCCTTCGACCAGGCATCGCCCGCGACGAGGCTCGGCGTCTTCCAGACCACGTCGAACTGGCCGTTGCCCTTGATCTCGCCGATGAACACCGGCTTGGTGATATGGTGGTTCGGGAGCATCTTGGAGGTGCCGCCGGTCAGGTTCTTGGCTTCGATGCCTGGGAGAGCGTCGATCACCTTGTCGGGATCGGTCGACTTCGCCTTCTCGACCGCCTTGACCCACATGTCGAAGCCGATCACGTGCGCTTCCATCGGATCGTTGGTCACGCGCTTCGGATTCTTGGTGTAGGCCTGCCACGCCTTGATGAACTTCTCGTTCTCCGGCGACTTGATCGACTGGAAGTAATTCCAGGCGGCGAGATGACCGACCAGCGGCTTGGTGTCGATGCCGGCGAGCTCTTCCTCACCCACCGAGAACGCCACCACCGGGATGTCCTTGGCCTTGATTCCCTGGTTGCCGAGCTCCTTGTAGAAGGGAACGTTGGCGTCGCCGTTGATGGTCGAGACCACCGCAGTCTTCTTGCCGGCCGAGCCGAACTTCTTGATGTCGGCCACGATCGTCTGCCAGTCGGAGTGACCGAACGGCGTATAGTTGATCATGATGTCTTCCTGGGCGACACCCTTCGACTTCAGATAGGCTTCCAGGATCTTGTTGGTGGTACGCGGATAGACGTAGTCGGTGCCCGCGAGCACCCAGCGCTTCACCTTCTCTTCCTTCATGAGGTAGTCGACGGCGGGAATCGCCTGCTGGTTCGGCGCGGCCCCCGTGTAGAACACGTTGCGCTCGCTCTCCTCACCCTCGTATTGCACGGGGTAGAACAGGATGCTGTTGAGCTCCTTGAACACCGGAAGCACCGACTTGCGCGACACCGAGGTCCAGCAGCCGAACACGACCGAGACCTTGTCCTTGGTGATCAGCTCGCGCGCCTTTTCGGCGAACAGCGGCCAGTTCGACGCGGGGTCGACGACGACGGCTTCGAGCTTCTTGCCGAGAACGCCGCCCTTCTTGTTCTGCTCGTCGATCAGGAAGAGGATGGTGTCCTTCAGCGTGGTTTCGCTGATGGCCATGGTGCCGGACAGAGAGTGCAGCACGCCGACCTTGATGGTGTCGTCCGCGGCCTTCGCGCCAGTCAATGAAGCCAGACCGAGCACCAGTCCGGCGGTCGCGGCGAGCACGCCGCGGCGGCTAAATGACGCCGCTATATCGTGAGTTGATTTGTTAAGCATGAGTGTCTCATCTCCCTGACGCAGACGTGAAAAACGCTGCGAAACGGCCCCACGGCCGCCTGCGATTAACGGATTCGCAAGAACCATGCCATGGGCTGAACACCAATCAACTTATTGATTCTACTAAAATAATTGCCTGAAAACCAAGTCTCGCAACGAAGCGATCGCTCAAAACTTGAGCAACTGAAATGTATGCCAAAGCGGCAGGCTGGTTATTTTTTGAGCAAAATGTCAGCTCTGGCTAAATTTCCGGCATAACTATTTCTGCACCGCAATCGCCATTTCGCGCGAGCCTGCCTTGAAAGCGCCCCTTCGATGTTCCATATGAGCGGCCGAGACCTCTTGCGAATCAGGAGGTCGTTGCGAGCCGCGTGTTCTTAAGCCCCTCCGGGCCTCTGGCTTGCCCCATATCTCCCAAGCCATCCGACACCCTAAACACGCAGGTGTCTTCTCGACACCCTTTTGCGCGCGCCGCGCCGAATGCGCCGGGCGCCCGCTTTTGACATGGAAAGAACCCATCTTTTGACTTCGTTTCAGGATTTCGGCCTCGCCGAACCGATCGCGCGTGCTCTCGCCGAAGAGAACTACGTCACTCCCACCCCCATCCAGGCCCAGACCATCCCGATCGCGCTGACCGGGCGCGACGTCGTCGGCATCGCCCAGACCGGCACCGGCAAGACCGCGTCGTTCGCGCTGCCGATCCTGCACCGCCTGCTCGAGCATCGCATCAAGCCGCAGCCCAAGACCTGCCGGGTGTTGGTGTTGTCGCCCACCCGCGAGCTGTCCGGCCAGATCCTCGACAGCTTCAACGCCTATGGCCGCCACCTGCGCCTGGCCTCGACGCTGGCCATCGGCGGCGTGCCGATGGGCCGCCAGGTCCGCGCCCTGATGCAGGGCGTCGATGTGCTGGTCGCCACCCCCGGCCGCCTGCTCGACCTCGTGCAGAGCAACGGATTGAAGCTCTCGAGCGTCGAGTTCCTCGTGCTCGACGAGGCCGACCGCATGCTCGACATGGGCTTCATCAACGATATCCGCAAAATCGTCGCCAAGCTGCCGATCAAGCGGCAGACGCTGTTCTTCTCGGCCACCATGCCGAAGGACATCGCCGAGCTCGCCGACGCCATGCTGCGTGACCCCGCCCGCGTCGCGGTAACCCCGGTGTCCTCGACCGCCGAGCGAATCAACCAGCGCATCGTCCAGGTCGACTTCTCCGCCAAGCCGGCCTTCCTGACCAAGCTTCTGAAAGATGAGCCGGTCAACCGCGCACTGGTCTTCACCCGCACCAAGCACGGCGCCGACAAGGTGGTGAAGTCGCTCGAGAAGGCCGGCATCCCCGCCAGCGCCATTCACGGCAACAAGTCGCAGAACCATCGCGAGCGCACGCTCGCCCAGTTCCGCTCGGGCGAGATCCGCACCCTGGTCGCCACCGACATCGCCGCCCGCGGCATCGACGTCGACGGCATCAGCCACGTCATCAATTTCGACCTGCCCAACGTGCCGGAAACCTACGTCCACCGCATCGGCCGCACCGCGCGCGCCGGCGCCGACGGCACCGCGATCTCGCTGGTGGCTGGCGGTGAGGAGCTCAGCTATCTCCGCGATATCGAGCGGCTGATCCGCGTGGCGCTGCCGCGCGAAGACCATCGCACCGATGCGGGCCGCCGCGACGCCGGTCCTCCCCCGGCACAGCAACGGCAGGGCCGACCGGGTGGCCGCCAGGGCCAGCGTCCGCAGGGCGCCCGGCACGGCGACGGACGGCGTGGCGACGAACGGCATGCCGACGGACGTCATCACAGCGCCGGCAGGCCCGGCGACGGACGGCCCGGCGAAGGACGTCATAGCGAGGGCAGACCTGTTGATGGCAGGCCGGGAGAAGGCCACAAGGCCTCCAAGGGGTCTCGCCGCCGACGTGGTCTCGGTGGTAAGATGAACGCCTCACCAGCCGATCGGTCGGAACAGCGTCCCGCGCATAGCGCCGGCAAGCCTGATGGAATACAAGGCGTTGCCTTTTTGCGTCGCGAGAGTCGCCCCAACGGCCGACCGACCCGCAATCCTCATTCGAACTAACAGTCTACGACTGGAGACACCCACATGGCTAAGGAAGAGCTGATCCAGTTCGAAGGACTGGTCACCGAAATCCTCCCCGACGCCCGCTACCGCGTGCAGCTCGATGCCGGACACGAGATCGTCGCCTATACCGCCGGCAAGATGAAGAAGAACCGCATCAAGACTCTGGCGGGCGACCGCGTGACGGTGGAGATGTCGCCCTATGACCTCGAGAAGGGCCGGCTGATTTTCCGCCACAAGGACGAGCGTCCCAGCACGGCCGGCGGACCTCCCCGCCCCGGACAGCGCGGCGGCCAGTTCCGCCGTCGCTAGTCGAGCGCCGGCGCGCGAGCGCGGCAGTAAAATTCCGACCTTCCTGTTGGTCCGCCGTGAACATCACGGCGGATCAAAAAATCGCGCGCGACTGGATTGTTTTGACACTGGAATTCCGATAAAAGGAATTTATCGATTTTCGGCCGGACGACATTAGCATCCACCGGTACAGCCGGTTCAGACACGCTGACGACCCTTCCAAAATTCGATCTAACTGGCCTGCGCGAGCAGGCTCTCACATTGTGTTATCTGAGAAGGGACTACCCCCGTGAGCATGGGAACCGTGAAGTGGTTTAACGCGACCAAAGGCTTCGGCTTCATTCAGCCGGACGACGGCGGCCAGGACGTGTTCGTCCACATCAGCGCTGTGGAACGTGCGGGCCTCGGCACGCTGCGTGAAGGTCAGAAGATCTCCTACGAGATCGTGGCCGACCGTCGTTCCGGCAAGTCGGCAGCAGACAACCTCCGCGCCGCAGGCTGAACTCGCCGGGCCTCGCCCGATCGGCTCGCAAGAAGCAAGAAGGCCGTGCGCTACGCACGGCCTTTTTCATTTGCAGGCCCTGCCCGGGGACGTCAGCACGAGGACGGCACGTTGTTGTATTGAACGCAAGTCGCCTGGCGCGGCCGCGTGTAGGACAGATCTCTCAGCGGGATGCTCGACTTCAACACGTAGCCCACCGACGGTGTGTAAGTGTAGCTCGCCTCGCTGAGGATGAGGTAGGTCGAAGGAATCAGCAGCGTCGACGGAATCTCGTTGGTCACCTTGTCGCCAGCCTTGCGGCCCGAGGTCGCCAGCGTCGCTTGCGTCGCGCCGCTCGCGATGGTTCCGGCCTTGCTCCACTGGACCGTGGCAATGCTGTTCGCATCGATATAGATCTGGGAAATCGAGCCCTTCACGAGAGTAGCGTCGTAAGGCATGACGATCGAGATGCTCGCCGTGAAGGTGTTCTGCATGTCGGCATCGGCAAGCGTCGTCGACTGCGATGTCAGATCGGACAGCGTCCGTGCAATCAACGTGACTTTGCGATCGATCGCAATCGCCGACGAGAATTCGACGGTCCCGAAGAACATCACCAGCATCAGCGGGACGATGACCGCGAATTCGGTCGCCGCGAGCGCACGCGTGTCGGCGACGAAGTCACGCGCCCAGCAGCGGGCATTGTTCAAGAAGTTCGCCATCGCCTGTGGTCCGCCCAGATCCATCGCCTCAGAAGGGTTCGTTCTTGAAGGCTGCGGTCGCCACCAGCAGCCGCTTGCTGCTGCAGCCGATGTTGTAGCCGAGGCCGGTGACGAAGAGCGGCCATTGATAGAACAGCCGCACCACGACGACCTGGCTGGAGCTGCCGGGATTGTATTGCACGCCGGCCGGATTGAAGGTGCAGGAATCGCCGTAATTGGTGAGGCTCAGCGCCGTGAAGGAGCTTGTGCTGACCACGTCGACGTAAAGCTTGCTGCAATCGAACAGCGCCGGGATCTGGGTGCAGACATAGGCCTTGAACGTGGTCTGATCGCACGCCGAGACCACGTTGGGCACCGTCTGACAGGCCGCCACCGAGCCGCCCTGCGCTTGCGCCTGACCGGTCAGAATCGCACGCGCCGAATTCTGGGTGATGGTCTCGAGCACCTGGCCTGCGAAGAACACCAAGGCTGTCTCGATGATAGCGAACAGCAGCCCGAAGAAGATCGGAGCAACCAGCGCGAACTCGACAGCCGCGGAGCCGCGGCGGCTGCCACGAAACCGGCATAGCGCCTTCCGGAGCGTGAATCTCGTAGGCGGAAGCGATGGCATCGCGTCAAATTCCCCGGCAGCGGCGATCATCTGCTTCGTTCAATAGCTAAAACTGATTGTTTAAGTGTTGCAGGCGATTCACGCTGCGCGAACCGCTCGGTTAGGGATGCGTTAACCGGCACGGCGGCGGCAGCCAAGGACGGCGCGCGCAGAGCCACGTCGCCTGGCGGGCGATCCACGCCGGCGCGAAGCCGCCAATCGATCCGGCTAGTTGGACTTGGTGGCCGCGCCGGCGTTGCCGCTGGCACTGCTGCTCAGCGAGCCGGCCTGGCTCATGGTGTTGTTGAAGTAGGTGTCGCTGTCGCCGAGCGTCACCCGACGCTGGCAAATCGGCATGCAGCTGTAGGACTCGCGCTCGATCCCGCGATAGACGGTGACGAGCCGGTCGCTCGGGCCTTCGACCTGGATCTGGCGGTCGACCAGAATCTCGCCGTTCCGGTCGAGCGCAATGAAATTGGTGGCACCGTAGCCCTTGCCGGTCACGACGATCATGCCGCCGGGCTGGAGCGTGACGTCGGCGATCAGGGGATTGCCGACCACGATGGTCGCCACCTTGCCGGGCAGCCGCACCAGCTTGGCCTGGTCGACGTTGACGGCGATGGTGTCGGCCGTCGGTTCGGCGAGGCCGGCAGCCGGCGATGCCAGCACTGCGGCAGCAACCAGAACACAGACCCGCGCATGACGGCGCGCCAATTCCTTACGCATACTCATACTCCCGGGACGTCACAAACCGGCAGAAGCGAACAGATAACAGCGGAGCCGGTGCCCGACCCGGCTAACCTGCCCTTAATTTGTGAACGTTCCGCAAACTCGCCGACGATTGTTTGAACCTACCTGAATGTTTACGGCCGCTAGCGGCGGAACGGATAGGCCAGTTGGCCCCCGATCTCCTTCGGTATGGCCGCTTCGTCCTTGCCGTAATCCTGCGGCAGCCGCCCCTCCGGCATGCGGAAAGTGCCGAACAGCACGTCCCAGACCGGAAACGTGCCGGCGAAATTGGTGTTGCCGCCCTCTTCGAGCGAAGTGTGGTGCCAGCGGTGGAACACCGGCGTTGCCAGCAGATATTTGAACGGTCCGAAGGTCCAGTTCAGATTGGCGTGCACGAACGCCGAATGGAAGGTGGTGAACGGACCGACCCAGAGCATGATGTTCGGGGAAATGCCGGCCATCAGCAACACGACGTCGACGCTGATCGTCCCGAGCAAGAGATTGATGGGATGGAAGCGAGCCGCCGAAATCCATCCGATCTCCTCGGAGGAATGATGGATGGCGTGGTACTTCCAGAAGCCGCCGTCATGGAAGGTCCGGTGGATCCAATACAGCATGAAGTCGGACAGCACCAGGAACAGCAGGGCCTGCACCCACAGAGGCAGCTGCGCCAGCGGCCCATGGCCGTTATCGTAGAAGGCGATGAGCTCGTCGGCGTCGTGAATGTTGAAGACGGCTGCGGCGCCGACGATCAGGAGTCCGATCCGCATGGTGCGGGCGAACACCGGAACGAAGATCCAATAGCAGATGTCGGTGATGATCTCCCGCTTGCGCCACCACGGGGCGCCGGGGTTGCAGGCCCAGAAATGCTCGAGCACGGTGAAAACCGCCGCGAGCACGAAGGTGATGGGGAGCAGCTTCGCGATGGTCTCGCCGAGCATCAAGGCGACTTGCATGGGCAGGCTCGACATCATCGCCTCTCTCCGCGAATTCCGGTCCTCTCTTACGCCTACTCCGTGAAATTTAAGGGAGGGTGAAGCGGGCCGCGCGCCGGCGATGTATCTGGAACTGAAATTGAAGCCGCGGCTTTAAGGCGAAATTCACTCTGGACGAAAGCATCGCGCCGGACGCGGGTTTACGCGATCGGATTAACTCTACCGAAAGAGCTCGGCTCTCATGGTCATCGGGTCAAAGACAGCGCCGAACGAGGCGATCCCACCCGAATGGAGTTTTGTTCATGAAGAACTTGATTGCGCGTTTCGCGAAGGACGAATCCGGCGCGACTGCCATCGAATACGGTCTGATTGCCGCCGGCATCGCGCTGGCCATCATCACCGTCGTCAACAGCCTCGGCAGCACGCTGAACACCAAGTTCACCTCGATCAGCACCGGGCTGAAGTAAGCAACAGATCAACGACGGCAAAAGCCCCGGATCTCCGGGGCCTTTGTTTTTCTGAAGACGGCGAGTTCCAGTGGCGTTGCGTGAGTACAGAACCGGTGCCGCGGTCGCGGCGAACGAGGCAGCTGCGGCGCAGGCCGGCTCGCCGGTCTTTTGGGTCTGCCTTGCGCTGCTGCTTGCGACGGTCGCACTCGCCGCGCGCATTGCCAGCCTCTGGTAAAGCACGCGCTCCTCAGCTTCGGCCTTGCGTGACCCTCGCAGCCGTTGTCGGTTTGTTTAGCACTGCCGGATAGAATCCGGCGACGCCAGCTTCCGCGGCAAACCCAGGCCTCAAGACGCACGCCATGATCCTCGACCTTGCGCGCCTTCTGCTCTTCCCTGCCCTGATGGCGTTCGCCGCCGCGAGCGATCTGTTCACGATGACGATCTCGAATCGCGTGTCGCTGGCGCTGGTCGCAGGCTTCTTCGCGCTCGCCCTCGCCGGTGGCATGGCACCTTACGAGATGCTGAGCCATGTCGGCGCCGGCGCGCTTCTGCTCGTCGTGGCCTTCACCTGCTTTGCGATGGGCTGGGTCGGTGGCGGCGATGCCAAGGTCGCGGCCTCCGTCGCGCTCTGGTTCGGGTTCGCACAGCTGATGAACTTCCTGCTCTACGCCTCGCTGTTCGGCGGCGCGCTGACGCTGCTCCTGCTCCAGTTCCGGCAATGGCCGCTGCCTTACGGGCTGGCGGGTCAGGCCTGGCTGGCACGGCTGCACGCCAAGGAGAGCGGCATCCCCTACGGCATCGCGCTCGCGCTGAGCGCGCTGATGGTCTACCCGGAGACCGAATGGGTGAAGTCGATCGACCTCGCTCACCTCGCGCTGCGCTGAACGCACCGGGTAACCCGGCGTTAAGGCGATTTAGATACGCCTCATTAACCATGCTTTGACGAATAGCTGGTCAACTGCCGATTACGGCGGCGGCAGCGTCGCGGCGTCTTGTTGGAAAGTGAAGCGTATGAATAGGGCACGCATTGTCGTCCTGGCGGTCGCCATCAGCGCCGGCGGCGTCGCCGCGTACCTGGCGAGCGGCTCGGACCAATCTGCGCCGCCTCCCGCGGCTCCGGTCGCACAGCTTCCCACCGTCGACGTCCTCGTTGCCAAGAACGACATCGGCCTCGGCCAGACCGTGAAGCCGGAAGACGTGCAATGGCAGACCTGGCCGGCCGCGACCGCCAGCGCCACCTTCATCCGCCGCAACGAGCGTCCCGAGGGCGCGACCCAGGTCACCGGTTCGATCGCGCGCGCCCCTTTCATTCAGGGTGAGCCGATCCGCGACCAGAAGCTGGTCAAGGCCGAAGGCTCGGGCTTCATGGCTGCAATCCTGCCCACCGGCATGCGGGCGATCTCGACCGAGATCTCGCCGGAGACCGGCGCAGGCGGCTTTATCCTGCCCAACGATCGCGTCGACGTCCTGCTGACCCGCCGGCTGAAGAATCCGGACCAGAACAACGGCGCGCCCGACATCATCACCTCCGAGATCATCCTGGCCAATATCCGGGTCCTCGCCATCGACCAGGCGCCAAAGGAAAAGGACGGCCAGAACGCGGTGATCGGCAAGACCGTCACCCTCGAGCTCAATCCCGCGCAGACCGCGACGCTCTCCGCAGCCCGCCAGAGCGGCACGCTGTCGCTGGCGCTGCGCAGCATCGTCGACGTCAAGATGAGCGAAATCACGCTCGATGATTCCGCGCAGAAGCGGGACGGTGTTTCGATCATTCGCTACGGCATTCCAAGTCAGACGGCGAAAGCACGATGAAGACAGTCGATATGAAACGCAGGGTGGATTTGGCGACGATGCGAACCTCGATGGTTCGCGCCCTGTCGTTTTCGGCCGCTCTGGCGCTGGCGCTCAACCCGGTGCTGACCCCCGTGGTCGCCGCCGATTACCGTCCCGGGGCGATGGCCGCGGCGGATGGCCAGATGAACGCGCGCTTCCTCTCGCTCGGCGTCGGCAAATCCGTCGTGATCGACCTGCCGCGCGACATCAAGGACGTGCTGGTCGCCGATCCCAAGATCGCCAACGCGGTGGTCCGCTCGGCGCAGCGCGCCTACATCATCGGTGCCGCGGTCGGCCAGACCAATATCGTGTTCTTCGATTCCGCCGGTCAGCAGATTGCGGCCTATGACATCGCGGTCAAGCGCGACCTCAACGGCGTGCGGGCCGCGCTGAAGCAGGTTCTGCCCAATTCGGACATTCAGATCGACGGACTCGGCGACGGCATTGTCCTGACCGGTACGGCGGCGAATCCGATGGAAGCGCAGCAGGCCAACGAGCTCGCCGCGCGCCTGGCCGGCGGCGCCGACAAGGTGGTGAACTCGATCGTGGTGCGCGGCCGCGACCAGGTCATGCTCAAGGTGACGGTGGCGGAGGTCCAGCGCACCATCGTCAAGCAGCTCGGCATCGACCTGAGCGCCAGCCTCAACTACGGCACGTCGGTGGTGAGCTTCAGCAACTCCAATCCGTTCACGGCACTCGGCAAGAACCTCGTGGACGGCAACAATCTGACGACGAAGTTCGGCGGCTCGTCGTCGGTGCAGGCCACCCTGCGCGCGATGGAAAACGCGGGCGTGATCCGCACGCTGGCCGAACCGAACCTGACCGCAATCTCCGGTGAATCGGCAACGTTCATCGCCGGCGGCGAATTCCCGGTCCCGGCAGGCTATGCGTGCGACCCTACCACGCACGTCTGCACCACCCAGATCAGCTTCAAGAAGTTCGGTATCTCGCTCAACTTTACCCCCGTGGTGCTGAGCGAAGGCAAGATCAGCCTGCGCGTGATGACCGAGGTCTCTGAGCTCTCGAACGAAAACGCGATCACGCTGTCGCAGGCCGTGACCTCGACCTCGGTGAACTCGCTGACGGTGCCCTCGATCAGGACCCGCCGCGCGGAGACCTCGCTGGAAATTCCCTCCGGCGGCGCGATGGCGATGGCCGGCCTGATCCAGCAGCAGACCAAGCAGGCGATCAGCGGACTGCCGGGGATCATGCAGCTCCCGATCCTCGGCACGCTGTTCCGCAGCCGGGACTTCGTCAACAACGCGACCGAGCTGGTCGTGATCGTGACGCCCTATGTCGTTCGCGCGGTGGCGCCAAAGGACCTGTCGCGGCCGGATGACGGCTTCACGCCGCCTGCGGATCCACAGGTCCAGCTGCTCGGCAACATCAACCGCATCTACGGCGTGCCCGGCCGGACCGAACCGGCCAAGAACTACCGCGGCACCTACGGCTTCATTACCGACTGAGGCGGAACGGGGACTTCACGATGATCACAAGACCACCCCAGCTTCCCAAGCGCGCCATCCGTCTCGGTGGCGCGCTGGTCGCAATGACGCTCGCGCTCGGCGGCTGCCGGCACGACGAGGTCGTTACCGCCTCGATTCCCGACGACTACAAGCAGCGCCACCCGATCGCGATCGAGGAGCAGAATCGCTCGATCGTCGTCTTCGTCGGCCATGCCCGCGGCGGATTGACCGCTGCCCAGCGCGCCGACGTGATGGGCGTCGCATCGGCATGGCTGCACGAAGGCACCGGCGCCATCCGCATCGACGTGCCGTCCGGCACGCCCAATGCACGTCCGGTCGCGGACACGATGCGCGAAATCCAGGCGATGCTGGCCGCGGCGGGCGTTCCGCCGCGGGGCGTCAACGTTCACCCCTACCAGCCCCAGGACAAGCGCTTCCTGCCGCCGATCCGTCTCACCTATTCCAAGATCGCAGCGATCGCAGGTCCCTGCGGCCTGTGGCCGGACGACATCGGCCCTTCGATGAAGAACAAGAGCTGGTTCGAGAACAAGGACTACTACAATTACGGCTGCGCCTATCAGCGCAACCTCGCGGCGATGGTCGACAATCCCTCGGACCTCGAGCAGCCGCGGCCTGAAACGCCGTCCTACACCCCCCGGCGCATCACCGGTCTCGAGAAGTATCGCAAGGGACTCACGAGCGCGACCACGTACCCCGAAGCCGACAAGGCCAAACTCAGCGACACCGGCAAATGATCAGCTACGCTCGCCAGACACACGAAGAGCAGCCGGACGCCCCCCCTCCGCCGGTCGAGGAGCATATTGCGCCCGCGCCGCGCGTCTCGGTCCAGGCCTTCTGCGAGACCGTCGAGACCGCTGCCGCGGTCCAGTCGGCCGGCGAGGACCGCCGCCTCGGCAAGGCCCATCTGAAGATCCAGATGGGCGGCATGGCGGCCGCGATCGAAGCCTACCGCTCGGCTCCCACGCCGAACGTGATCGTGCTCGAGAGCGACGGCCGCAACGACCTCCTGGGCGGGCTCGACCAGCTCGCCACCGTCTGCGACGCCGGCACCCGCGTGGTCGTGATCGGCCGCATCAACGACGTCATGCTCTACCGCGAGCTGGTGCGCCGCGGCGTCAGCGACTATGTGCTCGCGCCGGTCGGCGCGATCGACGTCGTACGCTCGATCTGCAACCTGTTCTCGGCGCCGGAAGCCAAGGCGGTCGGCCGCATCATCGCCGTGGTCGGCGCCAAGGGGGGCGTCGGAGCTTCCACCATCTCGCACAACGTCGCCTGGGCGATCGCGCGCGACCTCGCTATGGACGCCGTCGTCGCCGATCTCGACCTGGCCTTCGGTACCGCCGGGCTCGACTACAACCAGGATCCGCCGCAGGGCATTGCCGACGCCGTGTTCTCGCCCGATCGCGTCGACACCGCCTTCATCGACCGCCTGCTGTCGAAATGTACCGACCATCTCAGCCTGCTGGCGGCGCCGGCGACGCTCGACCGGGTCTATGATTTCGGCACCGAGGCCTTCGACTCCGTGTTCGACACGCTGCGCTCCACCATGCCGTGCATCGTGCTCGACATTCCGCACCAATGGGCGGGCTGGACCAAGCGCGCCTTGATCGGAGCGGACGACATTTTGATCGTGGCCGCCCCTGACCTCGCCAATCTGCGCAATACCAAGAACCTGTTCGATCTGTTGAAGGCCGCGCGCCCCAACGACCGGCCGCCGCTCTACTGCCTGAATCAGGTCGGCGTGCCGAAACGGCCCGAAATCGCCGCCACGGAGTTCGCCAAGGCGATCGAGAGCCAGCCGATCGTCTCGATCCCGTTCGAGCCGCAGATCTTTGGCTCGGCGGCCAACAACGGCCAGATGATCGCGGAGATCTCCGCCAACCACAAGTCGATCGAGATGTTCCTTCAGATCGCCCAGCGCCTGACCGGCCGCTCCGAAACCAAGAAACAAAAGTCGTCCCTGTTTTCACCCCTGATTGACAAGTTGCGGGGAAAATAAGCCGCCGCATGGAGTTGTTAAGTGTTCGGTAAGCGTAGCGGAACAGACACCGACCTTCGGGCGCCCAGGCCCGGCGCCGTGTCGCTCGAGCCTGCCCCGGCTCCGGCGCCGACGGTGTCGCGCGCCCCGCCTCCGCCGGCCGTCGCCTCGCCGCCGCTTGCTCCCGCCAAGGCTCCGCCGCCCCCGGCCATGGAGAGCCGGCGTTCGGACAATTATTACGAGGTCAAAGCGACGATCTTCGGCGCGCTGATCGAGGCGATCGATCTCGCCCAGCTGGCCAAGCTGGATTCGGAATCCGCCCGCGAGGAAATCCGCGACATCGTCAACGAGATCATCGCGATCAAGAACATCGTGATGTCGATCGCCGAGCAGGAGGAGCTGCTCGACGATATCTGCAACGACGTTCTCGGCTACGGTCCGCTCGAGCCGCTGCTGTCGCGCGACGATATCGCCGACATCATGGTCAACGGCGCCAACACCGTCTACATCGAGGTCGCCGGCAAGATCCAGCGCACCGGCATCCGCTTTCGCGACAACCAGCAGCTCCTCAACATCTGCCAGCGCATCGTCAGCCAGGTCGGCCGGCGCGTCGACGAATCCTCGCCGATCTGCGACGCGCGCCTCGCCGACGGCTCCCGCGTCAACGCCATCGTGCCGCCGCTGTCGATCGACGGCCCGACGCTCACCATCCGCAAGTTCAAGAAGGACAAGCTGACGCTGGATCAGCTCGTCAAGTTCGGCGCGATCTCGCCGGAAGGCGCCGAGATCCTCCAGATCATCGGTCGCGTCCGCTGCAACGTGCTCATCTCCGGCGGTACAGGCTCGGGCAAGACGACGCTGCTCAACTGTCTGACCAATTACATCGAGCACGACGAGCGCGTCATCACCTGCGAAGACGCTGCCGAGCTCCAGCTCCAGCAGCCCCATGTGGTGCGGCTGGAGACCCGTCCGCCCAACATCGAGGGGGAGGGCCAGGTCACCATGCGCGAATTGGTGCGCAACTGCCTGCGTATGCGGCCCGAACGCATCATCGTCGGCGAAGTCCGCGGACCCGAGGCGTTCGACCTACTCCAGGCCATGAACACCGGCCATGACGGGTCGATGGGCACGCTGCATGCCAACAACCCGCGCGAAGCGCTGTCGCGCTGCGAATCCATGATCACGATGGGCGGCTTTTCCCTGCCCTCGCGAACGATCCGCGAGATGATCTGCGCCTCGATCGACGTCATCGTTCAGGCCGCGCGTCTGCGCGACGGGTCGCGCCGCATCACCCACATCACCGAGGTGATGGGCATGGAAGGCGACACCATCATCACCCAGGACATCTTCCTCTACGACATGATCGGCGAGGACGCCAACGGCAAGATCATCGGCCGGCACCGCTCGACCGGTATCGGCCGTCCGAAGTTCTGGGAACGCGCCCGCTATTACGGCGAGGAGAAGCGCCTTGCCGCCGCGCTCGACGCCGCGGAAGTGGCGCCGACGACGTGAGCAGGTCAGCGACGCCATGAACATACAGGTCCTCGCCCTCGCATTTCTCGCCACCGCAGCGGTCGGCGGCATCGCCTGGGTTTTCCTCTATCCGCTGCTCTCCGGGGAACGGAAGGCGGAAAGCCGGCGCGCCTCGATCTCGCGTGCCGACGCGCCGATGGCCAAGCAGAGCGAAAAGAGCCAGCGATCGCGCCGCGAGCAGGTCGAAACGTCGCTGAAGGATCTCGAGGCACGGCGTCAGCAGGAGAAGAGCGTTCCGCTCAACGTTCGCCTCTCCCAGGCCGGTCTGGACTGGACGCCGCAGAAATTCTGGATCGTGTCCGCCGTCGTGGCGGGCGTGCTGTTCGCGGCGGCCCTGTTCATCGGCGGCGGCCTGCTCGGCGCCGCCGGTCTCGCCTTTGCCGGCGGTTTTGGCCTGCCGCGCTGGGCCCTCGGCTTCCTGAAGAAGCGCCGGGAAGACAAGTTCCTGAAGGCACTGCCCGATGCGGTCGACGTCATCGTCCGCGGCATCAAGGCCGGCCTGCCGTTGTTCGAATCGATCAAGGTCGTCGCGGCCGATTCGCCCGAGCCGCTGCGCAGCGAATTCCTCGCCATCATCGAGACGCAGGCGATCGGTATGCCGCTGGGCGAGGCTTGCTCCCGGCTCTATGAGCGCATGCCGCTGCCCGAAGCCAACTTTTTCGGCATCGTCATCTCGATCCAGCAGAAATCGGGCGGCAACCTCTCCGAGGCGCTGGGCAACCTCTCCAAGGTGCTGCGCGACCGCAAGAAGATGAAAGAGAAGATCCAGGCGATGTCGATGGAAGCCAAGGCCTCGGCCGGCATCATCGGCTCGTTGCCGCCGATCGTGATGTTCCTCGTCTATCTCACGACGCCGCACTACATCTCGCTGCTTTGGACTCATCCCACTGGCCAGCTGATGCTGGTCGGCTGCGTCGTCTGGATGTCGATCGGCATCATGGTGATGAAAAAGATGATCAATTTCGACTTCTGACGGTGCCGCATGGTCGAGTTCCTCGTTTCGAAACTGCATGACGTCCGTTTCATGACCATGCTGCTGGCGGCCATCGCCGCCAGCGCCACCGTCTATACGCTTGTGATGCCGCTATTCGCCGGCGAGGGACTCTCCAAGCGCATGAAGGCGGTCGCGAGCGAGCGTGAGCGCATTCGGCAGCGCGAGCGCGAGCGCCTTCACAAGAACGAAAAGGTCTCGCTGCGCCAGACGCCGAAGCAGCTCGTCTCCAAGGTCGTGGAGGACTTCAACCTCACCAAATGGCTCGCGCAGGAGGCGGCGCGGGACAAGCTCATCATGGCCGGTTACCGCGGCCAGGCGCCCTACATCACCTTCCTGTTTGCCCGCTTGGTCACCCCGATCGTGCTCTTCGTCGGCTCGCTCCTCTACGTTTTCGTGATCGCGCACATGGACAGGCCGATGCCGATCAAGATCGGCATCTGCATCGGCGCGGCCTATCTCGGCCTCCAGGCGCCGATGCTGTTCCTGAAGAATGCGATCTCCAAGCGCCAGCTCTCGATCAAGCGCGCCTTTCCCGATGCACTCGACCTGCTCCTGATCTGTATCGAATCCGGCATGTCGGTCGAAATGGCGTTTCGGAAGGTCGCCACCGAAATCGTGGGACAGTCGATTGCGCTGTCGGAGGAGTTCACGCTGACCACGGCCGAATTGTCCTACCTGCAGGACCGCAAGGTCGCCTATGAGAATTTGGCGCGACGCACCGGGCTCGAGGGCGTCAAGTCGGTCTGTCTCGCGCTTCAGCAGGCGGAGCGCTACGGCACCCCGCTCGGTCAATCCTTGCGCGTCATGGCACAGGAAAACCGCGACATGCGGATGACCGAGGCCGAGAAGAAGGCCGCCGCGTTGCCGCCGAAACTGACGGTGCCGATGATCCTGTTCTTCCTGCCAGTGCTGTTCGTCGTCATTCTCGGACCGACCGGCATCAAGCTCACCGAGATGCAGTGACACAAGCCACCGACCGCGCGCGGTCCGTGGGACGGCTTCGATTGCTGAAGATCAGATCTTGATCAGTCGGGCTGGTTGAGCGAGGCCACCGGGGTCCGCTTCGGCCCGCCGCGATGATTGTCGCTGCGGCTCAGCATTTCCTTGAGATAAGTGACATTGGCCGCGGCCTGATCCGGCGGCAGATCCGCCTTCACGATGGTCTCGGCCTCCGCGAAGCGGCCCTGGAGACCGACGACGAGGCCGAGATTTTGCCGCACCCGGCTGCTGGCGCGCGGCGAGGCGTGGGCTTGCCGCAACACCTCTTCGGCCTTGGGCAGATCCTTCGACAGCATGTAGGACAGGCCGAGATTGGAAAGCACGCCAGGATCACCCGGCGCGATCTTGAGCGCGCTCGTATAATAGGAGCGCGCCTCCTCGTGACGGCCCATCTGGTCCAGCGCGGTGCCCTGCACCGAGAGCAAGCGCCAGTCCGGATTGTCAGGCGAATGCGCCTTCGACAGGACGTCGTAGGCCTGCTGGAAATTGCCGTTGTCGGCGAGCGCGCGGCCATACTGCGCGAGCAGCGCCTTGTTGCCGGGATTGGCGATGGTCGCCTGCTCGAGCACGGCGGCGGCCTGGGCGCGTTGGCCGTTGGCGCGCAAGGCCTGGCCATAGGCCAGCGCGGCCTCGGCATCCCTGGGATTGGCCCGGTAGCGCTCGCCATAGACCTCGACGGCGCGCGCGGGATCGGTGGGAGCCGCCTCTGCCCGTGGTCCGCCGAGCGAGCCCGTCACGTCGGAGAGTTTCGACATGCCCGTGCAGCCGCCGAGGCCCATGGCGACCGCCGCGACCAGCGAGGTGGACGCAAGAAGCCGGGCGAGACTGAACCGTTGACGCATGACGCCTTGACTCTCGAGCCGATTGATCGAGCCGAACGCGCCAGCAATAGGCTGTTAACCCTAACGGCCGGTTAACGCAGCTTCCCGGCCCGCACCTCTCACGGCGACGTCTGCGGGGGTGCCTCCGCCGAGGTCGAGATCGGGGCCGAGCGCCCTCATCTGCCCGTTAGATGCCTCAGCATTGCCGCCTCAATATTCGATCGCGAGCCGCTTGCGGATTTCGTCGACGCGCTTGTCGAGCGCATCGAACCGCGCGTGGACCGAGCGGTCGTGGAGATAGAAGACGTAACCGCCGGCAAGGAGCGCGAAGATCCAGTGGTGGTGCTCGACATAGCCAAAGATCGCCTCGACGGCATGGCCGATGAACGTGACCACGCTCCACACGAATTCCATTGCATGTCCTCCCGGCGCGTTTGTCGTCGGCCGCCCGATCTCCAGCCCTGGCGACCATTGCCGGAACCTAGCATGGCCCCCTTGCCGCGAGTAGCGGCTCGCCGAAACGGTGACAGCAAAGCCGATTGCAGCCGCGGCGAAACTCTGCGAAGTCTCGTCCGTTCGCATGACCCGTTTGATCCGACGATCCGGACCCGCCAATGCCTGCTGTCTTCGAGACGTCATCCACCGCCATCCCGATCACGTTCGTCACGAAATCGAGCTGGGATCAGGTCGCCGAGGCGCTGCCGCCAGCGCAGCGCCAGTTCGCCACTTCATGCGCCTTTGCTGCCAAGCCCGGCGGTTATCTCGCGCTGCCCGCGCCCGATGGCGCGATCGCCCAGGTGCTGTTCGGCCTGGACGACGACACTGCAAGATCGCGCGACCTGTTCCGGCCCGGCGCCCTGCCCGGCCTGCTGCCGCCGGGCACTTATCGCTTTGCCAATGCGCCACACGATACACGGCTGGCGGCGCTCGCTTTCGCGCTCGGCACCTACCGCTTCGCGCGCTACCGCAAGGCTGACCGGCCCGAGGTCCGGCTGGTGCCGCCTGATGGCGTCGAGCCTGCCGAGATCGAGCGGATCGCCAATGCGGCGATGCTGGCGCGCGACCTCATCAACACGCCCTCCAACGACATGGGGCCGGAAGAGCTCGCGGCCGCCGCGCAAAACCTCGCCGCCGAGTTCGGCGCAAGCTTTTCCTGCACCATCGGCGAGGAGCTGGAGAAGCACTTCCCGCTGATCCACGCCGTCGGCATGGCGTCGAGCCGCGCGCCTCGGCTGATCGACATCGGTTGGGGCGATCCCGATCACCCCAAGGTGACGCTGGTCGGCAAGGGCGTCTGCTTCGACACCGGCGGGCTCGACCTGAAACCGTCGAGCGGCATGCTGATCATGAAGAAGGACATGGGCGGCGCTGCCAACGTGCTGGCGCTGGCGCGCATGGTGATGGACGCGAAGCTGAAGGTGCGGCTGCGCGTGCTGATTCCGGCGGTGGAGAATGCCGTCGCCGGCAATGCCTTCCGCCCGCTCGACATCTTCACCTCGCGCAAGGGCATTACCGTCGAGATCGGCAACACCGACGCGGAGGGACGCCTGGTGCTCGCCGACGCGCTGGCGCTGGCCGACGAGGAGAAGCCCGACCTGCTGATCGACCTGGGCACGCTGACCGGCGCGGCGCGTGTCGCGCTGGGACCGGATCTGCCGCCCTTCTACACCAATGATGAGACCCTTGCCGCCGACCTGGCGCGCTGCGCGGTGAAGGAGAACGATCCGTTGTGGCGCATGCCGCTGTGGCCGCCTTACGACACGTGGCTGGACTCCAAGACAGCCACCATCACCAACGCGCCGTCGGGCGGCTTTGCCGGCTCGATCACCTGCGCGCTGTTCCTGCAGCGTTTCGTCGAGCACGCCGGGAGCTGGCTGCATGTCGACATCTACGGCTGGACACCGTCGGCCAAGCCCGCACGCCCCGAAGGCGGCGAGTGCCAGGCCGCGCGCGCCATCTACACCTTGCTGAGCGAGCGCTATGCATGATCCGCGAATAACACCGGCGCGCGGCGACCTTGCCGCGAAATATCTCGAAGGCAAGGTGCAGGCCGATCGCTTCGTCGAGGGCCGGGAGTTCGAGGTGGTCGAGCCGGTCGCGCCGGTGCGCGAACAGCCGTCCTCGAGCGCAATGCTGATGACGGAGGCCCTGCGCGGCGAACGCGTCACGGTCTACGACCGCAACGGCGAGGGTTGGGCGTGGGGCCAGCTCAACGGCGATGGCTATGTCGGCTGGCTGCCGGATGCGGCGCTCGTGACGCCCTCGGCCGCCCCGACTCACGTGGTCAGCGCATTGCGGACGTTTGACTTCCCCGGCCCCTCGATCAAGCTGCCGCCGGCCGAGACGCTGGTGATGGGATCCAGGCTCGCCGTGGCACGCGAGGACGGCAGCTTCGCCGTGACGCGCGACGGCAGATATCTGCCGAAAGCGCATCTCGCTCCGCTCGATCATCGCGAGCCGGACTTCGTCGCAATCGCCGAGCGCTTCGTCGGCACGCCCTATCTCTGGGGCGGCAAGAGCAGTCTTGGCATCGATTGCTCCGGCCTCGTCCAGGTCTCGCTGACGGCAGCGGGGATCGGCTGCCCGCGCGACAGCGACATGCAGCTGGCCGGTCTCGGCCGCGCACTGGAGCCGCATGAGCGAAGCAGCTTGCAGCGCGGCGATCTGATCTTCTGGAAGGGCCACGTCGCCATCGTCCGCGACGGCAGCACCATGGTTCACGCCAACGCGCATCACATGGCGACCGTGATCGAGCCGATCGAGCCGGCCATCGCGCGGATCAAGGCGGCCGGCAGCGAGGTCGCTGCGATCAAGCGGCTCTAACGGGGCTTACGTCGCCACCGAGCCGTTCCCCGCCGTCTCCAGCCGGAACGCCGCCGCGAACAGCGCACGCGTATAATCGCTCTTCGGATGCTTGAACAGCTCGGCGGCCTGACCCTCTTCGACCACCTTGCCGCCGCGCATCACGATCAAATGGCTCGCGAGCGAGGCGACGACGCGTAGATCGTGCGAGATGAACATGTAGGTGAGCTCGCGCTTGCGCTGCAGCTCGCGCAACAGATCGACCATCTGCGCCTGGAACAGCATGTCGAGCGCGCTGGTCGGCTCGTCCAGCACGACGAAATCCGGCTCCAGCACCGCCGCGCGCGCGATGCTGATGCGCTGGCGCTGGCCGCCAGAGAATTCGTGGGGATAGCGGAAGCGGGTATCGGGCTTCAGCCCGACGTCTTCCAGCGCCTTGACGACGCGCGCGTCACGCTCCTCCCGCGACAGCTTCGGCTGATGCACGGAGAGGCCTTCGGCGATGATATCGGCGATCGACATGCGCGGTGAGAGCGAGCCGAACGGGTCCTGGAACACGATCTGCATGTCGCGCCGGAACGGGCGCATCTCCTTGAAGCGCAGGCCCTGGATGTCTTTCCCTAAGAAGACGATGCGTCCGTTCGAGGAGATCAGGCGCAACAGTGCCAGCCCCAGCGTGGTCTTGCCCGAACCGGATTCGCCGACCACACCTAGCGTCTCGCCCTTGCGCACGGCGAGGCTGACGCCGTCGACCGCCTTGATGTGGCCGACCGTCTTGCGCATCAGGCCGCGCTTGATCGGAAACCACACCTTCAGATCGCTGGCCGACATCACCACCGGCGCGTCCGGCTGCGGCGGCGCCGGATCCGGCTTCGGCTCCGCCGCGAGCAGGTCGCGCGTATAGGGATGCTTCGGCGTCCTGAAGACCTGCTCGACCGGCCCCTGCTCGACGATCTCGCCGTTCTTCATGACGCAGACGGTGTCGGCGATGCGGCGCACGATGCCGAGATCGTGGGTGATGAAGAGCAGGCTCATGCCGAGCCGCGAGCGGATCTCGGCGAGCAGCGCCAGTATCTGCGCCTGCACGGTGACGTCGAGCGCCGTGGTCGGCTCGTCCGCGATCAACAGATCCGGCTCGTTGGCGAGCGCCATCGCGATCATCACACGCTGGCGCTGACCGCCGGAAAGCTGATGCGGATAGCTCCTCAGCCTCGTCTCGGGCTCGGGAATGCCGACCTGCGTCAGCAGTTCCAGCGTCCGTCTGCGCACCTCGGCATTGCCGGTCGGATTGTGCAGCTGGATGATCTCACCGATCTGCGCCTCGATCGTGTGCAACGGATTGAGCGAGGTCATCGGCTCCTGGAAGATGATGGAGATATCGCTGCCTCTGACCTCCCGCATCTTCTGCTCGGAGCGGTCGATCAGCTCCTGCCCCTTGAAGCGGATGCTGCCCGAGGGGTGCGAGGCGTTCGGATAGGGCAGCAGCTTGAGGATCGAGAGCGCGCTGACCGACTTGCCGGAGCCGGATTCGCCGACCAGCGCCAGGCATTCGCCGCGCTTGATCTGGAACGAGACCTTGTCGACCGCGAGCGTGGTGGCGCCGCCCTGGTGGAAAGCCACCGAGAGGTCGCGAACGGCAAGCAGGGGCTGGTTGATCGCGTCCATGACCTTACCTGAACGTCTTGCGCGGATCGAAGGCGTCGCGGACCGCTTCGCCGATGAAGATCAGCAGCGACAGCATGATCGCGACCGAGAAGAAGCCGGAGAAGCCGAGCCAGGGCGCCTGCACGTTGGACTTGGCCTGCGACAGCAATTCGCCGAGCGAAGGCGATCCCGGCGGCAGCCCGAAGCCCAGGAAATCGAGCGCTGTCAACGTCATCACCGAGCTCGACACGATGAAGGGCAGGAACGTCATGGTTGCCACCATCGCATTCGGCAGCAGGTGGCGGAACATGATGACCGGGTTGGACACGCCGAGCGCCCGCGCCGCCTGGATATATTCGAAGTTGCGCCCGCGCAGGAATTCTGCCCGCACGAGACCGACCAGCGAGACCCAGGAGAACAGCAGCAGGATACCGAGCAGCACGAAGAAGCCGGGCACAAGCACCGAGGACAGGATCAGGAGAAGATAGAGCGAGGGAATCGCCGTCCAGATCTCGATGAAGCGCTGAAAGATCAGGTCGACCCGACCGCCGAAATAGCCCTGCACCGCGCCCGCGGCGATACCGATGACGGACGAGATGATGGTGAGGCAGAGGCCGAACAGCACCGAGATGCGGAAGCCATAGATCAGCCGCGCGACGACGTCGCGGCCCTGATCGTCCGTGCCGAGCCAGTTGTATTCGAGGTCGCGGCAGCTCCTCAGCCCTTTCTTCTCCACCACCGGCTGGCACTGCTTTTCGGTCAGCATCCAGGTCGGCGGCGACGGCGCCGGCGTCGGCAGGTCGAGATTGTGGGTGTCGTAGGAATAGCGGATCAGCGGCCAGACGATGATGCCGTTCTTGTCCTTGATCAGCTTCTGCAAATAGGGGTCGCGATAGTCGGCCGCCGTCTCGAAATCGCCGCCGAAGGTGGTTTCGGAATAGGTCACGAAAGCGGGCCAATAGAGACGGCCGTCGAACTTGATCAGGAAGGGCCGGTCGTTGGCGATCAGCTCGGCGAACAGCGAGACCACGAACAGGGCGATGAAGATCCAGAACGACCAGTAGCCGCGGCGGTTGGCCTTGAAGTTCTGCCAGCGCCGCCTGTTGAGCGGCGAAGGCGCGAACGGCTTGCGCGTGATCGGAACGGCATCGCCGAGCGGCGACTTCGCTGTGGTCTCGATCGGCGTCGGCGCGGTGATCGTCATCAGACCTCCCGTGCCTCGAAATCGATCCGGGGGTCGATCCACATATAGGTCAGGTCGGAGATCAGGTTGATCACGAGGCCGACCAGCGAAAAGATGTAGAGTGTGCCGAACACCACGGGATAGTCGCGGTTGAGCACGCTCTCGAAGCTGAGCAGCCCCAGCCCATCCAGCGAGAAGATAGTCTCGATCAGAAGCGAGCCGGAGAAGAAGGCGTGGATGAAGGTGCTGGGAAAGCCCGCGATGACAATCAGCATCGCGTTGCGAAAGACGTGACCATAGAGCACCTGATTCTCGCTGCAGCCTTTGGCGCGCGCGGTCATGACGTATTGCTTGCGGATCTCGTCCAGGAACGAGTTCTTGGTCAGGAACGCCATGGTGGTGAACGCGCCGAGGCCCATGGCAATCAGCGGCAGCGTCAGATGCCAGAAATAATCGACGATCTTCCAGTACCACGGAAATTGCGACCAGCCGTCCGAGGTCAGCCCACGCAGCGGGAACCAGTTGAAGAACGAGCCGCCGGCAAACAGGATGATCAGCAGGATCGCGAACAGGAAGCCGGGGATTGCATAGCCGAGCACGAGCACGGTCGAGGTCCAGGTGTCGAACCGCGCCCCGTCATTCACGGCCTTGCGAATGCCGAGTGGGATCGAGATCAGGTAGGTCAGAAGTGTCAACCAGATCCCCAGCGAGATCGAGACCGGCAGCTTTTCCTTGATGAGCTGGAGCACGCTGACGTCGCGGAAATAGCTCTTGCCGAAATCGAAGCGGGCGAAATTCCAAACCATCAGCGCGAAGCGTTCCGGCGCCGGCTTGTCGAAGCCGAACTGTGCCTCGAGCTTCTTGATGAAATCAGGATCGAGCCCCTGCGCGCCGCGATATTTCGAGTTGATGGCATCGCCGCCGGCCCCGACCTGCCCGGGCGCACGCTGCGCAAAGTCGCTGCCGCCCGAAATGCGCGAGGTGCCGCCGGTATCGGCCCCCGAGAGTTGTGCGATCACGCGCTCGACCGGGCCGCCCGGCGCGAACTGCACGACGACGAAGGAGACGAAGAGGATTCCGAGCAGGGTCGGAATCATCAGGAGGATACGGCGGGCGATATAGGCGCTCATGGCTATTTTGCCTGCTCGAGCTTGGCGGCCTTGGCGGGTTCATGCCACCAGATGTCGGGGGCGCCGACGCCGTTGGCATAACGCGGCAGCCTCGGTGGATGGCCGAACTGGTCCCAATAAGCCAGCCGGTGCGTCTTGTTGTACCATTGCGGCACCCAATAACGGCCGGCGCGGAACAGGCGGTCGAAGGCGCGGCAGGCGACGGTCAGCTCTTCGCGGCTGTCGGCCGCCATGATCTCCTCGATCATGGCGTCGATCGCCGGACTGGCGACGCCAGCGAGATTGTACGAGCCCTTGGTGTTCGCGACCTGCGAGGAGAAGAACGCGCGCATGGCATCGCCAGGCGTCGCCGACATGCTGAAGCGCTGGATCGTCATATCGAAGTCGAAGTCATCCTGGCGCGCCCTGTGCTGCACCGGATCGACGACGCGCACATTCGCTTCGATACCGAGCGTCGCGAGATTCTTGATGTAGGGCGCATGATGCGGCTGGAAGGAGGGCTCATCCAGCAGGAACTCGATTCTGAAGACCTCACCGTTCGGCAGGACGCGCTTGCCGTCCTTGATTGGCACGCCGGCTTCGGTCAGCAATTGCTGGGCCCTGCGCAACAAGCTGCGGTCTTGTCCGGAGCCGTCCGTGACCGGAGGCGTGAACGGAGCGGTGAAGACGTCGTCAGGAACCTGACCGCGGAATGGCTCGAGCAGCTTCAGCTCTTCCGGCGAAGGCGGCGCATTGCCCGCCATGAGGTCCGAGTTCTGGAACGGCGACACCGTACGGGCATAGGCGCCGTACATGATGGTCTTGTTGGTCCATTCAAAATCGAAGGCATCGATCAGGGCCTCGCGCACGCGCGGGTCTTTGAACTTGTCGCGCCGGGTATTGATGAACCAGCCTTGCGCACCGGAGGGCGTATCGTCGGGCACGACCTCCATCTTGACACGACCGTCCTTGACGGCCGGGAAATCATAGCGCGTCGCCCAGATGCGCGAGGTGAATTCCTCTCGGTAGAGATAGTTCTTGCCGGTGAAACCCTCGAAGGCGACGTCGCGGTCGCGGTAGAATTCATAGCGCACGACGTCGAAATTGTAGCTGCCGCGGCAGGGCGGCAGATCGGCCGCCCACCAGTCCTTGACCCGCTCGAACTCGATGTAGCGATTGACCTCGAACCGGCCGACCTTGTACGGACCGGAGCCGAGCGGAATATCCAGCGTCGATTCATCGAACGGCCGCGACGTGTAATACGCTTTCGAAAAGATCGGCAGTCCGGCGACATAGAGCGGCACGTCGCGCGCGCGTCCCTTGGCAAAGGTGACGACGAGCGTCGCATCGTCGATCGCTTCCACGCTCACCACGTCGCGCATCTGCACGGTGATCAGCGGGTGGCCCTTGGCCTTCAGCGTCGTCAGCGAGAACGCCGCGTCGTGCGCGGTGAGCTTGGTGCCGTCGTGGAATTTTGCCTCCGGCCGTATCGTGAAGCGATAGACCAGCCTGTCCGGCGATATCTGCACGGATTTGGCGGCAAGTCCGTACATCGCGTCCGGTTCGTCGTTCGCGCGGACCATCAGCGGCGAAAACGTCATGTCCATGCCTTGCGCGCCATCGCCCTTGAGAATGAAGGAGTTGAGCGAGTTGAAGGTCTGGTAGGACTGGTTGTGCGATTTCGTTGACGGGATGAGCGAGAACGTACCGCCCTTCGGCGCATCGACGTTGACGTAGTCGAAATGGTGGAAGTCGGCGGGATATTTGAGATCGCCGAACGCCGAGATGCCGTGAGCTTCAACCCCGGCTTCCGATGCATGCGCGCGACGGATCGGCCGCGCACCCAGCGACACCCCGAGGGCGCCGCCGACACCAATGGTCAGCACATGGCGGCGTGACATCTGCGTCATGCGGGAAATATCCTTCACGACTTCTTTGCGATCCGTGCCGCCTTGTCTGCGTCGTACCACCAGATGAACGGGAAGCCGGATTGGCCGTATTTGGGCAGTTCCGAGGGCCGCCCAAAGCGATCCCAGCGGGCGGTGCGGACCTTGTTGTAGGTCCACTGCGGCACGACGTAGTGATTCCACAGCAGCACGCGGTCAAGCGCCTTGGTAGCCGCGACGAGATCATCACGATCGGTGGCGTAGATCACCCGTTCGATCAGCTTGTCGATCGCCGGGTTCTTGATGCCGGCAATGTTGCGGGAGCCGGCGATATCAGCCGATTTGGACGACCAGAACTCGCGCTGCTCGTTGCCCGGCGACTGCGACTCGCCCCACGAGTTGGTGACGATGTCGAAATCCCACTCGCGTGTCCTGTTCTCGTACTGGGTCGGATCGACCGTCCGAACGCTCACGGCAATGCCGAGCCGCTCCAGCGACGGCTTATAGAACAGCGTGATCCGCTCGAAGCTGGGATCCGAATTCAGCAATTCGAGAGTGAACTGGGCGCCGGTCTTGACGTCGACCAGCTTGCGGTCACGCACCTCGTAGCCGGCCTCCTTGAACAGGCGCAGCGCCTCGCGCAGATTATCGCGCACGGCTTCCGGATTGCCGCCGACCGGATTGGTGTAGGCCGTGGTGAAGACTTCGGGCGGGACCTGGGCGCGGACGGTCTCGAGGATCTCGAGCTCCTTGCCCTGCGGCACGCCGGTTGCCATGAGCTCGTCGATGCCGTCGAAATAGCTGCTGACGCGCTTGTACTGGCCGAAGAATATCTGCTTGTTCATCTCCTCGAAGTCGAACGCATAGTTGAGCGCACGCCGCACGCGCGGATCGCTGAACTTGCCGCGGCGTAGGTTCGGCACGAAGGCCTGCATCACGCCCGAGCTGCGATTGGCGAATTCCTCGAGGATCACGCGCTTTTCGGTCACGGCCGGGAAGTCGTAGGCGGTCGCCCAGTTCTTCGCGCTGTTCTCGGTGCGCCAATCGACCTGGTCGGCCTTGAAAGCCTCGATCGCCACGGTGGCGTCGCGGAAATATTCGTAGCGCAGCTCGTCGAAATTGTTGCGGCCGACATTGGCAGGCAGGTCGCGGCCCCAATAATCCTTGACGCGCTCCAGCGCGATCGATCGTCCCGCCACGAAGTCCTTGATCCTGTAGGGACCGGAGCCGAGCGGCACTTCGAGCGTGGTCGCCGAAACGTCCCGCTTGCGGCCCTGCGCGTCCGTCCCCTCCCACCAATGCTTCGGCAGGACCGTGAGCTGGCCCACGATCTGCGGCAGCTCGCGGTTGCCGGGCGCATCGAACACGAATTTCACCTCGCGTTCGCCGACCTTCTCAGCCCGGACCACATGGCTGTAATAGGCCGAGTACATCGGGTGGTGCTTCTTGAAGGAATCGAGCGAGAAGATCACGTCATCGGCGGTGACCGGCTTGCCGTCGTGCCATTTGGCCTCCGGCCGCAAGCGGTAGGTGACGAAGGAGAAATCATCGGGATGGCTGACGGCCTCGGCCAGCGCGCCGTACTCGGTCGAGACCTCGTCGAGCGAGGCCGTCATCAGGGATTCGTAGATGAATGCGACCGCGCCTGCGACCTGCCCCTTCACGCCCGACACGACGATGTTGAAATTGTCGAAGGTGCCGACGGCAATCTGGCGGGCGACGCCGCCCTTGGGCGCTTCCGGATTGACGTAGTCGAAGCGCTTGAAATCCGCGGCGTACTTGACCTTCCCGAACAGCGACAGGGCATGACGCCAAGGCAATTTGCTGGAAGCCAGCTCAGTGGCGGATTGCGCCTGCGCTGTGCCGATGGCGGCAACGCCCGCCACGGAACCGAGGACGGGAAGCGCTGCGGCCGCAGTGCCGGTGAGCAGGAGATCGCGTCGGGTAATGGCCAAATCAACATCCCTGTCTTGAAGGAGACTACTCCTTTAAGTTCCCAATATAGGCGAGGTTTCGACGGAATATGTTGCTTTTTCCTCATCTTGAAAGGCCGGACGGCCCGTCAGATGCGGCCAAACGCCCCGATAAATTCACCGGGAGGCCCGGATACGAAAACGGCCAGGCTTCTCAGCCTGGCCGCCTATTCCAAGACAGGTTGTTGAGGCCTTACTTCGACGCGGTCGGCAGCGGCTGGGGATGCTCCGACAGCGAATTCAGATAGGCGATGACATCGGCGCGCTCGGAATCCTTCTGGATGCCGGCGAAGCCCATCGCGGTGCCCGGGATGAAGCCCTTCGGATTGGCGATGAACTTGTTGAGGTCGTCGAACGTCCAGTTGCCGCCCTTGGCCTTGATGGCGGCCGAGAAGTTGAAGCCACCACGACCCTGGCCCTTCGGCTCGCCGACGACGCCATAGAGGTTCGGGCCGACCCGATTCGGGCCACCCTTCTCGAAGGTGTGGCAGGCGCCGCACTTCTTGGCGGCCGCCGCGCCCTTCTCGATGGAAGCGGTCTGGAGCAGCTTTTCGATCGGCTCGGACGGTGCGGCCGCAGCGGCGCCTCCCTTGCCATGGCCGGCATCTTCCTTGACCGCGATCTCGAAGCCCGGCTTTTCCGGCATCTTGGGGGAGAACAGCGCATTCGCGGTGAAGCTCGTCACCAGCAGGAAGAGACAGGTGCCGAGCACGGCACCGAGAATTTTATTGAGTTCGAAAGAGTCCATTTCCGGCCAGGCCCCACACCGCAAGAAGGATCGAGCGGCCGGGCGGCCGCCAGGACGAGCCTCGGGAGAATCAACCGTTCCCTATCGTTTCCCCGAGTTTTGCCATTGAGATATCGGTTTGCCCGGGGTCTGGCAACCCGTATAAGCGAGCCGGCTTCAGGCCCGTCCCCACTCCCTTTCTCGGCGCGAAAAACGCCCCGTTTCCAGGCCCTTGACCCCAAGAACTTGAACCCATGATCGACCCTCGCTTCCTGGTGCTGATCCCGGCCCGCATGGCCGCCACCCGCCTGCCCGGCAAGCCGCTCGCCGATATCGCGGGCCTGCCGATGATCGTCCACGTGCTGCGCCGCGCCGAGGCCGCCGCCATCGGCCGGGTCGCGGTTGCAACCGATACGCCGGAGATCGCCTCGGTCGTGGCCGCCCATGGCGGCGAGGCGGTGATGACCCGCCCCGATCACCCATCCGGCTCCGACCGCATTCATGAGGCCATGCAGAAACTCGATCCCGAGGGCAAGGCCGAGATCGTGGTCAATCTCCAGGGAGATTTCCCAACCATCACGATCGACAACATCCGCGAGGTGCTGCCTCCCCTGCAAGACCCGGCCGTGGACATCGCGACCCTGGCCTCGCAGATTCATACCGAGGAAGAGGACCTCGCGCCGAGCGTGGTGAAGGCGATCGGAACCTCGCTTGGCGGCAGGCGGATGCGCGCGCTTTATTTTACCCGCGCGACCGCCCCTTACGGCGACGGACCGCGTTACCACCATATCGGGCTCTATGCCTACCGCCGCGCCGCTCTGGAGCGCTACGTCTCGCTTCCGCCGTCTCCGCTGGAATTGCAGGAGAAGCTCGAGCAGCTCCGCGCGCTGGAGGCCGGAATGCGCATCGACTTCACCATCGTGGATACAGTGCCCCGCGGAGTTGATACGCCGGCGGACCTGGAAACCGCCCGCAGCATCCTTTCCAAATCCTGAGCCGCTGTTACAAGGCCGATCATGAGCAAGATGAAGATCGCATTCCAGGGCGAACCCGGAGCCAATTCCCACATCGCCATCGTCGAGGCCTATCCCGAGGCCGAGCCGATGCCCTGCGCTACCTTCGAGGACGCGCTGTCGGCGATCTCGTCGGGCGAGGCCGATCTCGGCATGATCCCGATCGAGAATTCGGTGGCCGGCCGCGTCGCCGACATCCATCATCTCCTGCCGGCCTCCGGCCTCTTCATCATCGGTGAGTGGTTTCTCCCCGTTCGGCATCAGCTGATGGCGGTGAAGGGGACCAGGCTCGAAGACATCAGGAGCGTCGAGAGCCATGTGCATGCGCTCGGCCAGTGCCGCCGCATCATCCGCAAGCTCGGCATCAAGCCGATCGTGCACGCCGATACCGCCGGCAGCGCCCGCGACATCTCGGAACGCAAGGACAAGACCGTCGCGGCGATCGCCTCGCGCCTCGCCGCAAAGATCTACGGCCTCGACATCCTCGCCGATGACATCGAGGACGAGGCCCACAACACCACGCGCTTCGTGGTGCTGGCACGCGAGCCGAGATGGGCCGCGCAGGGCTCCGGCCCGCTGGTCACGACGTTCGTTTTCCGGGTGCGCAATTTGCCGGCCGCGCTCTACAAGGCGCTCGGCGGCTTTGCCACCAACGGCGTCAACATGACCAAGCTCGAAAGCTACATGATCGACGGCAACTTCTTCGCCACGCAGTTCTATGCCGACGTCGACGGCCACCCCGAGGACAAGGGCCTCGCCTTCGCCATCGAGGAGCTGAAATTCTTCTCGCGCGAATTCCGCATCGTCGGCGTATATCCGGGACATCCGTTCCGCGCGACGTTCAGCGAATCGCAGCAGGGTTGATGGCGTCGTTCCGGGGCACGCGAAAGCGTGAACCCGGAACCTCGAGATTCCGGGTTCGATGCTTCGCATCGCCCCGGAATGACAATCAATGACTAAGCTGCCCTCTTCCCCAACCCGAACGCGTCCGCGAGCAGCGAATACGACGTCTTCCGCGCCTCGTGATCGTACACGGCGGTGATGACCATCAGTTCGTCCGGCTTGCTCGCGTCGATCAGCGGCTGCAGCTTCCTCTGCACGGTCGCGGGGCTGCCGACGAACAGGCGGGAACGGTTGCGCAGGATCGAGGTGCGCTCGGCGTCGGAGTAGGGATAGGCCAGCGCCTCCTCGACGCTCGGCAACGGCAGGTATTGGCCGCGGTCGCGGCGCAGCCTGTTGAGGTCGAACGAGCTGGCGAGCCGTTCGGCCTCCGCATCGCTATCGGCCGCGATGACGGCAACCGCGAGGATCGCATGCGGGCTCGCACGCCAGGCCGAGGGCTGGAAGCGGTTGCGGTAATGCACCATCGCATCGATCGCATCGTGGGACGCGAAGTGATGGGCGAAGGCGAAGCCCATGCCGATCTGCGCGGCCAGCTCCGAGGAATAATCGCTGGAGCCGAGCAGCCAGATCGGCGGCAGGGCCGTGTCGTCGGGCATGGCGACGACGTTGTTGTAGGGGTGTCCCGCAGGGAATTCGCGGGTCTGCCACAGAATCAACTCGTGCAAGCGCTCCAGGAAATCGTCGCCCTCGCGCCGATCGAGCCGGCTGCGCAGCGCGTAGGCCGTCGCACCATCGGTGCCGGGTGCACGACCGAGGCCAAGGTCAATGCGGCCGGGAAACAGCGCCTCCAGCATCTTGAAGCGCTCGGCCACCACCAGCGGGGCGTGGTTGGGCAGCATCACCCCGCCGGAGCCGACGCGGATGTGCTTCGTCACCGCAGCGATCTGGCCGATCATGACGTCGGGCGCAGGACTCGCGACGGAAGCGAGGTTGTGGTGCTCGGCGAGCCAATAGCGGACATAGCCGAGGTCATCGACATGGCGCGCGAGGTCGATGCTGTTGCGCAGCGCCGCGGCGGGCTTGGTGCCGGTGGTGACGACGGAGAGGTCGAGAACTGAGAGCGGGATCATGGTGCCTTAACCTAACGAAGGGCCGTGCGGCGGCAATGGCAGGCTGCGCAGGTCAGAGGGTACGGAGGGACGGGTCGTCGCGGAAGACGGCCGTTGGGACAGATTACACTTGCAACATAGAAAATTCGTGCTGCCCACCAATGAAACCGATCTTGTGAAGGCGCCTGAATCGAGTAAATTCGTTATATTACAATATATTATACCAATTCGCCTTCCTTCCCACGACAAAGGCCATTAGGCCTCAAATTTCACGATATCCACACATTAGTGGGCCACTTCCCATCATCGATGGGCTGTCGATCGAACCGCCTTTGCCTTATCTTAGGCACTCCCAAGCTAGACCCCACGGCCGGCGGAAATTGGAGTGAGTGGTGCCATGACTGACGTGACGACGCCTGCGACAGCCGACGGGCACCTGAAGCGGCCTGCGATCTCCTTCGAGTTCTTTCCGCCCAAGACCGAGGAGATGGAGCGCAATCTCTGGGACACCATTAACCGGCTCGCCCCGCTCGACCCGAAATTCGTCTCGGTGACCTACGGCGCCGGCGGCTCGACCCGCGAGCGCACCCATTCCACCATCGCCCGCATCCTCAAGGAGACCGCGCTGCTGCCGGCGGCGCATCTGACCTGCGTCGGCGCCTCGCGCGGCGAGATCGACGAGATCGTCGACCGCTATCACGAGGTCGGCGTCCGGCACATCGTGGCCTTGCGCGGCGATCCCGTCGGCGGCATCGGCACGCCCTATGCGAGCCATCCCGACGGCTACCAGAGCTCGGCCGACCTCGTCGCCGGAATCAAGAAGCGGCACGGCGACATCGAAATCAGCGTGTCGGCCTATCCCGAGAAGCACCCCGAGGCACGCGACTTCGACGCCGACATCGACACGCTGAAGGCCAAGGTCGATGCGGGTGCGACGCGCGCGATCACCCAGGTGTTCTTCGACAACGACCTCTACTTCCGCTATCGCGACCGCGTCCGCGCCCGCGGCATCGACATTCCGATCGTGCCGGGCATCATGCCCATGCACAATTTCAAGCAGGCCCGCAATTTCGTCACCCGCGCCGGCACCACCGTGCCGGACTGGTTCGCCGCGAAATTCGAGGGCCTTGACGAGGACGCCGAGACCCGCAAGCTGGTAGCCGCGACAGTGGCAGCCGGCCAGGTGCAGAAGCTCGCGAAGCACGGCGTCGACACCTTCCATTTCTACACCATGAACCGCGCCGATCTCGTGTTCGCGATCAGCCATTTGCTCGGCATCCGCGCCAAGAGCGTCCAGAAGGCTGCGTGAGAGAAGATGACAGTCCCCGTTTCCGCCAAGCGAACCGCCCTGCTCAACGCCGCGCGCGAGCGCATCCTGGTGCTCGACGGCGCCATGGGCACGATGATCCAGAATCTGCAGCTCGACGAGAAAGCCTTCCGCGGCGAGCGCTTCAAGAATTTTCACCGCGACCTGCGCGGTAACAACGACCTCTTGATCCTGACCCAGCCGCAGGCGATCGAGGACATCCACGCCGCCTATTTGCGCGCCGGCGCCGACATCGTCGCGACCAACACGTTCTCCACCACATCGATCGCGCAGGCCGACTACGACCTCACCGATATCGTCTACGAGATGGCGCGTGAAGGCGCCCGCCTCGCCGGCAATGCCGCGCGCCGCGTTGAGGCCGAAGACGGCAAGCCGCGCTTCGTCGCGGGCGCTATCGGCCCGACCAACCGCACCGCCTCGATCTCGCCGGACGTGTCCAATCCCGGCTACCGCGCCGTCACCTTCGACGATTTGCGCAAATCCTATGGCGAGCAGATCCGTGGCATGCTCGATGGCGGCGTCGACCTCCTGCTGGTCGAGACCATCTTCGACACGCTGAACGCCAAGGCGGCGCTCTACGCCATCGCCGAGATCACCGAGGCGCGTGGCATCGACATGCCCGTAATGGTGTCGGGCACCATCACCGACAAGTCCGGCCGCCTGCTCTCGGGCCAGATGCCGGAGGCGTTCTGGAATTCGGTGCGGCACGCCCAGCCCATCACCATCGGCTTCAACTGCGCGCTCGGCGCCGAAGATTTGCGCGCGCATATCGCGGACATCGGCCGCGTCGCCGACACGCTGGTCTGCGCCTATCCCAACGCCGGCCTGCCCAACGAGTTCGGCCAGTATGACGAGAGCCCGGACTACATGGCGCGGCTGATCGGCGAATTCGCCCGCGACGGCCTCGTCAACATCGTCGGCGGCTGCTGCGGCACCACGCCGGACCATATCGCGGCGATTGCGGCGGCCGTCGCCCCGCACAAGCCCCGGATCGTGCCCGAGATCGAACCGCGCCTGCGGCTGTCCGGCCTCGAGCCGTTCGTGCTGACGGACGCGATTCCCTTCGTGAACGTCGGCGAGCGCACCAACGTCACGGGATCGGCCCGCTTCCGCAAGCTGATCACCGCCGGCGACTACACCGCCGCGCTCCAGGTCGCGCGCGACCAGGTCGAAAACGGCGCCCAGATCATCGACGTCAACATGGACGAGGGGCTTCTGGACTCGGAAGCCGCGATGGTGACCTTCCTCAACCTCGTCGCCGCCGAGCCCGACATCGCCCGCGTCCCCGTGATGGTCGATTCCTCGAAATTCTCGGTGATCGAGGCCGGCCTGAAATGCGTGCAGGGTAAGCCGGTCGTCAACTCGATCTCGATGAAGGAGGGCGAGGAGAAGTTCATTCACGAAGCCAGGATCGCCCGTCGCCATGGCGCGGCCGTCGTGGTGATGGCGTTCGACGAGGTCGGCCAGGCCGACACGTTCGCGCGCAAGACCGAGATCTGCAAGCGCGCCTACGACATCCTGGTGAACACGGTCGGCTTCCCGCCTGAGGACATCATCTTCGATCCGAACGTCTTCGCGATCGCGACCGGCATCGAGGAGCACAACAATTACGGCGTCGACTTCATCGAGGCGACGCGCTGGATCCGGCAGAACCTGCCGGGCGCGCATATCTCCGGCGGCGTCTCGAATCTCTCGTTCTCGTTCCGCGGCAACGAGCCGGTGCGCGAGGCCATGCACTCGGTGTTCCTGTATCACGCCATCAAGGCCGGCATGGACATGGGCATTGTCAATGCCGGGCAGATGATCGTCTATGACGACATCGATCCGGAGCTGCGCCAGACCTGCGAGGACGTCGTCCTCAACCGCGATCCGGGTGCGTCCGAGCGCCTTTTGGCGCTGGCGGAGAAATTCCGCGGCAAGAAGACGGAGAGCAAGGAAGCCGATCTCGCCTGGCGCGAATGGCCGGTGGAGAAGCGGCTGTCGCATTCGCTGGTGCACGGCATCACCGAATTCATCGAGCAGGACACTGAGGAAGCCCGCAAGAAGTCCTCGCGCCCGCTCGACGTGATCGAGGGGCCGCTGATGGCCGGCATGAACGTGGTCGGCGACCTCTTCGGCGACGGCAAGATGTTCCTGCCGCAAGTCGTCAAGTCCGCGCGCGTGATGAAGCAGGCGGTGGCCTGGCTGATGCCGTTCATGGAGGAAGAGAAGGCCCGCAACCTCGCCAACGGGATCGGCACCGAGGGCTCTTCGTCCGCCGGCAAGATCGTGCTCGCGACCGTCAAGGGCGACGTCCACGACATCGGCAAGAACATCGTCGGCATCGTGCTCCAGTGCAACAATTTCGAGGTCATCGACCTCGGCGTGATGGTGCCCGCCGCCAGGATCGTCGAGACCGTGAAGGCCGAGAAGGCCGACATCGTCGGCCTCTCCGGCCTGATCACGCCCTCGCTCGACGAGATGGCGTTCTTCGCCAGCGAATTGCAGCGCGAAGGCCTCAAGCTGCCGCTCCTGATCGGCGGCGCCACCACCAGCCGCGTGCACACGGCGGTCAAGATCGACCCGAGCTATCGCGCCGGTCCGGTGGTCCATGTCAACGATGCCAGCCGCGCGGTCGGCGTCGCCTCCTCGCTGATCTCGCCCGAGAAGCGCGAGGCCTATGCCGCCGAGGTGCGCGCCGAATACGCAAAGATCTCGGAAGCGCATCTGCGCGCGCAGGCCGACAAGAAGCGGCTGAAGCTGACTGACGCCCGTGCCAACCGCGTGCCGGTTGATTTCGCTGCGAACAAGCCGGTGAAGCCGACCTTCCTCGGCATCCGCAGCTTCGACGAATACGATCTCGCCGAGCTCGTGCCTTACATCGACTGGACGCCGTTCTTCCAGACCTGGGAGCTCGCGGGACGCTTCCCTGCCATTCTCGACGATGCCAAGGTCGGCGAGGTCGCGCGCTCGCTCTACGACGACGCGCGCAAGATGCTCGACACCATCGTCAAGGAAAAATGGTTCCGGGCACGCGCGACGATCGGCTTCTGGCCCGCGAACGCCGAAGGCGACGACATCGCGCTCTTTGCCGACGAGAGCCGGACCAAGAAGATCGCGACGCTGCACACGCTGCGCCAGCAGCTCGAGAAGCGCGAGGGCCGTTTCAACGCGGCGCTCGCGGACTTCGTCGCACCCGCGGGCGTTCCCGACTATATCGGCGGCTTCGTCGTCACCGCCGGGATCGGCGAGGATGCGGTCGCCGACCGCTTCAAGATGGCGAACGACGATTACTCCTCGATCCTGTGCAAGGCGCTGGCCGACCGCCTCGCCGAGGCCTTTGCCGAGCGCATGCATGCCCGCGTGCGCCGCGAGTTCTGGGCCTATGCACCTGGCGAAACGCTCTCGCCCGACGATCTGATCCTCGAGAAGTACCAGGGCATCCGCCCCGCGCCCGGCTATCCCGCGCAGCCCGACCACACCGAGAAGGCGACGCTGTTCGAGCTGCTCGACGCCGAGAACACGGCGGGCGTGAAGCTGACCGAGAGCTTTGCGATGTGGCCGGGCTCCAGCGTGTCCGGGCTCTATTTCGCAAACCCCGCGAGCTATTATTTCGGCGTCGGCAAGATCGAGCGCGACCAGGTCGAGGATTACGCCGCGCGCAAGGGCATGACGGTGGCAGAGACCGAGCGCTGGCTCGCGCCGGTGCTGAACTACATCCCGTCGCAGCAGAGTGACAAGGCCTTTGCGGCCAAACCGGCGAACGACGAGACCCCAAAGGATCTCGCCTCGCATCCGCCCGGCTGCACCTGCGCGGTGCACCTCGTCTGGCAGAAGAAGCGCGCGGGCGCGGTGTAGTCGCGCACGCTCGTGTCCCGGACGCGGCGCAACGCCTCTTCGCGTTGCGGCGCAGAGCCGGGACCCAGAGACGACACGGCCGGCAGCGAGATGGGTCCCGGCTCTGCAGCGCACCGCCCCGGATGATGCTTCGCATCACCGCGGCGCCGCGCTGCGTCCGGGGCACGAGCGGAGTTCGAGGCGCGGTGTCTCCATATCGGCATTGCGAGCGCAGCGAAGCAATCCAGAGTCTTTCCGCGGAGAGATTCTGGATTGCTTCGCGGAGCCTGTCATCGGGCCGCGCTGTGCGCGGACCCGTTGGCTCGCAATGACGGAGCAAGGGGCATGGGTATCGCGCCCGATTCACATTTCGACTTGCAGACACGCCTTCGCATCCTCGCGGCGCTTCCGCCCGAGCTTTGCTCTTCTCGTCACGCCCTCGATGAAAGGGCGCAGGGAAGGCCGGGCGCCGGCTGGCACCCGCTTGTCCGTCGTGCGATGAGAATGCACACGCAATGCACAACGGATGACAGGTGAAGCCGGAAACGTCCGGCCTTCCCTGCGCGATGTTTGACGACGTATGGCGCGCTCTCCCCGGAGACGAGTTCCTGCTTGCCTCCGTCACCCCGCGAATTGGCGGCGCACATCGCCCGGTCGGGCTCGTCGCGCCTCCGCAAGGCTTGGCTGTAGCAACGACAGCCAGGACCACGCGATTTGGCCGTACGCTTCAGTGCCGTTCGTCCGCACGCGCCGGGACCTCACGGGAGTTGATCCCGCCCTGCTCCGCCCCTCGTGCACGACGCTGCCGCGTCCACCGCTCCCCGATCCGCGGTTCGAAACGACGTACGACCGCCCCTTTCGCCGGATCAGGATGAGCGACACATACGCCGAAACCGAATTTCGGTAAAGCGGAATATTTAGGGCTGCGTCGATTGACCCAGCCCTCGTGTGTTTTGCCCGTCGGGCAACCCACGATCTTGTAGCTTGGGGCCGAGCACGGGGCCCTAACCCTTCGGCGGCGCCAGCGGCTGCACGATCTCCTTGAACGGTGCCAAGGCCTCACAGCGCTCGGCATGAGCCGCCAGCGCCGGATAGCGCGAGGCGTCGAACAGCTGCGGATGCGCTTCGCGGGTGAAGCGGACGACGCAGGCCACCGCGACGTCGGCGTGGCCGATCCGATCGCCCAGCCAGTACGGCGTTGCCACCTTCGCCCGCTCGGCTTCGAGCACCTTCAGCACGTCGCCGATCTGCGCCTGGCAGCGCTCGACCCACAGCGCGAGCTGCTCCTTCCGCAGCACGCGCTCGTAGAGCAGGCTCACCGCCTTGTCGCCGAGGCCGGAGGCGAGCGCGCAGATGCGCAGATGCTTGCGCCGCTCCGTGCCGCTGCGCGGCAGCATCGCCTTCGCCTCGCCGACACGCTCGTCGAGATAATCGAGAATGATCATGCTCTCGATCAGCGCCTCGCCGTCGTCGAGCACCAGGGTCGGCACGCGGCGCAGCGGGTTGTAGGGCGCGATCTTGTCGGCGTCGCCGAAGGTCGACCACGGCCTATGCTCGAAGGGAAGGCCGTAAAGCTTCAGCGCAATCGCGACGCGGCGGACGAAGGGGGAATCATATTGGCCGATCAGAAACATGGTTCTCGCTCTTCTCAATCGTTGAAACACGGCAGGGCCGATCAGTCTCCACGACCAGCTCGGTGCGGCGCAACAATTATCTCGGAAACGGCGCACGCCCGCAATGCCCTCACGCGCAACCCGTCAAAGCCCGTCCTGGATCGAGCGCTTGATCGCGGCGATGGCGGTCTCGTTGCGCTTGTACATCGTCCACTGCTTGATCCGCTTGGCGCGCACCAGCTTGGCTGATGTCAGCACCCGCATGTGCTCGCTCAATGTCGGCGCGCTGACGCCGAGCTTCTCGGCGATCAGCAAGCCGCAGACGCCGTCCTCGACCAGATCGCCATCGGCCTGCTCGCGGAAATGCTTTCGCGGATCCCGCAGCCATTCCAGGATCTGCAGGCGGCGTTCGTTGGCGAGCGCGCGCAAGGCGACGGCACATTTCATTTAGCCATTTTGCTAATTACCTAATTGATGTCAATGCTTCCTTGCGCTAGTCTGGACGACATCATGACAGCGACAATGGACATCACGCGGGAGCGGATTGCGGCGACCGAGGCGGTCATCCGTCCGCATATCAGGCGCACGCCCCTGGTTCAGGCCGATCTCGCCGATTTCGGCCTGCCGGCCGCGCCCGTCAAGTTCAAGCTCGAGATGCTGCAGCATTCCGGATCGTTCAAGGCGCGCGGCGCCTTCGCCAATCTGTTGCTGCGGCAGGTGCCGCAGGCCGGTGTCGTCGCCGCATCCGGCGGCAATCACGGCGCGGCGGTCGCCTATGCGGCGCAGCGGCTCGGCCTTCCCGCCACGATCTTCGTGCCCGACATCACCTCGCCGGCCAAGGCCGAGCGGATCAGGAATTATGGCGCCAAGCTCGTGATCGCGGGCAGCCGCTACGCCGATGCGCTCGCCGCAAGCGAGGCGCATGTCGCGCAGAGCGGCGCGCTGGCGGTCCATGCCTACGATCAGGCCGAAACCCTGCTCGGCCAGGGCAGCGTCGGACTGGAGCTGGAGCAGGATGCTCCCGGCATCGACACGCTGCTGGTGGCGGTCGGCGGCGGCGGACTGATCGGCGGCATTGCGGCCTGGTACGCCGGCAGGACGCGCATCGTCGCGGTCGAGCCGGAACAATCGCCAACCCTGCACGCTGCATTCGAGGCGGGCGCGCCGGTCGACGCGCCCGCTGGCGGCATCGCCGCCGACAGCCTGGCGCCGCGGCGCGTCGGCGAACTGATGTTTCCGGTCGCGCGCGCCCACGTCGAACGCGTCGTCCTGGTCAGCGACGATGCGATCCGGCAGGCCCAGGCCGCCCTGTGGTCGCACTTGCGCCTCGTCGCCGAGCCCGGCGGCGCAGCCGCCTTTGCCGCGGTGCTCTCCGGCCGCTATCGTCCGTCACCGAGCGAGCGCGTCGCCATTCTGGTCTGCGGCGCCAACACCAATGCGGTGAAGTTCGACAGCTGAGCGGGAATGACATGACGGGACCGCGCGGACTGATCCTGATATCGATCCTCTTGCCGATGATCGGTGCCGCCCATGCCCAGGACCGCCCGATCGGCTTTCTCACGCCCTCGCAGAACATCGCCTGCCAGTTCTTCACCGACAACGGTCAGGGCGTGCTCCGTTGCGACATCATGAACATGGAGAGCCGGCCGCGGCGGCCCGCCGATTGCGAGCTCGACTGGGGCCACGCCTTCGAGATGAGCGCGAAAGGCGCCGCGGGTCGCATCTGCGCCGGCGACACCGTGATGGATGCCTCGCTGCCGGTGCTGGCCTATGGCGAGGTGTGGCAGCGCGGAGGGTTCACGTGCCGGTCAGAGCAGACGGGGCTGACGTGTTTCAATGCGATGCAGCGGGGGTTTTCGCTGGCGCGCGGAAAGCAGGAGGTGTTTTGAGGAGTAGCCCGCATGAGCGGAGCGACATGCGGGGATTTTTTTGAGCGCTTCCCCGGATGTCGCTTCGCTCATCCGGGCTACGGCCGCGCACTACTCGATGATCGGCACATGCGGCGCCGCATCGCGCGGCGCGGTGCCGTCGAGGCGCGGATCGTCGGCGATCTCGATCTGACGGCGGAAGGCGCGGAAGCCGGAGCGCTGGTAGAACGCGACGGCGGAGGGATGATCGAGCGTGCAGGTGTGGACCCAGACGCGGCGGACGTCGCGCGACCAGGCGCGCTCCAGCGCGCGGTTCATCAGGAAGCGGGCGGCGCCGGTGCCGATCAAGGGTGCGGTGACGCCGAAATAGGTCAGCTCGCACTGGCCGGGCTCGCGGAAATCGAGCTCGAGCAGGCCTTCGTCGCGGCCGTCGGCGACCAGGGCGTAGACCTCGATGCCGGGTGCGTGGATGATTGCGGCGAGCTCGGCGTCGCTCATGCGGGCCCGCGAGAACCAGAGCCAGTCCTCGCCGACGCGGCGGAAGATGTCGCGGTACCAGAGGATCGCGGGCCTATCGACCTTGCGCAAGGTCCAGTTGCCGGGCGGATCGTCGCGGCGTGTCGGAGGCGCTGTCATCTCCAGATGGGTGACGACGGCGGCGATCTTGCCGGCGGGGACGTCGGAATAGCCGTCGGGGAGGATCATTCTTGTTCTTATTCCCGTTTCACGGCGCGCTATATGGAGATCGAACGGCAACGGGGGACGCCTCCGCGCCGTCATTGCGAGCGGAGCGAAGCAATCCAGAGCGCCTCCGCAGATGGCTTCTGGATTGCTTCGTCGCAAGGGCTCCTCGCAATGACACTGTGGAGGCAGCAGCGTAACCCATCGTGCTTTACTCCCCCTCGTCGCTCGCCAGCACGCCCTTCACCGCGCGCGCCCAGCCCGCGAGCTTCCGCTCGCGCGTCGCCTGGCTCATGTTCGGCTTGAAGCGGTGCTCAAGGCGCCAATTGTCGGCGAACTTGGTCGGCTCGGGATAGACGCCGGCGTTGAGGCCGGCGAGATAGGCGGCTCCTAACGCGGTGGTCTCCTGGATCACGGGGCGGTCGACCGGTGCATCGAGCAGATCGGCGAGACGCTGCATGGTCCAGTCGGACGCCGTCATGCCGCCATCGACGCGGAGCACGACGCTGGCGGTTTCGGAGCTCGGCCAGTCCGCCCGCATCGCGGCCCAGAGATCGAAGGTCTGGTAGCAGACGCTTTCCAGCGCAGCGTGGGCGAGCTCGGCGGGGCCGGTGTTGCGGGTGAGGCCGAACAGCGCGCCGCGCACGCGCGGATTCCAATAGGGCGCGCCCATGCCGACAAAGGCGGGGACGAGATAGACGCTCTGCATGGAGTCGGACTGGTCGGCAAGAGGTCCGGTCTCGGCGGCGTGCTTGATGATGCCGAGACCGTCGCGCAGCCATTGCACCGCGCTGCCGGCGACGAAGATCGAGCCTTCGAGCGCATAGGTGCGCTTGCCGTCGAGCTGGTAGGCGACCGTGGTGAGCAGCTTGTTCTTGGAGACGACCGGCGTGGTGCCGGTGTTGAGCAGCGCGAAGCAGCCGGTGCCGTAGGTGGACTTCATCATGCCCGGGCGGAAGCAGGCCTGGCCGATGGTGGCGGCCTGCTGGTCGCCGGCGATGCCTGAGATGGCGATCGCGCCGCCGAACAGATCGGGCGTGCTCTCGCCGAAGCGGGCGGAGGAATCCTTCACCTCGGGCAGCATCGAGCGCGGCACGCCGATGATCTCCAGCAGCTCGTCGTCCCACTGGCCGGTGTGGATGTTGAACAGCAGCGTGCGCGAGGCGTTGGTGGCGTCGGTGGCGTGCACCTTGCCGCCGGTGAGGCGCCAGAGCAGGTAACAATCGACGGTGCCGAACATCAATTCGCCGCGCGCCGCGCGGGCGCGGGCGCCGGGGACGTGGTCGAGGATCCAGGCAACCTTGGTGCCGGAGAAATAGGGATCGATGATCAGGCCGGTCTTCCTGGAGATCACCGGCTCGCGGCCCTCTGCCTTGAGTTTCGCGCAGATGTCGGCGGTGCGGCGGTCCTGCCAGACGATGGCACGATGCACGGCCTGGCCAGTGGCGCGGTCCCACACCACCGTGGTCTCGCGCTGGTTGGTGATGCCGATCGCGGCGATGTCCTTCGCACTGATGCCGGCCTGCTCGATCGCCTCGCGGCAGACCATCACGGTCGAGGTCCAGATGTCCTCCGGCTCGTGCTCGACCCAGCCCGAGGCCGGGAAATGCTGCGGAAACTCCTGTTGCGCCTTGGCGGCGATGGAAATATCGCCGCGAAACAAGATGGCGCGCGAGGAGGTGGTGCCCTGGTCGATGGCGAGGACGAAAGACATGGCGGCTTACCTTGGCATTTTTCTTGGCGTTTCCCATGGGGGGATCATTGTGTCGCGCCAAAGGGAGCGGATTGGAGGCGGAAGGTCAAGGCGGCTCTCCTCTTACCCTCCCCTGGAGGGGGAGGGTCGACTCACATTGAGCGCAGCGAAATGTGAGACGGGGTGGGGTGACGGTCTCTCGACATCGCATAGTGCCCGTGCGGAGAGATCACCCCACCCCGCTCGCGCTACGCGCGATCGACCCTCCCCCTCCAGGGGAGGGTAAGAAACGGCAGAGCCCAGCTCAGGTTGACGTTTTTCGCTTGCGCCGGTGCGCGAGATGCATGGTTTCTGCCTCGCGCGATCCGTACAGTTCGATATAGATGCGTTCGAGCACGGCGGTCAGATCGGCCATGATCTCCGAGTTCCAGAACCGGACAACGCGATAGCCTTCGTTTTCGAGCCAGCGTTGGCGTTCGAGATCACGTTTGGCCGTCTCGTCCTCGTTGTGGTGGCCACCATCGAGCTCGATGATGAGGCGTTTGGCTGGGCAGCAGAAGTCGACGACATAGCGACCGATCGGCGCCTGCCGGCGGAAGTGCGAGCCTTCGAGCGGGAGCTCCTTGAGGGCACGCCACAGGATGCGCTCGTGAGGCGTCGTATTCGCTCTCAGCTTCCTTGCGGCGGCGCGTCGGATTGACGTTGAGACCATTGCTGCGGCTTCACCCCACCCCGCTCGCGCGTTTGCGCGAGCGACCCACGGGCGAGCTACGCTCGTCCCGGACCCCTCAGGGGAGGGTAAGGGAAGCGCAGCGTCGGTGCAATTAAAAGTCGTGAGAGGGCTACACCGCCGCCGTCGTGACGCCGCCGTCGATGACGATGGTCTGTCCGGTCATGAAGCTCGATGCGTCCGAGGCGAGGTAGGCGACGGCGCCGGCGATTTCGTCGGGCTCGCCGATGCGGCGGAGCGGGGTGGTGGCGGTGCGGCGCTTCAGATTGGCTTCGTCTTCCCAGAGTGCGCGGGCGAAGTCGGTCTTGACGAGGCCCGGCGCGATGCAATTGACGCGAACGCCTTTCGGGCCCCATTCGCCGGCGAGCGAGCGGCACAGCGCGAAATCGGCGGCCTTGGAGATGCCGTAGGCTCCGATCACGGTGGAGCCGCGCAGGCCGCCGATCGAGGAGATGATGATGACGGAGCCGTTGCCGCGCTGCGCCATCTGCGGGATCGCGAGCGCGGAGAGCCAGATGTTGCTCTTGACGTTCGAGCCCATGATCTTATCGAAGGCCTCATCCGTGATGTCGAGCAGCGGGCCGTAATACGGATTCACCGCGGCGTTGCAGACCAGGATGTCGATCTTGCCGTAATGCTTCGTCGCACCCGCGATCAGCGCCTCGACCTCGGCCTTGCGGGCGATGTTGCAGGGGACGACGATGGCGTCACCGCCGGACGCGATGATGCCGTCGGCGACCTCCTTGCAGGCCTCGGCCTTGCGCGAGGACACCACGACCTTGGCTCCTAACTTTGCCAGCAATTCGGCAGAGGAGCGGCCGATGCCGCGGCTGGAGCCGGTGACGACCGCGACCTTGCCGGTGAGATCGAACGGGGTGTTTTTCATTGGGGGCTCCCTCTCTCTTTCGTCATTCCGGGGCGCCACTTGGCGCGAGCCCGGAATCCATTTCACCGCGCGTGATGCCGCCCGATGGATCCCGGGTTCGCGCTACGCGCGCCCCGGGATGACAGTCGTGTGGTCTAGATCAAACTCAAACCAACCCGCCGCCATCGGCGACGCGGCGCTGGTGGTAGTCGGTGTCGCCGAAGGTGTTCTCGATCATGGTGAGGCGCTTGAAGTAATGGCCGATCTTGGCCTCCATGGTCATGCCGATGCCGCCGTGAAGCTGGATCGACTGCTGGCCGACGAACTTCAGCGACTTGCCGATCTGCACCTTGGCCGCGGCGATCGCATTGCTGCGCTCCTTGGCATTCTCGAAATCGTTCGCCATGGTGGCGAACATCGACATCGAGCGCGCCTGCTCGGTGGCGACGAACATGTCGGAGGCGCGGTGCTGCAGCGACTGGAACGAGCCGATCGCGACGCCGAACTGCTTGCGCGTCTTGATGTACTCGACCGTGGTCTTGAGCGATTCGTCCATCAGCCCGACCGCCTCGGCGCAGAGCGCGACGCGGGCTTCGTCCACCACGCGCTCGATCAGCGCCAGCGAATCCTCGGGATTGCCGAGCACGGCGTCCGGGCCGACCTCGACACCGGTGAAGGTGATGTCGGCGGCGTGCAGGCCGTCCTGGGTCGGATAGCCCTTCCTGGCGACGCCCTTGGCATTCGCCGGCACCAGGAACACGCCGATGCCGGACGGGTCGCGGCGCTCGCCCTTGGTGCGCGCGGTGACGACGAGCGTGTCGGCATTCTCGCCGTTGAGCACGACGAACTTCTCGCCGTCGATGACCCAACCATCGCCCTTCTTCTTCGCCGTGGTCGAGACGTCGAACAGATCGTAGCGCGAATTCTTCTCGAGCTGGGCAAACGCCAGCGTCTTGCTGCCGTCGATGATCGACGGGACATGCGCGGCCTTCTGCGCATCGGTGCCGGCATGGCGCAGGAAGCCGCCGCCGATCACCACGGTCGCCAGATACGGCTCGAGCACCAGCGCCTTGCCGAGCGCTTCCATCACGATCATGGTCTCCACGCCGCCGCCGCCGAAGCCGCCGTCGGCCTCTGCGAAGGGCAAGCCGAGCAGGCCTTGCTCGGCGAGCTTGAGCCAGACCGTTTTGCTCCAGCCGCCCTTCTCCGCCATGTACTTCTTGCGCTGCTCGAAATCGTAGGAATCGGTCAGCAGGCCGTCGACGCTTTCCTTGAGAAGCCGCTGCTCCTCGGACAGATCAAAATCCATGTCTCTCTCCAAATCGGCGGGAATTGCCCTGCCGTCGCCTCACCCTCGGATGTCATCCCCGCCTTGTGCGCAATTGCGCACCGGGGCGGGGATCCAGTAAACGCAGGCGCTGGCGGGACTCACGATCGCCGCGGCGTACTGGGTCCCCCGCCTTCGCGGGGGACGACAGCGTTCTGTATTCAATCAATCACAGCCCCAGCACCGCCTTGGCGATGATGTTGCGCTGGATCTCGTTGGAGCCGCCGTAGATCGAGACCTTGCGGTTGTTGAAGTAGCTCGGCGCGATCTGGGCGGTCCAGTCCATGGCTTCGTTCGAGCCGTCATCGCCGTGCACGTCGTAGGGCGCGGCGAACGGGCCGATCACTTCCATGAGCAGCTCGGTGGTGGTCTGCTGGATCTCGGAGCCCTTGATCTTCAGCACCGAGGAGGCCGGATTGGGCTTGCCCTTGCCGTGCTTGCCCTCGTCGGCGACGACACGGAGCTGCGTCAGCTCGAGCGCCTTCAGCTCGATCTCGCACGCCGCCAGCTTCTCGCGGAACGCGGCGTCCTGGATGATCGGCTTGCCGCCGGATTCGACCTTGCCGGCGAGATCGCGGATACGGCGCAGTCGCTCCTTGGAGACGCCGACGCGCGCGATGCCCGTGCGTTCGTTGCCGAGCAGGAACTTGGCGTAGTCCCAGCCCTTGTTCTCCTCGCCGATCAGATTTTCAATGGGCACCTCGACGTCGTCGAAGAACACCTCGTTGACCTCGGCACCGCCGTCGATGGTCTGGATCGGGCGCACGGTGACGCCCTTCGACTTCATCGAGAACACGATGAAGGAGATGCCCATCTGCTTCTTGGCGTTGTTGTCGGTGCGGCAGAGGCAGAAGATCATGTCGGCGTGCTGGGCGAGCGTGGTCCAGGTCTTCTGGCCGTTGATGATCCACTTGTCGCCCTTGCGCTCGGCCTTGGTCTTCAGCGAGGCGAGGTCGGAGCCGGAGCCGGGCTCGGAGAAGCCCTGGCACCACCAATCGTCGACATTGGCGATGCGCGGCAGGTACTTCTTCTTCTGCTCCTCGTTGCCGAAGGTGTAGATGACGGGGCCGACCATGCTGACGCCGAAGGCGAGCGGCTGCGGCGCGGGATGCGCCTGCAGCTCCTCATTGAAGATATAATGCTGCACGGGCGTCCACCCGGTGCCGCCATATTCCTTCGGCCAGTGGCTGACGCCCCAGCCCTTCTTGTTGAGGATGCGCCACCACGTCACCATCTCGTCCTTCGAGAGATGACGGCCCTCGACCATCTTGCGCCGCGTATCCGGCGGCACGTTGTCGCGGAAGAACTGCCGCACTTCCTCGCGAAACGCCTGCTCTTCCTTCGTGAATGCGAGATCCATCGGATCCTCCTGTGAACGTTTTTTTCTTACCAAACCCGCCGTCATTCCGGGATGCGCCGTAAGGCGCAGGCCCGGAATCCATATCCCCGACTTGTGGTTATGGATTCCGGGCTCGCCGCTTCGCGGCGCCCCGGAATGACAGAAACATTTACTGCAGCACCTCGAACAAGCCCGCCGCGCCCATGCCGCCGCCGACGCACATGGTGACGACGGCGTATTTTGCCTTGCGGCGGCGGCCCTCGATCAGGGCGTGACCGGTGAGGCGCGCGCCCGACATGCCGTAGGGATGGCCGACCGCGATAGCGCCGCCGTCGACGTTGATCTTGTCGGGGTCGATGCCGAGCTTGTCGCGGCAATACAGCACCTGCACCGCGAAGGCTTCGTTGAGCTCCCACAGGCCGATGTCGTCGACGGTGAGGCCGTGGCGCTTGAGCAGGCGCGGCACGGCGAAGACCGGGCCGATGCCCATCTCGTCCGGCTCGCAGCCGGCGGAGACGAAGCCGCGGAAGATGCCAAGCGGCTTGAGGCCGCGCTTGGAAGCTTCCTTGTCGCTCATGATCACCGAGGCGCTGGCGCCGTCGGAGAGCTGGCTGGCATTGCCGGCGGTGATCGAGAAACCCTCGCCGCGCACGGGTTTGAGGCCGGCAAGGCCTTCGAGCGTGGTTTCGGGACGCGGGCCCTCGTCCTGCGACAGCGTGACGTCCTTCATCGACACCGCGCCGGTCGCCTTGTCGGTGACCGCCATCTGCGTCGTGATCGGCGCGATCTCCTCCTTGAACTTGCCGCCCTGCTGGGCCGCCGCGGTGCGGCGCTGGCTCTCCAGCGAATACTCGTCCTGCTTCTCGCGCGAGATGCCGTAGCGCTTGGCGACGACCTCCGCCGTGTCGATCATGGGCATGTAGACCTCGCCCTTGATCTTGAGCACCGCCGGGTCCTGGGCGTGGAAGCCGTTCATCTTGTCGTTCTGCACGAGGCTGATCGACTCGCCGCCGCCGCCGACCGCGATCTCGACGCCGTCGAAGAGCACCGACCGCGCGGCGAGCGCAATCGCCTGCAGGCCCGAGGCGCATTGCCGGTCGATGGTGGTGCCGGCGACGGTGACGGGAAGGCCGGCGCGCAGCAGCGCCTTGCGCGCGATATTGCCGCCGGTCGCGCCCTGCTGGAGGGCGGCGCCCATCACGACGTCCTCGATCTCCTTCGGATCGACCTTGGCGCGCGCGACGGCTTCGCCGATGGCGTGGCCGAGCAAGGTTGCGCCCTCGGTGGCGTTGAGCGCGCCGCGATAGGCCTTGCCGATCGGGGTGCGGGCGGTGGAAACGATGACGGCGTCGGTCAAGAACGACCTCCTGATGCTGCTTTCGTGGATTGTGACGGTTTCTGCTGCTGGCGCAATTCGTGGCGCGACAATTTTCCGACCGGCGTGCGCGGCAGATCGTCGACGAACTCGACCGCGGCCGGCAATTCGTGCTTGCCGAGCTTGCCAGTGAGCTGAGTGCGCAGCTCGTCGAGCGAGAACGGCTTTGCGCCCGGCTTCAGCTTTATGAAGGCTTTGGCGGCCTCGCCCCGATAGGGGTCGGGGATGCCGAGCACGATCACCTCGTGCACGCCTGGAATGGTGTAGATCGCCTGCTCGATCATCTGCGGATAGACGTTGAAGCCGCCGGAGATGATCATGTCCTTCTTGCGGTCGACCAGGAAGAAATAGCCGTCGGCGTCGACATAGCCGATGTCGCCGGTGAGGAAACGGCCGTCGACGAAGGCGTCGGTGGATCCGTCCGGCTTGTTCCAATAGCCCTTGGTGACGTTCGGGCCCTTGATGCGGATCTCGCCGACCTCGCCGGGCGGAAGCACGCGCCTGGGATCGTCCAGCGCGACGACGTCGAGCTCGATGCCGGGCAGCATCAGGCCGATCGAGCCGGGCTTCTCGGGACCGTCAGGCGGATGGCCGGTGCCGGGCGAGCAGGTCTCCGTCATGCCCCAGCCGCTCTTCAGCTTCTTGCCGACCTTGCGCTCGAAGAAGCTCGCGATCTCCACCGGCAGCGGCGCGCCGCCGGAGCCGATGGTGACGAGCGAGGAGAAGTCGCGCTTGTCGAGGTCGGGAAGCGCCGCGATCGCGATCCACATCGTCGGCACGCCCGGAAAGTACGTCGCGCGCTTGACCTCGATGTCGCGCATCACGGCTTCGACGTCAAAACGCTGATGGAGCGAGATCAGGTTGCCGCGGCTGAGCGAGGACAACAGCACCACGGTGAGCGCGTAGATGTGGAACAGCGGCAGCACGCAGATCACGCGCTCGATCACGTCGCCGCGCGCGGCGCGCCCCGGCTTGCCCCAGACGTCGTAGATCGACACGGCGGAGGTGAGGTTGCCGTGGGTCAGCATGGCGCCCTTGGGCAGGCCGGTGGTGCCGCCGGTATATTGCAGCAGCGCGACGTCATCGGCCGTCAAGGACGGCCATTGCGCGGGCGCTGTCGCGCCCTCGACGAAGGCCTTGAAGGTGACGATGCGGGGATCATCGGGGATCGCCGCCTGCGGCGTGCCGACCTTGCCCCAAGCGTCGTCCTCGCAGACGACCAGGCGGTCGATCAGCCCCTTCTCCAGGAATTTCAGCGCGGTCGGCAGCAGCGCGGCCAGGTTCGACGTGACGAGCAGGCGCGAGCCGGAGTCGGAGACCTTGTGCGTCAGCGCGATCTCGCCGTCGAGCGGCGAGAGGTGCGCGACACGGGCACCCGCCTTCAGCGCACCGAAGAAATTGACGGGATGGTCCGGCGTGTTGCCGAGGAACAGCGCGACGGAAGAGTTCCTGCCGCAGCCGGCGCGCAGGAACGCCGCAGCCGCCCGCTCGGCCTGGGCTGCGAGCTGAGTGTAGGTGATCGGACGGTCCCGGAACTCCAACGCGGTGCGCGGGCCGTAATCGGCGGCAGCCTTCGACAGCAGGTCGGGCAACGTGCCCTGGACGATCGGATCGTCCCACCGCACGCCCTCGGGGTAAAACTGTTCGCCGGGATGGGTCATTGTCTGCATCACACTCGGTCGTCATTCCGGGGCGATGCGAAGCATCGAACCCGGAATCCATCGGGCAACACACTCGAAGGCGAAATGGATTCCGGGCCTGGCCCTGCGGGCCATCTACGTTGCGCAATTGCGCAACGGAGAATGACGCCGAGAGTGCAAGCCCCCATCAGGCCGCTTTCGACGCCGCGGCGAGCGAGGCGAAGGTCTTGCCTTCCGCCGCGAGCTTCTTCAGCAGCGGCGCGGGCTCGAGGCTCGGATCGTTGGTCTCCTTGGCGTAGTAGGAGAGCCGATCGGCGATGTGCTTGAGGCCGACGCTGTCGGCCCAGAACATCGGGCCGCCGCGGTAGATCGGCCAGCCATAGCCGTAGAGCCAGACCACGTCGATGTCGGACGGACGTGCCGCGATGCCCTCTTCCAGGATCTTCGCGCCCTCGTTGATCATCGGATACATCATGCGCTCGAGGATCTCCTCGTCGCTGACGACGCGCTTCTTGCGGCCGAGGCGGGCAAGCGTCTCGTCGATCAGCTTCTCGACCTCGGGATCGGGCAGCGGCGCGCGGGAGCCGGCTTCATACTTGTAGTAGCCCTTGCCGGTCTTCTGGCCGAAGCGGCCGGCTTCGCACAGCGCATCCGCGATCTCCGACTTGATGCCGCGGTCCTTGCGCGAGCGCCAGCCGATGTCGAGGCCGGCGAGATCGCCCATCGCGAACGGTCCCATCGGCATGCCGAATTTTGTCACGACGGCATCGACCTGCTGCGGCAAGGCTCCCTCGAACAAGAGCTTTTCCGACTGCTTGCCGCGCTGGGCCAGCATGCGGTTGCCGACGAAGCCGTCGCAGACGCCGACCACTGCCGGCACCTTTGCGATCTTGCGCGCGATGTTGACGGCCGTCACGAGGGCGTCCGGCGCGGTCTTGTCGGCACGCACGATCTCGCACAGCTTCATGACGTTGGCCGGCGAGAAGAAGTGCATGCCGAGCACGTCCTGCGGACGCTTGGTCGACTTCGCGATCTCGTCGATGTTCAGGTACGAGGTGTTGGAGGCGAGCACGGCGCCCTGCTTGGCGTACTGGTCGAGCTTGCCGAACACCTCCTTCTTCACCGCCATGGTCTCGAACACGGCTTCGATGACGAGGTCGGCATCGCCGACATTCTCGATGCCGACGACGCCGTTGATCAGCGCCATGCGCTTGGCGGGCGCGTCTGCCGGGATGCCGCCGCGCGCCGCGGTCGCTTCCCAGTTCTTCTGCATGATGCCCATGCCGCGCTTGAGCTGCTCCTCGGCGGTCTCGATCAGGGTGACGGGGATGCCGGCATTGGCAAAGGACATCGCGATGCCGCCGCCCATGGTGCCGGCGCCGAGGATGGCGACGCGGTTCACGGGACGCGACTTGGTGCCTTCAGGAACGCCGGCGATCTTGGCGGCCTCGCGCTCGGCAAAGAAGGCGTAGCGCTGCGCCTTGGACTGGTCGCTGGCGACGAGCTTCAGGAAGCCCTCGCGCTCCTTCTTCAGACCTTCGTCAAAGGGTAGGTCAATGGCGTAGCCCACGGCGTCGGCGGCGGCGAACGGCGCCTCCAGGCCGCGCGACTTCTTGGTCATGGCGGCGACCGCATTGGTGAAGATCGAGCGGTCGGCCTTGGCGGCCGCGATCTTGGAATCGTCGTCGCGCAGACGCCGCAGCGGACGCTTCTCCGCGATGAGCTTGCGCACGAAAGCTTCGCCGCCCGATGCCGGTCCCTCGATGATCTCCTCGATCAGGCCGTTCTTGAGCGCTTCCGCGGCACCGATGGGATCGCCGCCGACGATCATCTTGACCGCGAGCTCAGGACCCACCGCGCGGGGCAGGCGCTGGGTGCCGCCGGCGCCCGGCAGCAGACCCAGCTTCACCTCGGGCAGGCCGAGCTTGGCCTCCTTCACCGCGACGCGGAAATGACAGGCGAGCGCGACCTCGAGGCCACCGCCGAGCGCCGTGCCGTGGATCGCAGCGACCACCGGCTTCGGCGAGTTCTCGATCTCGGACAGCACGTCGTTGAGGGCGGGCGGCTTCGGCGGCTTGCCGAACTCGGTGATGTCGGCGCCGGCGATGAAGGTGCGGCCGGCGCAGGTCAGCACGATGCCCTTGATGGCGGGATCGGCGATTGCCGCCTTGATGCACTCCAGGATGCCACCGCGGACCGCGGCACTCAGCGCGTTGACCGGCGGGCTGTCGACCGTGACGATGCCGATCTCGTCATGACGCTCAAGCTTGACCACTTCGCTCACGGTGTTCCCTCCTTGGTGGGGATTGCTTTTGTTCGATTTCGCGGTGCGGAATTTAATTCCGCATCTTGACGGCAGGGTTATTTTGAAGCACGGACGTTGTCAACGACTCCGCGCAAGAAGCAGATCAGGGATGAAGCGTACAGGAAAGAAGACAGCGACCGATCGGAATTTCGTCGTCGCGCTTTCCCGCGGACTGGACGTATTGCGAGCATTCCACCCGAACGACGGCCTTCTCGGCAATCAGGAGATCGCGGCGCGCACCAATTTGCCGAAGCCGACGGTGTCGCGGCTGACTTACACGCTGACCAAGCTGGGTTATCTCGCGCCGGTTCCCCGCTTCGAGAAGTACCAGCTCACACCCGCCGCGATGTCGCTCGGCTACGCCGCGCTCGCCAATCTCGGCGTTCGGCATTTGTCCGAGCCGTTCCGCGAGGAAGTGATGCGCGCGACCGGCGGCGCCGTCGCGGTCGGCGGCCGCGACCGTCACAGCATGATCTATTTCGGGCAAAGCCGCGGCAGCGAGACGGTCGGCGTTCAACTTGACGTCGGCTCCCGCGTGCCGATCGCAACCAGTGCGATGGGCCGTGCCTATTTCTGGGCGCTCGACGACGCCGACCGCGCGGAGTTGTCGCGTCTGTTGCGCGAACACTACGGCAGCCGCTGGGCAAAGATGCGCGACGGGCTGGAACGCTCCGGCGAAACCGTCGCGAAATACGGCTTTGCGATTTCGGTCGGCGACTGGCACGACGACATCGGCGCCGCCGGCGTTGCGCTCAAGCTCAACGACGGAACCGGACCTTACGCATTCAATTGCGGCGCCCCCGCATTCCGCTTCACGGAAGAGCGTTTGATCAACGACATTGGACCGCGTCTCTTGGCGATGGTAAGGAACATCGAAGCGGCGCTCGGGGGTCTGATGCCGCATTCCAAAAAAGACGTCAGCAAAAAGCTGAAATCAGGAGGAAAAGTTGCGCGTGTGCCCGAGGGGATCAGATAGCCTTTTTCATCGGCGGGAGCGGTTCGCATCGCCCCTTCGCTCACCGAACGACGTGAGCGAGACGAGATGACGCAGGCACAGCTCGCGCAGGGGACATCGCCCCTGCTCGCGGTTCGCGACGTCAGCGTCGTGTTCGGCGGTATCATCGCGCTCAACGGCGTGTCCTTTGACATGCACAAGGGCCAGATCCTCGGCTTGATCGGCCCCAACGGTGCCGGCAAGACCACGCTGTTCAACTGTCTGTCCCGGCTGTATCAGCCCTCGTCCGGCGATATCCTGATGGATGGCGTAAGCATCCTGACGCGGCCGCCGCACCGGATCGCCGAGATCGGCATCGGCCGCACCTTCCAGAACGTGGCGCTGTTTCCGAACCTCTCGGTGATGGACAACGTTCGCGTCGGAACGCACGCCCGGACCTCCAGCGACATCATCAGCGACTCGCTGCGCCTGGCCTGGATTCGCCGCAGCGAAACCGACGTCAACAAGAAGGTGCACGAGATCCTCGCCTATCTCGACCTCGAGGACGTCGCCCACACCGTCGTCTCCGGCCTGCCCTTCGGCACGCAGAAGCGCGTCGAGCTGGCGCGCGCGCTCGCGGCCGATCCGAAGATCCTGCTGCTCGACGAGCCCGCCGGCGGCCTCAATCACGAGGAAGTCCATGTGCTCGGCGACCTGATCCGCCGCATCCGCGACGAGCGCCACATGACCGTGCTGCTGGTCGAGCACCACATGGGCCTCGTGATGTCGATCGCCGACCACGTGGTTGCACTGAACTTCGGCAAGAAGCTCGCGGAAGGCACGCCCGCCCAGGTGCAGGCAGACCCCGACGTCATCAAGGCCTATCTCGGGAGCAAGGACCAATGACGACACTGCTCAACGTCAAGGACCTGCGCGCCTATTACGGCCAGGTCCAGGCGCTCCACGGCCTGTCCTTCTCGCTCAACGAAGGCTCGCTGACGACGCTCTTGGGCGCCAACGGCGCCGGCAAGACCACCACGCTGCGCGCGATCTGCAACATGGTGCGCTCGACCGGCGGCATCGAGTTCGACGGCAAGCCGCTGAACAACCGCTCCACCGAGAGCATCGTGCGGTTCGGCATCGCCCATGTGCCGCAGGGCCGCGGCACCTTCACCACCATGACGGTGGAGGAGAACCTCCAGCTCGGGGCCATCACCCGGAAGGACAGCGCCGGCATCGTCTCCGACATCGAGCGCATGTATGCGCATTTCCCGGTGCTGAAGCAGCGCCACACCCAGCAGGCCGGCACGCTCTCCGGCGGCGAGCAGCAGATGCTTGCGGTCGCCCGCGCCCTGATGCTGCGGCCGCGGCTGATGCTGCTGGACGAGCCGTCCTTCGGCCTCGCGCCGCTGGTGGTGCGCGACCTGTTCGGCATTCTCGGCAAGATCAATCGCGAGGACAAGGTCTCGATCCTGGTGGTCGAGCAGAACGCCCAGCTCGCGCTCGAGCTCGCCGACCAGGCCTATGTGATCGAGACCGGCCGCATCGTGATGTCAGGCAAGGCCAAGGACATCGCGAACAACGAAGAAATCCGCAAATCCTATCTGGGTTACTGAGGGAGCCGGGACAATGGAACTGTTTACCAACCAGGTCCTGGCCGGCATCGCCACGGGCGCGATCTACGCCTGCATGGCGCTGGCCGTGGTGATGATCTACCAGGCCATCGATCATCTCAACTTCGCGCAAGGCGAGATGGCGATGTTCTCGACCTTCATCTCCTGGCAGCTGATGCAATGGGGCCTGTCCTATTGGGCCGCCTTCCTGATCACGCTGGCATTCTCCTTCGTCGCCGGAATTGCGATCGAGCGCATCCTGTTCAAGCCGCTGGCGAAAGCGCCGGTGCTGACCAACGTCGCCGGCTTCATCGCGCTGTTTGCGATCATCAACTCCTCGGCCGGCCTGATCTGGGACTTCACCATCAAGCAATACCCGACCCCGTTCGGCTCCTCGCCGTTCCTGGGCAGCCAGCTGATCTCGACCCACCAGGCCGGCATGATCGGCGTCACCGTGCTGCTGCTGCTCGGCCTCTACTTCTTCTTCCAGTACACGCGGATCGGTCTGGCGATGCGCGCGGCGGCCTCGGTGCCTGAATCGGCCCGCCTCGTCGGCATCAACACGAGCTGGATGATCGCGCTCGGCTGGGGCATGGCGACCGCGATCGGCTCGATCGCCGGCATGCTGATCGCACCGGTGGTGTTCCTGGAGCCCAACATGATGGGCGGCGTGCTGATCTACGGCTTCGCCGCCGCGGTGCTCGGCGGACTGTCGAGCCCGTTCGGCGCCGTGGTCGGCGGCTTCCTGGTCGGCGTCTTCGAGAACCTCGCCGGAACCTACATCCCCGGCGTCGGCAACGAGCTGAAACTCCCGATCGCGCTCGCGCTGATCATCTCCGTCCTGGTCGTCAAACCCGCTGGCCTGTTCGGCCGGCACATCGTCAAGCGAGTTTGATCATGAGCGCTGCAGAAGAAGTCGTTGCAGAAGGCCACCAGGCGGTCGAGGCCGTTCCGAAGCGGGCGATGACGCTGGGCACCGGCACCTCGCTGCTGGTGCTGGCGGTGCTGTTGCTCGTGCCGGTGTTCGTCAAGAACTTCATCATCTTCCAGATGACGATGCTCCTGATCTACGGGCTGGCCGTGCTGGCGCTGAACATCCTGACCGGCGGCTCCGGCCAGTTCTCGCTCGGCCAGAGCGCGTTCTACGCCGTCGGCGCCTATACGTCGGCGGTGCTGATGGAGTACTTCAACGTCAACTACGCGCTGACAATTCCGGTTTCCGCGGCGGTCTGCTTCGGATTCGGTTACCTGTTCGGCAAGCCGGCGCTGAGGCTGTCGGGCGTCTATCTCGCGCTCGCGACCTTCGCGCTCGCCACCGCGATGCCGCAGCTGCTGAAGCTGAACTTCCTCGAGCACTGGACTGGCGGCGTGCAGGGCCTCGTCGTCACCAAGCCGGACGCGCCGTTCGGCCTGCCGATGTCGCAGGACATGTGGCTGTACTATTTCACGCTGATCGTGACGGTCGCGATCTACGTCTTCTCGGTCAACCTGCTGCGCTCCCGCTCCGGCCGCGCCTTCATGGCGATCCGCGACAACGAGATCGCGGCCTCCTCGATGGGTGTCAACGTCGCCCTGTACAAGACGCTGGCCTTCGGCGTGTCCGCCGGCATCACCGGCGTCGCCGGCTCGCTCGGCGCCATCGCGGTGCAGTTCGTGGCGCCCGACAGCTACACCATCACGCTGGCGATCTCGCTGTTCCTCGGCATGGTCGTCGGCGGCGTCGGCTGGCTGCCCGGCTCGTTCGTCGGCGCGGCCTTCATCATCTTCGTGCCGAACATGGCGGAAAGCATCTCCAAGGGCCTTTCCGGCGCGGTGTTCGGCGTGCTGCTGTTCCTGGTCATCTACCTCGTGCCGCATGGCGCAAGGCAGATCGCGATCCTGGGCCAGCAATTCGCCGGCAAGCTCAGAAGAAACTGAAACACTCGAAGACTGTTGTTTAAACCAAGGAGACCGAATTGCGATTTGGAAGAACACTGCGAGCCGCCGCGCTGGTCACGGCAACGGCGGCCATTGCCCTCACCTCCGGCGCTGCACTCGCCCAAAAGAAATACGACACCGGCGCGTCCGATACCGAGATCAAGATCGGCAACATCATGCCGTACAGCGGTCCGGCATCGGCCTACGGCATCATCGGCAAGACCGAGGAAGCCTATTTCCGGATGATCAACGACAAGGGCGGCATCAACGGCCGCAAGATCAACTTCGTCACCTATGACGACGCCTATTCGCCGCCGAAGGCGGTCGAGCAGGTGCGCAAGCTCGTCGAGAGCGACGAGGTGCTGGCCGTGTTCAACCCGCTCGGCACGCCCTCGAACAGCGCCATCCAGAAATATCTCAACGCCAAGAAGATTCCGCAGCTGTTCGTCGCCACCGGCGCCACCAAGTGGAACGATCCGAAGAACTTCCCCTGGACCATCGGCTGGCAGCCCTCCTACCAGAGCGAAGCCCAGATCTATGCCAAATGGCTGATGAAGGAAAAGCCCGACGCCAAGGTCGCGATCCTCTATCAGAACGACGATTTCGGCAAAGACTACCTCAAGGGCACCAAGGACGGCCTCGGCGCCAAGGCCTCGTCCATGATCGTCATGGAAGAGAGCTATGAGGTTTCGGAGCCGTCGGTCGACGGCCACATCGTCAAGATCAAGGCCGCCAATCCCGACGTGCTCCTGATCTATGCGACGCCGAAGTTCGCGGCCCAGACCATCAAGAAGACGGCCGAGCTCACCTGGAAGCCGCTGCAGATCCTCACCAACGTGTCGATCTCGGTCGGCAGCGTGATGAAGCCGGCCGGATTCGATGCCGCGCAGGGCGTGCTGTCGGCGGCCTATGCCAAGGACTCCACCGACCCGCAATGGGCCAACGATCCCGGCATGAAGAAGTGGAATGAGTTCGTCGACAAGTACATGCCCGGCGCCGACAAGACCGACACCGCCATGGTCTACGGCTACGGTGCAGCCTCGACCCTGGCCAAGGTCCTGGAACTGTGCGGCGACGATCTGACCCGCGCCAATCTGATGAAGCAGGCGGCTTCGTTGAAGGATTTTGCGCCGGACACGCTCCTGCCCGGCGTCAAGATCAACACCGGCCCCACCGACTTCGCCCCGATTTCGCAGCTCCAGATGCAGCGGTTCAAGGGTGAGAAGTGGGAACTGTTCGGTGAGATCATCAGCGGCGACGTCGCCTCCGAGTGACACGCTGACCTAATAGTCCGAGCCCAAGAAGCCCCCACGAGCGATCGCGGGGGCTTTTTGTTGACGTCACGCGTCAATCTTGTTCAATGCGGCGATCCAACTCGGGGTGGGAGAATGATGACTGCCGTTCGATGTCAGGTTGTGGCGCTTCTGGTCGCAGTCGCATTGTGCACTGCAATGGGCAGCCCGGCACTGGCGCGGAACAATTACGACACCGGCGCCTCCGATACCGAGATCAAGATCGGCAACATCATGCCCTATAGCGGCCCTGCTTCGGCCTATGCCGCGATCGGCAAGGTCGAGGAAGCCTATTTCAACAAGATCAATGCCGAGGGCGGCGTCAACGGCCGCAAGATCAGGCTCATCTCCTACGACGACGCCTATTCGCCGCCGAAGACGGTGGAGCAGGCGCGCAAGCTGGTCGAGAGCGACGGGGTGCTCCTGATCTTCGGCTCGCTCGGCACCTCCACCAACAGCGCCATCCGCAAATACATGAACGAGAAGAAGGTGCCGCAATTGTTCGTCGCGAGCGGAGCCTCGAAGTGGAACGACCCGAAGCAATATCCCTGGACCATGGGCTGGCAGCCGAGCTACGCCAGCGAGGCGCGCATCTATGCCAAGTACATCATGAAGGAGAAGCCGGACGGAAAGATCGGCGTGCTCTACCAGAACGATGATTTCGGCAAGGACTATCTGAAGGGGTTGAAGGACGGCCTCGGCGCCAAAGCCTCGATGATCGTGCTGCAGGAGTCCTACGATACCTCCGAGCCCACGATCGACGAGCACGTCGTGAAGCTGAAGGCCTCGGGCGCCGACGTCTTCATCAGCATCACCACCCCGAAATTCGCCGCGCAGGCGATCAAGAAGGCGGCGGAGATCAACTGGCATCCGGTCCACATCATCTCCAACGTCTCGGCCTCCGTCGGCGGCGTGATCGAACCGGCCGGCCTCGAGATATCCCAAGGCGTCCTGTCGGCGACCTACATGAAGGACGGCTCCGATCCGCAGTGGAATGCCGATGACGGCATGAAGAGGTTCTATAACTTCCTCGCGAAGTACGATCCCAAAGCCAACAAGCTCGAGGCCGGCGTCGTGTTCGGCTATGCCGCCGCGCAGACCATGGTGAAGGTGCTGCAGATGTGCGGCGACGATCTCACCCGCGAGAACGTCATGAAGCAGGCGGCTTCCTTGAAGGATTTCGAACCCGACACGCTGCTGCCCGGCATCAAGATCAACACCGCGCCGGACAATTTCGCCCCGATCGAGCAGTTGCAGATGATGCGCTTCAAGGGCCGGAAATGGGAGCTGTTCGGCGACGTCATCTCCAGCGAGATGGGACATTGAAGCCCTACAAGGGAACAGTTTAAAATAGTTCATATTTTACAGCACAACCTCTGCGCAGCTGAGCAACGACCCGCTTCATCTCGCCCGCCGGAATATTCCGCATCCCCTCGAAAAAGAAGCACCTCGCCGCGACGCCGGCGGCGGGTGTCGTCCTTGCTGGGCGCCTGAGAAGGGTATTCAATGCGTGTCAGAGCGGCGCGCAATGATCGCTCCCAACAAGAACAATCGACACATTCAAACCGAACTAGGGAGAGCAAGATGCCTGCAATGCATGTGCGATTGGGGGCCTTCTCGGCCGCCCTCGTGCTGACTGCCACTCTGTCCACGACAGCGTTCGCGCAGAAGAAATACGACACCGGCGCATCCGACACCGAAATCAAGATCGGCAATATCATGCCCTACAGCGGGCCGGCCTCCGCCTACGGCGTGATCGGCAAGACCGAGGAGGCGTATTTCCGCAAGATCAACGCCGAAGGCGGCATCAACGGCCGCAAGATCAACTTCGTCAGCTATGACGACGGCTACTCGCCGCCCAAAACCGTGGAGCAGGCGCGCAAGCTGGTCGAGAGCGACGAGGTGCTGCTGATCTTCAATTCGCTCGGTACGCCGCCGAACACGGCGATCCAGAAATACCTGAACCAGAAGAAGGTGCCTCAGCTGTTCGTCGCCACTGGCGCCACCAAGTGGAACGACCCGCAGAACTTCCCCTGGACGATGGGATGGCAGCCGAACTACCAGAGCGAGACGATCATCTACGCGAAGTATATCCTGAAGAACAAACCCGACGCCAAGATCGCGGTGCTGTATCAGAACGACGATTACGGCAAGGACTATCTGAAGGGCTTCAAGGACGGACTCGGCGCCAAGGCGGCCTCGATGATTGTCATCGAGGACAGCTATGAAGTCTCCGAACCGACCATCGATTCGCACATCGTGAGATTGAAGGCCACGGGCGCCGACGTCTTCATCAACATCACCACGCCGAAATTCGCGGCGCAGGCGATCAAGAAGAACGCCGAACTCGGCTGGAAGCCGCTGCATTTCCTCAACAACGTCTCGGCCAATATCGGGAGCGTCATCAAGCCGGCCGGCTTCGAGGCCGCGCAGGACATCATCTCCTCTGCGTACTTCAAGGATCCGACCGATCCGCAATGGAAGAATGATGCTGCGATGAAGGCGTGGAACGAATTCCTGGACAAATACTATCCCGAGGCCAACCGGGCCGACGGGGCGGTGATGTACGGCTTCATCGTGTCTCAGGGCATGGTGCAGGTACTCAAAGCATGCGGCGACAATCTGTCACGTGAGAATGTCATGAAGCAGGCGGCCAGCCTCAGGGACTTCGAACCTGTTGGCCTGCTGCCGGGCGTGAAGGTTAACACCAGTGCCAGCGACTTCGCCCCGATCTCCCAATTGCAGCTGCAGCGATTGAAGGGCGAGACATGGGAACTGTTCGGCGACGTCATTAGCAGCGACGCCGGCGGTTGAAGAGGCCGGCCGGCACCAATGGCTACTAAAGAAGCAAGCCCCGCGGCCCTGCCCGCGGGGCTTTTCCTTGAAGCTTTCGAGCAAATCGTATTGAATTGCGACCGCGTCACCAAGAACCATCAAGCCAAGAACAAGGACGCACACACCAAGAAAAAACAGGGAGATTGGAATGCCTGCTGTCACCGGCAAAATTGCTGCTGCGTCACTGGCGCTTGCGCTCTTTGCGGCTACGACATCCACCGCGTCAGCCCAGAAAAAATACGATACCGGCGCGACCGATACCGAGATCAAGATCGGCAACATCATGCCCTACAGCGGACCGGCCTCCGCCTACGGCGTCATCGGGCGGACCGAAGCCGCCTATTTCAAGAAGGTCAATGACGAGGGCGGCATCAACGGCCGCAAGATCAATTTCGTCTCCTACGACGACGCCTATTCGCCGCCGAAGACGGTGGAGCAGGCGCGCAAGCTGGTCGAGAGCGATGAAGTGCTGCTCGTATTCAACTCGCTCGGTACGCCGCCGAACTCGGCGATCCAGAAATACATGAACTCGAAGAAGGTGCCGCAGCTGTTCGTCGCGACCGGCGCCACCAAGTGGAACGATCCGCAGAATTTCCCCTGGACGATGGGCTGGCAACCCAACTACCAGAGCGAGACGCAGATCTACGCGAAGTACATCATGAAGGCCATGCCGAACGCCAAGATCGGCGTGCTCTACCAGAACGACGACTACGGCAAGGACTACCTGAAGGGTTTGAAGGACGGCCTCGGCGCCAAGGCCGCGAGCATGATCGTGCTCGAGGAAAGCTACGAGACGTCGGAGCCGACGATCGACAATCACATCGTCAAGCTGAAGGCGACCGGCGCCGACGTCTTCATCAACATCACCACGCCCAAGTTCGCGGCGCAGGCGATCAAGAAGATCTCCGAAATCGGCTGGAAGCCGACCCACTTCCTCAACAACGTCTCGGCCTCGGTCGGCAGCGTGATCAAGCCCGCCGGCTTCGAGAATTCGCAGGACATCATCTCGGCCGCCTATCTGAAGGACGTATCCGACCCGCAGTGGAAGGACGACGCCGGCATGAAAGCCTTCCTGGAGTTCATGACGAAGTACTTCCCTGAAGGCGACAAGCTCGACGGCGGCACCATCGTCGGCTACGGCGTGGCGCAGACCCTGGTGGAAGTGCTGAAGAAGTGTGGCGACGACCTCACGCGCGCGAACGTCATGAAGCAGGCGGCGAGCCTGAAGGACTTCCGCACCGAAGTGCTGCTGCCCGGCATCAAGATCAACACCGGCCCGAACGACTTCGCACCGATCAGCTCGCTTCAGCTCATGAAGTTCAAGGGCGAGAAGTGGGACCTGTTCGGCGACGTGATCAGCGCCGACGCCGGCGGCTAGCCCGCGCGACTTGCCAATGCCACGCCCCCTGCGCCGACCGCGCAGGGGGCTTTTGCTTGCGCGCCGATCATGATGACGCGATTGCACAATCGAATAATGGCAGTGGCCGCTTACGCTTTTGCGCCTGATGCGATAGGCATGTGAGCGGCGTGACCGCCAGCTTGTTCCGTCTGCTCAAGGCCTTTCGTGATGACCGATCGACGCCCCCTGCTCCGCGCACTCTATGACGCCGCCGTCGCCGCCGCCCATCCTAATGTGGTGCTGGCGCCGCACTTGCCGCCCGCGCCCCAAGGACGCGTGGTCTGCCTCGCCGCCGGCAAGGGCGCTGGCGCCATGGCCGCGGCGGCCGAGCGGCACTATCTCGACACGCTCCAGCTCGCGCCCGAACGCCTCGTCGGCATCGCCACCACGCGCCACGGCTACGGCGTGCCGACGCGCCGCATCCGCGTGGTCGAAGCCGGTCATCCCGTGCCGGACGAAGCCGGCCTGAAGGGCGCCGCCGACACGCTCGCGCTCGCAGGCGAGGCCGGGCCGGACGATCTGCTCCTGGTGCTGCTCACCGGCGGCGGCTCCGCCAACTGGATCGCGCCGGTGGACGGCATCAGCTTCGCGCAGAAGCAGGCGGTCAACAAGGCGCTGCTGCGCTCGGGCGCGCCGATCGGCGAGATGAATATTGTCCGGAAACATCTGTCGCGGATCAAGGGCGGCCGGCTGGCGCGCGCCGGCAAGAATGCCGCCGAGATCGTGACGCTCGCGATCTCGGACGTGCCGCATGACGATCCTTCCGCAATCGCCTCCGGCCCGACCGTGCCCGATCCGACCACACTGGCGGACGCACGCGCCATCGTCGCGAAATACAAGCTCGGCATCGACGATGCCGTCCGCCGCGCGCTCGACGATCCCGCCAACGAAAGCTGCAAGCCCGACGATGCCGCCTTCGCGCGCGCGCGTTTCGAACTGATCGCGCGGCCCAAGCAGTCGCTCGACGCCGCGGTGAAGCTCGCGCGCGATTCCGGCTACGAGACCATCGACCTCGGCGCCGACCTCGAGGGCGAGGCGCGCGAGGTTGCCGCCGCGCACGCCAGACTGGCGCTGGACGCGCGCGCGCAAGGCAGGCGCCTTGCGATCCTCTCCGGCGGCGAGCTCACGGTGACCGTGCGCGGCCAGGGGCGCGGCGGGCCGAACCAGGAATACGCGCTGGCGCTGGCCAACCTGCTCAAAGACACGCCGGACGTTTCGGCGCTGGCAGGGGATACCGACGGCGCCGACGGCGGTGCCGGTCACCCCACCGACCCCGCCGGGGCGCTGGTCGACGCGGCGACATTCGCCAAGATGAAGGCGCAGGGGCTGAAGCCGCAGGAATATCTGGACAACAACGACGCCACCGCGTTCTTCGAGGCCACCGGCGACCTGCTGCTGCCGGGTCCGACGCTGACCAACGTCAATGACATCAGGGTCATCCTGGTGGATTAGGCTCGTCCCGTGCGGAAGCGAATCCAGGACATTCGCAGCGACGGCGCGTGGGCGGCTTAGCGTTTGCCGCCGACGTGCTCCAGCAGCGCGAGCAGACCCTTCAGCAAGTCCGTCGGTGACGGCGGGCAGCCCCTGATGTGCAGATCCACCGGGACAGTCTCGGATACGCCGCCGACGCAGGCGTAGCTGTCTCTGAACATACCGCCATCGACCGCACAAGCGCCGACCGCGACGACCCATTTCGGATCTGGCGTCGCGTTGTAGGTCCGCTCCAGCGCTTCCCGCATGTTCTTCGTCACGGGACCCGTGACCAGCAGCACGTCGGCATGGCGTGGCGAGGCGACGAAGCGCAGGCCGAAACGTTCGATGTCGTAGAAGGCGTTGGAAAGCGCGTGGATCTCCAATTCGCAGCCGTTACAGGATCCGGCATCGACCTCGCGAATGGCAAGAGAACGCCCGAGCCGGGCCTGGGCAGCACGGTCGACCTTGGCTGCAAGCTCGGCCAGCGCCGAACCGTCCGGCGCCGGAGCGGGCTCCGTCAGCGAACCATGGGTGAGGCTTTCGAGCAGGGTCTTGCGCATGGCTTAGAGGTCCACGCCCGAATAGGAACAGTTGAACGATTTGTTGCAAAGCGGGAAGTCGGCAATGATGTTGCCGTCGATCGCGGTTTCCAGCAGCGGCCACTGGAACCACGACGCGTCGCGCAAGTGGCAGCGGTCGACACGCAACTCGCCATCGAGCCGCAGCCAGACCAGAACGTCGCCGCGGAAGGCCTCGGTGAGCGCCATGCCTTCACAGCCACCGCCGCCGCTCCGGGCTGGCAGCGCGGTTTCGAGTTCGCCAGGGCCAAGCCGGTCGAGAATCTGCTCGATCAACGCGACGCTCTGCTCGACCTCGCGGATCCGGATCCAGACCCGCGCGTTCACGTCGCCGGCCTGCAGGACCGGCACTTCGAACGACAACGCGTCGTAAGGCATGTAGGCCAGCGCCCGCCGCGCATCGAAATCGCGGCCCGAGGCGCGGCCGACATAGCCGCCGGCGCCAAACTGGCGCGCATATTCCGCCTTCACGATGCCTGTGGTGACGGTGCGGTCCTGCAAGGACGCCGTGTTGTCATAGAGCTCGATCAAGCGCGGAAAGACCTTGCGTAGCTCCGCGAGCAGCGCGCGTAGCGCGGAAACGCCGTCCGGCGCAATGTCACGCCTCACGCCACCGGGCACGATGACGTCCAGCATCAGGCGATGGCCGAACGCGACGTCCGCAGCGCGCAGGCAACGCTCACGCAAAATGCCGGTCTGGGCATGCATCAGCGCGAACGACGCGTCGTTGCAGATGGCCCCGATGTCGCCCAGATGGTTGGCGAGCCGCTCCAGCTCCGCCATCAGCGCCCGCAAGAGGGTCGCTCGCCTCGGCGCCTCGATCTGCAGTGCTGCTTCCACGGCACACGCAAAGGCGAAGGCATAGGCGACGGCGCTGTCGCCGGAGGCGCGGCCGGCGAGCTTTGCCGCGGCCTCGAGGCTCGCCCCCTGCATCAGCGACTCGATGCCCTTGTGGGTGTAGCCGAGCCGCTGCTCAAGCCGCACCACATGTTCGCCATTGGCGGTGAAGCGGAAATGGCCGGGCTCGATGATCCCGGCATGGACCGGGCCGACCGCCACCTGGTGCAACGCCTCGCCCTCTGCCGGCAGGAATTGGTACGGCCGCACCTCGCGCGACGCGTTGCGGCCGGAGAGCGGATGGGATTGGCCCCAGGCGTCGTGATCGAGCCACGGCCGCAGATCGTGCGCAGCTGTCGGAACAAGCCCGAACAGATCATGGATGGTCCGCTCCAGCCGAAGCGCCGGCAGATGACGGTTGGCGACGCTTGGAAATGTGGCGGCCGCACACTCGAAGGTGACGACCGCGATCGCGGCCGAGCCTGCATCGAGCATCGCCATATGCACTGCGGTCGGCTCGCCCCAGAAGCCGAGCAGTGTGAGGCCCCCCTCGACGAGCCGATCGATCGCCACCTGCCAGCCCGCTTCCGTCACGACGGCGCGCGGCCAGGGCCGGTGCGACGACACCGCTTTGACATGGGGGATGCTGTCGAGGATGCCCATCGCTTATCCCAGGAGCTTGGCGACGTTCTGGAAGCCGGTGACCAGCACCGGCGGCAGATAGATGCCGGCCATCAGCACCAATCCGAGGTGTATGAACATCGGCACGTAGGAGGCTTCGGCGGGTGCGGTCCTGCCTTTGGGCTCGCCGAACATCACCACGCCGACCCGCAGGAAAAGCCCGCCGAGCGCGATGATGATGCCGAGCACCAGGATCACCGTCAGCCAGGGCGCGCGGGCGAACGTCGAGCTCACCACCAGAAACTCGCTCATGAAGATGCCGAACGGCGGCAGCCCGACGATGGCGATGACGCCGAGCATCAGGCCCCAGCCGAGCACGGGGTTGGTCGTCGTGAGGCCGCCGATATCGGCGATCTTCTGTGTGCCCTTGACCTGGGCGATATGGCCGACAGCGAAGAAGATTGCCGACTTGGTCAGCGAATGCATGGCCATGTGCAACAGAGCCGCGAAATTGGCGAGCGGGCCGCCCATGCCGAAGGCGAAGACGATGATGCCCATATGCTCGATCGAGGAATAGGCGAACATCCGCTTGATGTCGCGGCGCCGGTACAGCATCAGCGCGGCGAAGATCACCGAGATCAGGCCCATGGTCACCATCAGCGGACCCGGCGCGATCGCCTCGGAGTTGACCGCGAGCATCATCTTGAAGCGCAGCAGCGCATAGAGCGCGACATTGAGCAACAGACCGGACAGCACGGCCGAGATCGGCGTCGGGCCCTCGGCATGCGCATCCGGCAGCCAGGCGTGCAACGGCGCGAGGCCGACCTTGGTGCCGTAGCCCAGCAAGAGGAAGACGAAGGCGACGTTGAGCAATGCCGGGTCGAACTGTGCGGCGTGCTGCACCAGCACCGTCCAGACCATGCCGTCCAGGCCCTCGCCCACCGCGGGGCGCGCCGCCATATAGACCAGGATGGTGCCGAACAGCGCGAGCGCGATGCCGACGCTACCGAGGATGAAGTATTTCCATGCGGCTTCCAGCGCCTCATGGGTGCGGTAAATGCCGACCATCAGCACGGTCGTCAGCGTCGCCACCTCGACCGCGACCCACATCAGGCCGATATTGTTGGCGACGAGCGCGAGGTTCATCGCGAACATCAGCATCTGGTACATCGCGTGATAGAAACGCAGGAAGGCCGGCGTCAGCCGCCCGATCTCGATTTCGTGTTGGATGTAGCTCGCGCTGAAGACCGAGGTCGTGAAGCCGATGAAGGTGGTCAGAATTATGAAGACCTTGTTGAGGTCGTCGAGCAGCAGATATTGCCCCGACGCCGGCTCGATCGCGAAGAAGGACAGCGAGGTGAGGAAGGTGGCGAGCGCCGCGACGATGTTGAGCTTTGCCGCCAGCATGTAGCCAGGCAGGATCGCGAGCAGAGCGGCCGAGACGGACGGGATCAGCAGGATCGCACCGAGCGCATCGATCGTCATCGCCGCTCTCCCCGGAAGCGATCGAGCGCCTGCACGTCCACGCTGTCAAAGCGCTCGCGGATGCGGAACAGGAATATCCCGATCACGATGAAGGCGATCAGCACCGAGAAGGCGACGCTGATCTCGACCACCAGCGGCATGCCCTTGGCTCCGGTTGCCGCCAGCACCAGCCCGTTCTCCAGCGACATGAAGCCCACGACCTGGCTCACGGCGTTGCGTCGCGTAACCATGATCAGGAGTCCCAGCAGCACCACCGACAGCGCGAAGGCGAGGTCCTCGCGCGCGAGGGCATCGGCGCCCGGCGTCACCCGCAACATCACCACCATCGACAGCGCGACGAGGCCTATCCCGGCCATCATCGTCAACCCGATGCCGATCACGTTCTCGATCTCGCGGTGGATACCGAGCCGCTTGATGATCCGGTGCAGCGCCACGGGGATGATGATGGCCTTGAAGACCAGCGCGATCAGCGCCGTGATATAGAGATGCGGCGCCTGCTGCACATAGGCCTGCCAGCCCACCGACAGCGCCAGCACGCCGGCATGCAGCGCATAGACGTTGAGCAGCGCATAGAGCCGATCCTGATACAGCATCATGAAGCTCGCCAGCACCAGGGAGCCGGCGAGCAGATGGGCGATATCGAATTGAAGGCTGCTCATCTCACAGGCTCCCCGACACGAAGCGCAACAGCGTGGCAAGCAATGCCAGCATCAGCGCCGCGCCCAAGAACTCCGGAATCCGGAACACGCGCATCTTGGCGATCGCGGTCTCGAACACGGCAAGCAGGAAGCCGAGGACCGTCAGCTTGCCGAGATAGACCAGCGCGCCAAGAGCGAGCCTTGCAACGCTCGCATCCGCGGTCGCCGTGCCCCATGGCAGAAACACGCAGGCGATCAGCGAGACATAGAGCAGAAGCTTGAGCTGCGACGACAAGTCGATCAGCGCGAGATGCCGCCCTGAATATTCCAGCACCATGGCCTCGTGCACCATCGTGAGCTCGAGATGGGTGGCGGGGTTATCGATGGGGATACGGGCATTCTCCGCCAGCGCCACGATGGTCAGCGCCACGAACGCCATCCCCAACGACACGCGCAGGCCGACCGCGTCCGAGCCCATGAACTCGGCCACCGTGGGGAGCTGCGTCGAGCCGGCGATCATTGCAACCGAGAACGCGGTGATCAGCATCGCGGGCTCGGCGAGGGAGGCGATCATCACCTCACGGCTGGAGCCGATGCCGCCGAAGGCGGTTCCGACGTCCATGCCGGCGAGCGCCTGGAAGAAACGGGCGCTGCCGAGCAGCGCAGTGATGGCGATGAGATCGGCGGTCCAGGAGAACAACAGACCATTGCCGAAGGTCGGCACCAGCGAGGCGGCGACCCAGGTGCCCGCGAAGATCAGATAGGGAATGACGCGGAACAGCCAGGAGGCGTTGTCCGCGAGCACCACGTCCTTGCGCATCAGGCGGATGAGGTCGCGATAAGGTTGGAGCAGCGGCGGCCCGCGCCGGCGTAGCAGCCGAGCCTTCACCTTCCGCACGAAACCCGTCAGCAGCGGCGCGAGCCCCAGCACCAGCGACATCTGCGCGCCCTGGGAGAGGATGTCGCGCAGCTCGTTCATAGCGCCACCACCAGCAGCAGCACGACCAGCGCCACGAACACCAGCGTTAGGTAGCGGCGGATGCTGAAGAACTGCAGGACATTGATGCGCTCCGTCGCAAAGCCGATGGCCTTCGCGATCGGCGCGTACAGCCCGTCCCAGATCAGATCGTGCAGTTCGACCTTGAGCCGCGCGGGAAGCGCCGAGGACGGCGGCGGCATCTCGCCGATCTCGCGTGCGCCAAAGATGACGCTGCCGAACACGCGGCGGATCGGCTGCGAGAAGCTGGAGGCCGAGTACTGGATCGCCGGGTCCGCGTCGGGATAGCCGCAATCCCAGGCCGGCGCGCGGCGCAAGCGGTCGGAGGCGAGACGGTGAATGGCTGACGCCGCGGCCGTGCCGCAGAGTGCCGCGAACAGGAACACCAGAAGGCCGTTATAGGAGCTGCGGCTTTCCGCAATCGGTACGATCGTGAGCCACTGCAATCCGACCTGATGCGGCATGATGTTGCCGACCATGTCCTTGCTCACCGGCGCCAGTGCGTCGATGAACAACCCGGGGAGGATCCCGGCAATGAGACAGAAGGCGGCAAGCGCGAACATTGCGGTCAGCGAGAAGCCGTCAGTCTCGCGCGCTGACGCCGCCACATCCGAACGCGGCCGACCGAGGAAGCTGATGCCGTAGAGCTTGACGAAGCAGGCCGCGGCAAAGGCGGCCGCGAGCGCCAGCAATCCGCCGACCGCCGGAATGACCAGCTTGAGGCCCCAAGAGGGCAGTTGCGGTGACAGCAGGATCGCCTGGAAGGTCAGCCATTCCGAAACGAAGCCGTTGAACGGCGGCAAGGCCGAGATCGCGACGCAGCCGACCAGCATCGCGAACGCCGTCTTCGGCATGCGATGGATCAGGCCGCCGAGCTTCTCCATGTCGCGCTCGCCGGTCGCTCCCAGCACCGCGCCGGCGCCGAAGAACAACAGGCTCTTGAACAGCGCGTGATTGAAGACGTGCAGCATCGCCGCGGTGAAGGCGAGCGCCGCCACCCAGTCGAGCCCTTCCGCCTTGAAAGCCAGCGCCAGCCCGAGGCCGGTGAAGATGATGCCGATGTTCTCAATCGTTGAATAGGCGAGCACGCGCTTGATATCGCGCTGCATCAGCGCATAGAGCACGCCCAGCGTCGCCGTCGGACCGCCGACCAGCAGCACCACCATGCTCCACCACCACACCGGTTCGGGCACGAGATCAAAGACGATGCGCACGAAGCCGTAGACGGCGACCTTGGTCATGACGCCGCTCATCAGTGCGGAGACGTGGCTGGGCGCGGCGGGATGGGCGAGCGGCAGCCAGGCGTGCAGCGGCACCAGGCCGGCCTTGGAGCCGGCACCCAGCAGCACGAGGATGACCACCGTGCCGGTCAGCTCAGCGGAAGGATGCGAGGCTCGGATCGCATCGAAATCGTAACCGGCGTCGCTCGCGAGCAGGCCGAAGGCGAGCAGCAGCGCCAGCGTGCCGAAACTTGCCATCAGAATATAGACATAGCCGGCGCGGACATTCTCCGGGTCCCGGTGATGCGACACGACCATCGCCCAGGAGGTCAGCGACATGAATTCCCAGGCGACCAGGAAGCTGAAGGCGTCGTTTGCCAGCACGACGACGTTCATCGCTGCGAGGTAGGCGGGATAGAACGGCAGCACGCGGCCGGGGGAATCCTCGTGCCGGCCGTAACCGAGCGCGAACAGGCTGGCGGCGACGCCGCCGAGATTAACGACGACGAGGAAGAAGGCGGACAGCGCATCGAGGCGGAAATGAGCACCGAGCCAGGGCAGTCCGATCGGCAATATCGCGCTCGGCGCCGGCTGAGGGGGATAGAGCAGACCGGACAGCGCCGTAACACAGAGCGTCGATGTGGCGATCAGGCATCCGCCGTAAAGGATGATCGAGCCGCGCGGGCGCGTCGACAGCACGATTCCGGCAGGAGCCAGCGCCAGCAGAGCGGCCACCGACCATAGCGCGACGGCGATCATGGCCGGTCCTCGATCATGGTTTGTCGTCCGCGCTCGGAGGTGGAGATTTCAGCCGCACCCCGCGGCCCCCGGCGCTTGACACCGCCCCCTCGGCGATCAACTCGATGCCGGCAACCGACAGCGCCTCAACCAGCTTCACCAGGGAATCGACATTGCCGCGGATCACCCCTTCGGAGGCCTCCATGCGCTGGATCGTCGGCAGCGACAGCGAACAGCGCTGCGCGAGTTCGCGCTGATCGATCCTGAGCAAGGCACGGGCGGCTCGAAGCTGCGCGGCTGTGATCACGGTGCAGGATGTCCGTGGCGATTACAATGATTGATTTGCCAAGCTTAGGGCGCATAAAATGATGTTTCAAGCATCATTTTATATATGCAGCGCGTCATATCCGGTCGACGTCCTCGGAACTCACGCGCTCGCACCAGCAGGCTCGTCCCTATTCAAGGCGCGCCTGACGCGCCCCCGAGCGTTATCGTGCAGCTGTCTGGCGGACCGTCCAGGAACGACAGAGCGAGAGGAGAGACGCGGACACCGCGACAGAAGCCAATCAGGCCGGGGCGCGCTCGCGCACTCGGGGAGTGACTGCCCGCCTCAAAACTCGTTGGCGATCTTCGAAAGCATTGCAATCAGGGCTTCGCGGTTGCTTTGCCCGAGCAGATCGTTCAGCCGGGCCTCGTGCTTGGTGGCGACGAGCTTCTTGGCGCGGGCCAGCACGGCCTTGCCCTTGTCGGTCAGCACCAGGATGTGCGAGCGGCGGTCGTTGGTGGAGCGGATCCGCGCGCAGAGGTCGCGGCTCTCGAGGTTGTCGAGCATCGCCACGAAGTTCGGCCTCAGGATGCCAAGGGTGGAGGCGATCTCGGTCTGGTTACGGCCTGGATTCTTCTCGACCAGCAGTAGCACGGAGAACTGCGCCGGCGTGAGCTGGAGCGAGGCCATGCAGCGCAAGAAATTCTCGAACACCTTGAGTTGCGCCCGCTTCAAGACATAGCCGAGCTGTTCGGAAAGCCCGCCGAGCTGGAGCGCCTCGGCAGCCCCCTGCCCCTGCGATTCGGCCGCGTCCTTGCGGCCCTTGGCCGGGTCGGCCGGCTTTTCGGAGGTCTTTTCAGCGGTCTTTTCAGCAGCCTTGGAAACGGTCATCGCCTCGTGCTCGTAATGCCGTTAAATTCGGGACGGGTCGTTCCCCACCCTTGATGTTATATTTGATAATTGTTATGGACCATATCAAATATCGCATGCGTGTATCAATGGCTGTGAGCGGACCGTCCACCGCAATCGAGGGGACCGGTTCGTAATATTGAGGGGGAGCGTCCGGTCTTGAATACCACCATCATGCTGTTCCTGGTGCAGGACGGCATCACCAATGGCGCGATCTATGCGCTGCTCGGCCTGGCGCTGGTGCTGGTGTTCGCCGTCACCCGCGTGATCCTCATTCCCCAGGGCGAGTTCGTCACCTACGGCGCGCTGACCTATGCCTCGCTGGCCGCGGGTCAGATGCCGGGGACGGCAAAGCTGGCGCTGGCGCTGGGCATCGGCGCCTTCGCCTTCGACCTGTTCGTGGCGCGCAAGGCGCTGCACGGGCGGCTGGTCGTGCGCAGCTTCATCACGAACATCGTGCTGCCCGCCATCGTGCTGGCGGTGACCGTGTACTTCGCCGCCCAGAAGCCGCCGGTCGCGATCTGCATCGCGCTGTCGCTGGTGATCGTCTCGATGATCGGCCTCTATCTCTATCGCATCGCGTTCCAGCCGCTGGCGCACACCTCGGTGCTGGTGCTGCTGATCGCTTCAGTGGGCGTCCACCTCGCGCTGCAGGGCCTCGGCCTGCTGTTCTTCGGCGCCGAAGGCCAGCGCGGGCCTGCCGTGCTGTCCGGCGCCTTCACCGCCGGCGCGCTGCGCTTCACCGGCCAGAGCATCACCGTCTACGCCATCACCGTCGCCTTCATCGTCGGGCTCTGGCTGTTCTTCGGCCTGACGCTCTACGGCAAGGCGCTGCGCGCGACCGCCGTGAACCGTCTCGGGGCGCGGCTCGCGGGCATCCGCACCACGCTGTCGGGGCAGATCGCTTTCCTGCTGGCCTCGGTCATCGGCGCGCTGTCGGGCATCATGATCGTGCCGATCACGACGCTCTATTACGACTCCGGCTTCCTGATCGGCCTGAAGGGCTTCGTCGCCGCGATCATCGGCGGCCTCGTCAGCTACCCCTTGACCGCCGTCGCGGCGCTGGTGGTCGGCATCGTCGAGGCGTTCTCGTCCTTCTATGCCTCCAACTACAAGGAGGTGATCGTCTTCATGCTCTTGATCCCCGTGCTGCTGCTGCGCTCGCTCGCCGCGCCCGCCGTCGAAGAAGAGAAGGACTGAGGCCAAGATGCAGAGCCGGCTTCCTATCATTGTCTTCGCACTCGTGATGGCGGCGATCCCGTTTGTCCCGGGGATGCCCCCGTTCTGGATCGTGCTGCTCGACAATATCGGCCTCGCGGCCCTGGTCGCGATGGGCCTCGTGCTGCTGACCGGCGTCGGCGGCCTGACCTCTTTCGGACAAGCCGCGTTCGTCGGCTTCGGCGCCTATACCACGGCGGTGCTGTCGACGGCCTATGGCCTGTCGCCCTGGCTGACGCTGCCGCTGTCGCTGGCGGTCAGCGGATCGCTGGCGGTGCTGCTCGGTCTGATCACCGTCCGCCTCTCCGGCCATTATCTGCCGCTCGGCACGCTCGCCTGGGGGCTCGGCCTGTTCTATCTATTCAGCAAGCTGGAATTCCTGGGGAGAAACGACGGCATCTCGGCGATCCCGCCGCTGTCGATCGGCACGTTCAAGATGCTCTCGCCCGGCTCGATCTATTACGCGATCTGGATCGCCGTGATCGTTTCGGCCCTGCTGACGATGAACCTGCTGGACTCCCGCACCGGCCGCGCCATCCGCGCGCTCAGGCGCGGCCATGTCGCGGCGGAAGCCTTCGGCGTGCATACGCCGCGCGCCAAGCTGCTGGTGTTCATCCATGCCGCCGTGCTCGCCGGTCTTTCGGGGTGGCTCTACGCCCATCTCCAGCGCGCGGTGAACCCGACCCCGTTCGGCGCGCATATGGGCATCGAATATCTCTTCATCGCCGTGGTCGGCGGCGCCGGCTATGTCTGGGGCGGCGTCCTGGGCGCGGCGATCGTCGTGGTCCTGAAAGAGGTGCTGCAAAGCTATCTGCCGCTGATCCTGCCCGGCTCGGGACAGGTCGAGACCATCGTGTTCGGCATCATGCTGGTCGCGCTGCTGCAGCTTGCGCCCGGCGGCCTCTGGCCCTGGCTGATGTCCTTCCTGCCGGAGCGCACCAGTGGCAAGAAGCCCGACACCTCGCAGAGGCTGGAACATCGCGCCCGTGCGGTCGGCGAGTCCGGCGTCCTGCTCCAAGTCGACAAGGCGCGAAAACAGTTCGGCGGCGTGGTCGCGGTCAACAACGTCTCCTTCGACGTCCAGGCCCGCGAGATCGTCGCGCTGATCGGCCCGAACGGCGCCGGCAAGAGCACGACCTTCAACCTGATCACCGGCGTGCTGTCCGCGACGTCGGGCTCGGTCTCGGTGCTGGGCAAGAAGGTCGACAACGCGCCGCCGCAGGAGATCGTCAAGCTCGGCATCAGCAGGACCTTCCAGCACGTGAAGCTGGTCCCCGACATGACCGTGCTGGAGAACGTCGCGATCGGCGCGCATCTGCGCGGCCATTCCGGGCCGATCTCCTCGATGCTGCGGCTCGATCGCGCCGACGAGGCAAAGCTGCTTGCGGAGGCCGCCCGCCAGATCGAGCGTGTCGGCCTCACCGAGCAGATGCACCAGCTCGCAGGCTCGCTCTCGCTGGGACAGCAGCGCATCGTCGAGATCGCGCGGGCGCTCTGCGTCGATCCGATGCTGCTGCTGCTCGACGAGCCCGCCGCGGGCCTGCGCCACATGGAGAAGCAGCGGCTGGCGACGCTGCTGCGTGACTTGCGCGACGGCGGCATGAGCGTGCTCCTGGTCGAGCACGACATGGGCTTCGTCATGAACCTCGCCGACCGCATCGTGGTGCTCGATTTCGGCACCAAGATCGCCGAAGGCACCCCCGCCACGATCAAGACCAATCCCGAAGTGATCAAGGCCTATCTCGGAGTGGCGGCATGAGCGCGCTGTTGTCCGTCACCGATGCCCATGTCGCCTATGGCAAGGTCGAGGCGGTGCGCTCGGTCTCGCTCGAGGTCGGCACGAATGAAATCGTCACCATCGTCGGTGCCAACGGTGCCGGCAAGACCACGCTGCTTTCGGCCATCATGGGCATCCTGCCGCTGAAGGGCCGCGTCGTCTTTGCCGGGCAGGATCTCGCCCGGCTCGACATCGAGGACCGCGTCGCGATGGGCCTCGGCCTCGTCCCCGAGCACCGCGAATTGTTCGTGACCATGAATGTCGAGGACAATCTCGAGCTTGGCGCCTTCCGTATCGAGAGGTCCAAGGCGAGGGCCTCGATGGAGCGCGTCTACACGCTGTTTCCGCGGCTGAAGGAGCGGCGCAAGCAGCTCGCCGGTACGCTCTCCGGCGGCGAGCAGCAGATGCTCGCGATGGGCCGCGCGCTGATGGGCGAACCGAAGCTGCTGATGCTGGACGAGCCGAGCCTCGGCCTCGCCCCGATCATCGTCGCCGACATCTTCCGCATCGTCACCGAGCTCCGCGCCGCCGGCGTCTCCGTGCTGCTGGTCGAGCAGAACGCGCAGGCAGCGCTGAAGATCGCGGACCAGGCTTACGTGATGGAGCTCGGCGAGTTCGTGCTCAGCGGCAAGGCCAGCGACATCGCCGCGAACGAGCGGGTGGCGGCGAGCTATCTCGGCTTCCAGCACGAAGGCGCGAGTGTGTTGTGACTCTCACCCTCCCCTGGAGGGGGAGGGTCGCTTCGCATGCAGCGGAGCGAAATGCGGAGCGGGGTGGGGTGACGGTCTCTCCCCATCCAACACTGCCCGATCGGAGAGATCACCCCACCCCGCTCGCGCTTCGCGCGATCGACCCTCCCCCTCCAGGGGAGGGTAAGTGAGCGCCGCGTTACCGAGCTCCCGTCCCCTTCTCCCCCTTCAAGGCCGCAACCTCCGCTTCCAGCTCTGCGATCCTCGCATCTCGCGCCGCCAGTGCCGCCGCGACATCCGCCGCGTCGAACTTCTGCGGAATGTGCTGCGGGCAGTTGGTGTCCCAGGCCGCGATCTTGAACAGGATCACCTGCTCCGGCCGGGCGCGGTAACCCTTCGGCATCAGCGACGCCGTCAGCGCCTCGTCGTCCTCGACGACGTGCGCCTCGCCCCAGATCTTCACGCGGCGGCGATGGGCGTAGTCCATCACGAAGATGTACGCCTTGGGATTCTCCGAGAGGTTTCCTTGCGTGATGTATTGCCGGTTGCCGGCGTAGTCGGTGAAGGCCAGCGTCTGCTTGTCCAAGACCTTCAAGAAGCCCTTCGGGCCGCCGCGGTGCTGGATATAGGGCTGGCCATCGGCTGATGCGGTGGCGAAATAGAAGCTGTCGGCGTCAGCGAGGAAGGCGGCGAGGTTGTCATCGACCTCGGTGCGCCATCCCCGCCGCTCGGCATGGGCATAGCCCTCGCGCGATCCCTTCCGGGTCTGGATCGATTTCACCGCCGGCGAAAAGGCGACGTCGCTGGCGTAGGTGTGAGTTGCCGTCATCGGAATAACTCCTGGAATTCCGGCGCATTGCTGCGTCTGTCAGGGGTCAAAATGGACCTTCCGGAGGCTAAAACAATCGATCCACTTGACACTTCATCATTGCTATATATGCAATAATTACCATGGACCGCCTTGAAGCCATGCATGTCTTCGTCACCGTCGCCGATCTGCGCGGCTTTGCGCCGGCGGCGCGCAAGCTGCGGCTGTCGCCCTCGGCGGTGACGCGGATGATCGCGGCGCTGGAGGAGCATCTCGGCGCGCGGCTGTTGCAGCGGACCACGCGGCAGGTGACGCTGACCGACGTCGGGACGCGCTATCTGGAGCGGGCGCGGCGGATCCTAGCCGATGTCGAGGAGGCCGACGGCTCCGCACGCGAGGAGCGCAACCGGCCGAGCGGACGTCTGGTGGTCTCGGCCCCGGTCGGCTTCGGCCGCCTGCATGTCGGGCCGGTCATGACCGCCTATCTCAAGCGCTATCCCGAGGTGGCCTGCGAATTGCGGCTCTCCGACCATCTCGTCAACCTGGTGGAGGACGCCGTCGATGCCGCGGTGCGGATCGGCCACCTCGCCGATTCCTCGCTGGTGGCGCGCCAGGTCGGCGAGATGCGGCGGATCGTCGTGGCCGCGCCCGCCTACCTCAAGCGCCATGGCGAGCCGAGGACGCCGGAGGCGCTGCGCGAGCACCAGACCATCCAGTTCGGCCCATCCGCCAGCTGGCATTTCGTCCAGGACGGCCGCGACATCGAGGTGATTGTAGCTCCGCGCTTCACCAGCAACAGCGCCGACGCCGCCCTGCAATATGCCGAGGCCGGCGGCGGCGTGACGCGGGTGCTGGCCTATCAGGCCGCCGAGGGGCTGAAGCGCGGGCGGCTGAAGATCGTGCTGGCGAAATACGAGCAGCCGGCGCTGCCGATCCACATCGTCTATCCCACCTCGCGCCTGCTCTCGGCCAAGGTGCGCGCGTTCATCGATCTCGTGGTGGAGACGGCGGAGTGGAGGTTCGGGTGACCATCGTCATTCCGGGGCTCGCGAAGCGAGAACCCGGAATCTCGAGGTTCCGGGTTCGGCGCTCCGCGCCGCCCCGGAACGACAGCATTACCCCTTCTTCGGCACCACGCGGAATGTCCCGCTCGCCCGCGCGATCACGGCGTCGTCGGCCTTCGCCAGGCATTGCGCGAAACAGATCGTGGAGCCGGTCTTGATCGCCTCACCCTCGACCGCGAGCCACTGGCCGATTTCGGCGGCACCGGCATAGTCGACCGACAGCGAGATCGTGACCAACGAGGTCGACCAGCCCGTCGCCTGGGCACAGCTATAGCCCATGGCGGCATCGGCCAGCGCCGCAATCAACCCGCCATGGATTAGCCCGCGCGCGTTGGTGTGCGGCGTCGCCAGCCGCAATCCCACGGTGACCCCCTTGTCGGTCTTCTTGGAGTAGAGCGGCTCCCAGGGATCGGTGAGCGGCGCCTTGCGGAAATGCGGCTCGAAGCCGGCGGGGATGTCGGTGAGGGTCATGGCTGTCTCGCGTTGCTGAGGTCGCCGGCATTGAACACGACGGACGCGACGAGCGCATCAATTACAAAGTTTCAAACGGGATTTGCGCGGGTGTTTGAAACGCCCGGTGCCGCAATGACAGAGCCGTAGGGTGGGCAAAGGCGCGTAGCGCCGTGCCACGATCTCTGCACAATTGAGAAAATTGGTGGGCACGCTTACGCTTTGCCCACCCTACGGCACCGTCCTTAAAACGGCAGCCCGACGTAGTTCTCCGACAGCGACGTCATCGCCGCTTGCGACTGCGTGACGTAGTCGAGCTCGGCGAGCTGGATGCGGGCGCCGATGCTGCCGGTGTCGGGGAATTTGTGCAGCATCGAGGTCATCCACCAGGAGAAGCGCACCGCTTTCCAGACGCGTGCCAGCGCTTTGGCGGAATAGGCGTCGATGCCGGCGCTGGACTTCTCGTCGTAGAATTCGCGCAGCGCGCTCGACAGATAATGCGCGTCGCTGGCGGCGAGGTTGAGGCCCTTGGCGCCGGTCGGCGGCACGATGTGGGCGGCATCGCCGCACAGGAACATCCTGCCGAAGCGCATCGGCTCGGCGACGAAGCTGCGCAAGGGCGCGATGCTCTTTTCGATCGAGGGGCCGGTGACGAGGCTGTCGGCGGCCTCCTGATCGAGCCGGCGCTTCAATTCGTCCCAGAAGCGATCGTCCGGCCATTGGTCGACATGATCGTCGAGCGTGCACTGCACGTAGTAGCGGCTACGCCTGGTCGAGCGCATGGTGCAGAGCGCAAAGCCGCGGGCGTGGTTGGAGTAAATCAGCTCGTGGCTGACCGGCGGGGTGTCCGACAAAATGCCGAGCCAGCCGAACGGATAGATCCGCTCGAACTCCTCGATCGCCGAGGCCGGAACGCTGGCGCGGCTGACGCCGTGAAAACCGTCGCAGCCGGCGATGAAGTCGCAATCGAGCGTGTGGGTGGCGCCGTCCTTGACGTAAGTTACACGCGGGTGACTGCCGTCGAAATCGTGCGGCTGGACGTCCTTGGCCTCGTAGACCGAGACGAGACCGGCGGCCTTGCGCGCATTCATCAGGTCGAGCGTGACCTCGGTCTGCCCGTAGATCATGACCGTCTTGCCGGTCGCACCCTTCATGTCGATGCGATGACGACGCCCGGAAAAAGCGAGCTCGATGCCTTCGTGCACCAGACCTTCGGCATGCGCCCGGGTCCCCGCGCCGATCTGGTCGAGTAGCGCGACGGTTCCCTCCTCCAGCAGGCCGGCACGGATACGGCCGAGCACGTAGTCCGGGCTCTGCCGCTCCAGAATGACGTTGTCGATGCCATAAGAATGCAGCAGTTGCCCAAGCAACAATCCGGCCGGCCCGGCCCCGATGATTGCGACCTTTGTCCGCAATACTTGCTCCTTCCGATCCTGTAGGCTTTCGTGGCGGCTCGCTTGTCGCTTCAAGACGCTCGGGATAATTATACCATATAATCGTTGGGCAAAAGGGGCGCGCGGGTCGCTGCGAAGGGCGACAAATCCATGCACGGGGCTGACGGAGGATGCGAGAGGTGCGCGCCAGTTCTGGCTTGAACCCGTCCGCCATTTAGATAACATGTTAATTAATGAGACCGGGCCAGCGAAGCCCGTCGACAACAGGGAGAGACGCGTGATGAGAAGAGCCTGTCTGGCATTGCTGCTGGCCGCGAGCGTGACGCCTGCCTTCGCGCAGGACAAGACCTTCGATTTGAAGATCTCGCACTGGGTGCCGGCTTCGCATCCGCTGCAGAAGTCGCTGGAAGACTGGGCCGCGGCGGTCGAGAAGGATTCCGGCGGCACCATCAAGGGCAAGGTGTTTCCGGCCCAGCAGCTCGGCAAGGCGTTCGACCATTACGACATGGCGCGCGACGGCATCGCCGATGTCACCTACGTCAATCCCGGCTATCAGCCCGGCCGCTTCCCGATCGTCGGCGCCGGCGAGCTGCCGTTCCTGATCTCGGACGCCAAGGGCGGCTCGATGGGCCTGGACGCCTGGTATCGCAAATATGCCGAGAAGGAGATGAAGGACGTCAAGTACTGCCTCGCCTTCGTCCACTCGCCCTCGTCCTTCCATTCCAAGACCAAGAAGATCGTGATGCCCGAAGACGTGAAGGGCATGAAGATCCGCCCGGCGCACGCCACCATGGCGAACTTCGTCACTTCGCTCGGCGGCACCAACGTGCAGTCCTCGGCGCCGGAAGTGCGTGACATCATCGAGCGCGGCGTCGCCGACGGCGTCACCTTCCCCTGGGGCTCCCTGGTGCTGTTCGGCATCGACAAGGTGACCAAGTACGACATGGAGGCGCCGCTCTACACCACGACCTTCGTGTTCGTCATCAATAAGGACAAGTACAATGCGATGTCCGACAAGCAGAAGGCCGCGATCGACAAGAACTGCTCGGTCGAGATGGCGGGCATGGTCGGCGAGCACTGGGGCAAGTTCGAGGATGCCGGCATCGACAAGGTGAAGGCGGAGTCCGGCCACGAGGTCTACAAGCTGACGGCCGAGCAGACCGCCGCCTGGAAGAAGGCCGCCGAGCCGCTGGTGAAAACCTGGAGCGACAATGCCAAGAAGGCCGGCGCCAATCCTGATGCCGCGCTCGCGGACCTCAAGGCCTCGCTGAAGAAGTACAACGCGCTGGCGGAGTAGCGCCGGAACGCGATCGGTCCTTCTTCCCCCTCTCCCCGTCCTTACGGGGAGAGGGTTGGGGTGAGGGGCTGCTTCCGCAAAGATGGTGACGGATGGACTCGCGGAGAGTCCCCCTCACCTGCCACGCTTCGCGTGTCGGCCTCTCCCCGCAAGCGGGGAGAGGCGAAGGGCTGCAGCCGGGTCGAGCACAAGAATGACATCACACAGGACACACCCATGAAGCGCTCCTGGATGGACCGCATCATCGACTCGATCGAATGGATCGCGGCCGGCTTCGTCGGCATCGTCGCGCTCGACATCTTCCTGTCGGTGCTGCTGCGCAATACGCTAAACTATTCGATCCCCGACAGCTTCGACATCGGCCGCATGCTGCTCGGCATCCTCATCTTCTGGGGCATCGCCGCGACCTCCTATCGCGGCACCCACATCACGGTGGATCTGGTCTGGGGCAATGTCGGGCCGCGCTACCAGCGCTGGATCGACGTGTTCGCCACCCTGGTGCTGCTGTTCGTCGTGACCGTGCAGACCTGGACTTTGTTCGACAAGGTGCGCGGCACCTACAACGACAACGTCCAGACCTTCGACTTGCACATGCCGACATGGCCGTTCTTCCTTGTCGCCTGGATCGGCGACGTTTCCGCCGTACTGCTGATCGCGATCCGCACCTACCGCCTGATCTTCCATCCCGAAGACATGCACGATCCCAAATTGAAGGCGACGGAGTAATCATGAGCACCGATGCCGTCGCCTTAATCGGCTTCGTTTCCCTGTTTGTCCTGATGCTGCTGCGCGTGCCCGTCGGCATGGCGATGGGTCTCGTCGGCGTCTCCGGCTTCGCCTACCTCGTCAACGGCAATGCCGCGCTGAAGCTGGTCGGCCAGACCTCGATGCGCACGGTCACCGACTACACCTTCGGCGTCATCCCGATGTTCCTGCTGATGGGCTCGTTCGTCAGCAATTCCGGCATGAGCCGGGAGCTGTTCCGCGCCGCCAACGGTTTCGTCGGCCACTTGCGCGGCGGGCTCGGCATTGCCACCGTCGGCGCCTGCGGCGGCTTCGCCGCGATCTGCGGCTCCTCGGTCGCGACCGCCGCGACCTTCTCCGCCGTCGCCTACCCCGAGATGCGCCGCTTCGGCTATCCGCAGTCGTTCGCCACCGGCGTGATCGCCGCGGGCGGCACGCTGGGCGCGATGCTGCCGCCCTCCACCGTGCTCGCCGTCTACGGCATCATCACCGAGCAGGACATCGGCAAGCTCTTCATCGCCGGCATCATCCCGGGCCTGCTGGCGATGACCATGTACATGATCACGATCTTCCTGATCGGCTATTTCCGTCCCGACTTCCTGCCCAAGGGCAAGGTGACGCCGTGGCGGGAACGCTTTGCGGGGTTGAAGGAGATCTGGGCGCCGGTGCTGCTGTTCGTGTTCGTGATCGGCGGCCTCTACGGCCTGCCCTTCCTGCCGCGCTTCACGCCGACGGAAGCCGGCGGCGTTGGCGCCGCCGGCGCCTTCATCATCGGCGTGCTGACGGGCCGCCTCGACCGCGAGAAGATCCTGGCCTCGCTGCTGCAGGCGACGCGTACCGCGGCCGCGGTCTTCACCGTGCTGATCGGCGCGCTGATCTTCGGCTATTTCCTCACGGTGACGCAGACGCCGCAGAAAGTGACCGAATTCCTCACCGGCCTCGGCCTCGGCAGCTACGGCGTGCTGGCGCTGATCATGGTGATGTATCTCGTGCTCGGCTGCCTGATGGACGCCATGGCGATGATCATCCTCACCGTGCCGATCATCTTCCCGGTCATCACCCATCTCGGCTTCGACCCGATCTGGTTCGGCGTCATCATCGTCATGACGGTCGAGCTTGGCCTGATTCACCCGCCGGTCGGCATGAACGTCTTCGTCATCAAGAGCGTGGTGAAGGACGTCTCCTTCTCCACCATCTTCAAGGGCGTGATTCCGTTCGTGGTCACGGACCTGATCCGCCTCGTGATCCTGATCGCCTTCCCGCTGCTGGCGACCTGGCTGCCGACCCGGATGATGGCGAATTGACGAGGAGGAGCGATGACCACCCCGACGCTCGAGACCAAATACGTCTTCACCATCACGGCGAAGATTGGCGACGTCGTCACCGCCGGTGAGACCGGCATCGGCGTTCGCCGCATCATCCCGATCATCGGCGGCGAGGTGACGGGCGCGATAACAGGCAAGGTATTGCCGTTCGGCGCAGACTTCCAGACCATCCGACCCAACGAGTTGATCGACCTCGAGGCGAAATACGCCTTCGAGACCGACGACGGCGCCGTCGTCTATGTCGAGAACAAAGGCATGCGCTTTGGCCCTGTCGAGCTCTTGCAAAAGCTCAAGCGTGGCGAGCCGGTCGATCCCAAGCTGATCTATTTTCGCACCGTCCCGAAATTCGAGACGGGGCACGAGAAATATCGCTGGCTGATGGAGCACATTTTTGTGGGCTCGGCCGCGCGCCATGCCGATCGCGTCGTGATCGACGTGCATCAGGTGATGTGACTCTTTGGGAACTCACGGGTACCAACCCGTGCCCGGCCTTCCCTGCGCCTTCTGAGCCAATTCGGGAGCGCGGCGGGCGCAAAGCTCGGGCAGATCCTGCCGCGAGAGTGTGGCGGCGTGCCTGAGCTCATTGAAGGTGAGAGCTGAATCCGCCTATGACGCGGCTCCGAGCTGGTTCAGGATACGACTTGCGCAAGATTGCGCAGACCACGGGAGTGCCACCATGTCCCTCATGGCTTCCAGCGACTCAAATCCACGACACAGCTTCGATCCTGCCGAGATGGGCGCCATCGCCCATCTCTATCGGGGCGAGGTCTATCGCTCGACGATCTGGCGAACGCGACTCGATAACACGACCAATTGGGCCATTGTCACGATGGGCATCGCGCTGTCGACGACCTTTTCGAGCCCGCAAGCATCTCCGCTGCCGCTCGTGCTCGTCGGGTTGCTGCTTGCTGCGTTCCTCGCGATGGAGGCGCGGCGCTATCGCTATTTCAACGTCTGGCGCGCCCGCGCCCGCTGGATCGAGAAGAATTTTTACGCGCCGATGTTCACGGGCGAAGCGCACGATGACGGCTGGCAGACGGTTCTTGCGCGTGATTACACCGCGCCCCGCCATCACATTTCGTTCGTCCGCGCTGCGGGGCGGCGGCTGCGACGCAACTACGTTTGGATCCTCGCCATCCAGGCCGTGGCCTACTACGGCAAGATTGCAATCCATCCGACGCCCGCAGCGAGCTTGGCGGAATTTGTCGATCGCGCGGCGGTCGGACCGCTTCCCGGCTGGATCATTCTGCTCATGGGGGTCGCCTACGATTTGGGCTGGCTGGCGTTCGCGTTCGGCACGCTTTGGCTCGACCAGCGCGAGCACGGGACCAAGGGCGATGGCGTTGCAATGGGCTAGCTAGCGAGGGGAAGTCCGGCCGAGCCCCGGGGTCCCCCGCCCGCCCCTAAGGAGTGGATCGGGAACGCGCCCCTCCTTGACTCCACCAGAATTCGTTATACAACATAACTATTCTGACAAGGACGCAAATGACACAGGGAAACGCCGAGCCCGCTGCCGCGGGCGCCTCCGGGCTACTCCGGATCGAGAGGGTGGACCGGGTTCTGACCGTGGGTCTGAACCGGCCGGCCAAGCGCAATGCGCTCAACGACGGCATCATCCTGGAAATCGGCGAGTGTTTTGCGTCCCTGCCCGAGGACATCGGCGCGGTCGTCATCCACGGCGTCGGCGACCATTTCTCCTCAGGCCTCGACCTCTCCGAGCTGACCGAGCACGACGCGACAGGCGGCCTGCTGCATTCCCAGATGTGGCACCGGGTGTTCGACCGCATCCAGTACAGCCGCGTTCCCGTGATCGCCGCACTGAAGGGCGCCGTGATCGGCGGCGGGCTGGAACTTGCCTGCTCGGCGCATATCCGCGTCGCCGAGCCCTCCACCTATTTCGCGCTGCCGGAGGGACAACGCGGCATCTTCGTCGGCGGCGGCGGCTCGGTGCGGCTGCCGCGGCTGATCGGCGTCGCCCGGATGATGGACATGATGCTGACGGGCCGCGTCTATAGCGCGACCGAAGGCGCGTCCTACGGCTTCGCGCAATATGTGACGGAAGCTGGCAACGCGCTCGGCAAGGCGATGGAGCTTGCGACCAAAGTCGCCTCCAACGCGCCCCTGACCAATTTCGCCGTGCTCCAGGCCCTGCCGATGATCGCGGAGGCCAATCCGCAGACCGGTCTGTTGATGGAATCGCTGATGGCGACCGTGGCCCAGAGCGACAAAGAGGCAAAACGCCGGATCCGTGAATTCCTCGAGCACAAGACCGCAAAGGTAAAGCCGAAGCCATGAGCGCACAGCCGTCCTCTTCCAGCACGGAGCGCGGCGCGAGCACTTTCCCGCTGCGGCCGATCTCGTTCGGCGATCCCGCCGTCAACATCGAACGGCGCGACGACGGCACGATCTACCTCCGGCCCAAGCAGCCGCTCGGCGATTATCCGGTCCGCATCACCGACCGCCTGCATCATTGGGCGACGACCACGCCGGATCGCGTCTTCATGGCGGAGCGCGAAGGCGGCCGCGGCTGGCGCAAGATCACTTACGCCGAGCTGCTCGTCGCGGCACGGCACATCGCGTCAAGCCTGATTGCGCGCGGCCTGTCGGCGGAGCGGCCGGTCGTCATCCTCTCCGGCAACTCGATCGACCACGCCCTGCTCGCGTTCGGCGCGTTCTATGCCGGCATTCCGTTCTGCCCGGTGTCGCCGGCCTATTCGCTGGTGTCGAAGGACTACGGCAAGCTGTCCTATCTGATGAAGCTGCTGACGCCCGGCCTCGTCTTCGCCGAGGATGCCGACAAGTTCGCCGATGCGCTCGCCGCCAACGTCTCGCTCGGCACCGAGATCGCCGCCTCCTATGGCGGCGTGCCGGGCCGCGACGTCACGCTGCTCGCCGACCTCATGGCAACGCCGATCCGCAGCGATCTCGACGACGTCCATGGCAGGATCGGTCCCGACACGATCGCGAAATTCCTGCTGACCTCGGGCTCGACCGGCAATCCGAAGGCCGTCATCAACACCCAACGCATGATCTGCGCCAACCAGGTGATGCTGCGCGAGACGCTCGCTTTCCTCAAGGACGAGCCGCCGGTCATCGTCGACTGGCTGCCCTGGAATCACACTTTCGGCGGCAACCACAATATCGGGCTGACGCTCTACAACGGCGGCTCGATGTATCTGGACGCCGGCAAGCCGATGCCCGGCGGCATCGAGGAGACCGTGCGCAATCTCCAGGAAATCTCGCCGACGGTCTATTTCAACGTGCCCAAAGGCTATGAATCGCTGCTGCCCTATTTGCGCGAGGACCAGGGCCTGCGTGCAAAATTCTTCGACCGCCTGCACGCGATGTTCTTCTCGGGCGCCGCGCTCTCGCCGTTCATCTGGGACAGCCTCGACGAGCTCGCGGTGAAGGAAAAAGGTTATCGCGTGCCGATGCTGACCGGGCTGGGCGCGACCGAGACCGCGCCGTTCTTCATGTCGGTCAATCCGCGCACCAGCCGCTCCGGCCATGTCGGCCTGCCCGTTTCGGGCAACGACGCCAAGCTGGTGCCGAACAACGGCAAGCTGGAGGTGCGGGCCAAGGGGCCGAACGTCATGCCCGGCTACTGGCGCCAGCCCGACATCAGCGCGAAATCCTTCGACGAGGAAGGATTTTACAAGATGGGCGATGCGCTCAAGCCTGCCGATCCCGACGATCTCAACGCCGGCTTCGATTTCGACGGCCGTGTCGGCGAAGACTTCAAGCTCGCCAGCGGCACCTGGGTCAGCGTCGGCCCGTTACGCGCGCGCCTCACGGCCGCCTGCGCCCCGCTGGTGCGCGACGTCGTCATCGCCGGCATCAACCGCGACGAGATCTCGGCGCTGGTCGTGCTCGACCTCGACGGTTGCCGGCTGATCAACCCGACGCTGCCGGCCGACGATCTCGTCGTCGCGACGCGCGACCGCCTGGTACGCGAGGCTTTTCGCGAGCGCCTGACCCGTTTCCTCAGCCAAGCCACCGGATCCTCGACGCGGATCACGCGCGCGATCCTGATGGACACGCCGCTCTCGATCGACAAGGGCGAGGTCACCGACAAGGGTTCGATCAACCAGCGCGCCGTGCTGGAGCACCGCACCGAATTGATCGAGGAGCTCTACGCTGCCAATCCATCCAACCGTGTGATATCGGTCGGATAACATGACAATTGGAATGAACCGATCGGCTGCTCCTTCACCTCGCCCCGCTTGCGGGGAGAGGTCGAATTTGCGCAACGCGCAAATTCGGGTGAGGGGGACTCTCCGCGAGTCTCACTCTCGCCGTCTCCGCGGAGAGTCCCCCTCACCCCAACCCTCTCCCCGCAAGCGGGGCGAGGGAGCGCATCGAGCGCTTGGATACGATCGCGTCTGAATTAGAATCGAAGGAGAAACGCCATGTTGTTGAAGGATCAGGCAGCCATCGTCACCGGCGGCGCATCGGGACTGGGCGCGGCCACCGCGCGAAAGCTGGCGGCGCAGGGCGCGAAGGTCGCGGTGTTCGATCTCAATGCCAAGCTCGCCGAAACGGTCGCCGCCGAGATCAAGGGCGTCGCCGTGACCTGCGACGTCTCCGATGCCGCCTCCGCTGAAGCCGCGATCGCGCAGGCGACGAAGGCCCACGGCCCGGCCCGCGTGCTGGTCAATTGCGCCGGCATCGGCGTTGCCAAGCGCGTGGTCGGCCGCGACGGCCCGATGGCGCTCGCCGATTTCGACAAGGTGATCAAGGTCAACCTGATCGGCACGTTCAACATGCTGCGCCTTGCCGCGACCGAGATGTCCAAGCTCGAGCCGCAGGCGACCGGCGAGCGCGGCGTCATCATCAACACCGCGTCCGTTGCCGCCTATGACGGCCAGATCGGGCAATCAGCCTATTCGGCGTCCAAGGGCGGCATCGTCGGCATGACCCTGCCGATCGCGCGCGAACTGGCGCAGTTCGGCGTCCGCGTGCTGACCATCGCACCCGGCCTGTTCCTGACGCCGCTGCTCGCCAACCTGCCGCAGGAAGCCCAGGACTCGCTCGCCGCCGCCATCCCCTTTCCGCGGCGGCTCGGCCAAGCCGACGAATTCGCCGCGCTCGCACTGCACATGGTCGAGAACGCCTATCTGAACGGCGAAGTGGTGCGCCTCGACGGCTCGCTGCGTATGGCGCCGAAGTAAGGCGCCGCCCATGTTCGTGAACCGGCGCGAGGTCCAGATCCAGTGGGGTGATTGCGACCCCGCCAACATCGTCTACTACCCGCGCTATTTCGCGATGTTCGACGATTCGACCTCGACCCTGTTCGAGGTCGCCGGCTTCTCCAAGCAGGATCTGGTCCGCAAATACGGCCTGGTGGGCATCCCCATGGTCGACACGCGGGCCAAGTTCTACATCCCCTCGACCTATGGCGACTGGATCACCATCGAAACCAAAATCGAGAGCATCAAACGCTCGAGCTTCGAGGTGAAGCACAACGTCTACAAGGGCGAGGCGCTGGCGATCGAAGGGTTCGAGACCCGCGTTCTGGTCGGCCGCGATCCCGTTAACCCAGACAAATTGAAATCGGCACCATTCCCGGCGGAAATGGTAGCCAAATTCACGGGAAGCTAAATCGCCGCATCACCAAAAGAGGGGGCTGAATTACCCCCCGATTTCTGCTTTCAAAGAAACACGTAAAGGGAGGAAATAGATGAAACGCTTTTACCTGACTGCCGCCATCACCGCGGCGGCGCTTGCCCTGCCGGCGCTGCCCGCATTGGCCCAGACCAGCGAAGTCACGATCGGCATCACCACCACCACGACCGGCCCCGGTGCCGCGTTGGGTATTCCCGAGCGCAATGCGCTGGAGTTTGTGCCGAAGGAGATCGGCGGCGTGCCGCTGAAGGTGATCGTGCTCGACGACGGCGGCGATCCCACCACTGCAACCACCAACGCCCGCCGCTTCGTGACCGAATCCAAGGCCGACATCATCATGGGCTCGGCGCTGACGCCGCCGACCATCGCCGTCTCCAACGTCGCCAACGAAGCCGGCATTCCGCATTTCGGCCTGGCGCCGTTCCCGATCACGCCGGAGCGCATGAAGTGGTCGGTGGCGATGCCGCAGCCGATCCCGATCGTCGGCAAGGTGCTGTACGACCACATGAAGGCCAAGGGCGTGAAGACGCTCGGCTATATCGGCTATTCCGACTCCTATGGCGACCTCTGGTTCAACGACCTCAAGGCGCAGGCCGTGCCGATGGGCATGACGATCGTCGACGAGGAGCGCTTCGCCCGTCCCGACACGTCCGTGACGGGACAGGTGCTGAAGCTCGTTGCCGCTAATCCCGACGCGATCCTGGTCGGCGCGTCCGGCACCGCGGCCGCGCTGCCACAGACCGAGCTGCGCGAACGCGGCTACAAGGGCCTGATCTACCAGACTCATGGCGCCGCCAGCATGGACTTCATCCGCATCGCCGGCAAAGCGGCCGAAGGCGTACTGATGGCTTCGGGTCCCGTCATGGCCCCCGAGGAACAGCCGGACAGCGCCCTGACCAAGAAGCCGGGCCTCGCGCTCAACTCGGCCTATGAGGCCAAGTACGGTCCGAACAGCCGCAGCCAGTTCGCCGGCCATTCCTATGATGCGTTCGAGATCCTCAAGCGCGTCATTCCGGCTGCGTTGAAGACGGCCAAGCCCGGCACGCCTGAATTCCGCGAAGCCATCCGCCAGGCGCTGCTGACGGAGAAGGAATTGGCCGCCAGCCAGGGCGTCTACAACTTCACCGAAAAGGACCGCTACGGCCTCGACGAGCGCTCGCGCATCCTGCTCACGGTGAAGGACGGCAAGTACTCGATGGTGAAGTAGGCCCAGCCAGCAGTTGAGACGACGAGAGCCGGCCCAATGGGCCGGCTCTTTTGTCTTGCGTTTGAAGATAGCCCGAAACCCCGGCGGCGGTATGTGCTCCCTCTCCCGCTTGCGGGAGAGGGTCGGGGAGAGGGTGCTTCCGCGTTGGGATTGCCCGAGGCTTGCCGAGAAAGTCTCCCAGCCGAGAGAGCCCTCACCCGCCGCGCTCTGCGAGCGCGTCGACCTCTCCCGCAAGCGGGAGAGGTGCACCGTGCATGCGGAAACAATATCCGCCTCACGCCGCCTGCCGCAACGGGGTCCAGGCGAACTCGGGATAGTAGTCGTCCATCATGCGGTCGACAAAGGCGGTGAGGTTCGGAAATGCCTCGGTGCGCTCGCGCAAGGCCGATTCGAAGAACGGCGTCAGGATGCCGGCGAGCATACCGAAGGCGGTAGCATCGACGCCGCAGGGCTTGTTGCCCATCAGGTACGCCTTGTCGCCGAGCTGCACCGAGAGTGCAAACAGCGAGCGCACGGCGAGGTCGACGTCGTCATCGGGCGCGTGGCGGCCGAGGCCGGACAGCAGATAGTTCTCGGCGACGCGGAACTGCGCATCCTCGCGCAGCTTCTCGCGGTTGTGCTCCGGTGCGCCATCGAAGAAATGCGCGGGTCCCTTGGCAAAATTCACCGGATCGACCCAGCGTGCCCCGACCAGTCCCCAATAAATATGGTGCTCGATCATCCGTTCGAACGCCCAGGCCTGCGCACGCTCGGCCAGCGACAGGCCGGCATCGAAATCGAAGCCGTAGCGGCGCTCGATATGGGCGCGGATGAAGGTGGAATCAGCCACCGCCTCACCGCCGTCGTCGATGAACGGCAATTGCCCCTTGGGAGAGGCCGGCGGCATCGCCCGCTCCTTTCGATAGGGCAGCCCCGCCATCTTGAGCTGCACCTCCGTCTTGGTGACGAAGGGGCTGATTTCCGGCAGGCCGAAGCCGGTGCCAAAGCCGTAAAGCGTGATCATGCGAGCTCTCCTGAACCTCTCTCGAAAGTTGGCGGAACCTAGCGACCGGCTGCTGCCACCATGGTGGCAGCAGCCGTGATATCTTCTGCAAAGCGAGCCCCGCGCCAGGCGCGGCCCATCACGTGGCGGACCAGCGCGTCCGCGGCCTGGGTCAGCAAGCGTGCCACGACGCTTGCGAGGGCAAACCGGAGGTCGAAGGCCATGAGATCGAGCGAAACGAGGCGCCCGAATGCCGATACGGACCACGCCTGTGCCCGCAGCATCGGAATCCCCGGGCCGAAATGGGTTGGAATGATCATGGACAAATCCCCTTCAGTCGATGTGTTGTCCCGGTATAGAACCCCCCTGCTGCCAACATCCTGTCAGCAGCCGCGCGCCGCCTTCTGAAAAGACCACCGATAAGAGAATTGTCATGAGACGCGCCGACCGGCTGTTTCAGATCATCCAGGTGCTGCGGCGGACGCGGAAGCCGCTGACGGCGGACGCCATCGCGGCCGAGCTCGAGACCTCGAAGCGCACGATCTATCGCGACATCGCAACGCTGATCGGCCAGCGCGTGCCGATCCGCGGGGAAGCCGGCATGGGCTACATCCTGGAGAAGGGATTTGACCTGCCGCCCTTGATGCTGACACCCGACGAGATCGAGGCGGCCGTACTGGGCGCACAATGGGTCGCCGGCCATGCCGATTCGGCGCTGGCGCGCGCGGCCGAAGATCTGATGGCCAAGATCGCCGACACCGTGCCTGAGCGACTGCGCCCCTTCGTGCTGGAGCCGGCGAGCCGCGCACGCCCAAGCTGGAACAGGGAGCCGGACCGCCTGGACATGGTGCGCACCCGCACCCAGATCCACGAAGGCAAGAAGATCATGCTGCGCTATCGCGACGAGCAGGGCCGCGCCAGCGAGCGCACGATCTGGCCGATCTCGGTCGGCTATCTCGAAGCGGTGCGCCTGCTCGCCGCCTGGTGCGAGCTGCGCGGCGACTTCCGCAGCTTCCGCACCGACCGCGTCGTGGAGGCGAACTATCTCGACGAGAAATATCCGGAACGACGCGACGTGCTGCGCGCAAGATGGCGTCAGAGCCTGGTCTGGGGCCCGCCAAAGGACACGTGACGAAGATGCAAGAGAGCTCCCCCATCGATCCGTCGAGCTGCTGCCAGAGTTGCGGCGCGTGCTGCGGCTATTCGGCCAACTGGCCGCGCTTCTCGATCGAGAGCGAGGAGGAGCTTGCTGCGATTCCGGAGACGCTGGTCAACGAACGCCAGTCCGGCATGCGTTGCGAGGGCGATCGCTGCTCGGCCCTGCAGGGGGACATCGGGAAAGCCACGGCGTGCGGCATCTATGCGATGCGGCCGGAGGTGTGCCGCACCTGCATGCCGGGCGATGCCGAATGCGCGATGGCGCGGCGGAAGTTCGGGTTGCCTTCTATCGCTATCGTTTAGGCCGGAACTGCTTCGCCGATCTCGTCGTCGAGCTCGTCCTCGAGCGGTGCGAGCACCGAGAGCGGCTTGGTCGACAGCGTGATCGGCTTGCGGCCGCCCGACAGCGACGGCGAGGCTTTCGCCGCGCCTTCCCGCGATAGCGCATAGAGCGTCGAGCCGACACGGCCGCCGTTCTCGATCAGGTCGCGCTCGCTGCAGCTCGCTGCGATCACGACCGCGAGCGAATGCAGATGGTTGCGGCGATAGCAGAACAGCGCCAGCCTGGCGCGCGCGTCAGGGGAAACACTCTCAACCAACCTCGGCAGGCCACTCTCGCTGGCGCGGTACATCTCGCCAAGGAGCTCGTCGCGAACCGGGCAGAAATCGCTTTCAAAGGCGTCGCGGCTTGAAAACATTGCAGTTCTCCCTCGTGTGAGGAAGATGCAGCGCAATTCTCTAATGAAAGGTTAACCACGCTGGCCGGTAGTCACCCGGGGTGCTCGCGCGTGCGCCGCGAATTGGTGGGGCGGCGGGAATTGCTGCTTGCCGTCATTCCGGGGCTCGCGAAGCGAGAACCCGGAATCTCGAGATTCCGGGTTCGGTCCTGCGGACCGCCCCGGAATGACTTCGCAGCCGTCAGTTCGCCGCCATGAAGATGGAAAGGCCGAAGCCGGTCAGATGATGCAGCGCCTGATCGACGCCGATCAGGGTCCAGAACCAGGGATGCGCCAGGTCGACCCCGAAATTCGCCGAGACGAATCCCTTGGCACGGTCGATCGTGATGTGGATCACGAAGTCGATGAAGGCCACGAACCAGAATTTCGGCGCCACGATCAGGATCAGCGGCAGCGCAACCGCAAGGTGAACGAGGCAGTGCACCAGAAGCGGCAGGGCCCAGCCGTGCTTCTGGTCCTTGCCGTGCGCCATCCAGGCGGTCTGGAGGACGAAGTCGGCGATGATGTGCTTGAAGGTGAGCAGCAACATCCAGCCAATGAGCGCTTCGACCGGAATCGCCGATGACAGGGGTGGAAACGACAAGGCTGACGCCCTCATTGACGTGACAAGAAAGATTGGAGCGTTCAGCGCAACTTATTCTTGGACCCAGTTCTGGACCGGTCAAATCGCCGGGAGGCGCGATTTATGCCATCTCCCGCGGCGGAATGCAGCCGGGGGAACCGGAAATTCGCCAAGTGTGGCTAACCGGGCATAGGACGCCCCATCGCCGTGGAAGCCTCGCGTAAGGTTACCTTCGGCTCGAAATTTGCTTTCCGTGACCTTCGCGCTATCATCGCGGATAGAGAATATCTTTCTTTTTTCAGGCGTTTACGAATTAAGGGCGCTCCCCGCGATCGCATCGGCGAGCCGCCCGCCACCGAAACAATAAGGCCAGAGTGCTGCCATGAGTACTGAAGGCCCGACCTCGTCGCTCACCGAACCGCCGCCCCGGCGCCCCAAGGTGATCAAGACCAATCAGCAGCAGGTCTTCCTCTACGTCGTGCTGACCCTGCTGTTGTCGCTGGCCACCGTCTGGGGCGGCCGCGCGATGCTGCACAATTCGGAAACGCTGACCTTTGCCGTCGGCGCTCCCAACAGCGACGAAGCGCTGTTCGCGGCCAAGCTCGCCACGGTGCTGACGTCCAACGCCTCGCGCTTCCGGATCAAGATCGTCAACAACGCCGACAACGCCAAGGCGCTCGCACAGTTCGACCGCAAGCAGGCCGACCTTGCCGTCCTGCGCACCGACGCCAAGGTCCCGCTGCGGGCGCGCACGCTTGCCATCCTCGAGCACGATCTCGTGCTTCTGCTCGGTCCCGGCAACAAGAAGATCAAATCGATCGCCGAATTGAAGAAGAAGAAGGTCGCCGTTTTCGCCGAGAGCGAATCCTCCCTCGCCTTCGTCCGCAGCATTCTCGATATCCCCGACGGTCCGGACGCGGCGAAGATCCAGATGGCGCCGCAGGGCGCAACGCTCGACAAGCTGTTCGCACCGGCAAACGGCTTTGGCGCGGTCATCGCCATCGTCCATGCCTCCGGGGCGGTGCGGGACAAGGCCTATGAGCAGGTCGCCAGGCGCGGCGGCTTCACGCTCAACGCGATCGACGAGGCCAAGGCGCTGGCGCGCAAGCTTCCCGGCATTTCCAGCGAGACGCTGACGGCAGGCACGCTATCGACATCCCCGAAAATTCCCGATGACGACCTCGACACGATCGGGCTGGAATGGCTGCTGGTCGCACAATCCAGGATGTCCCCGACCGCGGCAGGCGAGCTCGCCCGCATCGTCTACGAGAACAAAGCCGCGCTCGGGCTCGACAACGGCTTTGCCACCAGGATCGAGCCGGCCTCTGTCGAGAAGGACGCCTTCGTGATCGCGCACCAGGGCGCGGCCGATTACATCAACGACGACACCAAGTCGTTCATGGATAAGTACAGCGATCTGATGTATGTGGGCGCCGCCGCGCTCAGCGTCATCGGCTCGATCTTCGCCGCGATCTACGCCAAGATCACCCGCATCGCGCCGGAGAAGGCCAGCGAACTCTCCACCGCCATCCTCGACATCGGCGAGCGGATCGAGCATGCCCACTCGCTGGACCAGCTCGAATGTCTCCAGGACGAGCTGGAGGCCATCTTGCGCGGCGCCGTTATCGGCCTCAGGGACGGCACGATCAGTACCGACGGGCTCGACACCTTCAAGCTCGGCTACGAGTTCGTCCGCGACGAGATCGGCATGCGGCGCGACTATCTGAAACGCCATGCCAACGAGACCGGGAAGCCGGCGCCGGGTGCCGGTCCCGCCCCGCACGACGACAGCAATGTCGTGGTGGTGAAGACCGCCCAGAGCGCCTGAGAAGCCGGGTCGTTTGCCATTCTTGTCCCGGACAAGCCGCAACGCCAAAGGCGCTGCCGTGCAGAGCCGGCACCCAGGAAGCCGGGGGATGCGCTGCTGCTGGGCCCCGGCTCTGCAGCGCATCACTACGTGCTGCGCTGCGTCCGGGGCACGAGGCTGGGGTTGTGGCTTCCCCCTTATCATACCCCCGCCCGTCGTTGACGGCCCCCGCCGGGGCGGGCACTTTGGCGCCGACGTCCCAGCCGGGATTCCGAAGATTTGTCCAGAGACCGAGCCGCCCTCCCGCATGTCCAAGCCGCTGATTTCCGCTCTGGCCCAGTTTGCGGCCGCCACGGCCGGCCGCAACATGACCAAGGCGGCCTATGTCGCGGTCACCGTCGGCGTGCTCAGCATGGTGTTGCTGTCGGACAAGCGGGCCCACGAGGCGCACGGCTGGATCAGCGCTCTGCTCTGGACCTGCCTCGCCTATTTCGTATTCGAATGGCTGGTCCGGCTGCGCCACATGACGCAGCATGGGCGGCTTTCGCTGTACATGTCCTCTTCCGCCGGGCTGGTCGACGCAATCGGGGCTCTGGCGGTGCCGGTCGCGCTGGTTCTCGGCGTCGAGCCCCGGACGGCCTGGCTGCTCGGCGTGCTCTGGGTGCTCAAGGTGGTGCCGGGCATTCCGGGCCTGCGGCAGCTTCGCCGCGTGCTGGTGCTGGAATCCGGACCTCTGGTCAGCGTGCTCGTGATCTTCCTGATGGTGGTTTTCCTCGCCTCCGTCGCCGAATATTTCCTGGAGCGGGATGTGCAGCCGCAGACGTTCGGCAGCGTGCCGGCCGCGCTGTGGTGGGCGGTGGTGACGCTGACCACGACGGGCTACGGCGACGTCGTGCCGGTCACGCCGCTCGGGCGCCTGGTGGCGGCCGCGGTGATGATCTCCGGCCTCGGTGTGTTCGGCCTCTGGACCGGTATCCTGGCGACCGGATTTGCCGCCGAGACGCGGCGCGACAACTTCCTCAAGACCTGGGAATCCGTCAGCAAGGTGCCGTTCTTCGCAACTCTGGGACCCGCTGCAATCGCCGACGTTACCCACATGCTGCGGACCATTGAGCTGCCGGCGCGCACCACGATCATCCGCAAGGGGACGCAGGGCGATTGCATGTATTTCATCGCCGCCGGCGAGGTCGAGGTCGAGCTGCCCGGCAAGAAAGTTCAGCTCGGCGACGGCGCCTTCTTCGGCGAGATGGCCCTGCTCGGCAACAACAAGCGTGGCGCCAACGTTTCGACCACGAAAGTGTCGCGGCTGCTGGTGCTCGACCTCGTCGACTTCCGGGTGTTGATGGCACGGCACCCCGATCTCGCCGAGACCATCGACGCCGAGGCGAAACGCCGCGCGCTCGAAAACAAGTAGGATGGAGACAAGAATGTCGGACATCGCCGACGCAGCGACTGGCCCCCTGCTCGAACGCGACGGCGCGCGCGCCACCATCCGCCTCAACCGGCCGAAGCATCTCAACCGGCTCCAGGCGGAAGACCTCGAAGAGCTCGTCAGGCTGTTCGACCTGATCGAGGCCGATCCTGATATCCGGGTGCTGGTGCTGACCGGCACCGGCCGCGCCTTCTCCGCCGGGTATGACCTCAACTCAGTCGCCGAGCGCGCCGTCAGCGCAAACGAGCAGCAGAGCGCGGGCTCTGCCTTCGAACTCGTCGTCAACCGGCTGGAGGATCTCGGCGTGCCGACGATCTGCCGGCTCAACGGCGGCGTCTATGGCGGCTCGACCGATCTCGCGCTCGCCTGCGATTTCCGCATCGGTGTCGATACCGCCGAGATGTTCATGCCGGCGGCGCGGCTCGGGCTGCATTATTACCGGAGCGGCATCAAGCGCTACGTCACCCGCCTCGGCGTCGACAACGCGAAACGACTGTTCCTGACCGCGCAAAAGATCACCGCCCCGGAGATGCTGCGCATCGGCTATCTCACCGCCATGGTGCCGGTGGAGTTCCTGGACGAGGAGGTCGACCAGCTCGCCTCGGTTCTCGCCGGCAACGCGCCGCAGGCGATGCGCGGCATGAAGCGCGCGATCAACGAATTCGCTCGCGGCGAGCTCGATGATCGCGCCGCCGACCAGCGCCACCGCGACAGCATGCGCGGCGAGGAGATCAAGGAAGGCATCAAGGCGTTCGCGGAGAAGAGAGCGCCGAGGTTTTGAGGGAGCCAAACCCACCGCTTCCCGGACAAGCGCGCCTCAGGCGCGCGCAGATCCGGGACGACGGCGGAGGTTGGCGTGACAGCTTAGCTCGGAATCGCCTTGGCATGCTGCGCGGCCATCTCCTCATCCGCCGCATTGATGCGCTGGAATGCCGGTCGCGAGGTCATGCGCTCGGCATAGCGGACGAAGACGTCCTTCTTCGGCACGATGCCGAACATCATGGTCCAGCTGAACGCCACGCCCCACAACACATCGGCAGCCGTCATGCGCTCGCCGAGCAGATACGGCCCCCTCGACAATTGCCCTTCGAGCGCGCCGAGCATGGTGTCGTAGTCGGCATAGGGAGACTGGGTAATGGGCGCCGGCTCGCGCTGCATGAACTTGTCGATCAGCGCCGGCTCGAAGGATGAGCCGTAATAGGCGATCCAGCGCAGATACGGGCCGCGCAGAGGATCGTTCAGCGCGGGCGTCAGACCCGCCTGCGGGAAGAGATCGGCGAGATAGATGGTGATCGCGACCTGCTCGGTCACGAGCGCCTCGCCGTGGCGGATCGCCGGGACCTTGCCGAGCGGATTGATGGCGAGATAGGCCGGCTTCCGCTGCTCGCCGGCCTTCATGTTGAGGACGTGGAGATCATAGGGCGCGCCCAGTTCCTCCAGCAGCACCCGCGTGCCGGTGGCGCGGCTTTGCGGCGAGTAATACAGCGTGATGCGGTTCGGATCGGTCATGGCAGGTTCTCCTGGGGCGCTCTCTGGCGAGGCGCATCTTGTAGAGGCTCATACCTGACATCCTCTGTCAGGTATGGTTTAAGGAAATCATGCGCGCGAGCCGGATGCTGTCGATCCTCACCACCCTCCAGGCCAGGGGGCAGGTCACCGCGCCCGAGCTTGCGGAGGCCTGCGAGGTCTCGGTGCGCACGATCTATCGCGACATCGACGCGCTCGCGGCCTCGGGCGTCCCCGTCTACGCCGACCGCGGCGCAGAGGGCGGCTATCGCCTGCTCGACGGCTATCGCGTGCGACTGAACGGCCTGTCGCAGAGCGAGGCCGGCGCACTGTTCCTGACCGGATTGCCTGGCCCTGCGGCCGCCCTCGGCCTCGATGCGGCGATGATCGCCGCGCAGAATAAGCTGATGGCGGCGCTGCCTGCCCATCTGCGCGAGGACGCCAGCCGGATGCAGGAGCGCTTTCACCTGGATGCGCCGGGCTGGTTTGGCGAGGCGGAAGAACCGAAACATCTGCGCACCATCGCCGGCGCGGTGCTGCGCGGGACATTGATGAAAATCCGCTACCAGAGCTGGCGTTCCGAGAAGCAGCGCGGCCTCGCGCCGCTCGGCCTCGTGCTGAAGGGCGGGAACTGGTACCTCGCGGGTCAGGTCGATGCCACCGTGCGCACCTATCGCGTCGCGCGCGTGCTCGACTGCACGGCGCTCGACGAAAACTTCGAGCGCCCCGCCGATTTCGATCTCGCCGCCTATTGGCAGGCCGCGACGCTTCGCCTCGAGGCCGAGATGCATCCCAATGTCGCGGTGGTGCGGCTCTCGCCGTTAGGCGTCAAGCTGCTCGACGCACTGAGCCAGCCTTACGTCAAGGCACGCACGCAGCTCGCAGAGACCAGTGATGCCGACGGCTGGCGCATTGCGCGCGTGCCTGTCGGCAAGACATCCTGGCACGCCGCAGCCGAATTGTTGCGGCTGGGCCCCGAGGCCGAAGTGCTGGAGCCCGCCGATCTCCGCGACAGGATGACGGAACTGACGCAGGCGATGGCCGCGCGCTATCGCGCGGCGCGGAAAACATGACGCCGGCACATTTCGCCGCAGGCCACGAAACAATCCTGAAACACGATTCTCCTCATCCCGCGTGAACGCGATCGCATCTCGGCCCGACCGAGATGCAGGGACACAACAACGGCCCTAGCGCCAAATGGAGAATGAAGATGTTTCGTAAGCTTGCTCTTGGTCTGATCGCCGCCGGTACGCTCGGCGTTGCCGCTCTGGCCCCCACCGCCGCTTCGGCCGGCGGCTTCCATCACCATCATGGTCATCACCACTGGGGTCCCGGCTGGGGATTCGGCGGCATCTACCTCAACACCGGCGTCAGCAACTGCTACCAGGAGCGCCTGGTCCGGACCCGTCACGGCCTGCGCGTGCGCGTCGTGAACGTCTGCGCCTACGGGATCTACTGATATCTCGATTTCACGACAAAGCTCCGGTCGCATCGCGGCCGGAGCTTTGCGTTGATGAAGCAGCCTGCCGCTGCCGGCGAAACCAGGCCCAGGTCTCGCGCGTCGTTCTGATGTAGCCGTGGCCGCGATGGACGATCTCGCCGTCGACGATCGCGTTCAGCTTCGGCAGCGCATGAAAGGGGATCGAGGGATAGGCATGGTGCTCGACATGGTAGGGCATGTTCCACGCGAACCATTTGACGAACGCGGCGGTGTAGGTGGTGCGCGTGTTCTCAAAAGCGCTGCGGGTGCGCTCGCAGCCGGTATGCTCGGCATAGAGATAGGGCCGCAGGAAGAACTGCCCGATGATGAGCGGGACGATCCAGACCCAGAGCAGCAGCGCTGACGTGAACCACAGCGAGAGCGCGAGCAGCAGAGCATAGAGCGCGACATAGGCTCGCGCCTCTGTCACGATGACGGCGCGCTTGCCCTCGGGGATCCAGGGCACGGTGACGCTGCCGGTGATGGCATGGCCGAGCATCAGCCTGAGACGGCCGGCGACCTGGAGCAGGCCGCTATAGGCGATCGCGAGCTGCGTGCCGGATGTCGGTTTCACCCCGACGATCAGCTCGGGATCCTTGTCAGGATCCTGGGTGTAGCGGTGATGATCCCAGTGAAACAGGCAGTAATATTCGTAAGGCAATCCGATGATGAAGGCCGAGACGTGGCCCACGGCGAGATTGAGGCCGCGGCTCCTGAACGCGGTCTTGTGCGCGGTCTCGTGCACCGCCATGAACAGGAAGGCGACGACATAGCCCTGCACCGCCATCAATGGCAGCGCCCAGAGCACGCCCCATCTCGACGAAACCATAGAGATCAGCGCGCCCACCAGCACGATCGCGCCATAATGGCCAAGGGTCTGCATGGCGCCCCTGAGATCGGAGCGGACCGACAATTCGCGCAGCATCGCCGGCGTCAGCGGCTTCAGGCGGTTGCCAGTCTCTGAAACGGTCGCATCGGTCATGATCGAAATGCCTGTCCTACTTGCCGAGAAGCGCCGCGACCTCGGCCTTGAGGAAGGCCTGGTCGCGCGGATTGTTGACTGGGTTGCCGGCGCGATGGCCATGCAGCGACGGGATCGGACGCAGCACGGCCGATTTCGCGTTCACCAGCCGGCCGAGCTCGTCCTCGTTGTCGCGCAGGTCGAAATAGCGATCGGTCGCGCCCGGCATCAGCAGCATGTGGGCCTTGATTGCCGCCAGCGCGCGATCGAAATCGCCTGCGAACGTCGCGCAGCGGCTGATATCGCCGTTCTGCCAGATGCCGACCTGCGCCAGGAGATCATTGGCGTCGCGCCGGGCAAATGTCGCGTCCCAGGTGCGGACGAGATAATCCTCCAGCGAATTGAAGCCGGCCTCGCGCCAGAGCTCGTCGCGATAGAAGCCGTGCGACATCGCCCAGCCGGCATAGACCCGCCCCATGGCGCGATAGCCGGCGACCGGCTTCTCGGCGAAGCGACCGTCGCGGAAGGCGGGATCGGCGGTGAGCGCGGCCTTCACGCTTTCCAGGAAGACGTAGTTGTAGGGCGCGCAACGCGCACTGCCGCAGACCACAGCCGCGCGCTCAACCATCTCGGGATGCAGCGCCGTCCAGTGATAGGCCTGCATGCCGCCCATCGACCAGCCATAGACCAAGGCCAGCTTCGAAATGCCAAGGCGCTCGGTGAGGAGGCGGTGCTGGACCGCGATCGCATCGTGATAGGTCACCTCGGGAAATGGCGCGGGGGTATTCGACGGCGAAGATGACAGGCCGTTGCCCAAAAGGTTCGGGATGATGACGAAGTAGCGCGTGGGGTCGAGCACGCCGTCGGGCCCAATCAGCCATTCGGTGTCGACGTGCTGCGCGCCGAACGAGGTCGGATAAAGGATGACGTTGTCCCTGGCCGGGGTCAGCGTGCCATAGGTCTTGTAGGCGAGCTTCAGCGAGGGGAAGACGGCCCCGGATTGCAGCACGACGTCGCCGGCGTCGAAAATCTCGTAGTCCTGCTGCCCCGTCATGCGTCCAACTCCCGCTCACGCGGCCGCAGGGTGCCGCGGCTTCCACGATGCATCGATCATGCCGAGCTCGCATCTGCGTCATTGCAGTTTATACTGTACTTATAGTACAGTTATTTAGGACGAGCAACATAAATCCGGCTCAGGCGATGGCTGCCAGATAGCGCGCAACCGACGCCGCGAAGGCGGCCTTGGCGCCGCTGGCGATGTTGCGTCCCCACCACGCGCCATAGATGCGATCGAAGGCGAGCGGCTCGACGGCTGCCGCGATCCGCCGCACCGCGGCTGCATTGAGCGGCATGTAGTTGGGGTAGGAGTACATGAAGCTGATGAAGCGACGGTCCATCGTCACCTGGGCGATGTCGCCGGTGAGCAGCGCGCCCCTGCCGTCCGCACTGCGCGCCGAGTGCAGCATGGTGGCGCCGGCGAAATGACCGCCGGTTCGCAGCAGCAGCAAATCGTCGGAGATCCGATGGCTTTCGCCGGTCCAGTGCACGATCGAAGAATGCGGTCGCGTGACGAATGCGCGATCGTCCGCATGCAGATAGACCGGCACGCCGCCAAAGGCGTCGCTCCAGTCGGCGACCGCGCCGTAATAGTGCGGATGCGAAATCGCGATCGCCTTCAGTCCGCCGAGGGCTGCGACGTATTGGATGGCTTCATCGGCTGCGAGCGGAATGCAATCCCACATCACGCAGCCGTCGCCTTGAGGCACCAGCAGCGCGCGCTGCCCGATGGCGAAGCTCGGCTCCAGGCCGATGCCGGTGAGGCCAAGATCGTCGCGGCCCACCACTCGGTGCTCCCGCGCCAGTTCCTCGCGCGTGAGAAAGCTCTGTCCTTTCCAGTTCACGAACTGCCGCTCGTCCTCACAGATCACGCAGGAGGCGGGCGGATTTCCGCCGTTCGGGAATTGCGCGCCGCAGGTTTCGCAGGTCCAGAGAGGCATGGTTCGAGCTCCGTGGGAAGATCGCAGGATGACATTGCGAACAAGCTTTCAGCAAGGTCCATGAGCATCAGGAGTGACGGGAACCAACGCGGCGAGCGCCCGTTACGTTCAGACCAACGCCAGATCGATTGGCCAAGAGGATCACGACAGACGAACAGCATGCTTGGGTATCGATGACATCGCGGCCTCCCTCCCCGTCCCGTATCTGGCCTCTGTTCGCGCTCAACTTCTTCATGGCCGACATGCAGTCGGGCATCGGGCCGTTCGTCGGCGTCTTCCTCCAGGAGCGCGGCTGGGCGACCGGGCTGATCGGCACCGCGATGACGATCGGAAACGTCGCCGGCATGCTGGTCACGACGCCGATCGGCGGCTTCATCGATTCCAGCCGCAACAAGCGCCTGTGGGTCGTCATTCCCGGCATCTGCGTCGTTCTCGCCTCCGCCATCATTCTGATCTCGCAGAATTTCTGGGCGGTGACGTTCTCCCAGGTCGCGCAATCGCTGGCGAGCGCCGCGATCGTGCCGGCAGTGACGGGCATCACGCTCGGCATCGCCAAGCAAAAGGGCTTCAACGCGCTCAACGGCCGCAACCAGGCGTTCAACCACGCCGGCAACATGGTCGGCGCGGCATTGTCAGGCTATCTCGGCTACAAGTTCGGCTATGTCGCCGTCTTCGCGCTGGCGGCCGTGTTCGGCGCGATCGCCATCGCCTGCGTGCTGATGATCCCCGCAAGGGCAATCGACGACCGCGCCGCGCGCGGCAGCAAGGAGGACGACTCCAAGGCTCCACCGGATGCGATGACGATGCTGCTCAAGCACCGGGCGCTGCTCGTGCTGGCTCTCGCCCTCGCGCTCTTCCATCTCGGCAACGCCGCCATCGTTCCGCTCTACGGACTAGCCGCGGTGGCCGAAGGGCAGGCCAACGGCCCGAGCTTCGTCGCGACCACCGTGGTGATCGCACAGGGCGTGATGATCGTGACATCGCTGATCGCGATGAAGGCCGCGAGCAAGCGCAATTACTGGCCGGTGATCCTGGTCTCCTTCATGTTCCTGCCGATCCGCGGCGTGCTGGCGTTCTTCGTCACAGGATGGTGGGGCGTGGTGCCGATGCAGGTGCTCGACGGCATCGGCACCGGCCTGCAGACGGTCGCCGTTCCCGGCATGGTCGCGCGCGCACTCAACGGCACCGGTCGCATCAATCTCGGCCAGGGCGCCGTGATCACGGTGCAGGGCGTCGGCGCCAGCCTCAGTCCCGCGCTCGGCGGCTGGATCGCGCAATGGATCGGCTACGGGCCGACCTTCCTGCTGCTTGGCGGCTTTGGCCTCGCCTCGATGGTGCTGTGGTTCGCGCTCGGGGCGGCGGTGAAGAAGTACTGAGCTTCGCCATCGCGCGAACGCCGCAGAAGCGCTCGTGCGATCCCGGCCTGCCGAACTGCGGCACCGGGTCGCGGTCTGCGCGCGTCATCGCGAGTGGTTTATCACGCAATCCCGCGCTTTTGCCGTTGCGGTGCACCGGCCTGACGGTACAACCTTCCTCCAGATCACCGACAAACCTGCGCTTCCGATCGATGACACAGCCACAACTCTCATTCAGCGGCGATCCGACGGGGCCGGCCTATGAGGGGTGGCGCGAGCAGTTCTGCCGGAAGGTGATGGGGACCGATTTCGTTCCGATCGGGGACGGCCCAGTGCACCGGACAATCACGCCGGCCATCCTTCCGCGCCTGAGGCTGTCCGCCTCCTACGGTACGCCGATGAGCTTCGTGTCCATGGGCACCAACGACGAATTGGTTGTCGTCATGTCACCGAATTCGGCCCTGAGCGGAACCATGGGCAGGCGCCCGCTGAACGTCGCGGCCGGCGACCTCACGATCGGAGATCCGTCGATCAGGGGGGCCAGAGTCAGTCAAATGGCCTATGGCAACTTTCAGACCGCACTGTTGCCCCGCAAGGCGCTGCTACGCGCGTGCCCGAATGCCGAGGACCTGATCGCGCAGCCGATCCCTGGCACCAGGCCGATCACATCGATGTTCCTGCGATATTATGACCTGGCGCATACGCATTCGGACAAGCTCGCCCCGGCCGAGCTCGACGCGGTCTCGCAGCACCTGTTCGACCTCGCCGTGCTGATGATCGGAGCACGCGGCGATGCCGCCGAGGAGGCACGCCTGCGCGGCCTTGCAGCGGCGCGTTTCGAAACCCTCAAGTCCGATATCCTGGCGCAGCTGGACAGCCCCGGGCTGTCACTCACCGGTCTTTCGGCCGCTCATCGAATCAGCCCACGTACGATCCAGCTGCTGTTCGAGCAGGCCGGCATTACCTATAGCGGCTTCGTGCTGGAACAACGCTTGCTGCGCGCCGAGCGGCTACTTCGAAATCCCGCCATGCGCACCCGCAAGATCATCGAGATCGCGCAGCTCGCGGGTTTCCACGACGTCTCCTATTTCCATCGCGCGTTTCGCCGCCGCTTCGGACAGACCCCGGACGACGTCCGGAAGCTTTCCGGCGAGGCCGGCTAAAGCATGATCCGGAAAAGTGCGCAGCGGTGTTCCGAAAAGATCATGCTTGAACAACAACCTAAAGCGCGATGACGATCCATCCTAATCGCATCGCGCTTTAGGCGAACTCGAGCACGATCTTGCCGAAATGGCCGCCCTGCTGCATCAGGCGCAGCGCGTCCGGGGAAGCGCTGCCGCTCAGGTGCCAAAGCTCTTCTGCACCGCCTTGTCGAGCGTCTCGCCGCCGACGAAGCGCTGGCGCAGCTCGCGCTTGAGCAGCTTGCCGCTCGGATTCTTCGGCAAGGCATCGACGAAGATGACGCGCTTGGGCACCTTGAAATGCGCCATCTGGGCGGCGCAATGCTTGATGACGGTTTCTTCGTCGAGCTTTTCGCCGCTCTTGACCACGACGATGGCCGTCACCGCCTCGATCCAGCGCGGATCTGGCAGGCCGACCACGGCGACCTCCGACACGGCGGGAATGCGATAGACCATCTCCTCGACCTCGCGGCTTGCGACGTTCTCGCCACCGGTCTTGATCATGTCCTTGACGCGATCGACCACGGTGATGTGGCCCTCGTCGTCGACAGTGGCGAGATCGCCGGAGTGAAACCAGCCTCCGGCAAACGCCGCCGCGGTCTTCACGGGATCGTTGTAATAGCCGGACAGCAGATGCGGCGAGCGGTGCACGATCTCGCCGACCTCGCCGACCTTGACGTCCTCCATCGCATTGTTGACCACGCGCGTCTCGACATTGAGCACGGGCTTGCCGGCCGAACCCGCTTTCCGGAGCTGATCTTCCGGCCGCAGCACGGTCGCGAGCGGCGCGATCTCGGTCTGCCCGTAGAAGTTCCAGAATTTTACGGCAGGCAGGCGACGCTGAAGCTCGAGCAGGACTTCCACCGGCATGATCGAGGCGCCGTAATAGCCCTTCTGCAGGGTCGACAGATCGGTCCTGTCGAAGTTCGGCGAGCGCAGCATCGCGATCCAGATCGTCGGCGGCGCGAAGAAGGACGTGATCTTGTGCGCCTGGATCAGCGCCAGAATGTTGTCGGCCGTCGGCTTGCCCGTGATCACGCCGGAGGCGCCGAGATAGATTTGCGGTCCCAGGAACACGTCAAGCTGGGCGCAGTGATAGAGCGGCAGCGCGTGCAGGAACCTGTCCTCCACGCTCATGCCACCGTCGATGATGCAGCTGACATACTGCCACATCACGGCTTCATGGGTCAGCATCGCGCCCTTGGGCAGGGATTCCGTGCCTGAGGTGTAGACGATCTGGGCGAGATCGCGGCTGTCGACCGACGCGTCCAGGAACGAGCCGTCGGCGTGGAGGAGATCGTCGAAGGTGGTGAGGCCCGCAGGTGCCGTGGCCGCATCCTCGCCCGGCAGCCAGATCATCTTCTCGACCGCGCAATCCTTCGCGCTGGCCGCGCGTGCCTGCTCGACGAAGTCCGGTCCGGTCGCGAGCAGCTTCGCCCCGGAGCTCTTCAGGATGAAATTGATCTCGTCCGGGTTGAGCATGAAATTGATCGGCACCAGCACGGCGCCGATCCGCGCCGCCGCAAAGCGCAGCGCGGCGAAGGCGTGCGAATTGCGCGACAGCACCGCGATGCGATCGCCCTTCCCGGCGCCGAGGCCGAGCAAGCCGCGGCCGAGCCGGTTGCAGATCGCATCCATCTCGGCAAAACTCCAGCTCACGTCGCCGCAGCTCACCGCGAGCTTGTCCGGCTCGCGTCCCGCCGAGCGGCGCAGCAGATCGCCGATGGAATGCTCGCGTGCTTTCGCGATGGTGGCTGCGGTGTCTGCGGTCATGTGTTCCTCCGTGTGATATCTTTGTTTGTTGTGCTGCACGAAATCCAAAGGCGCTATCTGCGGCGGGCCGCCAGCGCGTGCTCCATGTACATGTGTTCGACCGAGCGATCGAGCGACGCGATTTTCTCGAAGCCGCGCCGCCAGTCCTGCAGGTGCCGGCGCGTCCATAGCACGCCGGCTTCGCGGTCGCGGCGGCGGATCGCATCGATGAGATGGCGGTGCGCTGCGACGAGTCGCGGGCCGCCTTCGGCGACACCTGTCACGATCATCTCAGTGGTCGGATAGAACAACTGCGCTGCCGGCTCCCGCGCGAGCTGGAGCACGCGGTTCTGCGAGGCCTTGGCGACCAGAACATGGAATTCGGCATCGCATTCGGCAAGCATCGCGGCGTCGCCGACTACGGCCTCGCTACGCGCGAGATTGCCGGCGAGCTCGGCAATGTTCTCCTCCGTCGCCCGTTCCACCGCGCCCTCGATGCTGGCGACTTCCAGCGTCATCGAGGCCTCGTAGAGCTCACGGAAGGTGACCTCGTGGAGGACCAGCGCGCGGCTGAGACGGCTCGCGAGCTTGCTGTAGCGCGGCAGGCAGGCGTGCAGGCGGCGCGAGGAATCGCGCCTGATCAGCCCGCCTTCCTCCAGCACGCGGATGCCCTCGCGAATGGTCGAGCGATTGACGCCGAATTGGCGGACCAGGTCGTGCTCGGTGCCGATGGGATCGCCCGGCTTGATGCGGCCATTGACGATCTCGCGCTCGATGGCGTCAGCAACCTTCTGATAGGCGGGCGCGACATCGATCGGACGAAACAGCGGAGCGACGGGCAAATCAAACTCCATTGGCGATTGTCCGACAAGCTTTATCCCTTACCGGAGAATGCGTCAAACTCCAGCATTCAAGCCCTCTGGCGCAAGAAATTGACAACTGCCGGATCCTGGCTCTAACTTTGTCGGACAAAGGGACAGAATAGCCCCATATAAGAGGAAACGTATCCAATGAGACCCATCGCGGCACTCGTGTCTGCGGCCGGATTGCTGTCGGCTGCCTTGATCGCCCCCACCTCGGCCCAGCAGGCACCGCTCAAGATCGGCGTGCTCTCCGACTTCTCGTCGGTCTATTCCGACATCGGCGGCATGGGGAATGTCGAGGCGACCAAGATGGCGATCGAGGATTTCGGCGGCCAGATGTTCGGCAAGCCGATCGACATGGTCTCGGCCGACGTGCTCAACAAGCCCGACGTCGCCTCCACCATCGCCCGCAAGTGGTGGGAGACCGAGGGCGTCGACATGATCATCGACCTGCCGACCTCGGCGACCGCGCTCGCGGTGATGGAGCTGTCGAAGCAATACGAGAAGATCATGATCGTGACGGACGCGGCGAGCTCCGACATCACGGGAAAATCCTGTTCGCCCTATACCGCGCATTGGACCTACGACACCTACGCCAACGCGCACACCGTCGGCAGCGCCATCGTCAAGAACGGCGGCGACACCTGGTTCTTCCTCACCGCCGACTACCTGTTCGGCCATTCGGTCGAGCGCGACACCGGCGATGTCGTGAAGGCCGCCGGCGGCAAGGTGCTGGGCAGCGTCAAGCATCCACTCAATACGGCGGATTTCTCCTCGTTCCTGCTCCAGGCCCAGGCGTCCAAGGCCAAGATCATCGGCCTCGCCAATGGCGGCGGCGACACCATCAATGCGATCAAGCAGGCCGGCGAATTCGGCATCGTCGCCGGCGGCCAGAACCTGGCCGCGATCGTGATGTTCATCTCCGACGTGCACAGCCTGGGCCTGAAGCTGGCGCAAGGCCTGATCGTCACCGAAGCCTATTACTGGGATCTCAACGACAAGACCCGCGCCTTCGGCAAACGCTTCCTGGAACGGGTCAAGCGCATGCCGACGATGAACCAGGCGGCGACCTACAGCGCGACGCTGCATTATCTCAAAGCCGTCCAGGCCACCGGCACCAGGGACACCAAGACGGTGATGGCGAAGATGCGCGAGCTGCCGGTGAAGGATGCCTTCACCGACAACGGCGTGCTGCGCGAGGACGGCCGCATGGTGCACAGCATGTACCTGTTCCAGGTGAAGAAGCCGGAGGAATCGAAGGGGCCGTGGGATTATTACAAGCTGCTCGCCGAGGTTCCTGCCGACCAGGCGTTCCGCCCGCTGAAGGATGGCGGCTGCCCGCTGGTGAAGTGAGGCGGCGAGCGAGCCGATCGCAATCCGTTCAGCAAGCCCCGCTCGACCGCTTGATCCATCTGGGCGGACGAGCGGCAACGACGCCGCGCAGCCCAAAATAGAGGCAAGGACGATAGAGGCAAGGACGCCTCGCGCCGCCATCTGATCTGCATCAAGTTGCGGTGCAAAATTCGCTGCAATGTTGAGGCCGCCCTTCGCGCGATCAGCGGCCGGGCGCATGTCTCTCAACAATGGGCGCCGCCGCACGGCGTTTTGAACAGATGAACTTCACTCCGGGTCGCGTCATCGCCGCGATCGCCGTCCTCGTTGCAGGTGGCGCCTACTATTATTGGCAGCACCGCGATACCAACACCCTGCCGGCAGGCTTCGCCCGCGGCAACGGCCGCATCGAAGCGGTCGAAATCGACATCGCGACCAAGACGCCGGGCCGGATCCGCGAGATCCTGGTTGGCGAAGGCGACTTCGTCCGCGCGGGCCAGGTGCTGGCGCGCATGGATACCGAGCAATTGCAGGCGCAGCGCCGCCAGGCCGAGGCGCAGCTGCAGCGCGCCGCGATCAATGTCGAGACCGCGAAGAGCCTGGTGAACCAGCGCGAGGCCGAACGCAAGGCCGCGGAGGCCGTGGTCGACCAGCGCGTCGCCCAGCTCGACACCACGAGCCGCAAGCTCGACCGCTCCGAACAATTGATCAAGACGAGTGCGGTGGCGCAGCAGGTCCTGGACGACGACCGCTCCGCCAACGCCACGGCGAAGGCGGCGCTCGCCGCGTCCCACGCTCAGGTCGCGGCATCCGAGGCTGCGATCAGCTCCGCCCGCGCCATGGTGATCGATGCCGGCGCCGCCGTCGACGCGGCAAAGGCCGCGATCGAAAGCATCAATGCCGACCTCAATGACAGCGTGCTGAAGGCGCCGCGCGACGGCCGCGTGCAATATCGCGTGTCGCAGCCCGGCGAGGTGCTCGCCGCCGGCGGCCGCGTCCTCAACATGGTCGATCTCGGCGACGTCTACATGACGTTCTTCCTGCCGACGGCCGCTGCCGGCCGGGTCGCGATCGGCGCCGACGTCCGTCTCGTGCTCGACGCCATTCCGCAATACGTGATCCCCGCCAAGGCGACTTTCGTCGCCGACGTCGCGCAATTCACGCCGAAGACCGTCGAGACCGAGGAGGAACGCCAGAAGCTGATGTTCCGCATCAAGGCGCATATCGCGCCCGAGCTGCTGCGCCAGCACATCGAGCAGGTGAAGACCGGCCTGCCGGGAATGGCCTATGTGCAGCTCGATCCGGCCGCGCAATGGCCAGGCAATCTCAACATCAAGCTGACGAGATGAGCACGAGGGCCGCAGCCGAGCTGCCTGCCGGGCGCGGCAGCGTGGTGCATCTCGACGACGTGGGCTTGAGCTACGGCAAGACCCGCGCACTGGAAGCCATCACCCTCGACCTTCCATCCGGCTGCATGGTCGGACTGATTGGCCCCGACGGTGTCGGCAAATCCAGCCTGCTCTCGCTGATCGCCGGCGCCCGCGCGATCCAGCAGGGGCATGTCCACGTGCTCGGCGGCGACATGGCGAGCGGGCGCCACCGCCGCAACGTATGCCCCGACATCGCCTACATGCCGCAGGGGCTCGGCAAGAACCTGTATCCGACGCTATCGGTGTTCGAGAACATCGACTTCTTCGGCCGCCTGTTTGGACACGACAAGGCGGAGCGAAACAGACGGATCGCCGGCCTGCTGCGCGACACCGGGCTGACGCCCTTCGCCGACCGGCCGGCCGCAAAACTCTCCGGCGGCATGAAGCAGAAGGTCGGCCTGTGCTGCGCCCTGATCCACGATCCCGAGCTCCTGATCCTGGACGAGCCGACCACCGGCGTCGATCCGTTGTCGCGCCGCCAATTCTGGGAATTGATCGCCTCGATCCGCCAAAGCCGGCCCGGCATGAGCGTGATCGTCTCGACCGCCTACATGGAAGAGGCCGCTCAGTTCGATTTTCTGGTCGCGATGAATGCCGGCCGCGTGCTGGCGACCGCAACGCCCGCCGCGCTCAAGCGGCAGACCGGCGCCGATACGCTCGATGAGGCCTTCATCCGTCTCTTGCCCGAAGCCGATCGCGGCGATCATGCCGGTGTCGTCATCCCGCCGCGCGGCGAGGACCATGACGAGATCGCGATCGAGGCCGACCACCTGACCCGGCGGTTCAACGGCTTCGTGGCCGTCGACGACGTCAGCTTCCGCATCAGGAAGGGCGAGATCTTCGGCTTTCTCGGCTCGAACGGATGCGGCAAGACCACGACCATGAAGATGCTCACCGGCCTCCTGCCGGTCAGCGAAGGCACCGCGCGGCTGTTCGGCAACACCATCGATGCCGGCGACATGTCGGTGCGGCGGCGCATCGGCTACATGTCGCAGGGCTTCTCGCTCTATTCCGAGCTCACGGTCGCGCAGAATCTCGATCTGCATGCGCGGCTGTTCAAGCTGCCGGCGGAGACCATCACCGCGCGCATCGACGAGATGATCGCCCGGTTCGATCTCGCCGAGGTCGCCGATTCTCTGCCCGATGCGTTGCCGCTCGGGCTGCGGCAGCGGCTGTCGCTGGCGGTCGCGATGATCCATGCGCCCGACATCCTCATCCTCGACGAGCCGACCTCGGGCGTCGATCCGGTCGCCCGCGACCGCTTCTGGCAGATCCTCGCCGAGCTGTCCCGCAAGGACAACGTCACCATCTTCGTCTCGACCCATTTCATGAACGAGGCCGAGCGCTGCGACCGGATCTCGCTGATGCATGCCGGCAAGGTGCTGACGTCGGACACGCCTGCGGCGATCGTCGCCGCGCGCGGCACCGCGACCCTGGAGCAGGCCTTCATCGCCTGCCTGGAAGAGGCGATCGCGGACACGACGGAGCCGGCCGACCGGCCGTCGGCCGCCTTGCCGGCGCCCGCACCGGCAATCGCCGCGCCGCCCGTCCGGCGCAAGGCCGCATTCAATGCAACGCGCATGCTCGCCTATTCCCGGCGCGAAGCGCTCGAGCTGCGGCGCGATCCGATCCGCGCCACGCTCGCGATCCTCGGCAGCGTGCTGCTATTGTTCGTGCTCGGCTACGGCATCAGCATGGACGTCGAGAATCTGACCTTCGCCGTGCTCGATCGCGACGACAGCACGATCAGCCGCGACTACAGCCTCCAGATCGCCGGCTCGCGCTATTTCACCGAGAAGCCGCCGATCATCGACTATGCCGATCTCGACCGCCGCATGCGCGCCGGCGAGATCGGCCTCGCCATCGAGCTGCCGCCGGGCTTCGGCCGCGACGTCAGCCGCGGCCGCCATGTCGAGATCGGCGCCTGGGTCGACGGGGCCAATCCGACGCGGGCCGAGACGCTGCGCTCCTACGCCCAGGCGATCCACGCCAGCTGGCTGGCGCAGAAGGGCCGCGAGCTCTACGGCGAGGCGGCGGTCGCCGGCACCTACCAGCTCCAGGTGCGCTACCGCTACAATCCGGACGTCATCAGCGTCGTCGCCATGGCGCCGGGCATCATCCCGCTGCTGCTGGTGATGATTCCGGCGGTGCTCGCCGCGCTGGCGGTGGTGCGCGAGAAGGAGCTCGGCTCGATCGTCAATTTCTACGTCACGCCGGTGACGCGGCTGGAATTTCTGCTCGGCACGCAGCTGCCCTATGTCGTGCTGGCCTTCGGCAATTTCCTGCTCCTCGTCGGCTTTGCCCTCGTAGTCTTCCGGGTGCCGTTCACCGGGAGCTTTCCGACCTACGCGCTGGCCGCGCTGCTCTACGTCACGGCGACGACCGGGATGGGGATGGTGATCTCGGCCTTCATGAACAGCCAGATCGCGGCCCTGTTCGGCACGGTGCTGATCACGCTGATTCCGGCCATCCAATATTCCGGGCTGATCGACCCGGTTTCATCCCTCCAGGGAGCGGGCGCGCTGATCGGACGGCTTTATCCAACCACCTATTTCGTCACGATCTCGCGCGGCACCTTCTCCAAGGGCCTGGCGTTCGACACCCTCCACAACGATCTCCTGGCGCTCGCCATCATGGTCCCGGTCCTGGTGATCGCCGGCACGATGCTGCTGAAGAAACAGGCCCGCTGATCATGCGCATCGACAACGTGCTCCAGCTCGGCATCAAGGAATTGCGCGGCCTCGTCCGCGACCCCATGCTGCTCGTGCTGATCGTCTATTCTTTCACGCTGGCGGTCTATGCCGGCGCCAAGGCGCTGCCGGAAACGCTGAACCACGCCGCGATCGCCATCGTCGACGAGGACCATTCGCCGGTCTCGACCAGGATCGGGATGGCGTTCACGCCGCCCTATTTCTCCGAGCCGCGCCTGATCTCGCAATACGAGATGGACCGCAGGATGGACGCCGGCCTCGACACCTTCGCCCTCGACATTCCGCCCGACTTCCAGCGCGACCTCTTGGCGCGCAAATCGCCCAGCATCCAGCTCAACGTCGATGCGACGCGGATCTCGCAGGCGTTTAACGGCGGCGGCTATATCGAGCAGATCGTCAGCGCGGAAATCGCCGAATTCCTGGCGCGCACGCGCGATGCCCAGACCGTGCCGATCGAGCTGACGCTGCGGGCACGGTTCAATCCGGAGCTGAAGAAATCCTGGTTCGGCGCCATCGACCATGTGATCACCTCGATCACCATGCTCTCGATCATCCTGACCGGCGCGGCGCTGATCCGCGAGCGCGAGCACGGCACGATCGAGCACCTCCTGGTGATGCCGGTCACGCCGCTGGAGATCATGGTGAGCAAGGTCTGGTCGATGGGCGCGGTGGTGCTGGTCGCCTCGGCGCTGTCGATCGCCTTCGTCGTGAAGGGATGGCTGCAAGTCACGATCGACGGCTCGCTGGCGCTGTTTCTCGTCGGCGCCGCGCTGCAGCTGTTTGCCACCACCAGCATGGGCATCTTTCTTGCGACCGTCGCCGGATCGATGCCGCAGTTCGGCATGCTGCTGATCATGATCCTGCTGCCGCTGCAGACCCTGTCGGGCAGCATGACGCCGCGTGAGAGCATGCCGCAATTCGTCCAGGACATCATGCTGGCGGCGCCCAACACCCATTTCGTGATGCTGGCGCAGGCGATCCTGTTTCGCGGAGCCGGCTTCGAGGCGGTGTGGCCGCAGCTCGCAGCGCTCGCCGTGATCGGCGGCGTCTTCTTCGTGATCGCGCTGCGGAGGTTTCGCGCGTTTCTGGCGTGAGGCGCGAGGGGCTCCGCTGCAGAAAGCGCGAAAACAACCCCATGCACAGTAGCCAAACCCTTGCTTCGCCTACAGAATTTATTTTGCCCGTCGAGCAGATAAGACGCGTTGCGCGGGCTGGTCCGGGCGGGGGGCGGAGTCAGCTCAGCTCACTGCCCCGGGCGAGCATCCCGGCCAGCATCGCCTCGGCCTTGCGCTGCAGCGGCAGCGCGCCGCTTTCGGACGCGATCGCGATGGCCCCGCGCAAGGACGCGAGGACGGCCGCCTTGCTGTTCTCGCTGGCGACAGGCGTCACCACGGCCTCGCCGAACAGGGCCTCGGCCTCGAGACCTGAAAACCCCTGCTGGCGGGCGGTGTTGCGCGCCTCGCGCAGCATGTTCTGCGCCGCCTGAACATCGCCAAGACGCCAAGTCGCGAGCGCCAGGTAGATCGAGCTGCGCAGCACCGCCGAGGTATAGCCGACCGCCTTCGCCTCCTCGCGCGCCTCGGTCAGCATGCCGCGCGCCCGGTCGAACAGCCCCTGCTCCAGATAGGCCATGCCGAGGTGGCAGGCCATCACCGGCACGAACAGCCGGATGCCGTGCTTCTGCGCCAGCACAAAGCCGTCTTCGAGGATGGCAGCGGCCGCCGCGGGATCGTTCTGACCAAGCTTCAGCCAGCCGCCGCTATAGGCGGCGGCGACGCGGTCGTAGGGACGGCCGGTCTCCTCGGCGATCCCGGCGGCCTGTTGCTGGAGCTGCTCGGCGGCCTCGAGCTCACCCATGACCGTGTGGGTGAAGCTGTTCATCATGCAGCAGAGGAGGAGGAGGGATCGCGGGGTCGTGCCGATCGGGGCGCTCGCTTGCGGTCCCTCCAATTGGGCGTGAGCGACGGCCAACATTTGCCCTGCTTCGCGATAGCGGCCGGCGAGGAAATAGGCCTGTCCGAGACCGTATCGCGCGAGGTTAAGCCACCCCGCATTGCCCCACTCTTCGGCGAGCCGCACCACTTCCTCGGAAACCGCGACGGCTTCGACCGGCGCTCCGAAGAAGTTCTGTGCGCCGGCCCTGACCGTCATGGCGGCGACCTTGCGTCCGATGTCATCGATCGCTCCCGCCCGCCGTTCGGCCTCCTTTCCGAGATCCAGCCACTCGGTCACCTGGCCGGACGCGATGAATGCCGCACGAGCTTCCATCCGCAAATCGATGGCATCCGTCTCCCGCAAAGGCGTCATCGGCGTCTTGTCGAGCGAGCCCATCGCGATCTCGAAGTAGCTGGCCGCGTCCGAAAATGCCGAGCGGCTCAAGCATTTTCGACCCGCGCTCCTGCCGTGGCTGAAGGCCTTGAGCCAATCGCGGGCGCGCACCGCGTGATAGCACAGCGCGTCGGGCTCATCCGCGCCCGCCCCGTCGCTCTCGAGCCTCGCAAGAATGCGCGCGTGAATGCCTTCGCGCACCTTTTCGACCATGGAATCATAGGTCACCTGACGGACCATCTCGTGCCGAAACTCGAGTACATCGCCCAACTCGCTGTCGGTCCTCACCAGCAGTTCGGCGCGATCGAGCGACGCGAGACAATCCTGCAGCGTATCCTCGCGCAGCTCGAGGAGCGTGCGCAGCATCGCCACGCTCGATCGCGGGCCGAGCGCAGCCGCAACCTGTAGGACCGACCGCTCCTGCCGCGACACCCGATCGAGCCGCGCGGCAATGACGCCCTGAATACTCGAGGGAATGCCGAGCTCCTCGATCGGACGCATCAGCGCGAGATCGCCCCATTGGCCATGGAGTGTTCCGCTATCCCGAAGCCCGCGGCAGACTTCCTCGATGAACAGAGGGACATTGGCCGTGTGCGAAATGATCCGATTCTTCAGATCGTCATTCGCCGTAGAGGGACCGAGCATGTCGGCCAGCATGGCCAGTCCTGAATGATCGTCGAGAGGCTGCATCGCAACGATCTCGGCGCGGCAGCGCGCAATCCAGACCGGCATGCCGTTTGGCCTGGATGTGAGGAGGACGAGAAGGCCCGGCACCTGAAGCGAAGCGATCGTCGCCATGATCGTATCGCTGGCCCGGTCGATCCAGTGCAGGTCCTCGATTAGGAGAACCGTTGGCTGGCGACGGGCGATACCCTCGACGATGGCGCAGCTGACCTCGGAAATCGCACGTCCCCGGGCGTGAGGCTCGAGCTGATTCCATTGCGGATCCGCAATCGGCAGATCGAGCACCGCGTCAAGGGCGCAACGCTGAATCTCTACCAGATCGTTCCGGGGATCTGGGGGGCTGCCGGGCTGCTTGGCGACCGACTCCAGCGCCGAGAGCAGGAGCCGCTTGAGCGTGCTGAACGGCGCCCCCTGGAGGTTCGGGCTGCACTCGGCGTCGATCAGGCGCCAACCGTGGGGCCTGAGCTCCTGGACAAATTCGTGCGCGAGCCGCGATTTGCCGATACCGGCATCGCCCAGCAGCAGAACCGTCTGCCGGCCCGTTCCGGCGCTCTCGACCGCACGAGCCAGCAACGCGCGCTCGGTCGTCCGATCGACGAATCGCGAGACGCTGCGCGCACGCCGCACCCGCCAGCTCGACAGATCGCTGGCCCCAACGATCCGATAGACCGGCACGGACTGATTGAAGCCGCGCAGCGGCTTGTCACCCAGAAACTCGAATCGGACGTGCCCTTCGGCAAGCTCCTGGCAGGCCTTCGACACGTAGATCTGATTCGCCTCGGCCGCCGCCTCCAGCCGGGCGGCCAGGTGCTGGGCCGCCCCGCCAATCTCGTAGACCTTGGAAAACTCGCTGGCGACCATATAGGCAACGACATGGCCGGAGTGGAGACCCACCCGGACCTGAAGGCCGGGGTCACCGAGACCGGCAACACGCCGGACCAACTCGATCGCCGCGTGGCAGGCCAGCGGCGCATGATTGTCGTCAGCGATCGGAGCACCGAACACCGCAGAGAGCCCGTCGCCCAACTCCTTGCTGACGATGCCTCCGAACTGACGTACCGCGCCTCTCATCGCAGCCAACGCCGGCTCAAGGCGCGAGACCGCCTCCTCCGGATCGAGATCGGCAACGAGCCCGGTCGAATCCACGACATCGGCACGGAGAATCGTCACGAACCGCCGTTCGCTCTCCGGTTCGGAGCGCCGCACGGCCACCCCGCACTTGGAGCACCAGCTGTCGCCTGGGTCGATCGCCGACTGACACGCGGCACAATGCATTTCCGTGCCTTCAAAAGTCGCAGCACCGTCCTTCGATCGGCGCTCGCGAGGAGCCTGACGCAAGATTACCTATCGGAAGATTCATGGCAATCGAACTTGCACGCAAGCATGGCTGCATCACCAGCAGGCCTCTCTCTGGACGAAACACAATTTCAGATGGTAGCGTTTACGCGCGCGAACGTGGGGCCGCGCGTTCTGGGGGCGCCGAGGGCTTTCGTTTAGCCAACGAGCTTTTCTGGGCTGCAGGTCACCCTGATTGGTTGGATCATATCGAAGGACAAGGCGATGGGCGGCAGGACATATAGCGGCAAGGCATTTCGAGACTTGATGAACAGCAATTACTACCCTCTGGCAAACATGAAGAAGAGCGTCGCCAAGCTCAAGGCTTCCGAAGACATCGACCTGCCGACCTTGGAATACGGCCAGTACCACCTGATCCTGAACCCGCCATCGAGGTGGCCGCAGGGCAGCGCCAAGTACTGGCATAAGGAGAAGGGACGGGCGCGTCTCGACCTCAGCACCCAGCCCAATACGGTCCCGCTGTCCAAAGATGAGCCCGGCGTCATCCCGCTGACCCGGTGCGACCTGCTCGATGCCTGCGTGCGGAAGTGCTTCAACTCCGAGCCGCCGATCCCGATGAAGACCAACATCATCGTCCACGGGCCGAACGACGCCTATGCCCACCGGCATGAGATCCGGTTGGAGTGGGAGTACAAGAAGGGCTCGAACACGCCGACGCTGCTCAATTTGACGATGGTCTGTCCGTACAGATCCTGATTGGAAAGATTCTACTCTGTTGGCGAAAATCATCGTCGCCCGCGCGCTCCAGACGCGCGGGCGTTTTGTTCGCGGGCACCGTGACGTGGTCTCGCCCGTCTCACATTCCGCCACCGGCCTGTCGCACGAAGATGATCCGCTGCGCTTCGGTGCGCGCGCGAGTCGGCCCAGACGGCGGTCGTCGCATCGAGGTGACGGTCGCGGGCGAAACGGTCGACATCGACCACTGGCTGGTCGAACAGGGCTTTGCCTATCCGACGCTTACTCCTCGGTTAACGAGGACGAGATCGGGGCCCTCCTTGCCCTGGCCAAGGCCGCGCGCACCAGGAAGCTGCCGGTGTGGACGCATCTCGCCAGGATCTTTTCCGATGCAAGAGACGGTTCCCGAACCTCCACGCCCACGGAGGCGACGAGTTCGCGTCTGGATTCTCATCCCGCCGAGACCTCGATAAGTTGCGCGTTGATCCAGCGATTTTCATCGGACAGCAGAGAGGCGATCATTGCCCCGATATCTTCCGGCCCCTCCGGTCGGCCGAGCGCCCTCAAGCTGGCGACCTGAGCGGTGATTTTGGGATCTTCCCACACCAGGGCGTCACTGAAATCAGCTCGGATCGCCCCGGGGGCGACTGCGTTGACCGCTATGCCTCGCGCGCCGAGTTCTTTTGCCTGGTATCGCGTCAACACCTCGATCGCGGCCTTGAATGCACCGTACGGGCCGCTGCCGGGCACGATGATTCGGGCGAGCCCGCTCGACATGTTGACGATACGGCCGCCGTCCTTGATGAGAGGCAGCAATTTTTGAGTGAGAAAGAACACTGCTTTGAAATTAACCCGGTAGATCGCATCGAGTTCTGCCTCGGTCGTGCTTTCCAACCTGCCATGATGCGAGATCCCGGCATTGTTGACCAGATAATCGAAACGGGTGGCGCCAAGAACTCCAAGTGCTTCGCGGAATCGCAGTACGAAACCGTCGAAGCTGCTCGCTTCCGCGAGATCAAGCTGCAAAGGAATGGCTCTCCGGCCGATCTCCTCAACGGCCGTCGCAACCGCATCGGCCTCAGCAAAAGCGGCTTTGAATGTGAAGATGCTGTCAACACCTCGCCTTGCCAGACCGAGAACCGTACTCCGCCCGATGCCGCGGCTGCCGCCGGTCACAATGGCGATTCTCCGGTCCTGTTCCATCGCTGCTCCTGCCGTTGCTTTTTCAAGCGGTCTTGCGGGGAGGAGGAATATGGACCAGACTTGGCCGCCCAAGGTGTTATGAACTGCAAGGAAGTGAAAAGCCGCCGCGGCTCCCCTGACCGCTCATGCCGGATTCTTCCCGATCACGCCAAGCGCGCCAGAAGATCCGCCGCATCCAGGAGATCCGACGAGCCGGAATCTTCCTCGTGAGCCGCCAAGACCGGCTCGAGGAGTGCGCGCGTCTCTGCTACCCGCCCATGCACGATCAACAGCTGCGCCAATGCGAGCGCAGCCCTCAACTCCCATGCCAACGCGCCTTGGCTCCTTGCGTAGTTGATCGACTCTCGCAGCAATGACTCTGCCTTGTCGGGCCGGGCATCCGCACCTCTCATGACTATTTGCGCTTGCGTGCGCAGTAGGCCGGGCATTGAAAACTTCTGACCCATTTTTTGTGCTGAAGAGATCGCCGTCTGGATCGTCATTCGTGCCTCGACCAACCTTCCGCTCTGTGCCAATCCATCTGCCAGAGCCTGCGCGGCGGCGCACGTAAGCATGCGAAATTGTTCGCGGTACAGCAGCTTCAAGGCTCGGCGCAACGTTTCCACGCCGGCTGCAGGTTTTGCCGTCATCGTGAGCCACTCCCCCTTCAACGCCAGGGCAGCGGCTGCGAGCGCCTTGAGAGAGTGCCTTTCAGCCTGCACGATTGCGCGATCTATATGTTCGGCGCAAACTTCGGTGGCGCCATTCCAGAGCAGGATAGGGACAGCATGGACTACAGCCATGCAATAGTTGCTCGGCGGTGACAACCGTTCGGCCTCATGGAGAGCCGCCACAGCCAACCCGCACGCGCGCGTTGCCGCCCCTCTGAGCCAAAGCGATCGTGCCAACGCGAGCTCCGCGCGGAGGCGGTGATCGTAGCCGAACAAATTGAGGTCGAGGCGGCTATTGGTGGCCTCGAGCTCAAACCCCAGTTCGCAATGGGCGATGGCATCGGCTTGATGACCGGCAAGATGCAAGGCGGCGGCAAGCATCCATTCGGAGATGACCCGATCGCTGATCGATCCGCTCCGGTCCGCCACGGCTTTGCATCTCTCGGCGGCCGCCAGCCCGCCATCGAAGTCGCCAATCCTCGTCAGGAAGAGGTTGAGGCCGGCCAGAAGGCGAAGTTGTGCCAATCCTTGCTCGCCCGCTTCGTACAGGTCCAGCCCACGCTGGATCGCATGTTTCACCTCCTGCGTATTGCCCCACATATGCATGGAGGCGACAGCGAACGCCTCCAGCAAGCGCGCCTCCCGGTGCGACATCTCGCTCATGTGCTGGATCGCGGTCAAGGCAAGGCGCGACCAGTGGCTGCAGTCCGCAAGCAGCCAAAGACCAAGAAACAAAGGCGCAGCATCGGCCGCCAATTCAACCCCGATCTTGCGATTCTCCTCGCTGGAAAAACTCCACTCGAGTGCCTTTCGTACATTCCCGAGGTGTGGTGCATGGCGCCCGATCTCGGCATACGCGCCGTGCTCGAGAGCAAGTGATTTGAACAAGGAAGCAAAGTAGCGAGCATGGCGACTGGCAATCGGCTCGCCGTCTTCGGATTGGCTGAGCTTCGCCGCAGCATAGGCGCGCGTGGTATCGGGGAGGCGGTAAAATACCGCTTCATCGGTCGGTCTTACCCAGACCAGAGACTTATCGACCAGTCTCTCCAGAGTCGAAGCGATAGCTGGCCGGTCGCTCTCTTCTTCGCCCGCGACGGAGCAGGCCGCCTCCATTGTGAACAGACCGACGAAGGCGGACAGGCGCGAAAGCGTTCGCCTTTCGTCTTCTGCGAGCAGATCGTAACTCCAGTCAAGCATCGCTTGAAGCGTTCGATGTCGAGGAGAAACATTGCGTCTGATGGGTAATGCCATCTCCGCATTTTGCGCCAAGAGGCCTGCAACGCCGCGGATCCCATAACTCCCGACGCGGCTGGCGGCCAGCTCTATCGCCAGCGCAATTCCGTCAGTCCGCCGGCATATATCCGAAACGATCGGCGCATCGGCGTCAGTCAGATCTTCGGTGAATCCGCTGAACGCCGCCCTATCCATGAACAGACGCACGGCCGGCGTTGCCAAGGCATCCACCGCCGTCGGGGCTTCCTCCGCTGGATAGGCGAGCGGACCGAGCAGATGCACCGTCTCACCCTCGACATGCAACGGCTCCCTCGAGGTGGTCAGCAAATGGACGAAGGGGGCCTCACGGAATAGCCGGTCCGCCAGCAGCGAGATCGGATCGAGGAGGTGCTCGCAACTGTCGAAGACAACCAGCATGCGCTTATCTGCAAGGAAGCTCGACAGTTCGGCGACGGGATCGGATCCCCCCAAGGTGCAGCCAACCGCCGAAATCACGCTGCCAGGAACCAAGCCAGGCTCGAGCACCGCGCCAAAATCGACGAAGGCGACGTTCTCGTCGCCAAATTCGGCTCGCAGCCGCGCGATCAAGGCAACCGCGACCGCCGTCTTGCCGATGCCGCCGGCGCCCACAATACTGACAAACCGTCGACTCGCGAGAAGCCTGCTTATACCAAGAACGACCTCGTCGCGGCCGACGAAAAGCCCCCGATGCGACAGGAATTGACGACTCAGCCGATCAACCGAGTTGGAATCCGACGAGTACGCCAGGCTCGTGTGAGACCGCTTGATTGCGGCAACGAAACTGTATCCGCGGCCTGCGACGTTGACGATGTAGCGCGCATCATCCCGGCCATCGCCCAAAGCTCGGCGAAGCGTCGACATATGCACCCTCAGTCCCGCCTCGTCGGTCACAACACCATTCCACACCGACTCGAGGAGATCACGCTTGCTGACAACTTCGCCCGCGCGATCGGTCAGCGCGATCAGAATGTCGAGGCCGCGCGACCCAATTCGTACGGGATTTCCGTCCTTGAGAAGCAAGCGACGCCTGCGATCGAGCTGGAAGTCGCCAAAGCAAATTATCGCATCGGAACTCATCGACGCCTGAGTATTGCTCGACATCATCCCGCTTCACCTGAAGGTGCGTCTCCAACCTGAGCGGCCGGACGCAGTTACCGGCTTCGCAAATGTACGTGCGAACGGGCCTGCCGGGTAGCGTCTTCGCGTTCCATGCTTTCGCGGCATCACGCGCGTTCCACTCGTCGCAAGTGGCTGATTGAACTCGGATATTGGAAAGAGCGGTTCTGCGTGAGCGACCTAACGTCACGGCTGCGGCGGGCGATCGCAGCGTTCGATTTAGCAAAATCCAACGTTTCTTAAGAGGAGCTAACGCGCCTTCCGAAGGAGTGCAGGCTAAATCCACTCGGTATCGCAAGCACAAGCCAACAGAGGAGAGCCAGGATGCGCGACGACATGCATGCGGTCCCCCCCGAACACGGTCATCATCCCGCGTTGAGCGACAAGAGGCATCCGCGAGCATATCCTCTGGAGGAGCGGGCGTGGCGCAGGCCGGAACAAAACGGTGCGTCCCTGGCCCAGGAAATCACCATTTCGCGCTGGCTCGATCTCCGAACCGCGTCTCGTACCGAGGAGGCGGTCACCCCGAGTGATCGCTACTTCATTGGCGTGGCATCGAGGACGACGCGCATCAAGTTGACAGGAGAACAGCGAACAATCTTCGAGGGCGTCATGCCGGAAAGCACGCTGTATGTCAGCGCTCCCTCAAAGCGGCTCGTCGCACGCTTCGATGCACCCTGCGACTTCCTGCATTTCCACGTTCCGGACTCATATTTCACAGATCGGCTACCAATTGCGCAGCATCGCCCAACTCAGCATCTGAATGACCTTATTCTGCTTCGCGACATGTTCGCAGGACAGCTCACTCGACCGCTGCTCGGACGCGGCGAACCGATCGACGAGACGTTCGCCCGCTGCATCGGACAAACGCTGGCGATGCGGCTCGCGCGCCTCGAATTTCCACGCACCAAGGTCGGAGCGCTGGCAAATTGGCGGCTTCGGCGCGTCCAAGACCACGTCAAACAGAATTTTCGTCGGTCGATAAGGCTTCCGGAGCTGGCTCGAGTTGCCGGACTTTCCCGTATGCATTTTGCCGCACAGTTCCGGGCCGCGACGGGATACCGCCCCCACGAATATCTGCTGGCTCAACGGGTCGAACACGCGAAGACGCTGCTGAATACAGAGGCGCCTCTGGTCCAAGTCGCGCTCGCGGTCGGATTTTGCACTCAGGCACATTTCTCGACCGTGTTCAAAGGGATCACCGGTGAGACCCCGGCTGATTGGCGAGCGCGGTCGAGTAGCAGGGCCGCTTCCGGACCCGTGTAGCGCACTTCCGTACGACAGCGGAGAGTGACCCAAAATGCCGAACGCCGCTGTGACCGCGCCTCGCGCAATTCGACCTGGCCGATATGCGGCGAATTCGTCATGCGATCTCGCAATAGGTCGCGCACTCAAGAAGGACGCAACACCGGCGCTCTGAACAATGATGCCTGAATCATCCTGAAAGGGCTCGGGAGCAATGACCTCCACCGCGACGAGCATTGAAACGGAAGGGCGCGCCCCGCCTCCCGCAGACGCTGCAACTGGGGCATCCGAACATCTGGGCAGGGCGGCAACGGAGCGGGCGCGTGTGTTGCCGAGACACTTGGTGCCAGTGATGCTGGCGATCGCGGTGGTTTGCGGCGGGACCTATGCTGGTTGGGGGTATTGGGCGCATTGGCGCTTCGAAGCGGCCACAGACGATGCCTATGTGCAAGCCGATGTCGTTTCGATCGCACCACAGGTTGCCGGGAACATCGCATCATTGTTCGTTGACGACAACCAGCATGTGAAGATCGGACAGGTTCTGGCCGTCATCGACCAACGCGACTACGAGGCAGTTGTCGAACAGGCGGCCGCTGGCGTCGAGCAGGCCACCGCCGGGATCGCGACCATCGAGGCCGAGATCGCCCAGCAGCGGGCCGTGATCCGCCAAGTCGAGGCGACGATCGATGCGGACAAAGCACAGGAGCTGTTCGCGAAGGAGAACAGTCAACGCTACGGCAAGCTTGCAGACGACGGCTATGGCTCGGTCCAGGACGCACAGCAGGCGGCCTCGCAGATCGATACCGCGACGGCGGTCGTCGCCAAGGACCAGGCCGCGCTTGATGCCGCCAAAAAGCAGATCGAAACCCTGAATGCTCAACTGGCGCAGGCCAAGGCGACGCTCGAGCGAAACGAAGCGGCATTGCGGCAGGCACGGATCAATCTCGGATACACCACGATCACCTCGCCGATTGATGGCGTCATCGGCGATCGCACGCTGCGGCTTGGCCAGTACGTTCAGCCAGGCACCCAGCTTCTCGCCATCGTCCCGCTCGCGAAGATCTACGTTGTGGCGAATTACAAGGAAACCCAACTGGCCGAGGTGCGCGCCGGGCAGCCCGTCGTCCTGGAGGTCGACGCGTTTCCTGGGAAACGAGTTCGCGGCCGCGTCGACAGCCTGGCGCCTGCCAGCGGGCAGGAGTTCGCTCTGCTGCCGCCCGACAATGCCACCGGCAATTTCACGAAGATTGTTCAACGGATTCCGGTCAAGATCGCCGTTGACCCGAGCGACCCGCTCGCCGGCATGCTGCGTCCGGGCATGTCGGTGACGGCGACAATCGACACAAGGCGCGGCGCCACGCCTCAGGGATCGCAGCGATGAGCGGCGCGATCGATGATCGAAACACCGAGCGCGCGTCACTGCGGACCTGGGTCGCCGTCTATGGCTGCATGCTCGGGGCGCTGATCGCCGTGCTGGACATCCAGATCGTCAATTCATCGCTTGCGGAGATCGAAGGAGGAATCGGCACGGGAATCGACAACGGCGCGTGGATATCGACGTCTTACCTGATCGGCGAGATCATCATGATTCCGCTGACCGACTATCTCAGTCGCGTGTTCGGCTTCCGCCGATTCCTGCTGACCAACGTGACGCTGTTCCTGACTTTCTCGGTCAGCTGTGCCTTTGCCGACAGCCTCGGCACCATGATCGTCACCCGCGCGCTGCAGGGCTTCACGGGCGGCGTCATGATTCCGATGGCATTTACCATCCTGCTTACCAAACTCCCTTCCGGACAACGCCCGATCGGGCTGGCGATATTCGCGGTCACCGCCACCTTCGGTCCTGCCATTGGGCCGACCATCGGGGGCTATCTCACCGAGCACTTTGGCTGGCAGTACATCTTCTTCATCAATCTTGTCCCCGGCGCCGTGATGCTCGCCTTGCTATTTCCGAGCCTCGACCGCACGCCGATGCAGTTGCACCTTCTCAAGGACGGCGACTGGTACGGCATAGGCTCGTTGGCAATAGGGCTTGCCTGCTTTCAGACCGTGCTCGACGAGGGCAACAAGGACGACTGGTTCGGCTCTCCCTACATCACGCATCTCGCCATCGTCGCGGCCGTGATGTTGACGGCGTTCGCGGTCATCGAGCTGAGAAGCGACAAGCCCGCCGTGCAGCTTCGCCTGCTTGCGAATCGCAATTTTGGGCTGGGCACACTCGCCAACACACTCGTCGGATTCGGCTTGTTCGGATCGATCTATGTGTTGCCGGCCTATCTCGATTCCGTTCAAGGCTATAATGCCGAACAGATCGGGCTTGTGCTCGCCTGGTCAGGCTTCCCGCAGCTCGTCATCATTCCTTTTGTCCCGCTGCTCCTCAAGTATTTCGATGTGCGCGTGGTCGTCTGCGCCGGACTGATCGTGTTCGCAGCGAGCTGCGTCATGAACATCCATCTGAGCTTCAACGACTCCGGGCCGCAGTTGATGTTGACCAACCTGGTGCGCGCGGTCGGCCAGTCGCTCCTCGTCGCACCCTTATCAAGCATCGCGATGGCGCACATAAAGCAGGATGAATCGGCGGCGGCGTCTGGCCTGTTCAATATGCTTCGCAGTCTGGGCGGCGCGATCGGAACGGCCGCGCTGGCCACAGTCATCACGAAACGCGAGCAGTTCCACTCCAACATCATCGGACAAGCGGTGACTTCGTTCAATCCGATCGACCAGTCTTTCCTGACCCGGATGCAACAGTACTTCTTGCCCCATGGCGTGCCAGATCCGGCGCGCTCCTATCAGCAAGCCGAGATCTTGCTCGGCGAACTCATCAAGCAACAGGCAACGATCATGGCCTATTCGGACGCGTTCTATTCGATAGCGGTAGTGCTGCTAACTGCAGTGCTTGCCGTGGCGCTCACAAGATCGCCGATGAACAAGCGCGCTTCTGCCGGATAAGCGGGGGACAGGATTTGAAGCTATGGCACACCCGTCCGTCGTCTATCACCGCATAGCCGTGCATCAGCAGATTGCGAAAAGCGATGATCTTCCGTACGTCGGGCACTCGGAGCCCCCCAAAAGCAAGAAAGCCGCCCCGAAGGGCGGCTTTCTAAAACCTCGTCAAATCAGAGGCCCATTTGGTTGCGGGGATAGGATTTGAACCTATGACCTTCAGGTTATGAGCCTGACGAGCTACCGGGCTGCTCCACCCCGCGTTAAACACTTGCATGCCTTCGGTTAAATCTCGGGGACGGTCGGTTGAGGCCGGCGCTGTTCGCGTGGCTTTTCCAGTCCGTCCCAAAGGCTTCCTTGGAAGGCAACCCCGGGGCAGTGCCCATCGGGTGCGGGGCGTATGTATCAAGGCGGGCTGGCTTTGGAAAGGGCTGCGGGGACGTTTTTTTCGACTTTATGACAGGGGAATCGACCGATTTCCGCTGCATTCCCTGCTCTCTTGCCAGAAGTTCCACAAAGGGTCAGCTTGCGGCAACAAGATTAAGCTGAAACGCGCCCTCGAGGGAGGAACGCCGTGGACAAATCCCTGACGGGCGACCCGGTCGGAGCGCTGGAGGAGGCCTTCCACGCCATGGTCGCGCGGTCGCGGGACGAGCCGGCACCCGGCCTTGCCGAGCGGCTCGACCGGCTGGCGCGGCTGCGCAGCGTCGTCGCCGACAACGAGGAGCGCTTCCGGCAGGCGATCTCGGCCGATTTCGGCCACCGCTCGGCGGTCGAGACCACCATCGCCGAGACCATGCTGCTGTTCTCCGAGATCCGGCATGCCACAAAGCACCTGAAGAGCTGGATGGCGCCGCAGCGGGTGGCGACCGCGCTGCAATTCCTCCCCGCCCGCAACCGGCTGATGCCGCAGCCGCTCGGCGTCGTCGGCATCATCGCGCCGTGGAATTATCCGCTCCAGCTCACGCTCGCGCCCGCGATCGGCGCGCTCGCTGCCGGCAACCGCGTCCTCATCAAGCCGAGCGAGCTGACGCCGCATTTCGCAGCCCTGCTGAAGCAGACAATCGCCGCAAGGTTCGATGCGACCGAATTGCTCGTCACCGGCATCGAGGACGAGATCGCGCAAGGCTTTGCGCGCCTGCCGTTCGATCACCTCGTCTTCACCGGCTCGACCCGGGTCGGGCGGCTGATCGCGGAGGCCGCGGGACGCAACCTGACGCCGGTCACGCTCGAGCTCGGCGGCAAGTCGCCGGCGATCATCGACGCCTCGGCCGACCTCGATGAAGCGGCCGAGCGCATCGCCTACGGCAAGCTGCTCAATGCCGGGCAGACCTGCATCGCGCCGGATTACGTGCTGGTGCCGGAGCCATCCCTGCAGGCCTTTGCCGAGAAGGTGCGGGCCCAGATGCGGCGGATGTTCGGCACCGATCCTTCCAACAAGGACTACACCTCGATCATCTCGGACCGGCATTATGCACGGCTCGAAGCCCTGGTCGCCGATGCGGCGCAGCGCGGCGCGACAATCCTGCAGCCGGCAAAGGCGGACGATCCGAACTGGAAGGCGCACCGCAAATTCCCGCCGACGCTGATCGTCGGCGCGACCGCAGCGATGGCGGTGATGCAGGAGGAGATTTTTGGGCCGGTGCTCCCTCTTCTCGGCACGCGCAACCGCACTGATGCCATCGCCTTCATCAACCATCGCGACCGGCCGCTGGCGCTGTACTGGTTCGGCAAGGACGGTGCCGCGCGCGACGAGGTGCTGGCGCGCACCGTCTCCGGCGGCGTCACCATCAACGACTGCCTGTTTCACTTCACGCAGATCAACCAGCCGATGGGCGGCGTCGGCGCGTCCGGCACCGGCGCCTATCACGGCGAATGGGGCTTTCGCACCTTCAGCAAGCTGAAGCCGGTGTTCTATCGCTCCAAGTTCAACCGCCTCGCCGACCTCTATCCGCCCTATGGCGGCAAGGTCGCGCGGCTGGAGAAATTAATGCGGTTCATGTCGTAGCTCACAGTCATTCCGGGGCGCCTCGAAGAGCCGAGCCCGGAATCCATCTCACAATCACAATGCGGCCAAATGGATTCCGGGTTCGATGCTCCGCATCGCCCCGGAATGACGACAATGGGGGGAACTAAATTGACCGACACATTCGATTTCGTCGTCGTGGGCGCAGGCTCGGGCGGCTGCACCGTGGCGGGACGGCTGTCGGAGGATTCGGGGACATCGGTCGCGCTGCTCGATGCCGGCGGACGCAACGACACTTGGCGGATCACCACGCCGTTCGGGCTCGCCCTGCCATACAGCGCAGCCAACTGGGCCTTCGATACCGTGCCGCAGAAGGGATTGAACGGCCGTATCGGCTATCAGCCGCGCGGCAAGGGGCTCGGCGGCTCCTCGGCGATCAACGCCATGGTCTACATCCGCGGCCACAAACGGGACTACGACCATTGGGCCTCGCTCGGCAACGTCGGCTGGTCGTATGCCGACGTGCTGCCCTATTTCAAGCGCTCGGAGAACAACACCGATTTCGACGGCGAATATCACGGCAAGGGCGGCCCGCTGCATGTCAACAGGCTGCGCACGGACAATCCGGTCCATGACGTCTTCCATCAGGCCGCGCGCGAGGCGCAGTTTCGCATCTGCGAGGACTTCAATGGCGAGGACCATGAAGGCCTCGGCAGCTACCAGGCGACGCAGCACAATGGCGAGCGCTGGAGCGCGGCGCGCGCCTATGTGCAGGCCCACATGGACAAGCGCGCCAATCTGCGCGTCGAGACCGGCGCGCACGCCACGAAAATCCTGTTCGAAGGCAGCCGCGCGGTCGGCATCGAATATGTCCAGGGCAAGCAGATCAGGCAGCTGCGCGCCCGCCGCGAGGTGATCCTCGCCTCCGGCGCCTTCCAGTCCCCGCAATTGCTGATGCTGTCCGGTATCGGCGACGGCGATGCGCTCCGTGCGCACGGCATCGGCGTCGTGCATCATCTGCCGGGCGTCGGGCACAACCTGCAGGACCATCCGGATTTCGTGTTCGTCTACGCCTCCGACTATCCGCACTTCGTTCACGCCTCGCTCGGCCGGCTGCCGTCCCTGCTCCGCGCCATCCAGCAATACCGCCGCGAACGGCGCGGCCTGATGACCACCAATTTCGCCGAGTGCGGCGGCTTCCTGAAGACCCGGCCCGACCTCGACGTACCGGACATCCAATTGCACTTCGTCATCGCGATGCTGGACGACCACGGCCGCAAGAAGCACAAGCAGGCGGGCTTCTCATGCCATGTCTGCCTGCTCAGGCCGAAGAGCCGCGGCAGCGTCTGGCTGAAAAGCGCCGACCCGCTCGCCGCGCCGATGATCGATCCGAACTTTCTCGGCGAGGACGACGATCTCGAAACCCTGGTCGCGGGCTTCAAGACCACGCGGCGGCTGATGGAAACGCCGGCGCTGCGCGCGCTGCAGAAGCACGACATGTTCACGGCGAACGTGAAGACCGACGACGATATCCGCGCCATCCTGCGCGAGCGCGTCGACACCGTCTATCACCCGGTCGGCACCTGCAAGATGGGAACGGATGCGATGGCCGTGGTCGATCCGGCGCTGAAGGTGCACGGCGTCGACGCCTTGCGCGTGGTCGACGCCTCGATCATGCCGACCCTGATCGGCGGCAACACCAACGCGCCGACCATCATGATCGGGGAGAAGGCGGCGGATATGATCCGGGGGGAGCTGCGGTAGGATCTCTTCTCCCTCTCCCCGCTTGCGGGGAGAGGGTTGGGGTGAGGGGGAGGAGGGGGAGTCTCCGCGGGGACGCGGGGAGCTGGACTCGCGGAGAGTCCCCCTCACCCTGAATTTGCTCGCGCAAATTCCGGCCTCTCCCCGCACGCGGGGAGAGGCGAAGCGCTCCCCGTCATGTACCCCCGGCGCCTGCTCGACGATAGCTGCGTCTAGCCCTGAAGTCTTAGCCACCAATACAGACGATTTTAGCGATCTGAAACCGGAATGACCGGACTTGCGTTGACTTGCCCCATCAAGGCAAGGTTGTGCTCATGAACAGTTTCGATCTGGCCGTCTACGCCGCGCTGGCCGTCGCGGTCGGCTTTGGTTTCAGGACCGGCCTGCTGCGCAGCGCCATGACCATCCTCGCCTATCTCCTCGCCGCGCCGATTGCGGTCGCGCTGCTGCCGCTGATCGCGCCGCAAATTGCAGGTAACCCGAATTCACCGCTGCTGCAGAACTGGATCTGGTTCTTCGGCATCTTCGTCGTGGTCGGCATGCTGTTCGGGCATATCGGCCGCATCGCGTTGAACGACACCATCGGCGAGGCCGGCATCGGCGACCGGCTCGGCGGCGCCGCGCTCGGCGCCATCAGGGTCGGCCTCGTCGCCACCACGCTGGTCCTGGTGTTCGACCAGATCGTGCCGGCCAACCGCCAGCCGCCGTTTCTCGTCGGCTCGCATCTGCGGCCGCTGTTCTCGATGGCGGGGCAGATGGGCTTCAAGTCGCTGCCGCCGGAAGCGGCCTCCGCGATCGACCGCCTCAAGCAGGAACGGCGGATCTAGAGCGCATTTGCATCGCTAGCGCCCGGCGCATGCATTTTGGTGCGAGCCCATCCCTTATCAGCGTCGCCGCACTTGGCTAAAGTGCCAGCCGTCCAAAACCTGCCTGACATTACGGGAGTGAAACAGTGGATCTTGGGATCAAAGGTCGCCGCGCCATCGTCTGCGCATCCAGCAAGGGTCTCGGCCGTGCCTGCGCCATCGCGCTGGCGGACGCCGGCGTTCACGTCACGCTGACCGCACGCGGCGCCGAGGCGCTGAAGAAGACGGCCGACGAGATCCGGAAGGCCTATCCCGACGTGACGGTGACCGAGATCGTCGGCGACATCACGACGCCGGCGGGCCGCGAGGCCGTGCTGAAGGCATGCCCGGAGCCCGACATTCTGATCAACAATGCCGGCGGCCCGCCGCCTGGCGATTTCCGCAACTGGACCCGCGACGACTGGATCAAGGCGATCGACGCCAACATGCTGACCCCGATCGAGCTGATCAAGGCGACCGTGGACGGCATGATGGCGCGCAAGTTCGGCCGTATCGTCAACATCACCTCGGCCGCGGTGAAGGCGCCGATCGACATCCTCGGCCTCTCCAACGGTGCGCGCGCCGGCCTCACCGGCTTCATCGCCGGCCTGTCGCGCAAGACCGTGATCAACAACGTCACCATCAACGGCTTGCTACCGGGCCCGTTCGAGACCGATCGCTTGACCAGCACCGCGAAGGGCGAAGCCGACAAGCGAGGCGTCACGCCGCAGCAGATCCTGGCCGAGCGCGCCAAGCTCAACCCCGCCGGCCGCTTCGGCCAGCCCGACGAGTTCGGCTATGCCTGCGCCTTCCTGTGCGGCGCCAAGGCCGGCTTCATCACCGGCCAGAACATTCTGCTGGACGGCGGCGCGTTCCCGGGGACGCTGTAACGTTGCTTCGCACTCTCCCCGCCCTGCGGGGAGAGTGCGTTTTGCAAGATCACCGTTGTTTCGTCGGCTCGTCTTCGTCCTGCTGGCTTGGAGCGGAGGAATCGGCTGTCGTACGCTCGTCGCTCCAGTCGATGCCGAATGCGTCGAGCCCGTCGGCGAGCAGATCGCCGAGCATGGGCTCGCCAAGCAGATAATGCACCGTTTCGCGGCGCGGGCTGCGATATTCGGTGCGGGCCTCCGCCGCGCGTGCGCGCAGATCGTCCCAATCGTCGATCGTGCCGTCGCCGCGACCGAGCCAGGTCAGCGCGACGAGATCGAGCTGCTCGTCCTCGTTCAGGGCGATCATGAAGCTGCCGAGTTCTTGGACGACAGGATCGGAGCCGTCGTCCTCAAGGACATCGAGCGCATCGTCATCGCTCGGGTTCGACCCGGAATCCGGATCGGAATCGCCCTCCTTGACGTCAAATTCGCGCGCCTTCTCGATGATGAAGGCGACTTTGTCAGCGGAAATCGCAAGCTCTGGCATGGCTCCTCCTCCGGTTCCCGCGATAACGCCGTATCGCGTCAGATGATCCATTGCGCCAAGATGCGGAAGTGCGCATGTTTCCAACGTCTTTCCCCGTCATTCCGGGGCGCGACGAAGTCGCAAGCCCGGAATCTCGAGATTCCGGGTTCGATGCTTGCGCATCGCCCCGGAATGACGGGAAGTGAAGCAAAAAAAGAAATGGGGAGCTGCCGGATGCAATGGAAGGTCGGTCGGGTCAAGATCACCAAGGTGGTGGAATTGGAGACGGTCGGCTCGACCCGCTTCATCCTGCCGCTGGCCGGTCACGCGGAGATCCAGAAGCTGCCTTGGCTGATCCCGCATTTCGCCACCGACGAAGGCCGGCTGAAGATGTCGATCCATTCGCTGGTGGTGGAGACGCCTTCGCGCCGCATCGTGGTCGACACCGGGCTCGGCAACGACAAGCAGGGCCGCAATGTTCCGACCTGGAACAACCGCACGACGCCCTTCCTGGAGACGATGAGCGCGGCCGGCTTTGCGCCCGAGAGCATCGACACCGTGCTGTGCACGCATCTTCATGTCGATCATGTCGGCTGGAATACGAAGCTGGCTGGCGGCAAATGGGTGCCGACATTTCCCAAAGCGCGCTACGTCTTCGGCAGGATCGAATACGAGCATTGGCGTGACCACTCCACCGAGCCGGACAAGGCGGCGGTGTTCAATGATTCCGTGCAGCCGATCGTCGATGCCGGCCGGGCCGAGCTGATCGCGAGCGACCACCGGCTCTGCGAGGAGATCAGCATGATTCCGACGCCGGGCCACAGTCCCGGCCATATGAGCATTCTGATCCGGTCGGACGGCGAACAGGGCCTGCTCACCGGCGACGTCGCCCATCACCCTTGCCAGATGGCGCACCTCGACTGGTCCTCGACCGCCGATTCCGACCCGGCGAAATCGGCCAGGACACGACGCGAATTGTTCGGCCGCTTTGCCGACACGCCGACATTGGTGATCGGCGGCCATTTCTCGGCTGGGCATATCAGGCGGGACGGAGACGCGTTCCGGTTCGTGGCGCTGGGCTAGGTCTCGTGCCCCGGACGCGGTGCAGCGTGCAACGCTGCTCCGCCGAGCCGGGACCCAGATGCCGCGGGATGGGCCCCGGCTCAGCAGCGCACCGCTTCGCGCTGCGCAGCGTCCGGGGCACGAGACCTTGCCGCTCCCACCGAATCCAGAAGCCTGCAATGCGGTGCGCTTTGAGCGGTTGAATTTCCCGCCGCCCTGTTCCATGAAGCTGTTAACCGATCGGTCCAATCTCCAGGGAGAAACGAGAATGAAGCTTGTTCGTTACGGCGAGAAGGGTGCGGAAAAGCCCGGCCTGATCGACAAATCCGGCCAGTTGCGCGACCTGTCGGCGCATGTGAAGGACCTCACGGGCGAGGCCTATTCGCCGGAGAGCCTGAAGAAGCTGGCAGGCCTCGATCCCGCCTCGCTGCCCGCCGTCTCCGGCAAGCCGCGGTTCGGCGCCCCCGTCACAGGCATCTCGAAATTCGTCGCGATCGGCCTCAATTATTCCGACCATGCAAAGGAGACCGGCGCCGACATCCCGAGCGAGCCGATCATCTTCATGAAGGCCAACACCTCGCTGTCCGGCCCGAACGATCCGGTGGAGAAGCCGCGCGGCTCGACCAAGCTCGACTGGGAGGTCGAGATCGCCGCCATCATCGGCACCCGCGCCAAGTACGTCTCGGAAGCCGACGCGCTGAACCATGTCGCCGGCTATTGCGTCTGCAACGACGTCTCCGAGCGCGCCTTCCAGATCGAGCGCCTGGGACAGTGGACCAAGGGCAAGTCGCACGACACGTTCGGCCCGCTCGGCCCCTGGCTCGCGACCAAGGACGAGATCAAGGACGTGCAGAACCTGTCGATGTGGCTCGACGTCAACGGTCAGCGCCGCCAGACCGGTTCGACCAAGACCATGATCTTCTCCATGGCAAAGTGCATTTCCTACGTCTCGCAGTTCATGACGCTGCTGCCCGGTGACGTCATCACGACAGGGACCCCGCCCGGCGTCGGCCTCGGCATGAAGCCGCCGACCTTCCTCAATGTCGGCGACGTCGTCACGCTCGGCATCGAAGGCCTCGGCGAGCAGCGCCAGGAGATTGTGGCGGCGTAAGCCGTGCCCTCCCGTCGTCATTGCGAGGAGCGAAGCGACGAAGCAATCCAGTCTATTTCCGCAGAGACAGACTGGATTGCTTCGCTTCGCTCGCAATGACGAAAACAACCGCCGAATACTGCTTAGGACATTTCCCATGAAGCTCACCTTCTCCCCCGCCTCGCCCTTCGCCCGCAAGGTGCGCATCGCCGCGATCGAGCTCGGGCTGATCGACAAGATCGAGCTGACGCCGGCGAGCGTCGCGCCGGGCACGGCCAACGAGGATTATTCGAAGATCACGCCGCTGAAGAAGCTGCCGGTGCTGATCACCAATGACGGCGACGTCATTTTGGACTCCTACGTCATCGTCGAATATCTCAACGAGATGGCCGGCGGCAGCCTGATCCCGGATTACGGCCCGCGGCGCTGGAAGGCCAAGACCAACCACTCGCTGATCAACGGCATGCTCGATTCCATGCTGCTGTGCCGCTACGAGAAGATGGTGCGGCCGCAGGGCCTGCAATGGCAGGCGTGGTCGGACGACCATTGGAACAGGGCCTGGACCGGCATGGCGCGCTTCGAGAACATGCCCGACGTCCTGAACGGTCCGTTCGACATCTCGCAGATCGGTCTCGTTTGCGTGCTCGGCTATGCCGATTTCCGCTTCGCCGATTGCGGCTGGCGCAAGGCCTATCCGAAGCTCGACGCCTTCCACCAGAAGATGCTGGAGCGCCCTTCCGTGAAGATCTCGGTGCCGCCGGCCGCATAACAGCTGGAGTTCTCATGAGCCTGAAATTCTCGGTCGGCGATCTCACCATCCATCGCATCATCGAGCAGGAGACCTCGTTCGTCCCGGCGCTGGAGATGCTGCCGGGGCTGACGCCGCAACTGCTGGCCGAGAACCGGGCGTGGATGCGCGAAGCGAAGGCGCTGGACGAGCAGGATGTTCTGCTGCTGTGCTTCCAGTCCTACGTGGTGAAGACGCCGCATCATACCATCCTGATCGACAGCTGCATCGGTAACGACAAGCCGCGGCCCAATCGTCCGAAATGGAACATGAAGACGGACGATACCTACCTGCGCGGACTCGATGCCGCGGGGTTCTCGGTCGACGACATCGACGTCGTGATGTGCACGCATCTGCATGTCGATCACGTCGGCTGGAATACGCGGCTGGAGAACGGCCGCTGGGTGCCGACCTTCCCGAAGGCACGCTACGTCTTCGCCAGGCAGGAATTCGAGCACTGGTCGGAGCAGAACGCGAAGGCGGAAGTCCCGCCCTTCGCCGACAGCGTGCTGCCGGTGGTCGAGGCCAACAGGCACGAGCTCGTCGGCAACGACCACGAGATCGGCGACCACGTCCGCATCCTGCCGACCCCCGGCCACACGCCGGGTCATATCGCCATCACCATGGGCCGCGGCAGGGACGACGCGGTGTTCTCCGGCGACCTCATGCACTCGCCGCTGCAAACGCTATATCCGGAGCTGTCGATCAAGTTCGACGTCGATCCGGCCAAGGCGGCAACGACGCGCCGGGGCTTTCTCGAACGTTATTGCGACACCGACACGCTGTGCTGCACCGCGCACTTTCCGTCACCATCGGTGGGAAAGATCCGGCGCAAGGGCAACGCGTTCGTGTGCACGGCGGTTTAAGGACGTTCCGTAGACTTCCAGCTCCGTCATGCCCGGGCTTGTCCCGGGCATCCACGCTCTTACAATCCGACATTAACGAAGAACGTGGATGGCCGGGACAAGCCCGGCCATGACGAGGAAACATCATGGCCGATCTCCCCGAAATCCCGCTCCCCACCGGCATCCGCTCGCGCACCATCGACGACGTCAACGGCCTGCGCATGCATGTGCTGGACGCGGGCTTCGAGACCAGGGGGCGGCGCTGTATTCTCTTGTTGCACGGCTTTCCTGAACTCGCCTTCTCCTGGCGCAAGGTGATGCCGGCGCTTGCCGCGGCCGGCTATCACGTGATCGCGCCGGACCAGCGCGGCTATGGCCGCACCACGGGATGGAGCACTGACTACGACGGCGATCTCGCGCCGTTCTCGCTGCTCAACCTGGTGCGCGACGCGCTCGCCCTGGTGTCGGCGTTCGGCTACAGGCAGGTCGACGTGGTCGGACATGATTTCGGCAGTCCGGTCGCAGCCTGGTGCGCGCTGATCAGGCCCGACGTGTTTCGTTCGGTGACGCTGATGAGCGCGCCGTTCGGCGGAGCGCCGCCGCTGCCGTTCGACACGATCGACACATCGGCAAGGCCGCCGATCGATGACCCCGTTCATCGCGAGCTCGCCGCGCTGCCGCGTCCACGCAAGCATTATCAGTGGTACTACTCGACGCGCGAGGCCAACGCCGACATGCACCGCGCGCCACAGGGCCTGCACGATTTCCTGCGCGCCTATTACCATCACAAGAGCGCGGACTGGGCCGGCAACAAGCCCGCTCCGCTGACATCGTGGTCGGCGAACGAGCTGGCAAAGCTGCCGACCTATTACGTGATGGATCTGAACGAGACCATGGCGGAGACGGTTGCCAAGGAGATGCCTTCGCCCGCGGCGATCGCCGCCAACCAATGGCTGCCGGACAGCGAACTCGCCTATTACGCCGCCGAATATGGCCGCACCGGATTCCAGGGCGGGCTGCAATGGTATCGCTACGGCACGTCAGGCATGCTGAACAACGAGCTGCAATTGTTCTCCGGCCGCAGCATCGACGTGCCCTCCTGCTTCATCTCGGGCAAGCAGGATTGGGGCACTTACCAGCGTCCCGGCGTGTTCGAGGCGATGCGGGCGCGCGCCTGCACGCAGATGCTCGGCTGCCATCTCGTCGACGGTGCCGGCCATTGGGTGCAGCAGGAGCAGCCGGCCGAGGTCGGCCGCCTGTTGCTCGACTTCCTCGCAAAAGCCGGCACGGCCTGATTTGACCCGGGAACAATGGGCTCCTATATAGTTTAGAATAATTCTAAACTACTGAAAACAGGGCAGCCGTGAAGACTTTTGCCGATCTGACCGAGCGCGAGGTGCTGGCGGTCGCGATTTCCTCGGAAGAGGAAGACAGCCGCATCTACATGGCCTTCGCCGAGGACCTGAAGGAACGCTATCCGGACTCGGCCAAGCTATTCGAGCAGATGGCCGAGGAAGAGCGCGGCCATCGCCACATGCTGCTGGAATTGTACGAGCAGCGTTTCGGCCAGCATCTGCCGCCGATCCGCCGCGAGGACGTCAAGGGCTTTCTGCGCCGTCGCCCGATCTGGCTGACCAAGAACCTGCCGCTCGACACGATCCGAAAGGAAGTCGAGACCATGGAGCTCGAGGCGGAGCGCTTCTATGCGAAGGCCGCCGAGCAGGCCGAGGACGTCAACGTGCGCCGGCTGCTCGGCGACCTCGCCGAAGCCGAGAAGGCTCACGAGCACACCGCCGCCAGACTGACCGACGAGATCCTCAGTCCCGACGTGCGCGCCGAGGAAGATCGCACGCGGCGGCGGATGTTCGTGCTGCAATATGTGCAGCCGGGCCTCGCCGGCCTGATGGACGGCTCGGTCTCGACGCTGGCGCCGCTGTTCGCCGCAGCCTTCGCCACCCACCAGAACTGGCAGACGTTTCTCGTCGGCCTTGCCGCCTCGATCGGCGCCGGCATCAGCATGGGCTTTGCGGAAGCGCTGTCCGACGACGGCTCGCTGACGGGGCGCGGCTCGCCCTGGCTGCGCGGCGTCACCTGCGGCGCGATGACGACGCTCGGCGGGCTCGGCCACACCGCGCCCTATCTCGTGCCCGACAGCTGGGCCAACGCGTTCTGGATCGCAACGGCGATCGCCTGCGTCGTGGTGTTCTTCGAATTGTGGGCGATCGCCTTCATCCGCTCGCGCTACATGGACACCCCGTTCCTCCAGGCCGTGTTCCAGATCGTCCTCGGCGGCGCGATCGTGCTCGCGGTCGGGATATTGATCGGGGCGGCGTAGACGCTCCGACCTCAGTGTCATTCCCCGCGAAGGCGGGGACTCCAGTATTCCAGAGAAGCTTGTGATCGGACCGAGAAGCCGCGGCGTACTGGATCGCCCGCCCCAGTGCGCAAGTGCGCACAAGGCGGGCGATGACACCGGCGGACGCCGCCTTCCCGCGATTTCGAACATCAATCGCGATCAAGCAGCCGTTGCGGCATTCGGCCAAACTGCACATCATCGTCCGACAACAGGAACAGGAGACGCGCGGTGGCCAAATCGGAATGGAGTTTCAAGAGCGCGGTCGAGCTGTCGGCCGCATTGCGCGCGAAGAAGGTCTCGGCGGTCGAGCTCACCCAGGGCGCGATCGCCCGTATCGAGCGTCACGACGGCAAGATCAACGCGATCTGCGTCCGGGATTTCGATCGCGCCCTTGCTGCCGCGCGCGAGGCGGACGTAGCCCTGGCACGCGGCGAGCGCAAGCCGCTGCTCGGCCTGCCCGTGACGGTGAAGGAATCCTTCAACATCGCCGGCCTGCCGACCACCTGGGGATTCCCGCCGCAGAGGGATTTCAAGCCTGCCGAAGACGCCTTGCCGGTGGCACGCATCAAGCAGGCCGGCGGCGTGATCCTCGGCAAGACCAACGTGCCGGTAGGCCTCGGCGACTGGCAGAGCTACAACGACATCTACGGCACCACGAACAACCCCTATGATCTCGGCCGCACGCCGGGTGGATCGTCCGGAGGATCGTCGGCAGCCCTCGCCGCAGGCTATTGCGCGCTCGCCACCGGCTCCGATATCGGCGGCTCGCTGCGTGTGCCGGCCTTTCATTGCGGCATCTTCGCGCATAAGCCGACTCTCAATCTCTGCCCGGCCCGCGGCGAGACCCCGCCGCCGTTTCCGGCGATTCCGCGCGAGGGCGACCTCGCCGTCATCGGGCCGATGGCGCGCACGGCAGCAGATCTCACCCTGCTGCTCGACGTCATGGCCGGGCCGGATCCGCTGGACGCCGGTGTCGCCTACAGGCTCGACCTGCCCGCTGCACGGCATCATTCGTTGCGGGACTTTCGTGTCCTGGTGATCGACAGCGACCCGCTGTTGCCGACCGACGGTGACGTCCGCGGCGCAATCGACAGGCTCGCAACCGATCTGTCGAAGGCCGGCACGAGGATCGCGCGCGAGAGCGGCCAGCTCCCGGACTTCGCGGAGACGTCGCGGCTCTACATGCGCATGCTCCTGAGCTTTCTCGGCGCGTTCTTCCTGCCGGATGAGCTTGCGGATGCGCAAGCCGGGGCGAGCCAGCTTTCGCCCGAGGATCGCAGCCTCGGTGCGGAGCGACTGCGCGGCATCACCGCAAGCCACCGCGCCTGGGTGCTCGACGCAGGCAGCCGCGCTGGCCTGCGTGCGCAATGGCGCGCGCTGTTCAAGAGCTTCGACGCGGTGATCTGCCCGATCATGCCGACGCCGGCCTTTCCGCATGACCATTTGCCGGACCAGAGCCTACGGCGTATCAGCATCGACGGCAGGGATTACCCCTATTCCGATCAGCTCGCCTGGCCGGGTATCGCGACGTTGCCGGGCCTGCCTTCGACGGCCGTTCCGCTGGGCCTGTCGAAGGACGGCCTGCCTGTCGGCGTGCAGATCGTCGGCCCGTGGCTGGAGGATCGCACGCCGCTCAAGCTTGCCGAGCTGATCGAGCGCGAGTTCGGCGGGTTCGTGCCGCCGAAGATGTTCGACGATTAGTCGCCCGTCATGGCGAGAAGCTCTTGCGACGAGGCAATCCGGAAATCCGTCCGCGCTGGTAGATCGGATTGCTTCGCCTCCGCCTTCGCTCTTCGAGCTGCGGCGGACAAGTCGCTCGCGATGACGGCGTAAAACAATGTCGAGATTCCGGGTTCGCGCTCCGCGCGCCCCGGAATGACAGCGGAAGAGATCGACGGCCGCCTGTAAAGAAATCGCTAACCAAACAATCTTTTCCCAAGCAATGTGCAAACTGCACATCTGAGATTTATACAACTAGCAATTGTTCTCCCGTCAAGACTGCAAGTCACGAAAGGATCGTCAGGAGGCTTGGACCTCGCGGGCGTCACGACAATGCGCTGCGAAGTTCGAAGTGCTTGTGAACCTGGCGAAGGGTACCGCTCGAAGCCAAGAGTGATTGCGTGACAGATGACACAATCGAGATAGGCGCGCTCCGCGAGCCCTATCATCGCGTCAATGCAGGCCAATCGCTGCCCGAGAGATGGCGCATTCCGATCGTCCTCATGCTGACGTGTGGATTTGCGGGCCTTGCACTCCGTTACCTCGCCCGGGGGCACACCAACAGCGACGCCTTCCAGTTCCTGATCCCCTGGTATGTCTTTGCCCGGGATCATGGCATCGGTGCGCTGGCCGAGCCCTTCACCAACTACACCCCGTTCTACAGCTACCTCCTGCTGATCGCCGCCCCCTTTGATTGGCTCGGCCAGCCACTTTCGCTCGTGAAGATGATCTCGGCGATATTCGAGCTCGGTTGCGCGATCGTTGCCGCGCAGATGGTCTGGCGAGCGACAGGGGTGCCATTGCGCGCGTCCATGGCCTTCTGCTCGGTCTGGCTCGCACCGACGGTGCTTTTCAATGGAGCAATGTGGGGGCAGGCCGATTCGATCTGGACCTTCTTCGCGCTGCTGTCCGTGGCGATGTTCATGCGCAACCGAAATGGCGTTCTGCCTTTCGCCGTAGGCTGTTCGGTGAAAGCGCAGGGCGTGTTCCTGGGACCGTTCGTGCTCGGCATGATCTTGCGCCGCAAGATTCACCTGGCGTGGCTTGCCGCCATTCCGGGAGTCTATGCGATCCTCGCCATTCCGGTTCTCGTTGCAGGCCGATCTCTGGTCTCCGTGCTCGGCATCTATCTCGGCCAAGCCGCCACGTTTCATCACCTGACCATGAATGCAGCGAACGTCTGGGTGTTCGCAGGAGGAACGCCGTACACAGTCGGGGTTGCCATTGGCCTCGTGCTCGCGGCAGCGAGCGGGCTTGCCCTATCGATCTTCATCGCACAGTCCAGGCGGACCGGGCCGGAGTTCATTCTGCTCGTCGCATGCGCGTCGCTCATTCTCATGCCATACTTGCTTCCGAAGATGCACGAGCGCTACTTCTACGGGTTCGAACTTGCGAGCATCGCCCTGGCCTGCCTCAACCTGCGCTATTTGCCGTTCGCGGTGATTGCCCAGGTCGACGGCGTGTTATCCTATCTTGCATTCGAGAGCGAGATCGTCATGGGCCTGTTGCCGGCGGCGCTCTGCAACACCTTTTTGGTGTTCTACCTCGTGCTCGATCTCCGCCAGGGCGAACGCGGATTTCGCCTTCCAAGATTGGCCTGGCTTGGCTTCATTGCGTCGACGGCAGGATTGTTCTCCTATTTGCTCTTCGCAGGTGCCGGCCTGAACATATCCCCTGCCTATATGCTCGCCGCGGGCCTCGCCGCGCTCATGACGCTGTTGCTCATAAAGGAGTCGCGCGCCTGATCGGGCGCGCCGGCATCGGCCGTTCTAGCTGTCGAACACGATCACGCTGCGCAGCGTCTTGCCGGCCTTCATGTTGGCAAAGCCTTCGTTGATCTCGTTGAGCTTCAATTTCGCCGAGATCCAGTCCTCCAGGTGCAGCCGGCCGCGCAGGTAGAAATCCACCAGGCGGGGCATGTCGACGCGAAAATGGTTCGAGCCCATCGACGAGCCCTGGATCCTGCGCTCGCGCAGGAAGTCGAAGCCGTGCAGCTCGATCTTCTGGCCGAACGGAATCATGCCGACGATGGTCGCGGTGCCGCCCGAGGCGAGCATGCCGAACGCCTGCTCGGCGGTCTCCTTGCGGCCGAGCACCTCGAAGGAGTGATGCACGCCGCCATTGGTGAGGTCGCGCACCTGCTTCACGACGTCGCCATCCGCCGGGTTGATGATGTCGGTGGCGCCCAGCTTGGTCGCGAGCTGGAGCTTGGCCGGGTTGGTGTCGATGGCGATGATGCGGCCGGCGCCGGCGATCTGCGCGCCGTTGATCGCGGCCATGCCGACGCCGCCGCAGCCGATCACGGCGACGGTCTCGCCGGCCGTCACCTTCGCCGTGTTCACCACCGCGCCGTAGCCGGTGATGACGCCGCAGCCGATCAGCGCGGCGAGATCGAGCGGCATTTCTTTGCGGATTTTGACGATGGCGTTCTCGTGCACCAGCATCTGCTCGGCAAACGAGGACAGGTTGAGGAACTGGTGCAGCTTCTCGGGCTTCGACCATTGCATCCGGTTGGAGACGCCCGGCAGCATCTTCACCGTGGTGTCGGTGCAGAGCACGGTGCGGCCGGTGGTGCAATTGTCGCAGGTGCCGCAGAACACGGACAGGCAGGTGACGACGTGGTCGCCCGGCTTGACGTAGGTGACGTCGGAGCCGACCTGCTCGACGACACCGGCGGATTCATGCCCGAGCACTGCGGGCAGCGGATGCGGATAGAGCCCCTCCATGAAGTGCAGGTCGGAATGGCAGAGGCCGGCGACCGCCGTGCGGATCAGGACCTCGCGCGGACCCGGCTTCGGCAGGCTGACATCCTCGATGACGAGCGGCTGGTTGACTTCATGGAGGACGGCGGCCTTCATCGGTGTTTCCCCGTTGTTATGATTATCGTTGCGCGCAGACTTCATCTCTCCCCTTGGGAGAGGTGAAGGCAGCCTACGCCGCCAGAACCAGTTCGCCAACCTCGCTCATGCCGGCATCGCGATCGCCGAGCAGCAACACGGCGATCTTCGCTTGCGCGGCATTTTCCGTCAGCCGGAACGAATCGCTCGGCGACACCCTGTGGTCGACGACGAGCCGCGACAGCAGCAGCCGGCGCGCGTCGCCGCGCATGGCATGAATGCGGTGCGCTTCCCAGGCGAGCGCCACCGCGCTGGCAACATGATAGAGCAGACTGGTGGCGCGCCGCGCGTCGGCTTCGTTTTCCGACTTGCCCGCAACCTCGCGCGCAAAATCCACGGCGCGATCGGTGAGGCCGCGCAGCTTGTCGCGCCAGGCCTGCGGCACGGACGCGCTATCATCGAGCCGCGCATGCAGATCGGCTGATAGTGCGGATTCCGCGCCATGGCGGCCGACCGCGCGCCGGAGCGCGTCAATCGCAACGATGTTGCCGGTACCTTCCCAGACCGAGCCGAGATGCGCATCGCGCAACAGCCGCGCGGTGGCGAACTCCTCGATATAGCCGATGCCGCCGCGCATCTCGAGCGCATCGCCGCAGACCTTTCGGGCGTCGCGGGTGGCGCGGAATTTCAAGGTCGGGGTGAGGATGCGCAGCAGCGCCGCCGCATCCTGGCTGCCGGCTTCGGCGCGGTCGAGCGCGTCCGCGGTGAGGAAGCTCATCGACAGCGCCTGCTCGACCGGCAGCATGATCTTCAGCATCTGCCGGCGGCCGAGCGGCAGGTCGATGATGCGGCTGCCGAACACCACGCGGTTCTTCGCGACCGTCATGGCATCGTGATAGGCGCGGCGCATCAGCGCGGTGGATTTGACGCCGTTGGAGAGCCGCGACGAGTTGACCATCTCGGCCATCTGCACGAAGCCGCGGTCGAGCTTGCCGACCGCGTACGCAATCGCGCCTTCGAGCTTGATCTCGCCCGAGGCCATCGAACGCGTGCCGAGCTTGTCCTTCAGGCGCACGATCCGGTAATGGTTCTGCGCGCCGTCGTCGAGGAAGCGCGGCATCAGGAACAGGCCGACGCCGCGCGTGCCTGGGCCGGCGCCTTCGGGGCGCGCCAGCAGCATCACCACCTTGGCATCCGCATTCGAGCAGAACCATTTTTCGCCATAGAGCCGCCAATGGTCGCCCTCCTGCACCGCGCGGGTGGTCAGCGTGCCGACGTCGGAGCCGCCCTCCTTCTCGGTCATGAACTGGCCGCCTTGCGTCAGCTTGCTCATGTCGGTCGTGGTCAGGCCGTCGAGATATTTCGACTTGAGCGCCTCGCTGCCGAAATTTGCCAGGAGCTTGGCGCAGCCGTCGGTGACGTTGATCGGACAGCCCATGCCGAATTCAGTCTGGTTGAACAGGAAGGTGAAGGCGTGCTTGGCCACCACGGGGTATTTGTCCGGCCAGCCCATGATGCCCTTGCGGATCGAGAGGGCATGAATGCCGAACTCGCCGAATGCGGCATTCTCCAGCTCGCGATAGGCCGGGTGATACTCGATCGACTGCACGTCGCGGCCGAACTTGTCGCGCTGGTGCAGCACCGGCGTATGCCGGTCGGCGAGCCGCGCGCATTCGTCGAGCCGGCCGCCGGCGAGCTCGCCGAGGCGGTCGAGATGCGGCTCGATATGGCGAAACAGCGGCTCCGGCAGATGGATGCGCAAGAGATCCGTCAGCGCGGGATCGGCGCGGTAGAAATTCATGCCTGTGGTATCGGGCGCCAGCAGGCCGGATGGCTCGGCCGCGGCGTTGTTCGGCTGTGCTGGGGCCGGCTTGTGCATGGTCGTCCTCTGTCGTTTCCGCCGTGCGGACATTTTACGCTGACTTGGCGCTTGCCGCTTGGGATGATGTCGATCATGCTCCAGCGGCGGAGAGCGATAAAGCCGCAAATTGTCAGGGAGGCATGATCGCAATGATGGAGCAATTCGCTCTGCGGAATTGTGACTGCGCCGGCTGGTTGTTCGCGTAGGCATGCATAGATCAACGGCTCCCCATCCTGAGAGACCACGCCATGGAACATCCGAAATACAAGATCGCCCTCATCGTCGGCGCCGGCGAAGGCCTCAGCGCGTCGCTGGCGCGGCTGCTCTCCGCCCAGAATATTCGCGTGGCGCTGGCCGCCCGCAAGATCGAGAAACTTGGCGCGCTCTGCAGCGAGACCGGCGCAAGGGCCTATGCCTGCAACGCGGCGGATCCGGAGGAGGTCGAGCGGCTGTTCGGCCTCGTCGAGCGCGAGATCGGTACGCCCGACCTCGTGGTCTACAACGCCAGCGGCCGCACGCGCGGGCCGTTCGTCGACCTCGTTCCGGCCGACGTCGCCAACGCGATCGCGGTCAGCGCCTATGGCGGTTTCCTGGTGGCGCAGCAGGCCGCAAAGCGCATGCTGCCGAGCAAGCACGGCGCGATCCTGTTCACGGGCGCCTCGGCCAGCGTCAAGGGCTATGCGCAATCGGCCTCGTTCGCGATGGGCAAGTTCGCGCTGCGTGGACTGGCACAGAGCCTGGCGCGCGAGCTGTCGCCGCAGGGCATTCACGTCGCCCATTTCGTGATCGACGGCGGGATCCGCAGCGCGGCGCGGACGGAAGCGGCGGACAGACCGGATTCGATGCTCGATCCCGATGCGATCGCGCAGAGCTATTGGAACGTATTGCAGCAGCCGCGCAGCGCCTGGAGCTGGGAGCTCGAGCTGCGGCCCTGGGTGGAGACATTCTGAGGCGATAACATCACAACAACCGTCATTGCGAGCGAAGCGAAGCAATCCAGAGATGTCTCCACGGAAGCAGACTGGATTGCTTCGCTTCGCTCGCAATGACGAAAGAAAGGGAGGATCAATGACCACCGAAACCACCATCGACACCGGCACCAACGAGCTGCTCTGCGTCATTCGCGACCGCGTCGCTGTCATCACGCTGAACCGGCCGGAGGCGCGCAATTCGCTGTCGGACGCGCTGACGCCGGCGCTGCGCACGATGATCCGGACCTGTGGCGAGGATCGCGACGTCGGCGCGCTGCTGCTCACCGGCGCGGGCGAGGCGTTCTGCGCCGGCGGCAACGTCAAGGGCATGGGTGCGCATCGCGACCCCAAGAAGCTGGACATGTCGATCGAGGAGCGGATCGCCGATCTGCAGGAGCGGCAGCGGCTGCTGACCGGCGCGCTGGTGTCGGTGCGCAAGCCGACCATCGCCGCCCTGCCCGGCCCCGCGGTCGGCGCTGGTCTTGCCATCGCCATGGCCTGCGACATCCGCATCGCCGCGCAATCCGCCTTCGTCGCCACCGGCTATGCCCGCATCGCGCTGTCAGGCGATTACGGCATCGCCTGGCTGCTGACGCGGCTGGTCGGCACCGCGCGGGCGCGAGAATTGATGTTCACCGGCGACCGCGTCGATGCCGCGCGGGCCGAAGCGATCGGGCTCGTCAACCGCGTCGTGCCCGACGACAAATTGCAGACCGAGGCCTTCGCGCTGGCAAAGTCGCTCGCCGAAGGACCGCGCCTCGCGCTGCGCTACATGAAGGACAATCTCGACGAGGCCGTGCTGTTCGACTTCGAGACCGCGCGCGACCATGAAGCCGAGCGGCTGGTCCGCCTGACCACGACCGCCGATCACAAGGAGGCGGTGCAGGCGTTCATCGAGAAGAGGAAAGCGGTGTTCACGGGGAAGTAGGCGCCTCGACGTCCACGGCGTCATTCCGGGGCGATGCGGCAGCATCGAACCCGGAATCCATCGGGCCGCGAAACGCGCGGTGAAATGGATTCCGGGTTCGCGCTGCGCGCGCCCCGGAATGACGCTGGAGAGAGATCGCGAGGGCAAAAAAAAGCCCGGCTGGCTTCACCAGGCCGGGCTTCTCAGTGATGTCAGGCCGAGGCTGAGGGGCGTTCGGCCTGACGGGAAAGGGCGGCGAGGCGCCAGCTCGCGCAGGGGATGTCTTTCGATGCGACCTGGATCTCCTTGTCGAAGCGCACCAGCTTCCAATCGTCGGGATGATTGACGAACGTGAAGCCGGATTTGCGCGCGAGCGAGACCATGGTCTCGTTGGAGCGCAGCGTCTCGCCGAAGATGTGCTCGGCGCCAAGGGCGGCGGCGCGGCATTCGAGGTTCTTCATGAGTGCGGTGGCGATGCCGTGGCCCTGCCAGCGGTCGTGGACCGACAGGCCGAACTCGAGCGTCGCGGCCTCGGGATGCAGCGCGTAGCGCGCCTCGGCGACGATGGTCTCGAAGCCGTCGACCATCATGGTTGCGACGATCGTGAAGCGCTCGCGATCGCCGATCTGGAGAAAGTCGTGCAGCAACCCTTCCGGCAATTCGCTGATGGCGCCGAAGAAGCGGTTGTATCGCGAGCGGGTCGAAAGCGAGCGGAAGTAGTGCTGGAGCTCCTCGGTGTCGCGCGGCTCGACGAAGCGGACGTTGAGCGCCTCGCCATGCCGGGTGCGCAACGTGTCCGAATATTGCTTCAGCTCTTCCAGGCGAAGGGTGCTCATGACACAGGCCATCCGGGAAAGGGACCGCCGGCGCCCCTGTGCTCAGGCGGCGCCGGCCTGGCGGCCAATCAGGCCCGCCAGAAGGGTTTCTCGGCCTCATAGGCGATATCGGACCAGGACAGTCCGACATCCTGGAGATCGCGTGCGGTCCAGTGGGTGAGCTCACGCCTGGTCCGGTAGCGCTCATACCAGACGTGAAGCGTCTCGCCGATCTGCTCGATCAAGCCAGGCGCATGATGATTTGTCATCGAGGTGTGGGTCAACGTAGACATTTTGAGCTCCTAGAGCTAACTTGAGTGCTAATATCTGCTTCCTAGTGCACTGCGACAAACGACAATTTGTACCCATTCGCATGAAATAACGTCATGTATCCTGCTGCCAAATGACTGCCAGATTGCCGTCCCTGAACGGATTGCGGGCATTCGAGGCCGCCGCGCGCCATCTCAGCTTCACGTTGGCGGCCGCCGAGCTGAACGTGACGCAGACCGCGATCAGCCATCAGATCCGACGGCTTGAGGAGGAGCTCGGCATCCGCCTGTTCATCCGGCAGAACCGCGCGCTGGCCCTGACGCCGGAAGCGCGCGACTATCTCCCTGGCGTCCGCGCGGCCTTCAACGACCTGCGGCTTGCGACCGACCGGTTGCTGCGCAAGGACGACGACAAGGTGCTGACGGTGTCGACGCTGGCTTCGCTCGCCGCGAAATGGCTGCTGCCGCGGCTGAGCGATTTCCAGGAGCAGCATCCCGGCATCGACGTCCGCATCACCACCTCGACCAGCCTCGTCGACTTCCAGCGCGACAATGTCGATGCGGCGATCCGCTACGGCCGCGGCCAGTGGCCGGGCCTGCGCGCCGACTGGCTGATGGCGGATGAGCTATTTCCGGTGTGCAGCCCTTCGCTGCTGCGCGGCGACAAGCCGCTGCGCCGGCCGGAGGATCTGCGCAACCATCCGCTGCTGCACACCTCGAACGCCAACAGCGATGACTGGCGGCTATGGCTGACCGCGGCGGGACTGCCGGCGGACATCGCAAGGCAGCCGGGCATCACCTTCGACATGATCTTCATGACCATCCAGGCCGCGATCGACGGCATTGGCGTGGCGATGGGGCGGACCTCCTATGTGCAAGACGACATCGCCAAGGGCCGGCTCGTGGTGCCCTTCAAGATCGCGCTGCCGGCCGATGCCGGTTTCTACCTGGTCGCCCCGGAGGGCCGCCGCGAGTCGCCGAAGCTCACCGCGTTCCGCCAATGGATGCTTGCTGCCACCCAAAATAAAGCCTGAAAAATCGGCGGCTTCTTCCCCCTGGGATGTCATTCCGGGGCGCCTCGAAGAGGCGAGCCCGGAATCCATTTCTCCCAGCACTTTTGTTGCGCGATGGATTCCGGGCTCGCGCTACGCGCGCCCCGGAATGACAGTGGGGCTTACAGCTCCACCACCACGTAGTCGCTCTCGACGCTCACCGGAATCGTCTCGGCGACATACGGCCCCTTCACCACGCTGGCACCCGGCTCGACATGGGCCGGATAGGCCTTCACGCGGAAGCGGCGCGGGTCGCAATAGGATTGGCCGGTGCGGATGTCGAACTCCCAGCCGTGCCACGGGCAGCGGATGATCTCGCCGAGCCTGGTGTATTCGATCTCACCAGGGTCCTTTGACTGCGCGAGCCCGATCAGCGGGCCCTCGCACAGCGCCGCGCCCTGATGCGGGCAGCGGTTCATCAGGCCGAAATATTCGCCCTTGATGTTGAAGACCGCGATCGGCCGCCCGTCGATCTCGAGGAATTTTCGCGTGCCCGGCGGAAGCTCGTCGACCGCGGCAATCACATGACGCGCCATCAAGCTAGTCCATAGAGCTTCTTCGCATTGCCGAGATAGAACGCCTCGCGATTGGCTTCGCTGACGCCGGCCGGCAGGACGCGCGAGGGCTCGTCATAGTCCCAATGCGGATAGTCGGTCGCGAACAAGAGCCGGTCCCAGCCGATCCAGTTGATGACGTCGAGCAGATCCTCGCGGCTTTCGGGATCTTCCATCGGCTGCGTCGTCCACCACACCTGCTCGCGGATATATTCCGACGGCGGCCGCTTCACATGCGGCACCTCGCTGCGCAGGCGTTGCCAGGCCTTGTCGAGCCGCCAGGCCAGCGACGGTGCCCAGCCGAAACCGGCCTCGATCATCACCATCTTCAGCTTCGGGAAGCGCTCGAACACGCCTTCCAGCACGAGGCTCGCCAACGCCGATTGCTGGCACTGCGAATGCCCGACCATCTCCTCGATGTAATAGGATGGCCAGCCCGATGGCGTGATCGGGTTGCCGCCGAAGCCGAAGGCGTGAACGCCGACAGGGAGCCCCGCTTCCTCCGCGGCCTGATAGATCGGCCAATAGCGGCGCTGGCCGAGCGGCTCGACATTGCGGCTGAGCAGCAGCACCTGCACGAAGTTCTTGTCGCCGGCGCGCTCGCGGATCTCGGCGGCGGCCGAGAGGCCGTCCTCATTGCCGACGACGATCGAGGCCTTCAGCCGCTTGTCCTTGCTGGTCCATTTGTCGATCTGCCAGTCGTTGATCGCCGAGCACAGCGCGGCCGACAGCTCGTGATTGCGGATGCCCTGCCCGGTGTTGAGCGGATTGAGCACGCCCAGCTGCACGTTGTTGGGATCGAGCAGCTGCTTCTGCATGAAAGAGAGCGAGGAGCCCTGCGGCCCGCCTTCCGGCGGATAGGCGTCACGACGCGAGGCGTTGGGCTGCGCCTTTGGGTAAGGCGGGCCTTCCATCATGCCCTGATAGGCGTGCACGCCGTAGACCTCGAGATGATGCTGCCAGCGTTTGGCGAGGTAGGGATAGAGCTCGGTGCGGGTGGCGCGTGCCGGATGGATGTCGCAGTCCGCAATCGCGGTTTTGACGGTCAGCGGGGAAGCGGCTTCTTGTTTCTCGCGGAACTGGATATTCATCGCCTTGCCTCCTTTGGCAGCGGGCTCACGTCAGGCGGGGATAGGTTGCATGCGGATTGTCGATCATGATCTTGCGCACGAGATCGGGGGACAGCCCTTCGGGCAGCGCGTCCTGGCCGTCGAATTGCCAGTGCGGATAGTCCGTGGAGAATAGGACCAATTCGTCGGACTGCATATGCTCAAACAGGCGATTTAATGTCGCCTCGTCCGGCGGTGCATCAAATGGCTGTAACGAGAAGCGGATGTTGCTTCGCACAATGTCGAGCGGCGCGCGATCGACCCACGGCGTCTCCATCCGCACCCCGCGCCAGAACTTGTGCAATCGCCAGAGATAGGGCGAGATCCAGGAGATGCCCGATTCCAGCAGCACCATTTTCAGGCGCGGATATTTGGCGAACACGCCCTCGACGATCAGGCTGGTGAGCTGGGTCTGGAACGCCTGGGCCTGACCGACATAATCCTCGATGTGGTAGGACCCCCATCCCACGGCGGTCGGCGGATTGTGATAGGCGGAACCCGCATGCACGCCGACGGGCAGTTCCAGCCGTTCCGCGGCTTCGTAGATCGGCCACAGCGCGCGCTTGCCGAGCGGCGTGTCGCCCATGACCAGCATCAGCACCTGCACGAAGCGCTTGTCCTGCGCACAGCGCTCGATCTCGGCCACGGCCTTCTCGACGCTCTGCGTGGGGATCACGATCGAGCCGCGCAGCCGCGGATCGCGGTCGAGCCATTGCTTCACGAGCCAGTCGTTCAGCGCACGGCATAAGGCCGCCTGCATGTCCTCGGAGAACACCATCTGCACGCCGTAGAGCGGATTGCAGATGGCATGCTTGAGCTTGAAGGGATCGAGCACATGACGCTGCATGTCCTCCAGGCTCTCGCCGGGTTTGCCTGTCTCGGGACGCCAGTCGGGACGCGCCGTGATCGGCGAGTTCTGCGGATAGGATTGCGAGATGAGGTCGACCATGCCGCGCGTCGTCACCTGATCGCGCCAATATTCGTTCAGGTACGGCAGCAGGCTGGTCAGATGCGGCACGGCCGGATGCACGTCGCAATCGATGCCGCCGGCGATCAGGGACGCCATCACGTCTCCCTTCTCACGTTTCCTCGCATGTCTTTTTTGTCCCCGCCATTCAAGCAGGCCTGCCCGTCGCCCGCAACTCGGCCAAGGCTTCCGGCATATGCTAGGAAGGCGCAGCTCGGTTGCGGGAAACGAGAGGTTCAGGGAATGAAAGAGCTCGTCGGCATTGCGGAACAGATCGCCGCCAAACTGATCGCGCGCAAACAGACCATTGCCGTCGCCGAATCCTCCACCGGCGGCCTGATCGCCGCCAGCCTGCTCGCGGTACCCGGCGCGTCCGCCTATTTCCTCGGCGGCGCGGTGGTCTACACCCGGGATGCCAGGCGCGTGCTGATGGATATTTCGGACGAAGGAATGAAGGGCTTTCGCTCCTCGTCGGAGCCCTACGCGCAGCTGCTGGCCGGGCAGATGCGAACGCGCTTCAACAGCGACTGGGGCCTGTCCGAGACCGGCGCAGCCGGCCCCACCGGCAACCGCTACGGCGACGCCGCCGGCCACAGCTGCATGGCGATTGCGGGGCCTGTGTCGGAGGTGATGACGCTGGAGACGGGCAGCAACGACCGGCTCGGCAACATGCAGATGTTCGCGGCGACCGCGCTGAAGCTGTTGCTGGGGAAGCTGGAGGGGTGACGCTGGTGCCGCTCGCAGCAATCACGATTTCAGAACCGTCATCCTGAGGTGCTTCCCTTGCATCGCAAGGGGAGCCTCGAAGGACGACGGCCCGGCTGCACCTCGGCCGCTCATCCTTCGAGGCTCCGCACGAGGCGCGTTGCGCCTCGTGTCTCGCACCTCAGGATGACGGTGAGGAACCGTTGCTCGAGTTCAACGTCACCGTCCCAAATGCCGCATGAAGATCCGCACCACATATCCCTGCACCCGCGGCGCTTCGTCATAGACATCCGACGCGATCCGCTCGATGGACTCGCGCAGCGACAGGAACTGCGCCTGCCGCGCGCTGCTCTCGGTGCCCTGCATGCCCGCGAGCTCGTCCATCGCGGCATCGCTGATCTGGCAATGCACGACCTCGCCGTCGTTCAGCATGGTGAAGCGAAAGGCCAGCCGTTCACGGTCGTGGCCGATGATCCTGTCCCGCGTCAGTGGCATCAAGTCGTCCCGGTCGAGCCCCCGCGACGGACAATGCTGAAAATCGCTCCGATTGTCAGCAGCAAAGAGCAGCTTCGCCCTACTGGAACGCCACCTCGGCAAAACTGCGAAGCTTCCGCGAATGCAGCCGCTCCGATTCCTGCTGCTTGAGCCGCTCCAGCGCCTTCAGGCCGATCTCGAGATGTTGGCCGACGCGGCGGCGGTAGAATTCGCTGGCCATGCCGGCGAGCTTGATCTCGCCGTGCAGCGGCTTGTCGGAGACGCACAGCAAGGTGCCGTAGGGCACGCGGAAGCGGTAGCCGTTGGCGGCGATCGCGGCCGATTCCATGTCGAGCGCAACGGCGCGCGATTGCGACAGGCGGCGGATCACCCCGGGCCCGGAGATCTCCCAATTGCGGTTGTCGACGCTCGCCACCGTTCCCGTGCGCATCAGGCGCTTGAGCTCGAAACCTTCGAGGCCGGTGACGTCCTCGACCGCCTCTTCGAGCGCGACCTGCATCTCGGCCAGCGCCGGAATCGGCACCCACGGCGGCAGCTCGCGGTCGAGCACGTGATCCTCGCGCACATAGCCGTGCGCAAGCACGTAATCGCCGAGCCGCTGCGTGTTGCGCAGGCCTGCGCAATGGCCGAGCATCAGCCAGGCATGCGGGCGCAGCACGGCAACGTGGTCGGTAACGTTGCGCGCATTGGACGGGCCGGTGCCGATATTGATCAGGGTGATGCCGCGATAGCCCGATACGACCAGATGGAAGGCCGGCATCTGCGGCATTCGCGCCGGCGCGGTGCCGCTGATCGCGCCGCCGCTCTGCGTGATGAGATTGCCCGGCGCGACAAAGGCATCGAGGCCGGCCTCACCCGATTGAAGCCGCTGCTGACAGAGCTGCGCGAAAGCGTCGACGTAGAACTGGTAATTGGTGAAGATCACGAAGTTCTGGAAATATTCGGGATCGGTGCCGGTGTAGTGATAGAGCCGGCGCAGCGAGTAATCGACGCGGGCGGCGCGGAACAGCGACAGCGGCTCGGGCGCACCGGGCCGGAGCTCAAACGTGCCGTCGGCGATGGAATCGTCGATGGCGGCGAGATCAGGCACGTCGAACGCATCGCGCAGCGATCGCGCGACGGACGAATTCTCGCTGGTGGTGATGGCGGCCTCGATATTGATGTCGCGGCGATAGGCGAAATGGATCGGGATCGGCTCGGCCGATTCGCCGATCTCGACGGGCACGCCGTGATTCTGGATCAGCAATCCGATCTGCTCGACGAGATAGCTGCGGAACAGATCCGGCCGCGTCACGCTGGTTTCATGCACGCCGGGCCCGGCGACGAAGCCGTAGGCGAGACGCGAATCCAGCCGCGCATGCGTCGCGGTGGTGATGCGTACGAAGGGATAGTAGGCCCGCACCCGCGTGGTGACGGCCTCGCCGCCGACATAGGCCTCGAACCGCTCGCGCAGGAACTTTGTGTTGCGCTCGTAGATCTCTTCGAGGCGAGCGACGGCGAGGGACGCGTCGGAGAAGGATTCGGTGGCGACAGAGGGAGGAGATTGCATTGTTCGACCGCCGGGTTGCTGTTGCAATCGCAGTATAGCAAACTGGTAGCCAAGTCGTCATTGCGAGCGCAGCGAAGCAATCCAGAAATCTGTCCGCGGAGACAGTCTGGATTGCTTCGCTGCGCTCGCAATGACGAGGCCAGCAGTGCCGTAGGGTGGGCAAAGCGAAGCGTGCCCACCAATATGCTCATCGTGTGAAAGATCGTGGGCACGGCGCTTTGCGCCTTTTGCCCACCCTACGCGCGCGTCATTTCTCCCTGAACGCGCGCATCAGCTGGTCGTGCAGCGGCTTCATCAGATAGGACAGCATGGTGCGGTCGCCGGTCTGGACGAAGGCTTCCACGGGCATGCCGGGAATCATCTTGACGTCCCCGAGGCGGGCGATCTCTTCGGCCGGCATCGAGACGCGGATGGTGTAGTAGCTCTGGCCGGTGCGCTGGTCGGTGGTGACGTCGGGCGAGACGCGGCTGACGAGGCCGTTGAGCTCGGGCGTGGTGCGCTGGTTGAACGCGGAGAGGCGCAGCAGCGTCTTCTGGCCGATCTGGAGCTTGTCGATGTCGACCGGATTGACCTTGGCCTCGACCTGGAGGTCGTCGGCCTGCGGCACGATCAGCATGAGAGCGTCGCCGGCGGTGACGACGCCGCCGATCGTGTGCACGTTGGATTGCAGCACCATGCCGTCCTGCGGCGCGCGGATGTCGATGCGGCGAAGCTGGTCTTCGGCAGCGACCTTGCGCTCGATCAGCTCGCCGATCTTGTCGTTGGTCTCGCGCAGATCCTTGGAGACTTCGCTCACCACGTCCTTGTCGACCTGGATGATCTGCAACTCGGTCTCGGTGATCTTGCCCTTGGCCTGGGCGCGCGCGGCGATGTACTGCGCGCGCTCGCCGTTGAGACGCGCCGAGTCGCGTTCGAGCTGGGTCAGGCGCGAGAGCTGCACCAGACGCTTGTCGTAGAGATCGCGCACGCCGGTGAGTTCGTTCTGCACCAGCGCGATCTCCTGGTCCTTGGCCTTCTCCTGGGCGCTGAGACCGGCGATCTCCTCGTTGAGCTGGGTGATGCGCTCGCGCAGCTGCGCCTTCTGTCCGGCGCGGCCGTTGACGCGGACGTCGAACAGTTTGGTTTCGGCGGAGAGCAGCAGCCTGACGTCGGGATCGTTGGCGCGTTCGAGCAGGGTTTGCGGAAATTCGATTCTGTCGACGCCGCGCTGCTCGGCCTGCAACCGCGCCCCGCGCGCCTGCGCGGCATCGAGATTCTTGGTGACGATGGCGAGGTTCGCCTTGGTGACGGTGTCGTCGAGCCGCACCACGATGTCGCCGGCCTTGACCAGATCGCCGTCGCGGGCGCGCACCTCGCCGACCACGCCGCCGGTCGGATGCTGCACCTTCTTGACGTTGGATTCGACCACGATCTGGCCCGGCGCGATCAGCGCGCCCGAGATCAGCACGGTCGACGCCCAGCCGCCGAGACCGACCACCAGCACCAGCACGATGCCAAGTCCGAGCAGGAGGTGAAACTTGATCGAGTCCCGAACGGTCTTCTTCGCGCCGGGCTTCGGGCCGCCGATGGCCATCGTGCTCATGGCATTGTGCTCATGGTTTGGCCACTCCGCCTTCGCTGACGATCTTGATCGGCGCCGGCGGCGTCGCGCGCGGCTGCAGCACCTGGGCCAGCACCTGTTCCTTCGGGCCGAACGCCTGCATACGGCCGTCGCGCAGCACCAGAATCTGGTCGACCGCCTCGACGCCAATCGGGCGGTGCGCCACCACGACGACGATGGCGCCGCGCTCGCGGGCGGCGCGGACGGCGCGGGTCAGCGCCTCGTCGCCTTCGGTGTCGAGGTTGGAGTTGGGCTCGTCCAGCACGATCAGGAACGGATTGCCGTAGAGCGCGCGCGCCAGCGCCACGCGCTGGGCCTGGCCTGCCGAGAGCGCGGTGCCCTGCTCGCCGACTTGCGTGTTGTAGCCCTCGCGCATCTTGATGATCATCTCGTGCACGCCGGCTTCTTTCGCCGCCGCGATGATGGCGTCGGACGTCGCCTCGGGATCGAACCGGCTGATGTTCTGGGCAATGGTGCCGCCGAACAATTCGACGTCCTGCGGCAGATAGCCGATGTGCCGGCCGAGCATGTCGGACGACCATTGATCGAGCGCCGCGCCGTCGAGCCGCACCTTGCCGCGCACCGGCTGCCAGACCCCGACCAGCGCGCGGATCAGCGACGACTTGCCGGAGCCGCTCGGGCCGATCACGCCGAGGCCGTTGCCCGCACTGAGCGTGAAGGTGATGTCCTGCACGATGAGGCGCTGGTCGCCGGGCGGCACCATGGCGACGCCTTCGACGGAGAGCCGGCTGGTGGGCGCCTGCAATTGGGTCGGCGTCGCCTGCGCCGGCATCTGCTCCAGCAGGCGGGTGAGGCGGTGCCAGCTCTGGCGCGCCGCGGCGAAGGATTTCCAGTGCGCGATGGCGAGATCGACCGGCGCGAGCGCGCGGGCGGAGAGGATCGAGCCGGCGATGATGATGCCCGCGGTCGCCTCCTGGTGGATGACGAGATAGGCGCCGACCGCGAGCACGGCCGATTGCAGCATCATGCGCAGCACCTTTGCGACCGCGCCGAGACCGCCGGCGACATCGCTGGCGCGCTGGTTGCCGGAGAGATATTTTTCGTTGGCCTCGCTCCAGCGCTGGTTCATCCGGCCGGCCATGCCCATCGACACCATGACTTCGGCGTTGCGGCGGCTGGCCTGGGCGAGATCGTTGCGCTGAGCGGCAAGGCCCATCGCCTCCTTCGCCGGCTGGCGGGACATGAATTCGGTGACCAGCGTCAGGCCGACCAGGATGACGGCGCCGATCAACGCGGTGACGCCGATCATGACGTGGAAGGCGAAGCAGATGGCGAGGTAGAGCGGCAGCCAGGGCAGATCGAAGAACGCGCTCGGGCCCATGCCGCCGAGGAAGGAGCGGACGTTGTCGAGATCACGCAGCGGCTGGAGACCTTCGTTGCGGCTGCCGACCAGCAGCGGCAGGCGCACGATGGTGTCGAACACGCGCTTGTTGAGCGCCTCGTCCAGCGCGGTGCCGATCCGCCCCAGGATCCGGTTGCGGATCATGTCGAGCACGCCTTGCGCCATGTAGAGGAAGCCGGCGAGGATGATCAGGCCGACCAGGGTCGGAATGCTGCGGCTCGGCAGCACCCGGTCGTAGACCTCCAGCATGAAGATCGACCCGGTCAGATAGAGCAGGTTGATCATGCAGCTCATCAGGCCGACGCCGACGAACGCCGTGCGACAGGCGCGCAAGGCGTCACCGAGCTCTGAACGGCGGGCGCCAGGGGCTGCCATCAGTCTGATCTCTTTCTGGCGGGGCCAAAGCCCCTGATTTCACGGGCAATTCAGGATACGTGCCCCGAATTAACATCATGTTGGCGCGGCGTCCAACGCGGGCCGGTTCATTCAGAGCCCCGATCGGCCACATCTACTCCTGGCGGCCGAGCACGCAAGTCCGGTATTTCACAGTCTTTGCGGCTTTTTGGTGCAGACATCGCCGCCTCTCCCCAGGTCTGGAAGAGGCGGCAAGTTCCGATCGATCGAGCCGGGCGGCTGCTAGAGCCGGCCGCCGCCCCGCACCAGCCGCACCACCAGCAGCAGGATGACGGCGCCGATGGCGGAATAGACGATCTCGGAGATCAGGCCCGTGCCGAGGCGGATGCCGAGCTTTGGAAACAGAAGGCTCGCCACCAGCGCACCGCAGATGCCGATCACGATGTCGCCGATCAGGCCGAACCCGGCGCCCCGCACGATCTTGCCGGCAAGCCAGCCGGCCACCAGGCCGACGAACAGGATGACGAGCAGGCCTTCGTTGGAAATGTGCATCGGTGAGGTCCCTCTCCATGAACGGCCGCATGGAACGGGAACCGGGATGAATGCAGTGTGAATGCCGGGCGCCGATGAAAAACTCGAAAACAACCCCCTGCACAGGTAGGGGCGCCCGCTTCTCGGCACCGGCTCAACTGTGACAAGTCGGTGATGAAAGTTTGAAGTTAAGAGTGCGGCGGCTCTTTACCTTCCTCCGCAAGAGCGGGGCGAGGACCGCATCGGCTACGTCGCGACCACCGGCTCTGCCAGCACGCATCGTGCCGCCCGCCCCGGGCTGACCTCCACATTCGCAGGCAGTTGCTCCAGGCAGCGCGGCTCGGCGAGCTTGCAGCGGGGGGCGAAGGAGCAATTGTGGGGCTTTTCGGCCAGCGAGGGCGGCGTGCCGGGGATGGTCTCCAGCCGCTGGCCCCGCTTGGCGCCGTGGATGGTGGAGGCGAGCAAGCCCTTGGCATAGGGATGCACCGGCGAGCGAACGATGTCGCGCAAGGTCCCCTGCTCGACGATCTGGCCGGCATACATCACCGCGACACGGTCGCAGATCTCGATGGCGACGCCGATGTCGTGGGTGACGAAGATCACGGACATGCCGAACTCGCGCTGCAGCTCGCGCAGCAAGAGCAGGATCTGGATCTGCACGGTGGCATCGAGCGCCGTGGTCGGCTCGTCCGCCAGCAAAATCTTGGGCCGGCAGGCCAGCGCCAGCGCGATCATCGCGCGCTGGCGCATGCCGCCCGACATCTCGTGCGGATAGGCATCCAGCCGCCGCTTCGCCGAGGGGATGCGCACGACCTCGAGCATCTCGAGTGCACGAGCCCTGCCCTCCGCATGGGTTTTGCCTTCGTGGCGCACGACGCTTTCCGCGATCTGCGTGCCGATGGTGTAGACCGGATCGAGCGCGAGCGCAGGCTCCTGGAAGATCATCGAGACGGTCTGACCGCGGAACGACGACAATTGCTCGTCATTCATGGCGAGCACGTCCTGCCCCATGACGTTGACCTTGCCCGAAATCTGCGTGCGCTTCTTCGGCAACAGCCGCATCAGCGCGCGCAGCGTCACGCTCTTGCCCGAGCCGGACTCGCCGAGCAGGCCGAGCACCTCGCCATCACCCAGCGACAGGCTGAGGTCGTTCACGGCATAGACCGTGCGCTCACCGGTGAAGCGGATATTGAGGCCTGAGATCTCGACGAGCTTGGTCATGACGGCAGTTTCGGCAATCGATCGTGATAGTCGGTGGCGCGCTGGAAGGCGGCGCCGATGGTGAGCAGGGTCGCTTCATCGAAGGAGCGGCCGATCAGCTGCATGCCGACAGGCAGGCCGCTTCTGGTGAAACCCGAGGGCACGGTGAGCGAGGGCAGACCAAGGAAGTTCACCGGGCGGGTGAACAGCGTCAGCCGTTGCAGCAGCGCCGGCGCGTTCGGGCCGCCGCCGACATCGCTCTCCTCGATCGTTGGTGCCGGCACCGGCGAAGCCGGCGCGATCACCGCATTGACGCCGGCTGTGGCGGCGTTGTGCGCGGCCAGCGCCGGCCCGCGCCAGCGCATGGCCTCCAGATAGGTGATGGCGGGAACGGCGAGGCCGTTCTGAAGCCGCATCAGCACCTGCGGGCCATAATCCTGCGGGCGCTCGATCATCCAGCGCTTGTGGAAGGCGGCAGCTTCCGCGGCGAGCACGAGCTGGCTCGCCGAGGACAATTGCCGCTGATCCGGCAGCTCGACCTTGACGATGTCGGCCCCCTCGCGCTTGAGCACCGCGATGGTCTCGTCCAGCACGCGCGCGACCTCGGCGTCGAGATCGTCGACGTAGAACGAGGTGGGGACGCCGATCTTGAGGCCTTTCAACGAGCCTTTGGTGGCGCCGACGTAGTCCGACAGCGGCTCCTGGCTGCAGGTCGAGTCGGCGGGATCAGGGCCGGCCATCAGCGCCAACAGCAGCGCGCAGTCCTCGGCGGTGCGGGCCAGCGGGCCGACGGTGTCGAGCGATTGCGACAGCGGCATCGCGCCGGCGCGGCTGACGCGGCCGACCGTGGTCTTCAGCCCCGTCACACCGCAGAAATGCGCGGGCATGCGGATCGAGCCGCCGGTGTCAGAACCGAGCGCCGCATAGGTCAGCCGCGCCGCGACCGCCGAGCCGGAGCCCGAGGACGAGCCGCCGGTGATGTGCGCGACGTTCCAGGGATTGCGCACCGGACCGTAATGGGCGTTGTGGCCGGTCGGGCCATAGGCGAATTCGGCCAGATGCAGCGTGCCGAGGCGGACCTGGCCGGCGTCCTTGAGCCGTTGCAAGGCGGTGGAGGTCACGGTCGGCACGAAGTCGCGGCGGATCAGCGAGCCGCAGGTCGCGACATGGCCAGCGTCGTAATACATGTCCTTGTGCGCGAGCGGCACGCCGTGCAGCGGACCGCGGACCTTGCCCGCGGCGAGCTCGGCATCGGCGGCCTCGGCCGCCTTTAGCGCAGCCTCCGCCTCAATCGACATGAAGGCGTTGAGATGCGGCTGCCATTGCGCGATACGGCTGAGCAGCGCGCGCGTCACCTCATGCGAGGACAGCTGCTTCATCGCGATCGCGCGCGCGACCTCGGTGAGCGTCATCAAGGCAGGCTCAAGGCTCATTTCGACACCTTCTGCGTCTGCACGATCGGGTAGAGCGCGGGCTCGAGATCGAACGGCAGCGTACCGGCGATGGTTGCAAAGCCTTCGAAGGCAGGTCCGATGGAGCTGGAGATGCGGGTCGCGATCTCGTCATCCACGGGCACGCCGGCGATTTGCGCGATGGGCTTGATCTCTTTCGGCGTCGGTCTCGTCATGCGGTCTTCTCCCTGGGCGCGCGGCTATGGCCAGAACCCGGTATAGCCATGTAACACGCGGCCTCGTGGCCCATTCTATCGAGCGCGGTGAGCTTTGGGGTCGCATTTGCGCAGAGCGGCTCCGCAAACGGGCAACGGGTGTGGAAGCGGCACCCCGAGGGCGGATCGATCGGGTTGGGCGGATCGCCCGTGATCGGCGGCGTTTCGGTGCGCCTGTCGGGATCGGAGGACGGCATCGCAGCAAGCAGTGCGCGGGTGTAGGGATGCGCAGGGCTATCCCAGACCTGATCGACCGGACCGAGCTCGACCACCTCGCCGAGATACATCACCAGGACGCGGTCCGAGATGTAACGGACGACGTTGAGGTCGTGGCTGATGAACAGATAGGTCAGGCCGAACTCGCGCTTGAGGTCGACAAGCAGATTGAGCACCTGCGCCTCGACGGATTTGTCGAGCGCGGAGACGGCTTCGTCCAGGATCACCAGGCGCGGCGACAGCGCCAGGGCACGTGCGATGTTGACCCGCTGGCGCTGGCCGCCGGAGATCTCGTGCGGATAGCGGTTGGCGAAGTTCTCAGGGCGCAGTCCGACCTTGCCGAGCAGCTCACGCGCGAGGGTGCGCGCCGCGCCATCGGCCATGCCGTGCACCTTGGGGCCGAAGGCGATGGATTCCTCGATGGTCAGGCGCGGATTGAGCGAGGCGTAGGAATCCTGGAACACCATCTGCATGCCGCGGCGCAGCTCGCGCAGGCTCAGCGACTGTCCCACGGTCATGCCGTCATAGATGATGTCGCCGGTATCGCGCGGCATCAGATGCATCAAAAGCCGCGCGGTGGTCGACTTGCCGCAGCCGGATTCGCCGACAATGCCGACGGTCTCGCCCTTGGCGACGGCAAAGGTGACGTTGTCGACCGCACGCACGGTGCGCTTGGCGGCGAACAGCCCGCCCCGCACGGGAAAATGCTTGGTCAGCCCGTTAACCTGCAGCAGCGGCTGCGCGAGGCCGCCGACGTCCTCGACCGGCTCCAGCATGGCGGCGGAGGTGTTAGTTTCGCTCATGGCCCATGCCTCCCACCTTTGCGCATCGAGACAGGGCGACCGCATATGGCTGGTACTAAAGCCTCCATGCCGTCATGGCCGGGCTTGTCCCGGCCATCCACGCCTTGCCACGCGGAACGAAGAACGTGGATGCCCGGGACAAGCCCGGGCATGACGGCCGTCCATACGGCGCCATTGCGCATCTCCATCACCATCGTCAGTTCCTGATGTCCATGGCGCTGCGCAGGCCGTCCGAGAGCAGATTGAAGCAGATCGAGACCGCGAAGATCATCGCGCCGGGCAGGGCTGCAACCCAGGGATTGACGTAGATCGCGGTGCGCAAGGTGTTGAGCATCAGGCCCCATTCCGGCTCCGGCGGCTTGGTGCCGAGGCCGAGGAAGGACAGACCGGCGGCCAGGATCATCGAGACCGAGATGAGGCTGGTGGCATAGACGAAGATCGCGCCCAGCACGTTGCCGAGGATGTGCACGCGCATGATGGTGAAGGGCCCGGCGCCGGAGGCACGCGCCGCCTCGACGAAGTCCATGTTGCGCACGCCGGTGGTGACGCTTTCGGCAACGCGGGTGATCTGCGGCACGAACACGACCGTGAGCGACACGATGGAATTGAGGATGCCGGCCCCAAGAGCGCCGGAGATCGCGATCGCCAGCAGCACCGACGGAAAGGCATAGAACACGTCGATCGTGCGCATGATGGCGGTGTTGAGCTTGCCGCCGACATAACCGGCAATGAGGCCGAGCGAGGTGCCGATGCCGAAGGCGAGGATCACGGGCAGGATGCCGATCACCAGCGACAGCCGCCCGCCATAGATGAGGCGCGCCAGCATGTCGCGGCCGAGCTCGTCGGTGCCGAGCGGATAGCCAGGCGTGCCGATGTGACGAAGGCGGCGGATCATCGAGCCCTTGTAGGGATCTTCAAGGCCAAGCCAGGGCGCGAGGATCGCCGAGAGAAAGATCAGCAGCAGCACCAGCGCGCAGGCCATGCTGACCTTGTCGCGCCGGATGCGGCGGCCGACGGTCGCCCAATAGCCCCGCGCCTTGGTCGCGGGCGCGGCCTGCAACGCGGCATCGGCGGTGGCGGACAACGGAAGCTCGCTCATCGGCTGGCTCCCGGTGCGCATCGCTTCAATCGGTGCAAGCCCGGAAGGCAGTGCACCTCTCCCGCGTGCGGGAGAGGTCGCGCCGCAGGCGCGGGTGAGGGCTTTCTCCTCTTGGGGGCTCTCGATTGAGGAGACACCCTCTCCCCGACCCTCCCCCGCTCGCGGGGGAGGGAGCGCACTGCCTTCGCGGCGATAGCTGAGTTCGATCCCATCTTCTAGCCCCGCTTGATGCGCGGGTCGATCGCGGCTTGGGCGATATCGACCAGGAGATTGAGGAAGACGAAGAACAGCGCCAGGATCAGGATCGTGCCCTGCAGCAGTGGCAGGTCGCGCTGGAAGATCGCCGAGTTGAGCAGGAAGCCCGAACCCGGCCAGGAGAACACGGTCTCGATCAGGATCGAGCCGCCGAGCATGTAGCCGAGCTGAAGCCCCATGACCGCCAGCGCGGTCGGCGCGGCGTTCTTGATGACGTGGCGGAATACGCCGCGCTCGTGCAGCCCCTTGGCGCGCAAGGCCTCGACGAAATCCTGCGAGAGAATGTCACCGGTGAGCGCGCGCACGGTGCGGGTGACGATACCCATTGGAATCACCGACGTCGTGATCGCCGGGAGCACCAGATATTTCAGATGCGCCCAGTCCCAGGCCCAGGAATTGGAGCCGCTGGGCCCGGCGCCGACGGCGGGCAACCAGTTCAGCTGCACCGAGAAGATGATGACGAGCAGCATGCCGAGCCAGTAATGCGGCACCGACACGCCGGCGATGGCGAAGGAGGTCGCGACCTTGTCGATCCAGGTCTCGCGGAAATAGCCGGCGATCAGGCCAAGCAGGATGCCCATGGTGAAGCCGATGATGGCGGCGGCGATCGCCAGCGTCACGGTGTTGCCGACCGCGCGCATGACCTCGGCCAGCACGGGACGCCCCGTCGCGATGGAATTGCCGAGATCGCCATGCAGGGCACGGAGCAACCAAAGCCCGAACTGCACCGGCAACGGGCGGTCAAAGCCATAGGCGGTGCGCAGTTGCGCGGCGAGCTCCTGCGAGGCGTCGGCCGGCAGCACGGCAACGAGCGGATCGCCCGGCGTGATATGCACGAGCAGGAAACACACCAGCGCGACGCTGATGACGATCGGGACGACATAGACGATGCGTCTGGCGATATAGGCGAGCACTGATTTACCTAACGTGATGTCGGGCGACTGATGGCGCTGGGGATAGTAAGGGACGCACTATGCGAGGGTTCCCTCCCCCCTTGCGGGGGAGGGTTAGGGAGAGGGGTGGCCACACAGGGACCGCCCGTGTGGACCCCCTTCCCCAACCCCTCCCCGCAAGGGGGAGGGGAGCCCTACCAGCGTACCCGCCTCACTCCTTCATCGACACCAGCGAGAAGTCGATGAACCAGCTCTTCGGCTGCACCACGCCCGTGACCTTCGGGCTCATGGCGCGGGGGCCGACGTCGTGGGCCACGTAGAGGAAGGCGGCGTCGTCGACGGAGGCCGCGTGCAGCTCGGCGAGCGCGGCGTCGCGCGCGGCGGGATCGAAGGTCTGCCGCGCCTTCTTCACCAGCTCGTCGAACTTGGGATTGTTGATGAAGCCCCAATTGTTCGAGACCGGCGGCGCCATGCCCGATTGCAGGAAGCGCACCAGCGCGAAGAACGGGTCCATCGCGGCATAGGTGACGTTGGTGGCGTTCGAGCCGTTGGCGCTGGGATCCTTGGCACCGCGGCGCCAGTTGGTGAACAGCGTATTCCACTCGATGACGTCAAGCTTCACGTCGAAATAGCATTCGGCGAGCGCCTGCTGCAGATATTCGTTCATCGCCAGCGGCTGCATCTGACCGGAGCCGGAGGCCGAGGTCTGCGTCTTCACCGTCAGCTTCTTGTTCGGGCCAAAGCCCGCTTCCTGCATCAGCTTCTGGGCGGCCGCCTTGTCGTATTTGATCTCGAAGCTCGGCTTGCCGCGCCAGGGATGGCCGGGCTCGAAGGTGCCGGTTGCCGGCACCATCAGTCCGGCGAGCAGGCCGTCCTTGAGGCCTTCGCGATCGACGCAGAGGTTCGCCGCCTTGCGCACGCGGATGTCGTTCCAGGGCGAGCCCTCGACGCGCGAGAACTGCCACGGCCAGACATGCGGCTGCTCGTTGGCGTAGAGCTTGAAGCCGCGCTGCTTGAGCTCGGGCAGCGCGTCCGGCGCCGGCGCCTCGACCCAATCGACCTGCCCGGAGAGCAGCGCCGCGGTGCGCGCGTTCGCCTCCGGCATCGGCAGCAGCACCATCTTGTCGACCTTGGGCACGCGCGCCTTGTCCCAATAGCTCGCGTTCTTCACCAGCTCGAGCCGCTCGCGCGGCGTGAAGCTCGCCATTTTCCACGGACCGGTGCCCGCCGCGTCCTTGGCAAACGCCGTCCAGGCCGCCTGCGACTTGGCCTTGGCATCGGCGCCTTCCGCCTTGTCGTAGAAGTGCTGCCACTTCGCCGGGCTCGCCATGAACAGATTGGTGAGGTTGATGGGCAGGAAGCTGTCGGGCTCCTTGGTGGTGAGCTCGACCGTCATGTCGTCGATCTTCTTCGCCGACGCCAGCGTCGGCATGCGCGAGGCCGTGACGCCGACCTGGCTGGCATCGAATTGCGGCGCATCCTGCTTCAGCACCTTCTCGACGTTCCACACCACCGCGTCCGCGTTGAACGGCGAGCCGTCGTGGAAGGTCACGCCGGGGCGCAGCTTGAAGGTCCACTTGGTCTTGTCGGCATCGTCGACCTTCCACTCGGTCGCAAGGCCGGGGATCACCACGCTTGCCTTGTCGGCAGAAGACAGGTCCCAGCCGGTGAGCGCGTCGTACATGGTGAGGCCGGTGAAGCGATTGCCTTCAAAACCCTGATCGGGCTGGCCCAGCGTGCGCGGAATATCGGCAGCGGTCATGCCGATGCGCAGCACGGTCTCCGCGCCGGCCACGCGCGGCCAGGCGGCCGCCGTCGTTAGAGCGAGCATCGCGATCAATGCCGCGCGTGTGTTCTTCTTAGTAAGCATCGCCTCAATCCTTTTCCGGCTTCGATGACTATTTTTGATGCAATCGTATGCAATGGCTATGCCAAAGAGAAACTTATTCTGCAATTTGGCCCTGCGACGACAAGTCCTTGTAGGCACTACGCCGGTGTGCGCGTCGCGCTGCCTATTCTGGCATCAAGATTGCAAGTTTGGTCCCGAAATCCCTGGGAGCTCTGGACCATGCGTATTCGTCTGTCGATTTGTCTCGCCGTGCTTGCACTGGCGTCGTCCGCAATCTCGGCGCGCGCCGAAACCGTGCTGCGTTACGGCATCTCGATGGCGGACATCCCGCTGACGACAGGCCAGCCCGATCGCGGCGCCGGCGCCTACCAGTTCACGGCCTACACGATCTACGATCCGCTGGTGGCGTGGGAGATGGACGTCGCCGATCGTCCCGGCAAGCTGGTGCCGGGGCTTGCGACCGAGTGGAAGGTGGATGACGCCGACAAGACCAAATGGCGCTTCACGCTTCGCAAGGGCGTCAAGTTTCACGACGGCAGCGAGTTCAATGCCGATGCGGTGATCTGGAATCTGGACAAGGTGCTCAACGACAAGGCGCCGCAATTCGACAAGCGGCAGAGCGCGCAGGTGAAGACCCGCCTGCCCTCGGTCGCGAGCTACGCCAGGATCGACGACTTCACGGTGGAGATCACCACCAAGACGGTCGATTCCTTCTTCCCCTATCAGATGCTGTGGTTTCTGGTGTCGAGCCCCGCGCAGTACGACAAGCTCGGCAAGGATTGGGACAAGTTCGCCAGCCAGCCCTCCGGCACCGGCCCGTTCAAATTGACGAAACTGGTGCCGCGCGAGCTCGCAGAACTCAGCAAGAATCCCGACTACTGGAACAAGAAGCGGATCCCGAAGGCCGACAAGATCGTGCTGGTGCCGATGCCGGAGGCGCTGACGCGCACCAATGCGCTGCTCGCGGGCCAGGTCGATCTGATCGAGACGCCGGCGCCGGATGCGGTGCCGCAGCTCAAGGCCGCCGGCATGAAGCTCGTCGACAACGTCACGCCGCATGTCTGGAATTACCATCTGTCCGTGCTGCCGGGCTCGCCCTGGACCGATATCCGCCTGCGCAAGGCGCTGAACCTCGCGATCGACCGCGACGCGGTGGTCGGCTTGATGAACGGCCTCGCAAAGCCCGCCAAGGGCCAGGTCGATCCGTCCAGCCCGTGGTTCGGCAAGCCGGGCTTCGAGCTGAAATACGATCCGGCCGCCGCCAGGAAGCTGGTCGAGGAAGCCGGCTATTCGAAAACAAAGCCGCTGAAGGCCACCTTCATCATCGCGCAGGGCGGCACCGGGCAGATGCTGTCGCTGCCGATGAACGAATTCCTGCAGCAGAGCTTCAAGGAGATCGGCATCGAGATCGATTTCAAGGTGGTCGAGCTGGAGACGCTCTACACGCATTGGCGCAAGGGCGCGGCCGACGAGATGAATGCCGGCATCACCGCCAACAACATCGCCTACGTCACCTCCGACCCGCTCTACGCCATCGTCCGCTTCTTCCATTCGGGCCAGATCGCGCCGGTGGGCGTCAACTGGGGCGGCTACAAGAATCCGAAGGTCGACGCGCTGATCGACGAGGCCAAGCAGACGTTCGATTCCACCAAACAGGACGAGCTGCTGGCGCAGGCGCACGCGCTGATCGTGGACGACGCCACGCTGGTCTGGGTCGTCCACGACACCAACCCGCACGCGCTGTCGCCGAAGGTGAAGCAGTTCGTGCAGGCCCAGCACTGGTTTCAGGATCTGACGACGATCGGGACGGAGTGAGGGCGGCAAACGCAGCTGCCGTAGGGTGGGCAAAGCGCAGCGTGCCCACCATTTCAACATTGCGGCGCGAGATGGCGGGCACGGCGCTGACGCGCCTTTGCCCCACCCTACAAGAGCTGACGACGATCGGGATGGAGTGAGGGCGGCAAACGCAGCTGCCCCAGGGTGGGAAAAGCGCAAGCGTGCCCACCATTTCAACATTGCGGCGCGAGATCGTGGGCACGGCGCTGACGCGCCTTTGCCCACCCTACGGCAGCGCCGATGCGTCGACTACTTCGTCAGCAGCGCATATGCCCCGGTCCAGTTCTCCGGCGGCGGATTGAGCTGGAAATCCTTGATGCGCGCCTCGTAGAGCCTGAACAGCTTTTCCAGCGTGTCAGCGTCCTCGCTCTTGCGGCCGCGCTCGATGGCATCCAGGGCGCCCTGCCAGTCGCGGCCGCGATAGCAGCTGAGCATCTCGATGGTGATGTTGCGCAGGCGCTGGAAAGCGGCCGAATGCATCACGTCCTCGCGGCCGGCGATGGCGTAGATCACCTCAGGCTCGGTCTTGCCCTTGACCATGATGAAGTCGAGCTCGAGGATCGCGAACTTCTCCTTGGCGGCGAGCGCGGTGCGGGAGCCGACGATGATGGGAAAGCCGTATTCCTTCGACTGGCCCTCCAGGCGCGAGGCGAGGTTCACGCTGTCGCCGAGCACCGAATAGTTCTTCTTCAGGTCTGAGCCCATGTTGCCGACCACGCCGATGCCGGTGTTGAGGCCGATGCCGACATTGAGCGGAATGTAGACGTGGCCGCCCTCGGCGGCCTCTTCCTCGCGCTCCTTGTTGACCGCGTCGATCTGCTCCAGCATCCGGATCGCGGCTTCGCAGGCGTTGACCTCGTGCTCGGCATCGTCGAGCGGCGCGTTCCAGAACGCCATGATGGCGTCGCCCATGTATTTGTCGATGTATCCCTTCCGCTCGATGATGACGTCGGTCAGCGGCGTCAGGAAGCGGTTCATCAGCGCGATCAGGCCTTGCGGGTCGTGCTTGTAGCTCTCCGAGATCGTGGTGAAGCCGCGCACGTCCGAGAACATGATCGTCATCACGCGCTCCTCGCCGCCGAGCACGAGCTTTTCCGGCGACTGCGCCAGCTGCTCGACCAGGACCGGCGACATGTATTGCGCGAACTGCCCGCGGATCTGCACGCGCTGGCGCTGCTCGCGCACGAAGCTGGCGAAGATCAGCGTCAGATAAACCGCCGTGGTCGAGAGCAGCGGATAGGTGAAGTCGATGAGGTAGCGGTACTGCACGTAGAAGAACCAGGACGTGCCGACCAGGATCGCCGCGAACGTCGCACCCGCGAGCACGAGGCGCACGGGACCGAGATTCGGCGTGAAGATAATGACGAGCAGGCCGATGATCAGCGCGGCGAGCAATTCGACCCCGAGCGCGTAGTTCGGCTGCGAGATCACCGCGCCGCTCAACACGCTCTCCAGCACCTGGGCATGGATCTCGACCCCCGGCATGGTCGCAGAGACCGGCGTGGTCTTGATGTCGTTGAGCCCGGCCGCAGAGGTTCCGACCAGCACCAGCTTGCCGGCGAACCTGCTCGGCGACACGCTGTTGTCGAGCACGTCGGCGGCGGAGACGTAGATCGAGGGGTCCCGACGCGCGTAGTGCACCCAGAACTGGCCGTTCTTGTCGGTGGGGATCTCGACACCCTTGATGCGGATCGACCTGATACCGGTCTTGTCGGTCCGGACCAACAGCGTCGGCGTGCCCGTGACGACGCGCAGGATCTCGAGGCTGAGCGAGGGCATGATGGTGCCCTGCGCGCGCATGATCATTGGCACGCGGCGGATGAATCCGTCCCGTTCTTTCCTGATTGAAAACAGGCCGCGGCCGGCCGCAACATTCTCGATCACCGGCACGTTGCGCAGCAAGCCTGGAAATTCGAACAGGAAGCGTTCGGCACCCTCCTCCCCGACCGTCGCCACCCCCGTGAACGGAAGCGATTTGTCCAGTTCGGACAAGACCTCTGGAAGCCCGGTCTCGCCCAGCACCACACGCGAGCGCTTGATCGCATCGGCGAGAATCTGGTCGTTGGTCGGCAACTCACGCAGCTTGGCGCGCGTGGCGTCGTCGAGATAGCGCATCTGGCCCGCAACCAGATCCGGGTTGAGCCGGTCGGGCTCCGAAAACACCACGTCGAAGCCGATCGCCACCGCACCGCTGCTGGTGAGGTTCTGGATCAGGTCGGCGATTCGCGTGCGCGGCCACGGCCACTGGCCCAGCTTGGCGAGGCTCTTGTCGTCGATGTCGACGATGACGACCGGCCGCGCCGCCTTGTGGCGTGGATCGATCAGCTGGAACATGTCGAAGGTGCGCAGCCGCAATTCCTGGATCGGCGGCGGATCCCACAGCCGCGCGCCGGCGAACAGCACCAGCAGCGCAAGGCACATCAGCCGCGCGAAGCCCAGCTTCCGCGCAAACCACCGCCGCAGGATCTTGAGACGTCTCATTTCGATCGGACTTCCTGCAACCGCCTGGAGCCCAATCTTGGATCGCCAGGACGCAAATGGCCATCGCTTCGGCAGCCAAGGATAGGGATTTTTTGCCGCGGTCGAGGCGCAAGGAAGAGCCGCGCCCCCGGCAGGGGCGTCGCTCTAGCTCACATGAAGGATGAAATCGCTGGCGTGGAGATTGCCGACAACGACATTCTTCAGGAGAACCTTGTCATTGGCATCGAGCGTGAGCAGGGTATCGGCGCCCTGCTGCTCCGCGAGCGCGGAGACTTGCGTCCACGACGTGATATTGGTGAACTGCCGCAGGTCGATTTTGTCGAGCCCGGTCTCGAAATCGGTCACAGCGTGCTGGATCGGATCCAGCGACGAAGTCGGCGCGAACACGAACTGGTCTTTCGCGCCGCCACCGGTCAAGGTGTCGCTCGACTCGGTCGCGAAAATGACGTCCTTGCCGCTGGTGCCTTCCAGAGTGATGCCCTGGCTGTCGGCGCCCTCGACGAAGATGAAGTTGACGGTGTCGTAATGGCCGGCCGAGTCGGCAACGGTCAGTGTGATCTGGTCGGTCGCGGGCGGCGCCGCGTCGGGATCGGCGCCGATCGGATCGTAGGCGATACCCGCGCCCTCCGCGAGCCCGGCGTTGATCTGCTCGAGCGTGCCGGCCGTCGGATAAACGCTGGCGAGGCTAACGTCCGGATTTGCGGTCGACAGCGTGACCGTGAACGTATCGGTCGCAGCACCGGGGTCGGTGTCGATGACGACGAGGTCGGTGATGATGTCGTTGCTGTTCTCGATGATGTGCTCGACCTGGAAGCCGGAGGTATCGATGACAGGCCCGCCGCCGGCTCTAACGACCACATCCTCGGTTATCGTATAGGTGTCCGTCAGCGGCCCGCCAAGGCCATTAGCGGAGTCGATGACGGTGACGCCGACGTGCAGGTTGAACTCGCCGTGGTACCCGGCCGGGGCAGTCATCGTCAGTCCCGAGGCCGCCAGCGATGCGATTTCTGCCGCCCCGATCAGCCACTGGCCGGCATCAGCGCCGGTTCCAGCATGACCGACCGAGAAGGTCGCGCCAGCCGGATAGCCCGAGAGCTTGATCAGGAGCGTTTCGGACCCGTCGCTATCGACTGCCGCCGCAGTGATGGCCGGCAGCTTGATCGGACTGTTGGAGCCAAATCCAGGCACCGCGAACACGCGCGCTTCGACGTCGTTGCCGCCGTCGCCCGGGGAGAACCAGGTCGAGACGATCTTGCCGTCCGAGGTCACGGCGGTCGGATTGGAGCGATCGGCCAGGAACAGCTGGTCGCCGGTCGTGGTTTCGTTGATGACGAACGACGAGCCGACCGCGTGCAACGATGCATCAAAGCGCTGACCCAGAAGTCCGAGGCTGCCGGGAGCGTCATGGCCCTGATAGGTGACGAGGAAGCCGCCGTCCGGCAGGGCTTGCAAGGTAGCGGTGGTGGCATCCGAGATGCTCACCTCGTTGCCGATTGGCGCACCGGTCGAACTGAAATGCCTCAGCACGAGCGTGTTCGCGTCGGTGTACGACACGACGATCGACCCGTCCTTCAGGACGGCGAGTTCGCCGCCATATTGATCGCCTGCGGTGTTGGTGTTGACCTGCACCTCTCCGCCGAGCTTGTTACCTTGCGCATCGAACCGCTGGAAGTAGACGCCCCAGCTGCCCGATACCTCGTCCTGACCATAGGAATGCCAAGACGCCACGAAGCCGCCATCGGCGGTCCCGGCGACTGAATCACCCTGCTGCTGGCTGGCTGTCGTCGTGTTGATCAAGAAAGGTCCGGACGTCGGGACCCCGCTGGAATCGTAGACGATCCCGTAAGTGCCTGACGCGCTGGCGTCGGACGTGACGTAGCTGATGACGAAGCCGCCGTTCGACAGCGCGGCAAGCGTCGCGTTCTCGCCATATCCGGCGAGGGAGACCTCGCCGCCTGCCGGCGAACCCGAAGAATCAAAGCGCTGCAGGTGGATGGTCGCTCCGTTGTCGCTGCCGGTGGTCCAGCTCACGACGAACCCTCCGCCCTCCAGCCCGACGACATACGGGCTCGACTGACTGCCCGCGGTCGCCGTGTTGACACGGAACTCGCCCCCGATCTTTGCGCCGGAGCTGGCATAGTGCTGAGCGTAGATGCCGGCGCCGTCGCCGTCCTGCCCCTGCGACACCCAAGCGATAACGTAGCCGCCGTCCGAGAGCGCGCCGATCGCGCTGTAAGTCTGGTCGTTCGCGGTCGTGGTGTTGACCAGGAACTCTCCCGCATCCGCGATCGGCGTATGGTCGATGTTGAACGCCGGCGCATCGGCCACGGGGGTCACTTCCGTGCTCAGCGTCGCCGCCGCTGAGACGCTGGAGCCGATCGAGGGCGACGTGATATCGATCAGGACGGGCGTCGTGACATTGCCGCCATAGGTATCATCCAGGGCATGCACGTCGAGGCTACCCGGCGCGCCGCTGAAATTCGCGGCCGGCACGAAGCGGACCAGCGTGTCGGTGGCAAGCACGAGCGCGCTGCTGTCGCTGACACCCGCGATATCTATCCACTGATTGCTACCGGCAACATGGTACTGCCAGACGCCTTCCGCGGCGGTTGCATGGGAGGCCGTGACGGCGACGGCCTTGAAGCTCGCGCCCGCATCGGCATCGTGGAATCCGGCGGCAAAGAGCGCCCCGACGCTGGACCCGGCGGGAGCAGTTGCATCTTCGCTGATCGCGCCGAGCGTCGCGCCATTCAGCGTCGGCGCGTCGTTCTTGCCGGTGATCGTCACCGTGACATCGGCCGTGGTACACTGGCCTTGATGGTCGTCGAGGGTGATGGTCGAGACCACCGTTGCGGTCTGCCCCTCGCCAAGGAAATCCAGCGCGCTGTCGACGATCGAATAGCTCCAGTCGACCGCGCCGTTGTTCTTGCCGGTCCCGAGGATCGCCAAGGCCTGCTCGAGTGCGGCGGCCTGACCAGACGTCAAGGTCAGTTCCGTGCTGTGATCGGCAGCCAGCCATGTCGTGGCCTGGTGCGTGATCGTCGCCGTCGGACGGTCGGTCAGGTCGATGTCCTTGAAGTGAACCGTACCGCTCCCGCCCGAGACCGGGTCGAGCGTCGTGGAGCCCGTGGTATTTTCCAGCTCGGAGAAGGCCAAGGTCGGAGACGCTTCGGTCGCGGTGAACGTCGGCGCATCGTCGTTCGCGTGGATCGTAATCAGCGTGCCGCCATGACCATCGCTGCTTCCGGCAAAGTGAAAATCGCTGTAATCGGCGCCGGTCAGGTTCAGGCTGATCTGGTGGCCGTCGGAGTCGGAGACCGTCAGCACGCCGCCGGTCGAGGGGTCGGAATTGGCGACATAAACCGCGCTGGTGCCGAGCCCGTAATTGATGGTTGACAGGTCGATCGTATCGTTCGCGGACAGCCCTGCGATCGAACCGCCAAAGGTCGCGGTATCGATCTGAAGGCCCGCGCCGTCATCCTCGAGCGTGATCGTCTGCGCCACCGTGCCTTCGAGCTTCAGGAGCGCGCCGGCGTCGACGGTGACCGATCCCGTGCCGGACAGCGAGCCGAACAGGGTCAGGGTCCCGCCATTGACCTCGATGTTGCCAGTATTGGTAATCGTGCCCGAGATCGACGCCGTGCCCCAGCTGTCGATATCGCCATCATTCTCGATGCTCAGCCCGGTCCCGGAGATCGACGCGCCGTTGAGCAGATCGATATCGCCGTGGTTGATGATCGACGACGCGTTGCCGAAGACGCTGGTCCCGGCGACCGTCCAGGTGCCGCCCGCGTTGTTGTTGAACGTGGCGCGCGCGACCGAGATGTTACCGTTGATGTCGCCGGTGTTGTTGATCTCGACGGCGCCGCCGGTCTCGACGATGGCGTAGGTCGCCGACGTGACGCTGGAAGCGACGGCGGGACCGATCGTGCCGGAATTGTCGATCGTCGCCGTCCCGGTCGCGTTCTCCTGGATGAAGATCGCGGTGTGGCCGGTCGGAGCTGCGATCGATCCGGTATTGGTGATGTGTGTCGAGCCGGTCGCACCGGCCGCGTTCTGCGTGACGCTGATGCCGGCCAGATTCGTGCTGGTGATGCTGCCATCGTTGACGATGGTGATATCGCCGGCGCCGTTCGCGACGGCGGCGAGGCCGACCGAACCAATGGCGGAGCCCTGGTTGGTGACGCTGACGTCGCCGCCGCCATTGTTGAACGCGCCGATGGCAATGCCCGCGGCCGTGATGGACGACAGCGCGCCGGTCGTGACCGTGACGTCCCCGGCGCCCCAGGTGAACGCCTCGATGCCGTAACCTGCGCCGGCTGTGATCGTCGCATCGCTGGCGACGATGACGTCGCCGTTGACTGCGCTCGAGAAAGTGCCGGTGCCGCCCGGCTTGTAGCCGGCGATGATCCCGCCCGGCGTCGTGCCGTCGTTGTTCAGTGTCGCGCCGGAATGGATCGCGCCGTGCGCCTCGACCGAAATCGTGCTGCCCAGGCCGGCCGCGATCGCGACGGCGTAGTTGACCGCGACGATGCCCGAGCTGCCCGAGGTAATATTGTCGCCATCCGCAAGGGTGACCGTGATGTCACCGGCATCGAGGCTGTAGGCCCTTATGCCGTAGCTCGTCGCGCCCGAGATCGTGACATCCTCGCCGAGCGTGACCGTCACGTCGCCCGTGCCGCCGCTCAAGGCCGCGGCGTTGATGCCGATGCTCTGGGCGCCCGAGACCGATATCGCCGTCCCGGCGAAGCTGTTCACCGTGACGTCGCCATTTCCGTAATTGAAGGCGTTGATGCCGTGGCCGACCGCGGTGATGGCGGCGTGATTGTTGACGATCACGGTGGCATTGACACTCGTGTTCGCACTGGTGCCGGTCGTGGCACCGGTGTAGCCAGCCTCGATGCCGGCCGGCGCATTGCCGGCCAGGTTCAGGCTGCTGCCGGAATTGATCGTGCCGTAGGCGTTGACCGTGATCGTGCTCAGGTCGGCCGCGTCGAGCGAGTTCGCACGGTTGACGGCAACGATGCCGGAACTGCCCGAGGTGATGGCGCTGCCCGCCTCCGTCGTGACGGTCTGGTTGCCGCTGCCATAGCTGCGCGAGCGGATGCCATAGATCGAGCTGCCGGTGATCGCGCCGCCGGCATCAATGATGATGTCGCCGTCGCCCTGCGTGAGCGCGTCGATACCGTATGCGCCACCCACCGCGCCGCCGAGCTGGGTGATCGAGATGTCACCAGCATTGGCGATGTTGATATTCTCGACGAGGACGCCGACCGAATTCGCGCCGGTGCCGGTCGCCTTGCCGGTGAGATCGTTGACCGTGATATCGCCGGAGCCGGTCGCACTATCGCTCAGCCAGATGCCGTGGCCGGCGAGGCCGGTGATGTCGCCCGTCGCGGTCAGCGTGATGTCGCCGACGCCGTTCTGGGTCACGTCGATGCCGTTGATCGCGCCCGTGAGCGTGCCGGTTGGCGTCAGCACGACGCCGGCATGCGCCGCCTGCGATACCGTAAAGTCGAGCGCATCGCCCGTCGACGTTGTGATGTCGGCGTTGCCTGTGATCGTGAATATGCCGTCGGCCGAGAGCTCGCCCGAGATGGTGCCGGTGAAGCTCTGGCCGGCGACCTTGTCGAGCTGCAGCGTGCCGGTGCCGCCGGCGAACGTGACATTCTGCGCGTCGGCACCGCCGAGCTCGAGCTTCGCGCCATTCTCGATGATCAGCGTACCGGCGCCGATGATGCCGCCGGCGAGGTTGAGCGTGCCGGCCTGGACTTTGATGGTGCCGCCGGTGTTGGTGACACCAGCCGTGATCGTGTTGGAGCCCGAGACGCTGTAGAGATTGCCGGCATTGCTCAGGCTGCCGCCGTTGATCGAGACGCCGGTCAGATAGAGCTTTGAGGCGTTGTCGACCGAAATCGTCCCGCCGGTATTGGCGATGATGGCGGCCGTCAGCTTCAGCGTGCCGCCGGTCACCGCCTCGATCAGGCCTTGATTGGTGATGGCGTGGATCGTAGCCGGGTCGATCGTCAGCGTGCCGCTGGTGACGGACAGCATGCCGGTGCTGGCGATCGTGATCTCGGCATCATCGATGGCGCTGATGCCGGTCGATTCCAGCGTGCCGAGAATGGCGACGGTGCCGCCGTCGATCGTCGCACCGTCGACGACCAGCGTCGCACCGGCATCGGTCTGGATGGTGCCGCCGCTATTGGTGACATCGCTCTTCAGCACCAGCGTTCCGCCGGACAGGTCGATCAGGCCGGAATTGGCGATGGCGGTGAGCGTATCGATCGTGCCGCCTGCTTCCAGGGTGAGCGTGCCCTCATTCGTGATCGTGCTGGTGTTGGTGACGACCACACCGGATGTCCGGGTGATGGTTTCGACGTCGATCGCCCCGCCGACGGTGACGTGGCCTCCGAGCGAGTTGGTGAACTTCGCGTCGGCATTCAGGGTGAGCTTGCCGCCGATGGTCAGCGTGCTCTCGTTGATCACCTCCGGCACCTTGTGGCCCGGCGTGGTGTCGTAGTCGTCGAGCGTCAACGACTTGGCGAAGGCCGCCACGTCGATCGTCACCGGATAGGACGGGGTCAGGCCGTGGAGCTGATCGGTGATGACGATGACGTCGTCCTGGTCGGTCGGGACCGTGCCGGTGGCCCAGTTGCCCGCGTCCTTCCAGAACCCGCCGGAGGGAACGCCGGGCTTGTCGGTCGCGATCCACACCACGGCAGGCGCATCGGTGCCCGTGATCGTGACGGTGATGGTTTGCTGCGAGGCCGCGCCTTGCGAGTCCGTGAGCGTCACGGTGTAGACCAGCGTCAGCACCGCGCCTTGGGGGATGAAATCGGCCAAATAGACCGGCAGATCGGCCAGCGACCAGTTGATGGTGCCGGTGCCGTCCCCGGTGCTGTCTGCGCCGGCCGCGATCGCGACGGACATCGCGCTCTGGAACGCCGCAAGCGGACCCGGCGGCACGCTGCCATCAGGCAGAGTCGCACTGGTCAGCGCCACCGACACGGTATGCTTGTCGGTGAGATCGACGTCGTTGAAATTCAGCGTACCCGACGTCGGCACATCGCTGGTGAGCGGGCCACCCGGCACGCTGGTGCCGCCCTCGAAGGTGATGATCGGGACATCGGTGGTGATCGCAGGCTTGTCGTTGGTCCCCGTGATCGTGATCGTGATCGGGATGAACTTCGACTCGGGGTTCACAGCGAAATTGGTGTCGACGCGGACCATGTAGGTCAGGGTCACCGTTTCGCCGGCAGCGAGGAAGTCGAAGACGTGGTCCGGGAGCGTGTAGGTCCAGATCGCCGAGCCGTTGTTGTTGTTGCCGGGGTCGGGGACGACGCTGATCTGGATCTGCGTCGCTGCGATGGCGTGCTTCTGCAGATCAGTCAGCGAACCGGTGACGTCGTGCTGGCCGGCGTCCTTGTAGACATAGTTCGGCGCTTCGGCGAGGCTGATGCTCACCGTCGGCTTGTCGCCGAGGTTTTGATCCACGAATCTGATCAGGCCGGTAATCGTATCGGCATGCGTGTCGCCGGTCGCGCCGGCACGCTCGGTCAACGCGAACGCCGTCTTCACAATGCCGCTGGCGTCAAAGCTCTGCGCGATCGGCTGGCCGGGAATACGCACGACGGGCGGCGTGGGCGTGCTGGGCCCTTCCGATCCCTGCGGAGTGAGGTTGACGAAGGTCGCGACCGCGGTGGGGCCGGAACTCGACTTGAACACCACGTCCAGGCTCATCGGCGTGAGCGTGTCGGTGAAGTTCGTGGTCAGCTTGGTGTTGGTGTTGTTGTCGGTGAACTTCAGCGTGAACACGTCGGTGATCAGCTTCTGCACGTCCGGCGACATCAGCGCATTTGAGATCGAGACGTTGCCGCCGCTGATCTGGATCATCTGGCCGGCCTGGTTGACCGTCGCGATCGGCAGCAGCGTGACCTTGTCGAACAGGATGTAGGAGCCCGTCGTGCCGTTCGGCTCGACCAGCACCTGGAAGCTCGCCTGCGGCTGCGGATCGCCGCCGCCGGCGGGAACGACGAAATTGATCTGGGTGAGCACCGCGGTGCCGCGGATGCCCATGGTGGCGACCGGGGTGTCGATCTTCATGTCGCCGTGCTTGGCGGTCTCGCCGGCGACGAAGGTGATGGTGCCGGCGACGAGGCTCAGCAACGAGGAATTGCTCGACCCGTTGGGGTCGTAGACCATTTCGTTCAGCACCATCCGCGCGTTCGAGGACAGGCCGAACACGGTGCCGTCGATGAAGGTTATGCCGAGGGTCGAGTCGGCGCCGGTCGAAACCACGTCGCCCTTCTCGACGTTGTCGCCGTTGTTCAGGATGACCGAGACGCCGTTGCGGATCGCGGTCGCGCTGCCCACGAGCTTGGTGACGTGCCCGATGACCTGGGCCGCGGCAGCGCCGGGCGCGGCTTGCGCAACCTGGACATGGCCGGTAAGCGCGCTGACGATTTCACCGGTGAGGTGGGCGCCATCGGGCGAGGCGAGCGCGGCGCGCTTGTCGCCCCGGAAATAATCGTGAACGACGAACTCGTGCCCCTCATGGGACAAGACGAGATCGAGGCCTGTGCGCTTGAACTCGCCGTTGAAGATCAGGTTGGGGTCGGGAACGACGAACGCGCCCTCGGGCACGTGACCATGTGCCTTCGCCGTAAAGGAATCGACATGGGCATTGCCGGGCGAGCGGGAACCCTGGCCGTCCAAGGAAATCGCGCCGTCAAATTGGCCAGCGTAATTCAACCGGGCACCGTAAAAGGGTTAAAATTTAAGTAAGTATCAATTGCCTAAGCTTGCATAGCATTAGCAAGTCCTTAGCGATACCATCTATTGCTTGTGTGATTTCGCATCACTTGGGCTTCAGAAGCCCCCGCGGGTCGGCCCACGCGAGAGAAGCCGAAGTAATCCATCAAATATTCCGAAGTCGAATTCGGCCTTTTTGCGCTCATTTCAAGTCATCCAAAGTAATCTGCTGTATAATTGCGGAGCAGATACTTGCGTCATCTTTCCTTCGCGAAGTCCCGCCACATCCTGCGGCAAATACGGGGTTAAATCTGTGATCTAACTAACAGAACCCCATGAAATTGGGGGGTGTTAGCCATGACGCGCGGATTCGGCCTTCCTACAACCTGCACCTGCAATTGCCCTCCGTTTGGCGGCAGCCGGGTACCCTCTAGCTAGCGAATCGTAAAATTTTACGCAATTCGCGCAGGTCTATTTCAGCCTGTTGCCCGGTTTTGCCACCCCAGCCGGGCGCGTTAAGCAGAACAAAACAGCCCGTCTCGCACTATCTCCCCGAAAGCAACAAAGCCCGGCACGTCGAGGTCGAGGGGGACCCGGCGAAGCCAGGCAAGGGGATGTCAGATGGAGACCGCTGCTCGCTCGCGCGCCTGGCGCGCAATCCTTGTTCTGTGCGGATTGATCCTGTTCGGATCGGCCGCCGAGCTTCGCGCCGGCTCGCTGCTGTCGCCGGGAGCCGGCCTTCTCGTGCGCAAATCCGCCGAGCCGTTCGGCGTGTTCGCCTTCGCCATTTCGTCCGGCAGCCTGCGGCAAAAATGGCTCGCGCTGAGGGACAGGCTGGACGACGACATGGTGCAGCTTGCGCTGTGCGACGGCGACCGGGACAATTGCGCATCGCCTGCGGCCCTGAAGCTGCTCGCCATCGTCGACCAGGCCCGCGCCCGCGACGGCCGCGCACGGCTCGGCGAGACCAACCGCGCCGTCAACCTCGCCATCCGGGCCGCCAATGACGGCATCGACGACGTCTGGAGCTCGCCGCTTGCGACCTTCGCGAACGGCGCCGGCGATTGCGAGGACTACGCCATCGCCAAGCTGGCCGCGCTGCGGCTGGCAGGAATTGCCGCCGAAGACCTTCGCATCGTCGTGGTGCGCGACGTCAGGGCCGGTGAAGATCATGCGGTCGCCGCGGCAAAGCTCGACGGCCACTGGCTGATGCTCGACAACCGCCGCATGGCGATGCTCGAGGACGACGCTGCGCGGAGCTACCAGCCGCTGTTCGCACTGGACCAGTCGGGCGTGCTGAAATATGTCGACGAACCCGTGCGATTCTCGATGGTCGCTGCCGAGGCACGTTGATCGGTTCGGCAGCCTCATAGCTGCGCATCACTGCGACTTCCCCACAAGGCCATTCCACCGCGCCATGCGGAACGCTAGCATGGCCGGGGCCACGCTGGGGGACGACGAGAATGCGCATCACCGTGCTGTCTGTGCTTGCGCTACTGGCATTGCCGGCCGTCCCGGCCTTCGCGCAATCCGCGCCATCCGACCGCTCCATCGCCGATCGGCTGCCGCTATTCGCCAAGAACAACTGCCAGCAGATTCGCGACCCCGGCAACCAATTGTTCTGCGGTGATGCCACGCTTGCGGCGGCTGCCGAGAAGCTGAGCGCGGCGATCGAGGCGCGGCTCGCCCGCCTGCCCGATCGCCTGCCTGCGATCGAGGAGAATGCGATCTGGGTCCGCCAGCGCAATCTCAGCTGCGGCATCGTCGGGCAGAGCCCCGTCCGCGCCGACGATCTCGATCGGGTGAAGGCGTGCCTGCTCAAGGTGACCGAGGAGCGCGCCGCGATCGTGCGCGATCCCGACTTCGACTGCCTGGCGGCCAACACCGCAGCGGGCGCGCTGATCTGTGCGGACCCAGCGCTGGCGCTGGCGGAGACGGAGCTCAATGCCCAGGTGCTCGGCCTGATCGGCAAGCTGGACCCGACCGCGGCGCGCTTTGCCTTCGCCGAATATGGCAGGTGGAGCCGCGAGCGCGACCGCAAATGCAATCTGGTCGGCAAGGAGAACGTGCCGCTGCAGGAGCTTGAATCCGCCGAGGACTGTCTTGCCGATTATTTGAGGCGCAAGACCGAGGAAATCCGCGCGGCGAAGGCAGACCCCAGGAAGGTGTTCGGCCGGCAGGTCGCGGCCCGCCTCCCCGACACCGACGCGATCGACTTCTGCGCGGCGCGGATCCATGCGGCCAATTCCTGCGGCAGCTTCCTGCGCATCAACCGCGTCTACGCGCTCGACAGCCAGGTGACCGAGCAGGAGGCGCAGGTCACGGGCGAGATCGAGATGGCCGTGCTGGCGCCCTTCACCATGTGCAGCAAGGTCGCGACCACCTGCACCGGCACCTGCTGGGACGCAAGGACGGGCCGTCCGCAGGCAGGCGCCGCCAACAACGAGCGCCAGGCGGGATCCTTCAACGTGACGCGCCGCCTACGCATCCAGCGGACCTTTGCTTTCGTGAAAGCCGCCGACGGCTGGCGGTGCCGGGAGGATGAGCTGGCGCCGGTGAATTCAGGAACGGCGGGCGGGGGATCGTAGCTTGTCTCTTCTCCCTCTCCCCGCTCTTCGCGGGGAGAGGGTTGGGGTGATGGGCGGTCTCTGCGATCACGGTGAGAGTTGGACTCGCGGAGAGTCCCCCTCACCCGCACGCGGGGCGAGGCAAGAAGCATCAGAACATCAGATTGTCCTTCACCAGCACCCAGCGGCCGCCCTTGACCTGCTGCACCTGGGTGATGGTGTTGGCGAGGTGGTCGGTCTTGGAGAACTTGGTCGGCGGCGAGTTGAAGATGTCGAGGAATTTCTCACCCGATTCCAGCGCATCAAGCATCTTCTGGCCCGTGAGATCCTTGCCCGCCTTCTGCGCGTAGAAGGCGAAGGTCATCATCGCATTGTAGCCGATGATCGCCTGCGTGTTGGCGTCGGTGCCGAACATCTTCTTGTAGTTGACGAGCCAGTCTTTCACCTTGCCCTTGGCGGTGTCCTCATAGGGGATCTCGAAGCCGCTGGCGGCGTAGAGACCCTCGACGGCTTCCTTGCCCAATGCAGGAACCTCCATCACGTTGGTGGGGGTGGCACCGAGGAAGGTGACATCCCAGCCCAGCTTCTTGGCCTCGGACATTGCCCCGATGGTCTCGCGGAGCACGGTGCCGAGCACGACGAGGTCGCAGCCGTCGGACTTCATCTTGGCGATCTGCGCGCTGAAATCGGAGGCGCCGCGCTTGTAGCTCGTGATCGAAGCCGGCTGCGCCTTCATGGCGGTGAGCTGCTGATTGAAGCCGTCGAGCACGTTCTTACCGTACTCGTCGTCCTGATGCATGATGCAGGCCTTCTTGAAGCCCTTCCATTCCATCATGTATTTCAGCGCGGCTCGGGTGCTCTCGACGTAGGGCAGCAGATTGTTGAACTTCAGTCGCTCCTGCGGCTTGGCCGGATCGAACTTGAAGGTGAACTCGGCCGCCGTGAGCGGGAACAGCTGCAGCACGCCGGCGTCGAACAGGATGTCCTGCGCGGCGAGCACGGTGGGCGACCCCATCGGTCCCACCATCGCGAAGATCTTGTCGCGCTCGATCAGCTTTTGCGAAGCCAGCACGGCCTTTTTCGGGTCATAGCCGCTGTCCTCGACGACCAGCCGGATCTTGCGGCCGTTGATCCCGCCGGACGCATTAATCTCCTCGGCGGCCATCTTCATGCCGTTTGCGACCGGGACGCCCCAGCCCTTGATCGGACCCGACAGGTCCTGGTGGGTACCGATGACGATCTCGGTTGCCGAGATGCCCTCGTTGGTGACCTTGGTCTGCGCCGCGGCCGGCAGACAGGTGAGCACCACGGCACTCACAGCAAGGCCGAACGCGCTGAACGATTTCGACATTGACGTCTCCTCTCCTAAAGGCCCGTATTACGCGAAGGGCGGGGGCCGTCGCTCCTTCGCTTTCTCAGATAGTCCGGCGCCTCATGCCACGGCGCGCTGGCGATACATCGCTTCGATCTCGGCGGCATAGCGCTTGTTCACGAAGCCGCGCTTCAGCTTCATGGTCGGCGTCAGCTCCTCGTCCTCGGGCGTGAGCTGGCGCTCGATCAAGTAGAACCTCTTGATGGTCTCGACGCGGGCAAAATTGCCGTTGACCTGCTCGATCTCGCGCCAGATCAGGTCCTGAATCTCCACTGCCCGGCACAGGCTGGCATAATTGGTGAAGGGAATGTCGTGGTCCTGGGCGAACTTCTCGACATTCTCCTGGTCGATCATCACGAGGCAGGTGAGATACGGCCGCTTGTCGCCGATCACGACCGCATCGGAGATGTAGGGCGAGAATTTGAGCTGGTTCTCGATCTCGGACGGCGTGATGTTCTTGCCGCCGGAGGTGATGATGATGTCCTTCATCCGGTCGGTGATCCGGACGAAGCCTTCATTGTCGATGGTGCCGACGTCGCCGGTATGCAGCCAGCCGCGTGAATCGATGGTCTCGGCGGTCTTCTCCGGCTGGTTCAAATAACCCATGAACAGGAAGTCGCCCTTGATCAGGATCTCGCCCTCGGGCGACAGCGCGACCTCGCCCCAGGGCACCGCGGTGCCGACCGAGCCGAGCTTGACCCGCTCCGCCGGCATCATGGTGGCGACGCCGCAATTCTCGGTCTGGCCGTAGACCTCGTGCATGTCGATGCCGAGCGCGAGATACCAGCGGATCAGCTCCGGCGCGATCGGCGCTGCGCCGGTGAAGGCGATGCGGCAGCGGTCGAGCCCGATCATGCGTCGGATGTTGCGGAATGCGACCCGGTAGGCGATGCGGTTTGCGAGCCGCAGCGACAGCGGCGGCGGCTTGCCCTCGAGCCGGTACTCGACCATGCGGTAGCCGAGGCCGATGGCGCGGCGATAGACCCATTGCTGCAGCGGCGTCGCATCCTTCAGCGCGATGGTGATGGCGGAGTAGAATTTCTCCCAGATGCGCGGCACCGCGAGGAAAACGGTCGGCTGCACCTCGCGCAGATTGTCCGGCACTGTCTCCGGGCTCTCGGCGAAATTCATCACCGAGCCCAGCGCGACCGAGATGTAATAGCCGCCGATGCGCTCGGCGACGTGGCAGAGCGGCAGGAAGATCAGCCTGTCCTCGTCCTCCCGCGCCGGGATGAAGTCGTTGGCGTGGCGCATCTGGTGCGTGACGCTGCGGTTGGCGTGCATCGCGCCCTTGGGCGGGCCGGTCGTGCCGGACGTGTAAACGAGGATGGCGAGGTCGCCGGCGCTGCGGCTGTCGATCATCTCCTGCCACAGCGCCTCGCGCCCGACCATGTGATTGCGGCCGAGCGCGCGAAATTCGTCGAGCGACATCACCATGTCGTCGGAGAAGCCGCTGAGACCCTCCATGTCGAACACGATGATCTTCTGCAGGGACGGACAGCGGGCACGGCAGGCGAGAATCTTGTCAAGCTGCTCCTCGTCCTCGGCGAAGATGACTTTCGTCCCGGAGTCGTTGACGAGGTATTCGACCTGGGACGATGCGTCGGTCGGATAGATGCCCGAGGAGACGCCGCCGGCGCACAGGATGCCCATGTCGACATAAACCCACTCCGGGACGGCGTTGGCGATGATGGAGGCGACGTCACCGGGCCTGAAGCCGGACGCGTGAAGCGCGTAGGCAATGTCCTTGGATATCTCCAGCCATTCGCGCCAGCTCGTCGGCTGCCAGATTCCGAACTTCTTCTCGCGGATAGCCGGCCGATCGCCCCGCGTCTCCGCAGCGCGCAAAAAGCTCCTTGCGATCGTATCAGCGACCGTCAGCACCGCCGGTCGGGCCATGCGCGTCTCCTCCTTGTCGCTCTCCCCTCCGCGGCCTGCCTTGCCGGCGGTCTTTGCATGCGGATGGGCAATTCCATCTTACTGCCAGCTCTTCCTCACCGCCACGTCTTCTTCTTCTTCCAGCGCCGCTCGCCGCGGGCGCCGGCTTCCTTGGCGCCAAGGTAGAACTCCTGGATGTCCTGGGAATGCATCAAGCGGTCGCAGCTGTCGTTCATCACGATGCGGCCGATCTCCAGCACGTAGCCGTAATGCGCCGTCTCCAGCGCCACCTTGGCGTTCTGCTCGACCAGCAGGATCGACATGCCCTGCTCCTCGTTGACGCGCCGGATGATGGTGAAGATCTCCTTCACCAGCAGCGGCGACAGGCCGAGCGAGGGCTCGTCGAGCAAGAGCAGCGTCGGCCGGTTCATCAGGGCGCGTCCGATCGCGAGCATCTGCTGCTCGCCGCCGGAGAGCTGGCCGGCCGGCTGGTTGATGCGCTCCTTCAGGCGCGGGAAATAGCCGTAGACGCGCTCCAGGTCCTCCGCCACGCCGTCACGGTCCTTGCGCGGATAGGCGCCCATCATCAGGTTCTCGCGCACCGACAGGAACGGGAACACCTCCCTCCCCTCCGGCACATGGCTGAGGCCGAGCCGCACGATCCGGTCGGCCTCCATGCGCTGGATCGGCTTGCCCAGGAATTCGATCGAGCCCTTCTGCGGATCGAGAATGCCCGAGATCGTCTTCAGCACGGTGGTCTTGCCGGCGCCGTTCGCCCCCAATAGCGTGACGATGCGGCCGCGCGGAACCTCCAGCGAGATGCCGCGGATCGCCATGATCGGCCCGTAATAGCTCTCGATGTTGGAGAGCTTCAGGATGATATCGGGTGTCACCGCAGCATCCATGCGTCAGGCTCCCAGATACGCGGCGACGACGTCGGGGTGCTGCTGCACTTCGGCGGGCGAGCCCATCGCCAGCACCCTGCCGTAGTTCAGCGCGATGACCCGGTCGGAGACGCGATTGACCAGCGACATGTCGTGCTCGACCATCAGCACGGTGATGCCGAGCTCGCTCTTCATGTCGCGGATCCAGAATGACATGTCGTCGGTCTCCTCGACGTTGAGACCGGAGGACGGCTCGTCGAGCAGGATCAGCTTCGGCTCCGAGCACAGGGCGCGCGCCAGCTCGATCACCTTGCGCACGCCGTAAGGCAGGCCGGAGATCAGCTTGTCGCGATAGGGTTCGAGATCGAGGAATTCGATGACCTGCTCGACCCTGCGGCGGTGCACCTTCTCGTTGGCCCGCACGCTCGGCAGGAACAGCAGCTCCTGCCAGAGCTGCGTGGTCGAGTGCCGATGGCGGCCGACCAGAAGGTTGGAGAGCACGGTCGCATTCTCGAACAGCTCGATGTTCTGGAAGGTGCGCGCGATGCCGAGCTTGGCGATGTCGTAGGGCGCCTCTTCCGTGATGTCCTGGTCCTCGAAGAAGATCCGGCCCGAGGTCGGCCGGTAGATCCGCGAGATCAGGTTGAAGATCGAGCTCTTGCCGGCGCCGTTCGGCCCGATGATCGACAGGATCTCGCCCTTCTCGAGCGCGAAGGATACCGCATCGACGGCCTTGAGGCCCCCGAAATGCAGCGACAGGTTCTCGGCGCGGAAATAGCTCATCGATTCCGCTCCGACTTCACGTAGATCTTCTGCCGCTTGAAGGTGGCGCGCTTGTAGAGCGGGAACAGCTGGAAGAAGAGCTTGATCTTCAGCCAGCGGCCGTAGAGGCCGAGCGGCTCGAACAACACGAACAGCACGATGATGATGCCGTAGATCGCGCCTTTCAGGCCGTTGAGCGAGGCGAAGGCCGCGACCTTCGCCTGGATATCTCCCGCGGTGGCCGGGCCGGCGCCGAATGCCGCCGCGATCCCGGCGATCATGCCGGGCATGTCGTCCTTGAGGTAAGTCAGGAACGGATCGATCATCACGATGAAGATCGCGCCCAGCACCGCGCCGTGCAGGCTGAAGGTGCCGCCGATCAGGATCACGATGATGAACTCGATCGAGAGCTGCAGCGTGAACATTTCCGGCGAGATGAAGGAGAGCTTGTGCGCGAACAGCACGCCGGCAAAGCCGGTGATCGCCGCCGAGATCGCAAAGGACTTCACCTTGTAGAGCGCGACATTGACGCCCATGCTGCGCGCCGCGGTCTCGCTGTCGCGGATCGCGACGAAGGCGCGTCCGGTCGGCGAGCGCAGCAGGTTGAGCGTGCCGACGATGGTCAGCACCAGCACGGCAAGGCAGAGATAATAGAAGGTCGGGCTGTCGCGCGGCACCGCGACGCCGAGCAGCGACAGCGTCTTGACCCGCATGCCCTCATTGCCGTGGGTGACGCTTTCCCAGCGCGCCAGGATCTCCTCGACGATCAGGGCAAAGGAGATGGTGGCGATGACGAGGTAGATGCCGGTCAGGCGCAGGGCGGGAAACCCGACCATCGCGCCGATGATGCCGGTCAGGAGCCCGGCGGCGAGGAAGTAGACCGGGAACGGTACGTTGTATGTCTGCAAATAAGCGGCCGTGTAGGCCCCGATGGCGAGGAACGCGGCGTGGCCGAGCGAGGCCTGGCCGGTGAAGCCAGTCAGGATCAGAAGCGCGACGCCGACGATCGCGTAGATGCAGACGAAAACCAGCTGGCTCATCAGATAGCTGGAGAGCACATGGGGCGCGATCAGCAGCAGCGCGAGCAGGACGCCGTACGAGACCCAATAGCCCGAATGCGGGAACAGCTTGATGTCGTCCTCGTAGTCGGTCTTGAACAGGAAGCGCATGGCGTTCAGACCTTCTTGCGGACGTGGTGGCCGAACAGGCCTTCGGGCTTCAGGAGCAGCACCGCGAGCAGCACGACATAGGGCGCGACGTCCTTCCAGCCTTCGGGCAGGTAGAAGCCGGCCATGCTCTCGATCACGCCGATCAGCACGCCGCCGACCACGGCGCCCGGGATCGAGCCGAAGCCGCCGAGCACCGCGGCCGGAAACGCCTTGAGGCCGAGCACGAGGCCGACATTGGAATGGATGAAGGTGATCGGCGCCAGCAGCACTCCGGCGCAGGTCGCGACCGCCGCGCTGATCGCCCAGACGATCGACACCACGCGCTTGACCGGAATGCCCATGTAGTAGGCCGCGAGCATGTTCTCGGAGCTGGCACGCATCGCGGTGCCGAGCGTGGTCTTGTTGAAGAACAGCCACAGCAGCGTGCACAGGATCATCGTCGCCGCGATCACCGACAGCTTGTCGTAGGCGAGCACCAGCGAGCCGATCCGCAGCACGCCCTGGCTGAACGGGGTCTCGATCTTCAGATCATCGGTGCCCCAGATCATGCCGGCGATCGAGCGCAGGAAATAGCCGAGGCCGATGGTCACCATGATGATGGAGAATTGCGGATAGCCGAGGATCGGCCGCACCACCACGCGCTCCGTCAGCATGCCGAACAGCGCCATCGCGGCCACCGCACCGGCAAAGCCGATCCAGTAGTTCAGGCCCATCATACCGATGAAGGTGAAGGCGAAGAAACCGCCGATCATCATCAGATCGCCCTGGGCGAAATTGACGACCTCGGTGGCCTTGTAGACGAGCACGAAGCCGAGCGCGATCAGGCCGTAGACGCAGCCGAGCGCAACACCGCTGACCAGCTGCTGAACGAAATCCAGCATTGACGCGCGTCCTCCCGATGCAACCGGCGGCTCTTCCCGGCCGCCGTGCCGCATCTTGTGTCCAGTCGCTAGGCAGTCGTTTCGCTGCGCTAGCGCCATTTGTCCGGAACCAATTCAGCCTGAACCGCCAAGCGCTGTCAACAAACGGTGACTTGTACGGGTGACTTGCCTTTAGTCCAATCCGGATGACGGAATTTGCTGCGGCGCGATTCACCGCGCCGAAACATCTTCGGATCATGGTCGGAAGCGATGCAAAACCGGATGGTATGGCCGTCATGAAGCCGGACAGCTCGGCGCTCGAAGTCCTGGGGTTAACGAAGCGTTTTGACCGTCTGGCGGTCGACAGCCTCGATCTCACCGTCCACGCCGGCGAATTCTATGCGCTGGTCGGCCCCAACGGCGCCGGCAAAACCACGACTTTGCGCATGGTGGCGGGCCTGCTGCGCCCCGATGCCGGCCGCGTCTCGATCTTCGGCATCGATGCGCTCCAAGACCCTGTGGTCGCCAAGCAGGTGATGGCGTGGGTCTCCGACGAGCCGATGATCTACGACAAGCTGACCCCGCTCGAATATCTCGAATTCGTCGCCGGCCTCTGGGGCATCGCGCCGTCGGTGTCCGAGCCGGTCGCCCAGGACCTGCTCTCCTCGCTCGGCCTCGCGCCGCACCGGCACGAGCGCTGCGAGGGGTTCTCCAAGGGCATGCGTCAGAAGGTGGCGCTGGCTGGTGCGCTGGTGCACGATCCCCGCCTCATCATCCTCGACGAGCCGCTGACAGGGCTCGATGCGGTCTCGGCCCGCCATGTGAAAGGCCTGCTCGGCGAGCGTGTCCGCGCCGGCTGCACCGTCATCATGACCACGCATATTCTCGAGGTGGCCGAGCGCATGGCCGATCGCATCGGCGTGATCGCCTCGGGACGCCTCGTCGCCGAAGGCACGCTGACCGAATTGCGCCAGCAGAACGGCGATGCCGATACCAGCCTGGAGGATCTCTTCATCGCGCTGGTGACGCTGCCGGAAGCCGCATGAGCTCGGCGACCGCGCTCTCCTGGTTTGCCCGTCACGAGCTCCGGCTCGCCTGGCGCGAATGGTTCGCCATGATGACCGGCGGACGCCGCAAGCGGACGCGCGCCGCAATCATCGGCCTCGTCTGCTTCGCCGCGCTGCTGCACCTGCCGGCCTGGGCGGTGATCGGCCGTTTCGCCGAGCTGCAACTGCCGCTCGACAAGTCCTCGCTGATCGTGATCTCGGCGACGATCTTTCTCGCCTGGACCTTGATGCTGTCGCAGGCGATCGAATCGGTGACGCGGGTGTTCTACGCCCGCGCCGATCTCGATCTGATCATGTCCTCGCCGGCGCGGCTAGCCAATCTGTTCTCGGTCCGCATCGCCGCGATCGCGCTGACCGTCACGATGATGGCGCTGCTGTTCTCGACGCCCTTCATCGACGTGCTCGTGATCGGCGGGGGTGCGCGCTGGCTCACTGCGTTCGGGGTCGTCGTCGCCCTGGGCCTGTCGGGCGCGGCGATCGCGATCGCCGTCACCATCCTGTTGTTTCGCCTGATCGGCCCGGCGCGGACGCGCCTGATTGCCCAGATCCTCGCCGCGATCATCGGCGCCGGCTTCGTGATCGCGCTCCAGGTCGCCGCGATCATGTCCTACGGCACGCTGTCGCGCTTCACCCTTTTGACCTCCGGCACATTGGCCGCCTACGCCCCCGACGTCGACAGCATCTGGTGGTGGCCGGCGCGGGCGGTGATGGGCGACAACGAGGCCCTGCTGCTGCTCCTGGGGCTCGCTTTGGTGCTGCTCGGAAGCGTCATGGCGGTCTTCTCGCACCGCTTTGCCGACACGGCGATCGATGCCGCGGCCTACGGCACCTCTGGCATGAGGCGCGCGAAGGAGCGGCCGTTCCGCATCGGCTCGCGGCAACAGGCGCTGCGGCGCAAGGAATTCTCGCTGCTCTGGCGCGATCCCTGGCTGATCTCGCAGACGCTGATGCAGCTGCTCTATCTGGTGCCGCCGGCGCTGCTGCTCTGGCGCAATTTTGCCGACAGCTCGGCGGCGCTGACGCTGATCACGCCTGTCATCGTGATGGCGGCCGGACAGCTCGCCGGCGGACTTGCCTGGCTGACTATCTCGGGCGAGGACGCTCCCGACCTGGTCGCGACTGCGCCATTGACGCCAGCCAGCCTCATCCGCGCCAAGATCGAGGTGGTGCTGATCGCGGTCGCCGTCATCTTCTGCCCGTTGGTCGCGGCACTCGCTTTCGCTTCGCCGTATCAGGCCGCGATCAGTGCCGGCGCGGTCATCGTCAGTGCGGCCTCCGCGACGGCGATCCAGCTCTGGTTCCGGGTGCAGGCCCGGCGCAGCCAATTCCGGCGCCGCCAGACCTCGTCGCGGCTGGCGACCATTGCCGAAGCCTTCTCCTCGATCGGCTGGGCCGCGACCGCAGCGCTGCTGCTCGCGCTCCCCGTTGCGGGCCTCATCAGCGGCCTGATCACCGCGAGCCTCGTTGCGGTCACCTGGAAGTTCAGCCCAAGGCGGGAGTGAGGCTGATCGAGCCGCAAACGTCAGGTGTCGAAAGCCGGCTGTGCGCGGCGTACCGTGGCGACCTTCCGCCGATCAACCAGGCGCCTGACCCAGTTGCGCCCGGGCTCCTCGACAAGACGATACGTTGCAACCGACAGCAGGACGGTCAGCAGCAGCATCGCTATTTGCAGCAGATCGCCAAGCCACAGCGATCCATCGATGGAGACCACCTTCGTCGGCTCATGGCCCGAGCTCAACGCGGAGGAGACGAACAGGTTGGTATGCCCCAGCCGCTCGACGACCATGAGGATCGCCCGCACCACGGCCCTGACGAGCGGATGCAGCATGTAGATCGAATAGGTCAGCGTCCCGACCACGAGCATGAACGGCATCGTCAGCCGGCGACTGACCGCCCCAGCTTCGCGGGCGAACACCAGAACGACCAGCGTGAACACCACCGGCGAGCCCACCTGCAAAGCGGCGCTGCGCCCGGCCGCCGAAACATAGCCGATGACGAGCAGAAGGCTCGCCGTCTCCAGCAACGTCTCGCCGAACGGCGTCAGGCCTGCGCGCAACACCGTGAATCGCTCTCGTAGATCGAAGGAGAGAACGCCAAGCGCGAAGCCATACAGACAGCGCACCAGACCGTAATCGTAAGTCGCGTTCATGCCGTCCGGGCTTATCGTGGCGAGGACGATCGGCCCGGCGATGATCGGGAGCAGCCAGGGCCAGATCGTCGGCCCGATCCTGCTGACGACCGCGGCGAAGATCACATAGGCGGCGAACTCGGCGCTGATGCTCCAGCTCGCGAAATTCAGCCAGTTCTGCGGATTGACGCCGAGTCCCTGCAAGAGGAGCAGGTTGGTGACGATGGCCTGCAGCAGGTTCGGGCCGATGCCGTCCTTCGCAGCGTCGACGGGAATGAACAGCAGCAACGTCACAAGATGCAGCGGATAGATCCGCCCAAGCCTCAGGAGGAGAAAGCGGCCGATGCCGAAGCCCTCGGCAAGGCGTGAACGGTAATTCGACGCGATGACGAAGCCGCTCAATACGAAGAAGAAATCGACGAACAGATAGGCATGTCTGGTGAGCGGCAGGAAGGACAGATGGCTGATCACGTCGAAGTGGAACAGCGCAACCATGCAAGCGCAAATGCCGCGCCAACTGTCGAGCGCGCGATATCGCTCGATATTTGCGGCCGCGTCCATCGGGTAATGGGTAGGCAAGACCCGACACCGGAACAAGCGGAGGATGACTCTATGCTTAATGTGGCACGCGACGGCATGACGCCGCAACAATTCGAAGATACACTGACCGGATCGTCGACTGAATGGCGGATGGACCAGTGATGTCTCGACTATTGCTGACGGCCTTCGGTTTCCTCGGCTGGCTGCTGGCCCCAGCCCTTGCCCAGCAGCCGCAGCGCAGCGAGTGCCTGGCGATGGCGAACGCGGCGCCCCGTGCGATGCCGGTCGCATTCCGGCAGGTGGCGGCCGCGGCCGAGGTCGAGATCACCTATGCCGGCCATTCCACCTATTACGTCGACACGCCCGGCGGCTTGCGCATCGCGACCGATTACAGCGGCGCCTATCAGGTGGGACGGCTGCCCGACGTCGCCACCATGAACCGCGCCCATAGCACCCACTACACTCTTTTTCCCGACAGGCGAATTCCCCACGTGCTGCATGGCTGGAGCGAGGACGGCAAGCCGGCAATCGTGTCGCAACGCATCGGCGATGCCTTCATCCGAAATGTCACGACCGACATCCGCCGTTATTTCGGCGACGATGCCGGCACCGACATGATCCGCGACGGCAATTCGATCTTCATCTTCGAGGCCGCGGGCCTCTGCATCGGCCATCTCGGCCACCTCCATCACAAGCTCGACGACAGCCATTTCGCCCAGATCGGGCGGCTCGATATCGTGATGGTGCCGATCGACGGCACCTACACCATGTCGCTGGAGGGCATCTCCGAAATCACCAAGCGGTTGCGCGCCTCGGTGGTGCTGCCGATGCACCGCTTCGCCACCCCGCTCGACGACTTCATGCGCCGGATCGGCCAGCAGTTCGAGATCGACCGGCGCTCCGAGCGGACCTTCCGGATGTCGCGCGATGCGCTGCCGTCGAAGCCGACGGTGATCATCCTCGACGGGGTCTGAGCCGCAATTTTCTCCAAGCCGGCCGCCGGCCGGTCGTGTTGATCTGCCGGCAACAGGAGAGCAACATGACCGACTTTGCCAGACTTTTGCACGCGGACGGACCGAACCCCGAGCATGCGGCGGCGCTTCAACTCTATGGCCGCTTCGTCGGCGACTGGGATGCCGAGATCACCGCCCATGGATCCGATGGCACGAAGCACGTAGCGCCCGGCGAGATTCATTTCGGCTGGGTGCTGGAAGGCCGAGCCGTCCAGGACGTCTGGATGATACCCCGGCCCGCGGGCGCGCCGGCCTTTCCAATCGCCGGCAATTGGTACGGCACGACGCTTCGCGTTTACGATCCGACCATCGATGCATGGCGGATCTCCTGGTTCGATCCGGGTCGCAGCGTCTTCCGCCAGCAGATCGGCCGTCCCCGCGGCGAGGACATCGTGCAGGAAGGCACGACCGAAGCCGGCGAGCTGACGCGGTGGAGCTTCACGGAGATCACCGGGGACTCCTTCCATTGGCTCGGCGAGGCGAGGCCGGCCGCCGCGGCCGATTGGCGGCTGATCGTCGACGTCAGGGCCAGGCGACACAAGGGCTGACAAAGGCGCCGCTGTGCCGGCGGTGAAGGTTCTCGCAAACCGCAACAGATATCTACTAGCTCGAGCTGCCGTCATAACGAGAAGACGGGCCGGGATGTTGATTCCCGAACCCGTCTTCGTCGTAGCCGCTGGGAAGCGTCCTTGAAAGTTGTTGTGAGCTCTAGCCTGCGCCCATCAGCGAGGCGGGGCGGCGCTCGCCGGTCGAGGTGAAGATCTTCTTGAGCTTGTTCACGACCCGGATCAGGAAGCCGATCATCACGGGATTGGTCTTGCGGCAGAAGGCGATCTTCTTGACGTGGCCTTCGACGTGCCATTTGGCATGCGCGCCATCGCGGAAGAAAATGACGTCACCGGGGCCGTAACGCTTCGGCGGCATGCCCTCGCTTTCGAGCACGATCGATCCTTCCATGATCATGATCGTCTCGTCGATGTCGTAGTACCAGTTGAAGCGCCCTTCGGTGCAGTACCAGATGATGGTCTGGGCGGTGCCGTCGGCACTGGTCGACAGGACGCGCGAGCGCGACACCGGGTTGCCTTCGATGATCCAGGACGGCTCGATCGGCCGCAGCTCGAGGTCCACGTTGCAACTACCGACTTCAATCAATGCCATTTGCTTCCTCGGGAAATGATATTTGCGGCCGATCCGGCCGGGAGTGTTTCGAAAGATGTTCGGACGCTAGTAGCCCGTTTTTAATTCTTTCTTACATCCATTTCGAGAATCATCCGGAAGCGACAAGTGCAAACGGTTAACGTCGCAATTCCCTTGCAAATCCGCGCACATGACCCGGTCCATTCCCGGGGTGCGACAAAATGCGCGAAGGCACCAGAACCCACATACCTTTCCGCACGCAAGGAACGAGCGCACGGAAAATCTGTCGCCGCACCAATCCCTCCCGGAAGAGAGGTAGGCAGACTACTTCGCCCACTCGCCCTTGCGGAACACCGGCACTTTGCTGCCATCGGGCAAGATGCCGTCGATATCGGTCTCGGCGGAGCCGATCATCCAGTCGATATGGATCAGGCTCTGGTTGCCGCCTTGCGCCGCGATCTGCTGCGGGGTGAGCTGCGCACCGTTGACGAAGCATTTCGAATAGCACTGGCCGAGCGCGATGTGAGACGCCGCGTTCTCGTCGAACAGCGTGTTGTAGAACAGCAGCCCGCTCTGTGAGATCGGCGAGGAATGCGGCACCAGCGCCACTTCGCCGAGGCGGCGGGCGCCCTCGTCGGTGTCGAGCACCTTGTTCAGCACCTCCGCGCCGCGCGAGGCCTTTGCGTCCACGATCTTGCCGTCCTCGAAGCGCACCGCGATGTTGTCGATCAGCGTGCCCTGATAGGACAGCGGTTTCGAGCTCACGACATGGCCGTAGACGCGGCGGCAATGCGGCGTGGTGAACACCTCTTCGGTCGGGATATTGGCGTTGCAGCTGATGCCGTTCTTGGAGAGCGAGGCACCGCCCTCCCATTCGTGGCCGTCGGCCAGGCCGATGGTGAGGTCGGTGCCCGGTCCCGAATATTGCAGGGCGCGAAAGCGCTGGCCGTTGAGCCAGTTGGTCCGCTCGCGCAGCACCGCATTGTGGCTGGCCCAATTGCCCATCGCATCCTCGCGATCGACGCGGGACGCGGCGAAAATCGCATCCGCGAGCTTGCCGACCGCGACGTCCTCGGGATCGTTGGGGAAGACCTGCTTGGCCCAGGACGGGCTTGGATAGGCGATGATATTCCAGTTGGTGTCGAAATTGACGATCTTCTCCAGCGCGGGCTGATAGGCCATCGAATTCGCCTTGCTCGCGCGTGCCACCTTGGACGGATCCTCGCCCGACAGCAGCATCGGGTTGTCGCCGACGATGGCGAGCCGCGCGGTGTTCTCCGAGAACGCCTTGGCCATGCCCTCATAGAGCCAGCCAGCGGCGCGATCGAAACTGCTGTCATGGCCATGGCGGTAGCGCGCCAGCGTCATCTCCTCGTCCGACAGGATCGGCGTCACAAGGCCAGCGCCGGCCTTGTAGGCATGCACGGCGATCCGCCTGACCAGCGGTAGCGCGATCGCGGGCGCCGTCAGAAGCAGATCCTGTCCTGGCCGCAAGCCCAGGCCCACCTTCACCGCCACCTCGGCCAGCCGGTCGAGCTTCGCGGGATCAATGGAATTGCGGTGATCAGTCATGCCGGGCCCTCTGCCGAAAGTCTCTGGTTCAATCTAAGCCTAGCACCGCAAGGCGCAAGTGCGCGAGCACCTTGCGACACGGAGAAGATACGCAGTTTCACGCATATTGGTTTTCAACGCGTTGCCGATTTCAGCACCCGGTCAACCATGGCGGGCGCGAGTCCGAGGTAATTTTTCGGTGAGGTGAGCGCCTCGATTGTGACACGGTCGATGCGGCTCGAGACGCGGGAGTCGGAGGACAGCGCATCCGCCAGGCTCAAGCCTTTGTCGTTGGCGAGCCGGCAAGCGTCATAAACCACGTCATGGGCCTCTTGCCGGCCGAGCTGCGGCGCGAGCCCCATCATGACCGCTTCGGCCACGATCAGGCCGCGGCTGATCGCGAGATTGTCGTTCATCTTCGCCTCGTCCACGATGAGGCCCGCAAGTGCAAACTTCGCCTGATGCAGCGCGCCGGCGGTCAGCACGAAGCTTTCGGGGATGGCCATCCATTCGGCGTGCCAGGGACCCGTGGCGCGCTCGAAATCCTGCACCATGGCGTCAAGCATCAGGCCGGCGTGCTGGCGCACCGCCTTGGACGCCGCCAGCATCAGTTCCGACGAGATCGGATTGCGCTTCTGCGGCATGGTCGAGGAGGCGCCGCGCCCCTTGACGAACGGCTCGTAGACTTCGCCAAACTCGGTCGAGGCCATGATCATGATGTCGAGCGCGATCTTGCCGAGCGAGCCGGTGACGAGCGCAAGGAAGTTCACCGCCTCGGCAAATCCATCGCGCGCGACGTGCCAGGTCGAGACGGGAACGCCGAGCTTCAGCTCGGCGCAGAGTGCCTCCTGCACTTCGAATCCCTTGTCGCCGAGCGAGGCCAGCGTGCCGGCGGCGCCGGCGAACTGACCGACCAGCACGCGCGGCTTCAGCTGCGCCAGCCGCTCGGCGTGGCGATCGAACATGGCGAGCCAGATCGCGGTCTTGTAGCCGAAGGTCACCGGAAGTGCCTGCTGGAGGTGGGTACGGCCGGCCATCGGCGTGTCGCGATGGCGTCTCGAGAGGTTCGCCAGGATGCCGCGGAGCTCGTCGATGTCGCGCGCCACGATCTCGAGCGCAGCGCGGAGCTGCAGCACCACGGCGGTGTCCATGATGTCCTGGGTGGTCGCGCCCCAATGCACGTAGCGGCCGGCCTCGCCGCACTGCTTCACCATCTGGTGCACCAAGGGGAGGATCGGATAGCCGACGATGTCGGTCTCCTGCCTGAGCAGATCGAAATCGAGCGCGGCGACGTCGGTCCGCGTCGCGATCGCCTCGGCCGCCTGCTGCGGGATCACGCCACAGCTGGCTTCCGCCTTCGCCAGCGCCACCTCGACCTCGGCATAGCGCGCCACCAGCGCGACGTCGGAGAACACCTCGCGCATCTCAGGCGTGCCGAAGGCGTCGCGGAACAGCATCGAATCGAGCACGGTGGTGGAAGCGCGGAAGGCGGGCATGGGCGTTTCTTCGTGGTTGGCGTTTGTGTGGGAGGTAGCTTACGGAGGCGGCGCAGCTTGCGCAAAGCACATTCGCAGTTTCGCCGGAATCGCTGCGGCAACGCGGCGATTTCGTCGGCGCGCACCGCGTGCTGACGGCTGCCGCCGGGATGTCAGGAGACACGGCGCCCGCGGCGTCCGCCCTGGACGGTCTACGCCGCGCTCAGCCCCGGGGGTCTCACTCGCCTGGATCATTCACGAGCTGCCGATGCTGCGGGACGAGGATCGGGCGCATTACCTGGAAGGATTGCGGCGCGCGGGAATGAGGTGACAGCGGCTCGACAATGACGCCGCACCTTCTTCGCCGGCAGCGGTGATCGCGGGCTAAGCGCTAATCGTCGTCGGGCCCGAACAGCCTGATCTGCGGGAAGCCGCCGCGCGGCCGGCCGGCATAGTCGCGCGCATCGGAATCTTCGCGGATGTTGCGCGCGACGTCGTCCCAATCGGTGCGGTCGCGCATGCCGCGCGGCTCGCGGCCCTCGTAATAATGGCGGCGCTCGGCCCAGCGTTCGCGCCGCTCGATCCGACGCCGCTCGGACGCAGCGCGCCTCACGTCGGAATCCTTCGCCTTGGCATAGGCGTTGTCGAGTGAAGAGGCCGGATCGACCGATGCTTGCTGCTCGCCGGGTTTTGCGGCCTTCGGCGACGATGCGACGGTTGGCTTGAACTGGTCCTTGGACTGGTCCTTGGGTGGCTCGACCGCGGCCGCCTGTGAAGGCGGCGGTGCCGGCGGTTCGGCAGTCGCCTGAGCGGGCTGGGTGCCAGGCTTTGCGGCCTCAGACTTGACGGCTTCGGGCTTCAGTTCGGCTTGGGCCGGTGCGGCGATCATCGCGCCAAAGGCTTGCGAGCCGGTGAGGTAATTGACGCGTTCCGAGGGTGCGTTTGTCGCCGCCGGCGCGCTAGCGGATTCGGCACGCTGCGCCATCTTGCTGGTGTCCGGGCCCTGTTTGGACGCGACCGGATTCATGATGTTGCCGGCCACGATCCCGCCGCCCAAACCAATGGCAATGGCTGCGACAATGGTTCCGGCACCGACGAAATAGGCTGTCGAGGCGCGCATTGATCCACTCCCTCTTTGGGGCGAGCAACGCGCGTTGATTGCCGGATGTTCCTGATACGGAAGCAGTTCCCAAAGGAACTTAAGCCTCAGATCTGCTGCGCGACCTTCTCGAGCCCGATGAGGCGAGCGAGCTTGCGCACTTCCTCTTTCTGATCGTCACGCAGCTGGAACAGCAACGGCATGGCCGCCGACTTCAACTGCTGGACCTCATCGCAATTCGGGTCGATCTGCGCACTGGGCGGCGCGTTCGGATTGGAGAGCTTGTTCGCCGAGATCTTGCGGACAACGTTGCGTAGCGCGCTCTCGACCGAGGGCCAGTAATATTCCTGCGACGAGGACAGTTTCAGGCGGTCCCTGATCCCCGCAATCTGTGCGTCGGACAGCAGGGTATAATGCTTCTGCGACTGCGGCTTGGCGACCACCTTCGGCTTGGCGGGGACTTCGACAGCGGGAACCTCCGCCGCGGCGGGCGCTTCGGACACGCCGGGCGCCGCCTTGGGCATCGGGAAATCGGACGGTGTGGCAGCAGCGAAGGCCTGGCGCAGCGGCTCGGTCAGCACGGGCGCCTGCGAAAGCCTGTCGGCGGGCACCAGGACCGGCTCGATCGCGGCCGATGCCAAGGCGAGGGTCGGGACCAGACGGTCGGCCTTGGCGGCGCGGTTGGTTGCGAGCGGCTTGGGCGGAGGCGTCTGCGCGATCATGTCTTCACTGACGCTGGGGACGCTGTCGCGGCCAAGAATGGCGGTGGTCGCGGCGCCGAGGACGAGGAAGCAGGTCAGCACAACGATGGTGATGGCTTTGGACAAACGTCTCTCCGGGAACGGACGCTTCACGAGTTTGTTAGAGATGCCCGGGAAAAGGGCACGAATTATGGCTTGAGTGCGCCTTCGTCGCGACAATCAGCATGTCTGCAGCGACATTTTGCGTAAAAGGCAAAGGATATCAGGCAGCTGCGGCCAGATCGTAGGCGTCCTGGATGTCCGCGACGATCTCCGAGGCCTCCCAGACCGCGCGCGGCTCGACCGATTGCAGCGCCACCGTCCAGTTGCCGCCCCGGCGGGTGCGGGGGACGCTGACGATGTCGAAGCGAACGTTGCGGCACAGCGGGTGGCGGGCCAGGGCATGAGCGACGCGAACGCGGATTTCGTCCAGCGAAGCCGCCGTCTTGGTGTTGAGATAATCGAAGTCCATCGCCTGTCCCTCTCGGTCCTGATTGGCGGCCGTGAGAGGATTCTTGGCGGGCGATGGTTAATCTGCCGTTAAGTGAGCGGGGCGGAAGAGCGCGGGATTAACCGTGATCGGGACGAGCGGCGCCTGCCCTTTCCGCAATTCTACGGGAGGCAGCGCGCCCTCGCCTCACGATATTCGGCCGCCGTCCGCGCAACGAGATCGTCGACCCCGAGCACGTCGGTGACGCCCGAGGTGGAATGCCCCCCGCTCCAGATGTCGCGCCAGCGTTTCGGACGGCTCTCGCGCGCGCCAACGTCGATATCCCTGGCGATGTCGATCGCCCCGCGCGCCGGCAGATCGTCAGGATCAAGCCCGGCGGCCACGATCGACGGCCTCAGCATGCTGGTCTGCAGGCCTGTGAACGCGGTCGTGAGCAGGATGTCGTCGGCGCTGCTGTCGACCAGCATTCGCTTGTGGCGGTCGTCCGCCATGCTCTCGCGCGTCGCGATGAACTTGGTGCCCATATAGGCGAGATCGCAGCCGAGCACTTCGGCCGCATACAGCGCGCGGCCGTCGCTGATGCCGCCCGCGAGCACGATGACGCCGTCATAGAACGCGCGCACCGCGCGGACGAAGGCGAATGGGTTGAGCCAGCCGGTCTGCCCGCCGGCGCCCGCGGTGAGCAGCACCAGTCCGTCGACGCCTGCTTCCGCCGCACGTTCGGCATGGCGGATGGAAGCGACGTCCGCCAGTACCAGCGCGCCGGCATCGTGCAGCGGCTTCACCACGGGCGCAGGCGAGCCGACCGACGTGATGACGATCTCCGGCCTGTGCCGCAGCAGCACCGCGAGATCCTGCTCCAGCCGCGCATTGGAGCGATGCACGATCAGGTTCGGGCAGAGCGGCGCTGCCTTGCGGCCGGTCTGAGCTTCGTGCTGGCACAGCCGCGTCTCGATGGTGGTGAGCCATTCATCGAGCTGGTCCGTGCTGCGGCAATTCGCGGTGGGGAAGCTGCCGATCACGCCGCTCCGGCACGCGGCGACCATGAGCTCGACGCCCGACACCAGGAACATCGGCGCTGCGATCAGCGGCAGAGCGAGACGATCGCCGAAGCGTTGCAGCCGATCTGACGTCACGCAAATCTCCTTGTCACGCATGCCTCCTCGCGGGCTTTGTGGTTTCCTCCCGCAGTCCGTGTGCTAGCGTCATCGGCAACATTGGCACGTCAGAAGCCGGTGACAAGCAACGAGGAAACATATGTCCGATCCGCTCCACGCATCGTCCCCGACTTGTGCGCAGACGCTACGGGCGCTGTCGCGCTATCCCGGCCGCACCGCCTTCGCCTGGCCCGGCGGATCGTTGAGCTATCAGGGCACCATCGACCTCATCGGACGCATCCAGGGCGTCTTCATGCGTCTCGGCTTGCAGGCGGGCGCGCGCGTCGCCTTCCTCACCGCGAACCGCGCCGACACCTGGTGCGCCGGCGTCGCCGCGCAATTGTCGCGGCTCTGCATCACCTGGCTGCATCCGCTGGGATCGCTGGAGGACCAGCTGTTCCAGCTCGATGATTCCGAAGCCGAGATGCTGGTGGTCGATGCGGCCGCCTTCCGCGACCGCGGTGGCGAGCTTGCGGCGAGAGCGCCGCGGCTGAAGGCCATCTTCACCATGGGCTGGGCCGGTTACGGTGCCGATCTGTTGGCAGCCATCGAGAGCGCGGGACACGCCAGCGCGCGGAACCTCGCCAGCCTCGATGATCTCTCCACGCTGAACTACACAGGCGGCACCACCGGCAAATCCAAGGGCGCGCTGCGCTATCACCGCGAGAATGCCGGAGCCGCGGCCGCGATCCTCGCCGATTTCGAAATCCCCGACGCGGCACGCTACCTCACCGTCGCCCCGATCAGCCATGTGGCCGGCACGAAAGTGCTGCCGACCCTGATGCGCGGCGGCACCGTGCACATGCTCAAAGGTTTCGATCCCGAGGCGGTGCTGACGACGATCGCACGCGAACGCATCAATTTCACGCTGTTCGTGCCGACCATGATCTACGTGCTGCTCGATCATCCCGTGCTGGACAAAACCGATCTGTCCTCGCTGGAGCTGGTGCTCTACGGGGCGTCGGCGATGTCGCCAAGCCGGCTGGTCGAGGGCATCGAGCGCATCGGACCGGTGTTCTCGCAGCTCTACGGCCAGACCGAATGCTATCCGGTCTCGGTGCTGCGCAAGGCGGATCACGATCCGAAGACGCCGGAGCTGTTCCTGTCCTGCGGCTTTCCGATCGCGGCGTGCGAGGTCAGGATTCTCGACGACAACGACCGGGAGGTGAAGACGGGCGAGGCCGGCGAGATCTGCGTGCGCGCCCCGCATGCGATGGCAGAGTACTGGAGACGGCCCGACATCACCGCCGAGACGCTGAAGAACGGCTGGGTCCACACCGGCGACATCGCGCGCCAGGACGAGCGCGGCTACATGTTCATTCTCGACCGCAAGAAGGACATGATCGTGACCGGCGGCTTCAACATCTTCCCGCGCGAGGTCGAGGACGTGCTGTCGCAACATGCCGATGTCGCCATGGTCGCGGTCGTCGGCATTCCCGACGAAAAGTGGGGCGAGGCCGTCACCGCCATCGTCGTGCCGCGCGAGGGCGCAAGGCCGGATCCGGACGAGCTGATCAACCTGGTCAAGACGCGAAAAGGCTCGGCGCATGCGCCCAAGCAGATCCAGTTCGTCAAGCAATTGCCGATGACCGGAGTCGGCAAGGTCGACAAGAAGGTGCTGCGCGCAGGCTTCTGGAGCGGCCGGGACCGGATGGTGGGATAAATACCCGGGATTCTACGGGGCCACTGTGTCCCGGACACCACAACGCGGAACGGAGTGGATGGCGGCGCGGCGCACGCAATTGCCGCCGAATCGGGGAATCACCTAGACCGCTGACGGGGCTGGGAAGCGGAGTAAGAGATGAGAGTCGCTTCCCTGGAAAGTGCAGTCGCCGCGATCACGTTGATCACGGCTATCATTGTGGTGCTGTGGGAGATCAAGATCTTCTACGGAATGTGAACTGGCAGGATGCCCCGGTCGAACACGACCTTGCATCCCTTCCGCGGCGGCGGAAGCCTGCCGTTCAATTGGGCGGCCCGAACAGCGACGCTTGCCGTCACGCCTCAACGTTTCTCGATCACCAGGCTCTGCACCGCGCGGCCGAAATAGCCCTGGCGGTCGGCAAGGCGCGACATTGCAAGCCCGGTGCCGTCGGCGCCGATCCAGGACTCGCCGTCGAGCAGAATCCACTCGCCGACCGGCTGACGCGCGAAGCTCACGGTGAGGTCGGCATTGATGTAGGTCCAGGCGCGGAAGTCGAGCGTCGAGGCGGTGCCGTTGGAGAAATCGGCGGCGACCACGGCGCGCATGGCCTGCGAGATCGGCTCCCCCTCGATCAGCGGATGATCGACGCGAAACCAGATCGCGCCGGCGCCGGCCTGACCGAAGCGGCCGCGCGCGGCACGCATCGAGACCGAACGCACGAACGGGCTGGTGGCGGCGTGACCATCCTCGGCCAGCGAGTCCTCCGGCGAGGGCAGCGTGACCGGCAGCTCCTCGACATCGTCGGGCAGCGCCAGTGCCTGGCGCCGGATCTTGAGCACGGTCGCGCCGACCACCTGCACGCCATCGGCAAGCAGCTTGATGTTGCAGAGCTGGATCTTGCGGCCCTCGCGCAGGACCTCGGTCGCGATCGTGAGCGGCGCCACCGGCACCGGGCGCATCAGGTCGATGGTGACGCGCGCGATGTCCATCGGAGCCGGCGTCGGAACGCGCTCGGCCGCCCACGTCACCAGCGAAGCCGGCGCCGAGCCGTGCTGCATGCGCCGATCCCAGGGGCCGGCGGCATCCGGGCTGGTGACGACGCTGTCGCCGTCGACGCGGTAGATGGCGGTCATCGTTCAATCAGCCTCGGTTGACGTTCCCCGGATGCTGTGCCGCGCGTAGCGGTGCGCTGCTGATCCGGGGTCCATACGTTGCTGCGGTGGGTCCCGGCTCTGCGCAGCAGCGTTGCGCGCTGCAGCGCGTCCGGGACACGAGATCGTCACAACGGCGGATCGATCGCTTCGTCGTATTCCTTCTTGAAGCGCGCGATCAGCTCCGCTGCAGGCAGCACCTTGTCGATGCTGCCGATGCCCTGGCCGCTCCCCCAGATCTCCTTCCAGGCTTTCGGCTTGGCGCGTTCGCCGGAGGCGTCGGTGCCGAAATTCATCTTGGAGGGATCGGAGGTCGGAAGGTTCTCCGGATCCATGCCGGCGGCGAGGATCGAGGGCTTCAAATAATTGCCGTGCACGCCGGTGAAGAGGTTGGAATAGACGATGTCGTCGGCGCTCGAGCCGGCGATCATCTCCTTGTAGCGCTCGACCGCGTTGGCCTCCTTGGTGGCGATGAAGGCCGAGCCGATATAGGCGAAGTCGGCACCGAGGATGCGCGCGGCGCGGATCGCCTGGCCGTTGCCGATCGCGCCCGACAGCGCGATCGGGCCGTCGAACCACTTGCGGGTCTCGGCAACGAAAGCGAGCGGCGAGATGGTGCCGGCATGGCCGCCGGCCCCGGCCGCGACCAGGATCAGGCCGTCGGCGCCTTTCTCGATCGCCTTGTGCGCGAACTTCTGGTTGATCACGTCGTGGAAGACGATGCCGCCCCAGCCGTGCACGGCCTGGTTCAGCTCCTCGCGGGCGCCGAGCGAGGAGATGATCATCGGCACCTTGTACTTGGCGCAGAGCTGCATGTCGTGGTCGAGCCGGTTGTTCGACTTGTGCACGATCTGGTTGACCGCAAACGGCGCCGACGGCCGTTCCGGATGCGCGCGGTCATAGGCCGCGAGCTCCTCGGTGATCCGTGCCAGCCATTCGTCGAGCAGCTCCGGCGGCCGCGCGTTCAGCGCCGGAAACGAACCGACCACCCCCGCCTTGCATTGCGCGATCACCAGATCGGGCACCGAGATGATGAAGAGCGGCGAGCCGATCACGGGGATCGACAGGCGCCCTTTGAACAAGGCAGGCATGGACATTGCGAGACGATCCTCTGTTGGCCGGTCAATGGAAGGTTGGGCGCCATACCAACAAGGCAATCTTTCCACTGTCAAGTATTGCGTTTTGACGCCGTCACGGATGCCGCTGCCGCAATTCCAAGCAGCGGAATTCTTAACCCCACATCTCTCCTCCGTCATTGCGAGCGTAGCGAAGCAATCCAGACTGTCTCCGCGGAAGCAGTCCTGGATTGCTTCGTCGCAAGGGCTCCTCGCAATGACGAGGAGAGAACTGTGGTCACTGACAGCTACCCGAGCAAATCCGGATTGATCAGCCGCTCGAACGAGAACATCTCGTCCCACTTCTCCTGCGTCAGCAGCTTGCGCTCGACCACCACGATCTGGTGTAGCGACTTGCCGCTCTTGTAGCCCTCGCGCGCGATCTCGGCGCATTGCTTGTAGCCGAGCAGCGGCTTCAGCACCGTGACGATGCCGAGCGAGTTCAGCACCATGTTGCGGGTGTGCTCTTCGTTGGCGGTAATGCCGACGACGCAATTCTCGCGCAGGCTGTTGACCGCGCGTTCCATGGTGCGGATCGAGAAGAACAGCGCGAACGAGATCACCGGCTCCATCACGTTGAGCTGGAGCTGGCCCGCCGAGGCCGCGAGCGTCACCGTCGTGTCGAGCCCGATGACGAGGAAGCTGGTCTGGTTGACCACTTCGGGGATCACGGGATTGACCTTGCCGGGCATGATCGAAGAGCCCGGCTGCAACTGCGGCAGGTTGATCTCGTTGAAGCCGGCGCGCGGGCCCGAGGCGAGCAGGCGGATGTCGTTGCAGATCTTCGTCAGTTTGCTCGCGGTGCGCTTCAGGACGCCCGAGAGCTGCACATAGGCGCCGGTATCCGAGGTCGCCTCGACGAGATCGCCGGCGAGGATGAAGTCGACGCCGGTGAGCGCGCTCAGATGCCGGACCGCGAGCTTGGGATAGCCGACCGCAGCCGTGACGGAGGTGCCGATCGCGGTGGCGCCGAGATTGATCTCGCGCAGCAGCGCACGCGCTTCCGAGATGCGGTCGACCTCCTCACCGATCGTGGTGCCCCAGCCCCGGAATTCCGCGCCGAGCGACATCGGCACGGCATCCTGCAGATGCGTGCGGCCCATCTTCAGAACACGGTCGAACTCGCGCCCCTTGCTGAAGAAAGCTTCCTGGAGCTGGCGCAGCGCGGTCATGTAGCTCTCGAGCCGCAGGATCAGCGCGAGGCGAAAGGCAGTCGGATAGGTGTCGTTGGTCGACTGGCCGTAATTGACGTGGTCGTTGGGACTGACGTGCTGATAGTCGCCCTTGCCGAAGCCGAGCGATTCCAGCGCGAGGTTCGCGATCACCTCGTTGGCATTCATGTTGGTGGAGGTGCCGGCACCGCCCTGGATGAAGTCGGTGACGAACTGATCCATCATCTCGCCGGCGATGACGCGGTCGCAGCCGAGAATGATCGCGTCCGCGACCCTGGCGTCGATCGCGCCGAGATCGCGATTGGCCATCGCGGCGGCCTTCTTGACGTAACCGAGCGCCTTCACGAAGTAAGGCTCCTGGTTCATCGAAATGCCGGTGATGTGGAAGTTCTCCTTACCCCGGATGGTCTGGACGCCGTAATAGATGTCGTCGGCGATCTCACGCGGTCCGAGGAAGTCCTGCTCCGTACGACTCATGGGCGCTCCTTGCTGCTCGCGCGACGTCCTCTAAAGCATGGTCCGGAAAAGTGCGCAGCGGTTTTCCGAAAAGATCATGCTTAAACAACAACCTAAAGCGCGATGATGATTCATCCTAGTCGCATCGCGCTTTAGTTCTGGCACAGCGCGCTGGTCACGAAAGTATCGGTGCGGCAGTCGTCCGGTTTGCGTTGCCGGCCGGGGATCAGAACCTTGGCTGAGCATTTTTCCGCGGAATCGGCATTCAGGCTCTTGCCTTCCTTGTAGCCCTTGCTCTGGCAGAGCTGGTCGGCGGCCTGCTTGCAGTCGGGCGCGCCGTTCGACGAGAGCGGGCAGGCCACGCGCCCCGACACCATGGTCGAGGGCTTGGCCAGCCGTGACAGGTCGTTCATGGTTTCACTGGGGCTTTTGATCGGCGGCAGGATCGAGGGCAGCTTGTCGAACAGCTTGCCCATTTCATTGATCAGCCCGGGATTTTCCTCGCGTGCCGGCGCGGCGGAAGAGGCCGGCGTCGAGGGCGACGGCGCGGCCGGCCCCCCCTGCTGCTGGAGGCCGAGCGATGGCGGTGCAGATTGCGTCCATCCGATGCCGCCGCCACTGAGGAGGAGCAGCAGCGCCGCTGACATCAGCGTCCCGAGCCGCACCGCCGGATTGCCGGATCGAACCATCATGGCGGCAACCGTAGCCGAAGCCGGCCCTGCGGCAAAGCCGCCAGCGCCTAGATCAACTTGACCGCCACCACGAAGCCGAGCACCAGCACGATGGCACCGAGCGCGACCCACAATCCGAGATGCTTCTCGATCCGAACCCGGATCCAGTCGCCATAGCGGTTGAGCAGGATCGCGACGACGAAGAAGCGTCCGCCACGGGCGATAATCGAGCAGAGGATGAACAGGATGATGTTGTAGCCGGCAAAGCCCGAGGTGATGGTGACGAGCTTGTAGGGGATCGGCGTCAGCCCCTTGAGCAGGATGATCACCGCGCCCCATTCCGCATAGGAGGCGCGGAAGGCGTCGACCTTGTCGCCGAGGCCGTAGACCTGGATCAGCCACTGGCCGACCGAGTCGAACAGCAGCGCTCCGATGGCGTAGCCGACGATGCCGCCAAGCACCGACGTCGCGGTGCAGACCGCCGCATAGAGCCAGGCGCGCTGCGGGCGCGCCAGTGACATCGGAATCAGCATCACATCCGGCGGGACCGGAAAGAATGAGCTTTCGGCGAAGGAGACGACACCCATGATCCAGAGCGCGTAGGGCTTGTGGGCGGCGTCGATGCACCAGTCGTAGATACGTTTCAGCATGGCGCCGCGATGAAGCACCATGGGACGGATTTGTCCATGCCGAGATTGAGGCGAATTGTGACGTTTCTAGTGGCGCTTGCGCGCAGCACGCCCCTCGAGCGCGACAATTGGCCGCCTGGCCGCCACGCGCGGTGACGCGACCTTGGGCAGTTTCATTGAGGATTTCGGCAGCTTCTCGGCGATGCCGAGCATATCTTCCCGCCGCGACATCTCGCGCCAGACGTCCTCGGGGCGCACGCCGGCTGAGGCCCAGAGCACGGTGAGATTGTACAAGAGGTCGGCGCTTTCCCGGATCACGGCCTCGGAGTCGCCATTGACGGCATCGATCACGACCTCGATGGCCTCTTCAGCGAGCTTCTTTGCCATTTGCGAGGGCCCACGCTGAAACAGCCGGGCGGTCCGCGATGTTGCCGGATCAAGATCCCTGGCCGCGAGCACAGCCAGATATAGCCGCTCAAGCGAATCACTCATGGTACTCAAAACTACTCTAAACAAATGGCCGGCGTGTTAACGCTCGACAATAAAAGCAGAAAACAGGCCGGCGCGGCAAGCGCGCCGGCCTGTTCGCCGATGACGCATGGCCGACCGGTTAATAGCAGCTGTAGCCGGAATAGCCGTGGGCGCAGGGATTCTTGTAGCCGCCATAGGTGTAGCGTCTGCTCGAGTCGTAATAATAGGGACCATAGCCGGGGCTGCTGTAATAGACCGGGCCACTGTCGTAATAGTAACCCGGACCCGGATCATAGGCGTAGGCATTGCGGCTGGCTGCGATCGCCAGGCCGGTCGCGGCCAGGCCGAACATCGCAGCAGCGGCGGCGCCGCCACCACCACCGTGCCAATGACGGCCGCCCGCGTAGGAGGCGTTGGGTGCAGCGGCAGTCAGAGCCACCACGGCGGCGGTAGCAAGAACGGCCTTGCGGCCCGCAATCTTGGAGAATCGGTCGAACATGTCTTGGGCCCTCCTTTGGGACCTGGAACGGACGCCTGCGGACAGGCTCATGCCTTTCAAACCCGCATGACCTAAGTTGGGTTCCCCAACCCCAACACAAGCTGAACGGGGTTGCGTAATCGTGACGCAACCGCCGCTCATCCGCCGTTCATGTTGGCGCGCGCACGGTGTCGTCGGCCGGCGCTGCAAGCGTCACGAAACCATAACAATGCGGGACCGGCGCAACCGATGTCTCAATTCAAGACGATCGCGCTTCGTTGCCTGCTGACCCTCTCGATCTCGCTTGCGGCACTGAGTCCACGCGGTGTCGGCGCGGCCGAGTCGCCTGCGCCGCCCTCCGTTGCCATTCACTTCACCTTCGACCGCCCGCCCGACGCGAGCATGGCGCCGTTCTTCCTTGCCGCGAAGGACGGCAGGTTCGGCGCCGAGCGTCTCAACGTGTCCTTCGGCAGCGCGACCGGATCGCCGGAGGCACTCGCACGCGTCGCCAAAGGCGACAGCGAGCTTGCGCTCGTCGACATCAACGAGCTGATCCGGTTTCGCGACAAGGAGGATGCGGCGCCGGTCAAGGCGGTGTTCGTGCTGTTCAACCGCGCGCCTTACGCGATCGTGGCGCGCAGGAGCCGCGGCATCCATCTGTTGCCCGATCTCGACGGCAAGACCGTCGGGGTTGCCGAGGGCGATCTGTCGATGCGGCTGTGGCCGGCGCTGGCGCAGCAGAACGGCATCAAGGCATCGCGCGTCAAATTCCACAAGATCGGCGCGGCCGTGCGCGAGCCGATCCTGTCCGCGGGACAGGTCGATGCCGTCGCGGGCTTCAGCCATCTCTCGGCGGTGAACCTGCGCGATCGCGGCGTGCCCGGTGCCGATCTCGTCGTGCTGCGTTATGCCGATTACGGCTGCGAGGCCTATGGCTTCGCCGTGGTGGCCAATGCCGCCTTCGCCGCGGCAAAGCCGGACGCCGTGAAAGGCTTCGTCCGCGCCTTGATCGCCGGCATCGCCGCAACCGTCAAGGAGCCGGCGCGCGCGGCGGACGAGGCCGCGAGCCGCATCGACGGCGGCGACCGCGACCTGGAGCTGGAACGCCTGCGCGCCGTCCTTGCCGACGACATCCTGACCGACGAGGTCAAACGCAACGGGCTCGGCGGTATCGAGCCGCTGCGCCTGCAGCGCTCGATCGAGCAGATCGCGCAGGACTTCAAATTCCGCAAGCGGCCGACCCCCGGCGACATTTTCGACGACCAATTCCTGCCGCCGGTCGCGGGGCGGCTGATCAATTGAGAAAAACCGGCAGCTTCGGCTATATCTCGCGCGCGATCCCTGCTTAGAATATGAGCTCCGTCATCCGCTCGAGTTTCGTCACCCACATGTCCATCCTGCGCCTCTATACCCGCGTTCTCGAGTTGCTCGGCAACGAGGCGCGGCTGGGCTGGCTGCTCGCGGTCGCCAATCTTCTGCTGGCGGCCTCGCAATTCGCCGAACCCGTGTTGTTCGGCCGGATCGTCGACGTGCTCTCCGGCAAGACCGTGGCCGGCTCGAACTCGGCCTGGCCGTTCCTGGCCGCCTGGGTCGGGTTCGGGCTCTTCACCATCCTGTGCAGCGCGCTCGTGGCCTTGCAAGCCGACCGGCTCTCGCACCGTCAGCGCCAGGCGGTGCTGACCGACTATTTCGAGCACATCCTGCAACTGCCGTTAACGTTCCACTCCGGCACCCATTCGGGCCGGCTGATGAAGGTGATGCTCAACGGCACCGACGCGCTGTGGCGGCTGTGGCTCGGCTTCTTCCGCGAGCATTTTGCCGCGATCCTCTCTGTCCTGGTGCTGCTGCCACTGTCGCTTTACCTGAACTGGCGCCTCGCGATCTTGCTGTTCGTGCTCTGCATCGTCTTCACGGCGCTGACCACCTTCGTGGTGCGCAGGACGTTCGGCATGCAGATGGAGGTCGAGGAGCACTACAGCGAGCTTTCCGCGCGCGCGTCGGATGCGCTCGGCAACGTCGCGCTGGTGCAGAGCTTCGTGCGCGTCGAATCCGAGGTCAAAGGCCTGCGCTCCGTCGCCGACGAGCTGCTCGCGGCGCAGATGCCGGTGCTGTCCTGGTGGGCGCTGGTGACGGTGATCACCCGCGCCTCCACCACCATCACGGTGCTGGCGATCTTCACCTTCGGCATCGCGCTGCACGACCAGGGGCTGACATCGGTCGGCGAGATCGTGATGTTCGTGAGCTTCGCGACGATGTTGATCCAGAAGCTCGAGCAGGTCGTGAGCTTCATCAACAACGTGTTCATGGAAGCTCCGCGCCTGCGCGAGTTCTTCAATGTGCTCGACGCCGTGCCCGCGGTGCACGACCGGCCCGACGCGATCGATGCCGGCAGGCTGTCGGGCCTCGTCGAGTTCAACGACGTCACCTTCTCCTATGACGGCAAGCGGCCGGCGATCGAGGATCTCACCTTCACCGCGCTGCCCGGCCAGACCATCGCGCTGGTCGGCCCGACCGGCGCCGGCAAATCGACCGCGATCGCGCTCTTGCATCGCGCCTTCGACCCGCAATCCGGCGTCATCAAGATCGACGGCATGGACGTGCGCGGCGTGACGCTGACCTCGCTGCGGCGGAACATCGGCGTTGTGTTCCAGGAGGCGCTGCTGTTCAACCGGTCGATCGCGGAGAATTTGCGCGTCGGCAAGCCGGATGCGACCGAGGCCGAGATGCGCCAGGCGGCGGCGCGCGCGCAGGCGCTCGAATTCATCGAGCGCAGCGGCGGCTTCGAGACCAATGCCGGTGAGCGCGGCCGCATGCTGTCCGGCGGCGAACGGCAGCGCCTGTCGATCGCCCGCGCGCTGCTGAAGGACCCGCCGATCCTGATCCTGGACGAAGCCACCTCCGCGCTCGACGCCATCACCGAGGCCAAGTTGAATGCCGCTCTCGACGAAGTGATGAAGGGCCGCACCACCTTCGTGATCGCCCATCGCCTTTCCACCATCCGCAACGCCACGCGGATCCTCGTGTTCGAGAACGGCCGGGTGATCGAAAGCGGAACTTTCGATGAACTGGTGGCCAAAGGCGGCCATTTTGCCGAGCTCGCCCGGGCTCAGTTCATGGTGCAGGAAAACGCACGGGCCAGCGTGACGGCCTCTGAGGCTGCCGCGACGGCAGCCAAATCCCCCTAGCAAGTCCCCACGGCGCCGTCGAAATTCGGCCTATTTCATTGCGGAATACCGCACCCAGCCCCCTATTCTCGACGCATCAGCCGGTATAGGTTTGCGGCGCCGCAAGCGGCGGCGCTGGATTTTCAGAACCGACAATCAGATCACGAGAACCCCGGGAACCGGCGGATCTCCAAGGACCGGAATCGGATAGTGCACGCCCTACGCCCGCTGCTTCGCAAATCCTTGTTCAACCTGGTCGCTGCGAGTGTCGCATGCGCCGCGCTGCTGGCGCCGCGCGCGGCGAGCGCCGAAGCGCTGCTGCTGATCGAGGCCGACAGCGGCAAGGTGCTGCAGGCGGATAACGCCACCATTCCCTGGTATCCGGCCTCCGTCACCAAGATCATGACCGCCTATGTGACGCTGAAGGCGGTCAAGGATGGCAGACTGACGCTCGACACGCTGCTCACGGTTTCGCCGGTCGCGGCCTCGCAATCGCCTTCGAAGATGGGGTTCCGCCCGGGAACGCAGCTCACCGTCGACAACGCGCTGAAGATGATGATGGTCAAGTCGGCGAACGACATGGCCGTGGTGCTGGCCGAAGGCGTCGGCGGTTCGATCGACGGCTTCTCCGCGATAATGAACAATACCGCGAAGAGGCTCGGCATGACGCAGACCAGCTACGTCAATCCGAACGGCCTGCCCGCCGACGGCCAGATCACGTCGGCGCGCGACCTCGGCATCCTCGCGCGCGCGTTCCTGCGCGACCTGCCGGAATACGAATATTTCGTGCACATCCCGGCGATCCGCTTCGGCAAGCGCATCACCGGTAATTTCAACAAGCTGATCGGCCGCTATCCCGGCGCCGACGGTTTCAAGACCGGCTTCATCTGCGCCTCCGGCTACAATCTCGTCGCCTCGGCCACGCGCAACGGCCGCCGGCTGATCGCTGTGGTGCTGGGCGCAGGCTCCGGCACGGCGCGCGCGGTGAAGGCGGCACAGCTGCTGGAGCGCGGTTTTGCCCAGGACAATCTCACCTGGCTGCGTCCCTCGCTCGGCACGGTCGATAACCTCGTGCCGGTCGACGCCTCGCCGCCGAACCTGCGCGACGAGATGTGCGGGCCGCACCGCAAGCGGCCGGCCAGCGACGACGACGATGCGCTGATTGCCGCCAATGGCGGCGCATCAGGATCGGCCTCGGCCACCGGCGGCGAAGCCCAGGTGACCTTCTTCACCGCCGGCCTGCAGCCGCCCCTGATGAAGGCCTCCGAGCTGATGGCCTCGGCGGCGGCGCCGACCGAGCCCGTGCTGGTCTATACCGGCCCGACCCGCACCGGCACCGCCCTGATCGCGGCGGTCGCGGCCGATGCCGACCAGCAGGCGGCGTCCTCCAAGCCGCGTGGCAAGAAGTCGCGCGTGGCCAAGAAGCCGGATGCGGCCGACAAGCCGAAAGACGCGGCCAAGGACGCCAGCAAGGACACCAAGACCGCAGCGGTGAAGCCGGATGCCAAGCCGGCTGGGGTCAAGAACAATGGCAAGAGCGACGGCAAGACCGACGCAAAGAGCGACCCCAAGAGCGATCCTAAGAGTACGGCGAAGCCGGCAGCGCCCAAGCATGCTGCCGCCAAGCCTGATGCGGCGGCTAAACCCGCCGAGAAGCCTGCGGCCAGCGGCGATCAGAAGCCAGCCAAGCCCAAGGCCGCGACCAAGCCCGCGGCCAAGCCGGCCAACAACAGTTAACGGCGCACCCCGGGCCGATCCGGCCCGGCTTCGCACCTGCGGCAGCCGTTCGCGACGATTCCGGTAGCCACCTTCCGACCTTTGCCCTAAGCGTCGACGGCTTGCCAGCGGTTCAGGCAGGCTCGATACTGGCGGTAATGAGGCAAGCCCGAGACACAACGGGCTCTGGTCAATGAGGGGAGTTTTCCATGGAGCGCATCTGGCTCAAGCAATATCCGCCCGGCGTGCCCGCCGATATCGAGCCGACCCAATACGCGTCGCTGGTTGACCTGCTGGAGGAGAGCTTCACCAAGTTCGCCGACCGCAAGGCGTTCATCTGCATGGACAAGTCGATCAGCTACCGCGACCTCGACCAGATGTCGGTCGCGCTCGCGGCCTACTTGCAGGGCCGCGGGCTGCAGCGTGGCGCCCGCGTCGCCATCATGATGCCGAACGTGCTGCAATATCCGGTTGCGACCGCCGCGGTGCTGCGTGCCGGCTTCGCCGTCGTCAACGTCAACCCGCTCTACACCCCGCGCGAACTCGAGCACCAGCTCAAGGATTCCGGCGCCGAAGCCATCATCGTGCTGGAGAATTTCGCCCACACGGTCGAGCAGGTGATCGCCAGGACGGCGGTGAAGCATGTCATCGTCGCCAGCATGGGCGACCTGCTCGGCTTCAAGGGCGTGATCGTCAATCTGGTCGTTCGCCGCGTCAAGAAGATGGTTCCGGCGTGGTCGCTGCCGGGCTCGGTCTCCTTCAACGACGCGCTGTCCGCCGGCCGCGGCATGACCTTCAGCAAGCCCAAGCTCTCGCCGGGCGACGTCGCCTTCCTGCAATATACCGGCGGCACCACCGGCCTCTCCAAGGGCGCCACACTGCTCCATCGCAATATCGTCGCCAACGTCCTGCAGAACGACGCCTGGCTGCAGCCGGCGCTCGCCGCGCCGCCGCATGTCGATCAGCTCATGATCGTCTGCGCGCTGCCGCTCTACCACATCTTCGCGCTGACGGCCTGCTACCTGCTCGCGGTCCGCGCCGGCGGATGCAATCTCCTGATCCCCAACCCGCGCGACATTCCCGGCTTCATCAAGGAGCTGGCGAAATACCAGGTCAACAGCTTCCCGGCCGTCAACACGCTCTACAACGGCCTGATGCACCATCCCGACTTCAAGAAGCTCGACTTCTCCAAGCTGAAGATCTCCAACGGCGGCGGCATGGCGGTGCAGCGCCCCGTGGCCGATCAATGGAAGGCGATCACCGGCTGCTTCATCGCCGAGGGATACGGCCTGTCGGAGACTTCGCCGACGCTGACCTGCAATCCGGCAACGGCAACCGAATTCACGGGGTCGATCGGCATCCCCGTGCCGTCGACCTGGATCTCGATCCGCGATGACGACGGCAACGAGATCCCGCTCGGTCAGCCCGGCGAGATCTGCGCCAAGGGTCCGCAGGTGATGTCGGGCTACTGGAACAGGCCGGAGGAGACCGCCAAGGTGATGACCGCGGACGGCTATTTCCGCACCGGCGATATCGGCATCATGGACGAGAAGGGCTACACCAAGATCGTCGACCGCAAGAAGGACATGATCCTGGTCTCCGGCTTCAACGTCTATCCGAACGAGATCGAGGAGGTGATCGCGAGCCATCCGGGCGTGCTCGAATGTGCCGTGATCGGCATCCCCGATTCCAGATCGGGCGAAGCGGTGAAGGCTTTCGTGGTGAAGAAGGATCCCAACCTCACCGCCGAGGCGGTGATCAAGTTCTGTCACGAGCAGCTCACCGGCTACAAGGTGCCCAAGCACATCGAATTCCGCACCGACCTGCCCAAGACCAATGTCGGCAAGATCCTGCGCCGGCAGCTGCGCGACGAGAAGAAGGCAGAGGCGGCGTAGGCTGCACCGCCGATGACGGACGTCGGCGATATCGCGCCATCAGGAATTCTCACCTTTTGGCGCGATGCCGGCCGCGAGCGCTGGTACAAGCGCGACGACGCTTTCGACGCGGAGATCAGGCGCCGCTTTCTTGCGCTGTGGCAGAAGGCGGTCGCCGGCGAACTGGCATCATGGGAAGACAGTGACGCAGGCGCATTGGCGCTCGTCATCGTCCTCGACCAATTTCCCCGCAACATGTTTCGCGGCACGCCCGAGGCCTTTGCCAGCGACGCGCTGGCGCGCGAGGTTGCTCGCCGCGCCATCGATCGAGGTGTCGACACCAGGGTCGATCCGATCCTGCTCGAATTCCTCTATCTGCCCTTCATGCATTCGGAGCACCTGGCCGACCAGCTGCATTGCGTCGCGCTGTTTCAAAACGCCGACAATGCCAACGAAGCTGACAATGCCGAGAACCTGAAATACGCCCGGGAGCATGCCGACATCATCCGCCGCTTCGGCCGCTTCCCTCACCGCAACCGCGTCCTCGGGCGTTCGTCCACCGAGGAAGAGCAGGCCTTCCTCGACAGTGGCGGCTTTTCCGGCTGATGACATCGAGGTGAAGAGCCGCCGCCTCCGCCGCTTTCACCGCCGGCAATATTGTGCAGCCCCGCCGCACGGTCTAAAAAGCGGGACCGATTTTCAGGGAGACTGACCATGGCGATCCAGATTGGCGACAAGCTGCCCGAGGCCAAATTCCGCGTGATGACGGCGGAAGGCCCGCAGGTGAAGACCACCGACGATATTTTCAAGGGCAAGAAGGTGGCGCTGTTCGCGGTGCCCGGCGCCTACACCGGCACCTGCCACAAGATGCATCTGCCGAGCATCTTCCTCAACGCCTATGCCATGAAGGACAAGGGCGTCGACACCATCGCAATCGTCTCGGTCAACGACGCCTTCGTCATGAACGCCTGGAAGCGCGACACCGACCAGCGCGACGAGGCCATCTTCCTCGCCGACGGCAATGCCGACTTCGCCAAGGCGATCGGCATGGAGCTCGACGCCTCCGCCAACGGCCTCGGCATCCGCTCCAAGCGCTATTCGATGCTGGTCGAGGACGGCGTGGTCAAGAAGCTGAACCTCGAGGCGATGCCCGGCAAGGTCGAGGTCTCCGGCGGCGATACGCTGCTCGGGCAGCTGTAAGCGCTTCGCGACAACAGACGCTGTCATGCCCCGGCTTGACCGGGGCATCCAGTACGCCGCGGCCTCTCAATCACACCCGCCTCTGGAATACTGGATCGCCCGCCTTATGTTTAGTCCGGGGACATGGCTGACACCTGTTCGGACACATCACTGACAGGTTGGCCGTTGGTCAAGTCGATTGATG